>DADP01000041.1 GCA_002495025.1 Desulfurococcaceae archaeon UBA285
GATTTTCTGTCTTACACCAAACGAGAGGTTTTCTACAGGGGTGTCAAGTGGCACTATTAAACCTGTTTCCTGCATTAACTTCTCTATTTCTTCTCTACTTGGTTTAACTCGTCTAGCTCCAAGGATTATATTTTCATATGCTGTGAATACTGGTACTAGGGATAGGCCCTGCATTACTATTCCAATACCTTGTTTTAAAGCGTCTGCTGGACTATGGAATTTTACTGGTCGACCTCTAACTACCACCTCGCCCCTTGTGGGCTTTATTAATCCAGCGAGAATCTTCATTAGTGTTGATTTACCAGCGCCGTTTTCTCCAAGGAGGCCGTGTATTTCTCCTCTACACAGTTCGAAGTCTACGCCTTGCAGTGCCACTGTACCGTCGGGGTATACTTTTACAATATTTTTCATTAGTACTACTGGTTCACTATTGGGGCATTGACTGTTCAATGCTACCCCCACGTCTTTAGAGTATTAAATGGAGAGCAAGGATTAAAAAAGTGTTATGAGAAAAGGAGAAAAAAGCATTGTATTCTACTTCTTTCTCTTAGTTGTAAATACTACTGCAGCTATAATTACTATTAGTACTACTACACCTAGAACTATGTATAATGTGTAGTCTTGTTGTGTTGGTGTTGTTTCTGTTCCAACTGGTGTAGTTGGTGTTGTAGCTGTTTCAACACCTACTTTGAGAGTGTTTCTAACTTGCCCTATTGTTTCAGCTGTATATGGTACTTTGTCAGCTATGTCTTTAAATGTTAAACCATATACGCTTACACCAGCTGGATTTGTTTTTAGTAATTCTGCTAGCTTATTGACTTCTTCCCAGATCCATGATGGTATAGATTCTCTCATTGCTCTTACTTTATTGTATATTTCATCTCTATTGACTTGTCTACCAGCTTGTATTGCTATTTGGAGGAATGTGTCTAGGTCTTCGAGAGTGCTGACGCTAATACCTCCTTCTGCTAGTCCTAGTTCTAGTATACCTCCATACCTGTCTATTTTACCTGCATAGTAGTCTAGTGCTCTCTCTACGGCTGCTTCAACACCTACATCAACTCTCTTCATCATTGACGCTATTATATAGCCTGGTTTAATCCAGTCTTGATCCGCATCTACACCTATAGCGAATGGTGGGCCTTGATCCTTGCCTCTAGCTCTACAATATTCCTCTATGGCTTCAAATATACCTAGACCGGTTGCACCTGCCACATTGTATACTACTCCAGCACCCATTTCTAGCTGTGATTGAGTAGCGGTTTTACCTCTTGCTGGGTCGTTGAATGCACCGGTGTAAGTGTATAGTATTCTAAGTGGCGTGATTTCTTTACCTGTTTTCTCCTGGTAGATCTTCTCGCCGTATCTTATACCCCAGTAGTATCCAGCTTCGAACTTGTATAGTACTGGTATCTCCATACCTAGTACTATACCAACTGCTTTGTATCCATAGTGGTGGGCTATCATTGCAGCTAGTGCTCCAACTAGTGCACTACCTTCGTGTTCTTTGAAGAGAACGCTGAGTACATTTGGTTTATCAACATATCCATCTATTATTGCAAAGAATTGATCTGGATATTCATCTGCAACGGTTTCTACGGCGTCTGTCATTAAGAATCCAACTGCCACGATTACTAAGTACTCGCCAGTTTTAGCGAGGTTTCTCAAGTTTGGTAGGTAGTCTGCTTCAGTTGTACTTTGTACTTCAACTAGCTCAAGGCCGAATTCTTCCGCAGCTCTCTTACCTCCAAGATACGCCATGTCGTTGAAGCTTAAATCTCCTCTTCCACCAACATCGTAGACAACAGCTATTTTTCTCCTCGTAGTCTGTGTTTTAACTGGTGATTCAAGGGCTGTTACTACTGGTGGCATTATAGAGGCTAGTAGGGTTACTACGAGTAGGGATATTACAATATATTTCATAATATCGTATTTCATACAATCCCCCTTATACAATCTAGTATATAGCGGGGCTTGGTATTTAACCACTTTATTTAACTATTTGTATTTGAATACCATGATGGTTAGTTTTACTTCCTACTTATTCTTTTTACAGAATTACATCAATAAAATAATGGAGCATGATGAAAGACAATATATTTATAATGAAGAGATAAAATAGTGAAAACCGGTGTACATACTTGGATAAACCATGTCTTGTACTAGTTACTTCTAGTTTGGGTAAAAGTATTGGAGTAAAAATGTGGAGTTCTATAATAGAAGGATTAAATAGTAATATGGTTAAACTAGAAGGCGTTGTACTCCCAGAAGAAGTTGACAACTTGTCTTATTGTAATCAACGCATAATAATAGTAGCTACTGGTGGAACAGAACAAGGAATTATTAAGCTTGCAGAGAGATCTGGTAGTCTAGTCCTCATTGCACATAGATACTATAATAGTCTACCCGCTACGTTAGAAGCAATATCTCTTATTTCTAGTAGAAACAGTATTGTAAGCGTTGAACTCGCAAATGATGAATCAATGATAACAAGTATAGTTACCAAAACACTCAGAGTATATAGTTCAGTGCAGAGACTTAGAAAAGCAAGATTTGGATTGATTGGTGGTATTAGCGATTGGCTGGTTTATAGTAGAGTAGAACCAGACTACTTAGAGTCTAAGCTCGGCGCGAAGTTAATCTATATTCCCCTTGAAGAGTTAATTGAAGAATATCGACATGTAAACTTAGAAAATGATCTCCTCTTGAAAATCGTTAAGTCAGCGCGAAGTATTTATGTAAACAATGAGAGTGTTCGAGGGGCTTTACAGATATATAAAGCTATAGAGACAATAATTGAAAAATACTCTCTAGACGGGCTTTCAATAAAGTGTTTTGATTTAATTAAATACACGGGGGTAACAGCTTGTCTAGCACTATCACTATTAAATACAAAGGGATTTCCAGCTTCATGTGAAGGTGATATACCACTATTAATCTCTATGGCTATGGGTACTTGGATATCAAACAAACCGGTTTTCATGGGTAATATTGCCTTTATCGACGAAGACAACATCTATATTACTCATTGTACAGCACCATTAATAGGACCATATATACTCAATACACACTTTGAATCGGGTTTAAGCGTCGGTGTTAGAGTCGACTATCCAGTTGGAGAGAAAGCAACTCTATACCGAGTAGACCCTGGACTAAATAAACTCCGAGTAATTAGTGGAGTAATCGTGGAATCCGATTATACTGGAAAATGGTGTAGAACACAGATAAAGGTGAAAACTAGGGATCCACGGGTGCTGATTAAAAAACCCATGGGCAACCACTACGCTCTAATAATTGGAGACTACACTAGTGAACTAGCCACTATGGGTAAACTACTAGGTTTAGAAGTAGAAGAAGTATAAATGTCTATCTAGGCGGTGCAAAAACTCCTTCTTCGCTTGGATTATAATTGTAAACTCCTTTTTTCCCGAGAAACTTAGAGAAAAACACGTACAGACCTCCGGTATACGCTAGTATACCCATTAACAAGGTATTCTGTGATATACCTCCATGGTATGTAGAGAACAATAGTGTGAGTACACTGGACAATACAGCTCCAATAAGCCCCATTACCAAGAACTTCGCTCTCTTGTTCTTGGCGAGTGGGTATTCAAGATAGATTATTGTTCCATCAGCGCCATCAACTACGCCTCTATAAGTATTTCCATTATATTCGTATTCCACTAGCCAGAAGGGGTAGTGTGCAATACCCTTAAAACTCGATTTATTAACAACTTCATAGTTTCCAGGACAGGCTAATTCAGCTTCGCTTACTGCTTTATCAAGATATGGTTTTACAATGGTTTTCAGTAATTCATAGGGGTTTAATTCTGGTTGGAGGTATATGGCTTCTCTCATTATTTTTGGTTTAAAGTATTCTCTAGTTTGAGCTGGAAAGGAATAGTTTCTTGGAATTGGAAAAGGATAATTATCTACAGCTGGTATTACTTCAAATCCTGTTTCCTGTCCTCCGAGAACACTTGCTTCTAGGTATTCTTGATCATCTAGTATCCTAGAATCTAAACACGGAGTTTCCACTACAACTTCAAATATATACATGGGGACATAGTAGAGTGTGCTTTTGATATAACTCATTACTTGTTTTACATCTTCGGGTACTCCTGGTTGAATTGATACAAATCTCTTTAAGTGTTCGAATACTTGGTGTGAATTATACTTCAACTTGAAAACATAGTGTTCTATTGATTCAAATGGTTTATCTAGTTTGAACGTTGTACCACAATACGGACACGTTGTATAAACAAGTGTACTGGGAACTTCGAATTCAGCAGAGCAGTATGGACACTTAGCTCTAGTGGTTTTTCCACTCATATAAACCATCTCCCGCTGGGATTACTAGGAGTTCTAGATAGAGTTGTTTTAACAATAGTCTTCATGGGAGCTAGTGTTTTACGAGCGGTATAGTATGATATGTATACTGCTAGACTCATAGCTCCCATTGCTAGGAGTAATCCATTTGGATTCAACGAATATGCATTTGAAGCCAGCCAGGCGAGTATACTCGACGCTATAACTCCACTGGTAAACCACAGTGTCCTCTCTAATCTACCAGCTGGTTTCTCCATTAATAATATCTTACCACTCCACCCAGCTATGTAAACTCTGTAAAAACCATTCTCGTCTTTAAAGACAGCGTAGTATAATGGTACCGCTATGGGGTCTGAAGTCTGTGCTTCTACATTGATGGGAGTTAAAACCAGGCGGGCTATTCTAGAACCAGTTACTATTCTACCATGCATTGCAACTCTAGACTCGGCTTCTCTCTTAATCAATATCTTTACATTTTCTCTCTCTTCATCTAGGAATTCATCTACTGCCATACTAATAGCAGTCTTGCTATCTAGTTCTATTGCGAGTAGATCTCTCCAATACCCCTTTGGTAAACCTGTTTCGTTTAGAGAGTAGTCTCTAGGTTTCTCAGTGATAAATTCACCTGCAAGTGCACGTATAGAGTAGATTGAAACACCACGTCTAGCGACCACGGGTATTTCATTGTATACGGGGCCATACACCCCCTTAACTCTTACATTAACAGATTCAATCCAGCATTCTTCCTGGTTTTTCCTAGTACGCCGACACTTTTTATAGTAGACTACAACTATTGCGTCGTAGACAAGTGAGGCTTTGACGCCCACTATATATATTGGGACAATGACGCGTTCAAACCAGTCTAGATTAGAGCGCTGGAAAACCCTGTTTGATTTACTGTTATTTAATTCTTCGAGTTTCTTTAATACTTCGTCTTCGCCTAGTGGAGGAACAATTCTTAGTTTACCCATTAATTCGGGTTTTAAAACATTGAGTTCTCCGCAATAAGGGCATCCTACAGCTATAGTATCAGCTGTTACTGGTAGAGCTGCACTACAGTTTTTACAGCGAAATCCTTGTATGCCATCCTCCATTAAAGCACCTATTGAACTCTAACTCCACATACTGGACAGTAGTTGGCTTCTACTGGGACAACATGGTTGTTTGAACACCACTTTATCTGCTTGCCACAAAACGGACAATACTTTGCACCCGTGGGGATAGGCCCTTGACCACAATACGGGCATCTAGCTACGTATCCAGCTAGAGAGGGCTGCCCGATCTGTGCTTGACCAATCTGAGCACCTGGTGGAGGTGGTTGGAGAGCGTATGGTATGGCAACCATTCCAGTACCTAGTACGGCTCCACTAGCTTGTGTTTCTTTTAATGCCTCAGCGAATTTCCGTGCTGTTTCTTGTTGTACTAGGTATGCTGGTGCTGTTCCCTGTAGTATCCAGAATACTCTCTCCCTGTATTCTGGTGGAACATCAATACCTTCAAATACTATGTCTTCAAGCATTAATCCTATTTCCTCAAATGCTTTTCTCAAGACCATTGTTGCCTTCTTACTTGCCTCTTCTGCTTTTTGATATAGGTCTTTAATACTAGACTCGTTTATAAAAGACATGATCTTCGTTAGGAAATATCCTCTAATATACTCGTCTAGTTCGCTTTTTGTAAACCTGTTGTCTGGACCTACAACCTTGTTGACAAAGAGTACTGGGTCTGCAACTCTATAGTAGTAGACACCGTGAAAGCTTACAGGTATAACTTCTATGGTTTGACTTCTACCTCCAAATTTACCCTGTAAACGATTTATATTGACGAAGATTAAAATAGCTCTAAACACGCTTTCTCCATAAATCCCTTCTACTAGTCCCTGGAGAAATGGAATGTTTTGAGTGTCTAATACGTGTCTACCCGGCCCTAGTAGCCCATATACTTTTCCATCTCTATAGAATACAACTCTCTCCCATTCTTTAACTACTACTATACTACCCCATGGTATTACTTCATCGGGGTATCTCCAGACAATATCTTCGGGTGTTGCGTCTTTCCACTCAATGAATTTTGGTTGAAAGCCGCTTATTTTACTAGTTCCCTTACCGATGCCTTTACCTATTTTATCTAGGACCATGAATACCCACACTTGACTACTAATTATATTGTAGACCAATATATACTATTGCATCCAATTCCTCAAGACTTTCTCTCTTTCTCCTAGTTGCTTCTTGAATTCATCTATTAACTTGACGAGTTCTATTGTTTTGTCTCTTATTGGGTTTTTCAATAAAACTTCTTTTTTCAAGTTCTCTGTGAAATCACGTATTTTCTCTGCGTGTTCTACTAGTCCACTATCGATTTCTCTTAGTTTTTCGAGGTCTTCTTCTAGTATCTTAGTAATGTAGAAGTGTGGTGAATAGCCGTGCTCGGCCCATTTAACCTTGTCTGTTATTAGTCTTAAATCTCTTAGGATTTCATTGTATATTTCTCCTGTTTTATAATCATACTCTACTAGTTTTGAAACCACGTCTTCTATATTTCTCACTGAATCACTCAGTATTTTTGTAATGTATTCTCTAATCAATCTATCGTCTTCACGTATATACTCTTTCTGTCTGTATCCCTTAAACCCTGGGAGAACGTCTAGTAGTCTCTCTAAGACTGTTTTCTTCCTGGTCATACTCTACACACAAAACTCTGAATTTAATTATTTCAGTGGAGGTATATTAAGACCTACAACTATAACACTGTTATAGAGGTGATTAAAGTGAAAGAAGAAAATAATGCTTCAAATAAAGATAACGAGGAAGTAGACGAGGAATTATTAATTATGGAAATGCTTGGTGAAAAGTGTAGTAGGTGTCCACTGAGAGGTATTTGTGGTTGAATACTATTTCTAGTTCTAGAGTAGTTTAATTATTGATTCAATTATAATTCTAAGTGTTGCAATAATCATTACTCCACCAATAATTTTCACTAGTTTTTCTTTTTTCATGCGTAGAGCTATTCTCGGCCCGATCCAACCCCCTATTAGTGCTCCGATACTGAGTGGTATTCCAATACTCCAGTCGATTAAGCCGTCTATGATGTGTCTAATTACAGATGATATAGATGATGGTATTATACACGCCATTGATAGAGAGACGGCGAGGTGGGGGTCTAAACCAAGTATGTATATAAAGACTGGTACATTTACTACTCCACCACCAAGACCAGAAATACCTGCTACAAAGCCTGCAAGAGCCCCTGAGAAAGCACCCTGTATATACATGGATAAGCCTTGTTTTTGACTGGTTGATCTACCAGTGTTGTTTCTCTGCAATAGCATTCTAAGAGCTGATACAAACAATATTAAACCTATAATTGTAGACAATATGTTTACTGGTAGAATAGCAACGAGGAAAGCACCGAGATACGCTGTTATAATCATTGGTACAACCACAGCTATGTATAGGTTTAGAGGGAGTTTAATTTTCTCAATGTATCGATAAGTACTAATAATAGAATTAATGAAAACCATGAATTTAGATGTTGCTACAGCTATCGGCATTGATACTCCTATATAGTATAATAGTGGAACACTGAGAAAACCACCACCAAGCCCGCTCATAGACCCCAGTAGCGTGGCAACCACACCTATAAACCAGTAAACTAGTGTAGTTAACACACCAACCATATTGTCCACCATTTTAAACACGTTGACTATACTAGAAATCAATAGATATTGTTAAAACTAATAAAAGTGGTCTGAAATGGAAAACAAAAATGGAGAAATCATTGTATGCATTGGATCTCAAAATCCAACTAAAATACGTGGTATAATAGAAGCGTTTTCCAAGTACTATAGAGTAGTAGACATTAGAGCAAAAAGAGTCGATACTGGTATGCCGCCACAACCAATCGGTCTACATGAAATAATAGAAGGTGCTAGAAAAAGAGCGGTTTTAAGCATGGATGAAAAATGCGATTATGGTGTTGGCATAGAAGCAGGTTTTGTATTAATAAACAACGAGCCGTTCGACGTTGAAGCTGCATATATTGTCTCGAAAAACGGAGATTACTCTATAGGGTTTTCACCATCATTCCCCATACCGAGAAGTATGTATGAAGGAATAGTCAGCGGTGTCTACAGAGAACTAGAAGAAGCAGTTGAAGCATTGTTTAATGTTAGAGGTATTGGTGATAGAGAAGGGTTTATAGGACTACTCACAAAGAGAGTTTGTGATCGCTGGATACTGAGCTATTATGCTACACTAATGGCACTGGTAAAATTCATAAATAGAGAACTATACTAACTATCCCACAATGGACACACATGGTTATACAACATCAAAGTATTTATATCTTATGCTCTCAATTATACAAGGGGTATAAATCATGAGCGTCAATAAAACCCGCTATTTGAAAATACTCGTAGTAGCAATAATCCTATTAATTGGACTAGTTGCATATGACACAGAGAGATTCGGCTATGTAACATTCCCATTACTACCACCTCTAATAGCAATAACACTATCAATGATAACAGGGCAAGTCCTGCCATCTCTATTTCTCGGTGTATGGATTGCAGCATTAATGTATACTGCATACAACCCAATAGCGGGTTTTATGAAGACTTTTGAATGGATTGTAGGAAACATTACTGATTCATGGAATGCTACAATACTACTATTCGACTTTGTTATAGGAGCATTCGTGGGAGTATTATACGTCTCAGGTGCAATGCACAGTATAGCAGAAGTATTAATTAGAAAAGTAAAGTCTTCTAGAGGAGCCTCTCTAATAGCATCTATTCTTGGAGTACTTGTTTTCTTCGACGACTACTCTAACACAGTAATAGTTGGAAACACCATGAGAACCCTCACAGACAAGCTCAGAGTTAGTAGAGAACTACTCAGCTATATTGTAGACTCAACGGCCGCACCAGTTGCTGGTATAATGTTTGTCTCTACATGGATTGGAATGGAGGTTAGTACTATTAATGATGCACTTGAAACAATACAGGATAAAGTAGGAGAAGGAGTTATAAGTATAGCACCAGATGTAAGCGCCTATGGATTGTGGCTTAGAGGACTACCATACCACTTCTACTCATTCCTAGCACTACTACTAGTATTCCTCGTGGTTATAACAAGGAGGCATTTTGGTCCAATGCTAGAAGCAGAACTCCGAGCCGTGAAAACCGGGAAGGTCTTGAGAGATGGAGCAGTTCCACTAATGCCAACAGAGACCATTATTGGAGAGCCTAAAACAGAAAAGAGGGCTCCATGGTGGCTATTTGTAATCTCCGTCTTTGCATTAATAACTGTAACTCTCATTGGATTATGGTATACAGGTGGACAAGCACTAGTAGAAGAGGGAGTTATTTCCGAGTGGTATCAGGCGAGTTTACTAGATGCTATATCTAATGCAGACCCCTCGACACCTCTACTATGGGGTAGTTTTACAGCTTATCTCGTTGCATTAATCGGCGCGCTGGGTACCAAGGCCCTCCGCTTTAAAGAAGCAATGGACGCTACTATAAAGGGCTTTTACTTAATGACTCTTGCAAATGCAATTCTACTCTTAGCGTGGAGTATTAAAACAGCTGTTAGTGAAGTTGGAACTGCAGACTATATAATAGCGAGAACTGTTACAATGATACCAGTCTACTGGATTCCACTAGTAGTCTTCTTGGTTTCAATGTTTATAGCTTATACAACGGGGACGAGTTGGGGAACGTTTGGAATAATGATGCCCCTAGCTGTACCCCTTGCGTGGATTGCTGCACTAGTTCAAACCGGCAGTGTTGAACTTGCATATATAGTAACAGCTGCTAGTATTGGAGCTGTTTTTGGTGGTGGTATATATGGCGACCACGTTTCACCAATAAGTGATACAACTATTATGTCATCAATGTTTAGTGGATGTGACCACATAGACCACGTTAAAACACAAATACCATATGGTACACTAGCAGCACTTGTCTCATTAATACTATATATTATACTAGCAATTTGGTTATCAATAGCACCAAATCCATATGCTGGAGTAATACTAGTATTTATAGGTGTAGTTGTCTTAATAGTACTACATAGACTTCTAAACAAGTGGTATGCAAAGAAGAAGGGATTACCAGAAGTAGTTGAAGACTATAGAATAGAATAAGTTATTTTTATTATTCAATCTTTTTAACTACTTATTTCCTCGGCGTTTACGTATTCTACGTGGTTTTAATTAAAAAATTATTGTTTTAACTCGGAGCTAGCTTTTTTCCAATTAATACTCCAGCGAGCAATACAATTGTTGAAGATAGTAAAACTACTAGTGAAATAGGTAGGTCGAATACTCGTTCTATAAATGCTCTCCTCGGGCCGAGTGTATAGGCATAGTATGTAGCAATTGATACTCCAATAATTATAGCTATTAATGCAGAGGTTTTTGCATACTTGTTTCTAACGTTAATATATAGTCCCGTTATTGTCACAGGGGCTAGTGGTAGGAGTATAACGCTTGTCAGTACTGATAAGTCAACTATAAATCCAATGTTTGCTCTAGCTATAAGGGCCGCTACTACTACTAGTATAGCGTCTATTATTCTCGCTAGTGTTAAACCATTGTGTTTATTGGTAGAAACTAGTAGACTACCCGATATTGCTAACACAATACTGTTCGCGGTTGAAATAGCAGCCGCGATCACGGATATAGCTATTAGTGAACCTAGTAGTGGATGTATTCTACTAAGTAGCCATGGTGTTACAGAGTCTCTTGGAAGATCACTCGGTATAAACCCCATTAATGCAAGTCCTCTAACAACTAAACCCACTACTACAACTATCAATGTATAGAGAAAACCATAGATAAAGAAGTAGAATACTCCCCTCCTATATGCTTTTTCATCTCTAGGCATATAGAGTCTAACAACAACTTGTGGGTTTGTCACTGCGAAGAAAACCCATGGTATAGTATAAGCTAGAAATACTGGTAGAGACCAGAAACTCGTTAATCCAAGATACCCGTTTTCACCCAGTACTATGAAGACATCATTTAGTGATACACCAGTAGAAGGGGTAAATACTAGTAGAACCCATGCGAAGTAGGCGAGTCCACTGATAAGCATTATTAAACCCTGATATAAATCGGTTAAAGCTACACTCCACAATCCAGCTATTGCAATCCATAGATATACCAGTATAGAAGATATTATTAGAGCCCAGTCTTCACTTAAACCACCATAATTAAACATTGCTTTTAACCCTTGGATTTGAGCGGCGAGATATGGAAGCATTGCAAACAAGTATATTGTAGAGACCAGTATACTGAGACTTCTACTACCATATAGATCACCGAGCATTTGCGAGGGAGCTATCCAATTATACTCCTTGGATTTTCTCCATACTTCATACCCTACAGTTGATAATAGAAAGACTGTTGCAGCTAGATATAGTAGTTCAAAGCCTAATGCTCCAACACCAGTAGCATATGTTAATCCAACAAGACCAATCATCATAAATGCACTATAAGTAGTAGCTGCATAAGTACCAGCTGTTAACAATGAACCCAGTCTACCACCACCCACATAGTAGTCGCGGAGGTTCTTCTGGAAAAACCTCTTTGAAATAACTGCTATTATAGTTCCTCCAAGTATATATAGAGCTAGGACGACGAGGAACTCTATTTTCACTTCTTCTCACCTCTTCTAGCCAGGTATAGAATAGCAGTAAAACCAGATAGTAGAGTGGTTAGAATCCAATATGTAAACAACTCTAATCCACGTGTTTTAGCTAGTAGTGTATATGGTACTATGTACATAGAAGCCAGTATGCATAGTTGTATAAGCGTATATGTTTTCTTCATTTTGAACACCGAACACTTGTTCGGTAATCCATTAATGTTTAATAATCCATAACTTTAAAAATATTTCTCAGTGAGCTGGATGAAGAGTAAACTAAGAGAAAAAATTCTCGAGCTACTTAGTTTACATCAGGGCTCGTATATTCCACAGTCTTACATACATAGAGCATTAGGTGTATCTAAGAGTAGAGTATCCGAGATCCTCTCCGAGCTTGAAAAAGAGGGGTTGATAAATAGAGTTGTTATTGGTAGAAACAAGCTGATTTACATACTTCCCGGTGTTGTAGAGAAGAATATAGACTTCAATGAAAAAATATTGAGGCTAGGCGTAGTATACTCTAGTGAATACTTGTTTCTACAAAGCCTCGTTAAAAAACTAGAGAGAAAGGGCTTTAGAATAGAAATCACTCCATTTAGAGATGGATTAAAACTTACAAGAGCTCTTGGAGAGGGACGAGTAGATATTGCATTGTCGCCCCTACCAAGCCAGTTGTACCTATACCCTGCATATAGAAACTACACTATTATACTAGCCGGGTTGAAGGGAGGATTTAGAGTACTATCTCTCGGCGGTGAAGGCCCCGTGTACTCGAGTATGATTACAACAATGGATTATATGAGACACTTATTGATTACAGAGGGATTAATTCCAGCTAGTAAAACAGTCTACTACGACGACCCAAATACATTGTTAAAGAAGAATAGAAGAGGCTACATAGTTACATGGCACCCAGTATACCTAGAACTAGAATCCAAGGGGTTTAAACCCATTATTACACCAAGCGATATCGACATACACTTCTGTTGCACTCTAGCTATTTCAAAGAAACTAGATGAGAGAACAAGACACACTATTGCATCAATCTATCTTAGTTCACTAGAAGAATACAGGAGAAACCCCGAGAAAGGCCTCGAATACTATTCACTAGTAACTGGTATACACTCTAGTATTTTGAAGTCAGCTATTGAAGAATATAGTGTTGCTGAAGACCTAGATTTAAAAACAGTAGATGAAATAACGAGAAATTTTGCTCCATTAATTCCATACAAAGAAGTATATAGGGAGGGGGTGGTAGAAAGAGAAAAAATCTAGCCCCGTAGAGTTCTAATTATTTCTTCAACATTATCAGTAATAATTCCATCTACACTACTACTCCACTCTTTAGCGTCGCGTGGATCGTTTACAGTCCACAAGAATATCTTTAAACCAGCGTTTCTAGCTTGTTTCAAATACATCCCAGCGAAGAATCTAAACATTTTTAGTCCTTCAATGGGTGGATTGAGAGAGTATAGTTTTAACTCTTCGCGTCTACTCCAACCCCACTGTGCCTTCTCCATGCTGTCAATATTTAATCCTATTTTCAACTCGCTGGATAATCCACGTGCTTTAACCAATACTTCTGGTATAAAGCTTATGAGTACTGTGGATTCTAGCCTATTATACTTCTTAATTAATTCAACAACGCTTTCAACCGCATCCAAGTCTTTGACTTCAACTAGTACTAGTTTATCTCTTGGTAGAGCTGTAAATACTTCTTCAAGTGTTGGTATTACCTGGCCCATTCCAAGAAATACTCTTCTAAGCTCTGTAAGACTAGTCTTTTTGACGAGTAGGTCTACACCTGAAACCCTCTTTGTTGATTCATCATGTATAACTACTGGTATGCCGTCACTACTCAACCAGGCATCTAATTCTACACCATCTGCTCCATGATACAGTGCTGCGAGAAGAGATAGAATTGTGTTTTCAGGGTATTTAGCTGAATAGCCTCGGTGTCCAATTATTAGTGGTTGACTAGTAGTCAAAATTCCACCCTTAGGATTCTATTATCCGGCTTTTCGGATATAATTTTAGCATTATTATCCATATAACTAGTGGTATCAACCACAATAATACAATAGTTGTAATCGAGTACTTAGAAGCAACTGCTATTGCTTCTTGGTGGCTTAGACTTGGAGACAACACCGTATAATAGTGGTCTTTCAGTAGGCCGTAGAGTGTTGGGCCTAGACCCCATCCAAGATTGTTTAGTATATTGAAGACGGCGAATACAGTTGCTCTATACTCTTGTTTTGTCACCTCGCTGAGTACACTACTAATATTGGGATACGCCAGAGTAGTAAACATCATTCCAGCTAGTGCGAGTATTGCTGGTGGTAGTAATATTGCTAGTTCTTCTCTTCCAAACGGATATGGATATAGAACGAATGAGAGCATTACTAGAATGCCTATTGTAACACCTAGTATACTGATTTTTACTCTTCCAAGTACATCTCCTTTTTTCACTCTACGGTCTGCTAGTAGACCACCCATAATATGTCCAATTATTATCGATATAGAAGACAGAGTCAATATTATTGTCGCGGTACCTTTGCTAACACCCCACGCATCCATTAAGAAGTTAACAGCATATCTTGTAATTGCGCCCCACGGCATTCCCCAGAAGAAGATCAATATAAATAGAGCTATAATAGCAGGCGTGGTAATGGTTTTCAATGCTCCTTTAGCTTTATACTCTCTACTCTTCACTGTTCTACCGGGTAGGGTCTTATAGGTTTTTTCAATAATGGTGAAAGCTATAGGAGTGAAGACTAGTACGAGAGCTCCAAGCACACTATAACCTGTTCTCCAAGCTAGTAGTAAACCTATTATTAATCCTAGCGGGTAGCCGATTGCTGTGCTTGCATAATATACGGCATATCCAGTACCTCTACGCTCTTCAGGCGTGGTATCTGCTATTATACCCATAACAGCTGGATATGCACCCATCATGCCAAGAGTAAACAATGAAAACCCTATTGTCAACATGCTAAGTCCTTGTGATGTACCAACGAGGAATAAACCAATAGACATTAATAGACACATTACAACTAGAATTTTTGTTTTTCCTAGTTTATCTGCCAGTATACCCATTGGTATAGAGAATATTATTGCAATAATACTCGGTATTGTTACAAGCCATAAACCCGCAATAGCCTCGTATTCGTGTTCTGCACCGGGAATTACTCCCTCTTGCCACATTGACTTAACAACTGCCGCATACATGTAGTTTGCTGTAGAGAGAAATAAGACTATTAGAGCTATTAAAACAAGGTGTTTCATTTTAAACACTCTTCTACAAGTATTTTGAGAGGAAGTCTATGAGTTTCTTCTTGTATTCTACTCCATAATCCATCCATACACCTACATGTCGTGTGTCAACAAACCATACTTCTACACTTGGAGAAGACTTCTTTAGTGTTTCATATAGTGTCTTGTATTCTTCGAGTGATATCAAGTCGTCTTTGGTGGGTGCTATGAGTAATACTGGTGCTTTAACTTTCTCTGCATACTTATACATTACGAGTTGATCTGGGTCAACGCCTGTTTTAGAAGTAGTAAGCTTTATTATCAATGGATAACTAATTCTCAGTAAGAACCTCATAGGTCCCTTTACCCTGTTTATCCACCTCCTACCAGAAGCTTTTATATCAACATATGGACTGTCAAGTATTACAGCGTCAACGCTTGTTTTACTGGCAGTCATAATAGAGATAGCTCCACCCATTGAAAAACCGTAGACAGCTATTTTCTTAAACCCCTTCTCGCGGAGCATGTTGACAATGTCTGCTACATCATCTGATTCTCTATAACCCAGTGTGGTTACGTCGCCGCCGCTTTCACCATGAGCTCGCATATCTATTGTTACCACTGTAAAACCGGCTTTTCCAAGTACTTCGAGAGCTGGCTTCATATAGTCTTCATCCCACTTGCTAGAAGTATACCCGTGTATTAATACAACTGCTTTCTCGCCGCTCCCCTTTACCAGCCAACCCTTCAATTCAACGCCATCACGAGTTTTATACGTGAACTCTTCGTATTCTAATCCAAGGTCTTTTGGAGTCCACTTAAGGATTTTTCTAGGTGGTTTTGCTAGTTTTCCAGCTGCGATAAATGATATTGCTAATATTACTACGAGTAGTAAAACTAACAGTCCTAGAATTATAGAAGCTATCAACGCTAAGGGATCCACTGAAATCCCCAGTTATAATAAAAGAACACATATGATATAAATACTTTAAAACCAAGTGAATCACTATTTATAACACTCTCTTGTAATTAATAACAAGTTATGGCGTAAAACCATGAAGAAAACCACAATTACACCTCTAATAGCATTAATTCTCTTAGTAGCAACAACATTTCTAGTACAAATCTCCACAGTACAAGCTACAATAGGTATACACAGCGACTTTCCACACGCTGGAGTAGTGGTCACAGAGGTTATGGATGGTGATACAATACGTATTTCACCACCTGTATTAGTTAATGGCACATATAGAAGTGTTGTTAGACTAGCAGATATTGATACACCAGAAACTGGAACACTGGAAGGAGACAATGCAAAACAAGCACTGAGAGACCTACTAGTGCAACACGGTGGGGTAGTGTATTTAGATATAGATAAAGCTAGGGGGGTAGATGATTATGGTAGAATAATTGCTGTTGTATATGTAAGAGTAAGTGCAACACATTTGTTAAATGTAAATAAGTGGCTAGTAGACAATGGATATGCAAGTATAAGTGACTACACAGACAACGACTTCGATCCATCGAAGTGGAGTCTATACATTGAATACCCCGTTGAAAACGAAAAGCCACCGGTTTTAAAGAGAGTAGTATTGGCTAGTCTACCACAAGGAGTTAGTTATGGTACTTCATGGGGTGTTAGAGTAGCTGTAACGCCTGATGGAAACTATATTGGTGTAGCTTTCTCCGAGTATAACACTTATCACTTATGGGTTGTAATACTAGATAAATATGGTAATATTGTTAGAAGTGTTAATTTAAGCGATGTAGCTGTTCAATATGGATTAGCTAATGTCACTAATGTATTTCGTGGTATGCTCACTATAGCGGCCAATAACTCTGGATTTCTAGTAGCATGGACCCAATATAGTGCTGTTATTGGATCTGGTTCACCACGCTCTAGGATTACATTGTTTACTTATATCCCCATAGATCGCAACCAACCAATACCCTATAATATTAGTATCAACCAGTTCTTCTATTTGCACAATGGAACGTATCAATATCATCCACATGCATTGTGGTATTGTAATGGATCTGACAACTGCTATTGGATAATAGTATACCACTATAATCAGAGAACCTACTCTTATGCTGTTGCTCCTGATTTAACTACGAGAATACCAAGCGGTGGCTATAGATTAGATCTAAGTACTAGAACTCCATCTAGTGATCCAACAGGTATAGCAGTTGGTATTGACGTACTAAGTGGTGTACTATATGATCCAGTCACAAAGAAGTATATTGCCGTCGCTAGAAACTATACTGATACAACAGGATACGACATTGAGTTATGGACTGGAAGTATAGATGTACAAGGAGGTAATCTCACAGTTGATAGAATATCAGTTGACAATAGACAGGGAGACCAGGGGCCAATGCCAGAGGTCTATGATACAACCAGCGGCGGCACCACTATCTATTATTCCTATAACAATGTATATCCCATGTATTCCGCTTTACTAGCTAGTGGTGGCAGAGCCCTTGTAGTATATAATGACACGGCTTCTTCTATGGTCTATACAGTAGTAGACTTATCCTCTGGTAATATATTAAGGTATACATTGCTTGATTATGGTAACGCAACCATCTTCTATTCATGGATTGCCGGCGGTAGTGATGGATGGTTGCTTGCTTATAGTGCTCGCGGCTATGTAAACATTACATTAGTCGGCGTCGACGGATCCAATACTGGGTTAATAGCATTGGCTGATCAAAATTCAGCCTACATTAGAGCAGCCTATGACCCTGCTAGTAGATTATTCCCTGTTGTCTACGCTGTAAAAGACCTCGTGACAGGAAATTACAATATTCACTTAGTTTTATACAATGAAACAAGCAAGCTACTTGGAAGATACGTGATACCCATCAATAATAGTGGAGTAGTAAATGTAATACCAATAAACATCAAGGTTCTTCCCAATGGTGGTTCAGGCATAATAGTAATTTTAACCATTGAAGAAAATACCCTGGTTGCATATTATCTATCAAGTGATTATCCAAAGAGTCAGAATCCAGCACCTATTCCACTACCACTAGAAACAACAACTACACCTACAATAACGACAACAGAGACATCACCCAATGCAA
>DADP01000008.1 GCA_002495025.1 Desulfurococcaceae archaeon UBA285
GCTTGCCTGGTTCTTCTACTACATCTATATCGATGATTTCATAGCTCCAATTAAACCTCGTGGTTAATGGGCGTAGAACACTATGGATATACTCTTCTCCAATAGCTTTCAATATACGAGCCCACGTCTCGTATTTAACAAGGCATTCTTCAACAACGCTTCTTGTAACAGGGAGTATTACTACTACTCCGTTTAATCCATTTACTTTCTCCATGGATTTCCCGGCTAATACCACCTCGTCTCTAGAAGCATACGTGTTTATAGTCCATGGTGGTGGTAGAGGGATTGTAATATAGTCTTTATTGGGGTCTATTACAACAATACTTGGTTTTTCATCTCCAATATTATAGCCAGAATACATTGATGCAATCATGTTTTTAAGTAGAGTGGTTTTACCACTACCAGTTGTTCCCAGTACTAGTATGTGTTGATAAAATGCTTTTAATGGTAGAAACAAGGGGGCGTTTCCCTCGAAAGCCGGTGTATCTCCAATAGTAGCATAGCCTAGAAATACTCCTGTTGTAGGTAGACCCATAATTTTCTGGATTATATGTGTATCTGTTAAGAGGACTACTGGGCTCTGCGGCTCTATAACATAGTTTGCTACTGTTAACTCGTCTGCTTCGGGATTGTATGCAAGTAGTGGCTTGGCTTTAATTCTCGTCTTTGTTAGTAATCCAGAGGCTTCTGAGTGTGGAAGAGGGTAGTACATATCTGGTAGGTCTAGTTCTGCAAGAATATCCCGTCTTTCAACACTGAGTACTTTCAAGCTTACAACATTCATTGTTTTAATATCTACTACTCCAAGTATACTGCCAGCCTGTGCGAGCATTGAGTAGTTTTGAAAGTATACTACTGGGTCAACATCGAATACTACATAACCTCCTTCTTCATTAATTAGTGATGGACTTGTCCGTGATACAAAGCCTACAATACGTCCTATTTTCTCGCTGAATTCAATTGCTTTCTTTAATTTCTCCTCGATATCTCTAACTATCTCGCTAGATGGCAAGAAACGCCTCCCCGTGGATCAATAGAAGAATTCTACCTCTACTTCAATTCAAATATGAGTTATAAAACACTAATATATTGACTAGTTGACTCCTCCGAGAGGCCTGTTGTATATAGTAGATACGATGTGATTGAAGAAGTGATCTTTTTAACTCTCTTATCAGTAATCAATATACTTAGAGGTAGAAGACCACCCATGTATAGACTATCATACACGATATATCCAAGTATATCGTTTTCACTCCACTCACTAGACTCGAAAACCTCTACTCTAAACACTAGGTAATTGCCCATTCTACCAGGTACAGGGTGTAGTCTCCGCGGTATTGCTAGATACCACATTATTCTCGGTGCATTGGGGATTTCGTGTTTTACTCTAATAGGCCCTACTACTACTGGTTTACCAGGTTCTGGATTACGAGTATTAATCAGTGTATAGAGATATGTTTCATCGCTCACCAAGCCCATGGCTATTCCAAACGGGTCTATACTCGACAAGTAGTAGCTACGCATTAACCTCTTTACAACCCCCGCAACGAGAACTCCCCGATTCATTATTTCTCTGAGTACTTCTACTCTCTCTTTATTTAAGTATTCAATGCTTTCAGAGTATATTGTTTTAACTACTTGGGCTTCTTCTATGTGTTCAAATACACGTATTTTAGGATAGATTAAGGGACCGTCGACGAGTAAAATATTATTAGAGACAGCTAGATTTGACGAGTTGAAAATCGATAATATACAGTTTTCAAGGCTTAATCTAAGCTCTCCAAGTGCTAATTGTTTATTATAACTACTCGTATATGGTTTTCCAAGAGGGTTTTTTGTCATTACCCCCGGCATGTCTAGTAAAAGCCATTCCTGCTCGCTGACTTCAATTCCCGGTATTAACAAGACGTGTCTGCATAGTGGTTTTTCTAGTCCAAGTAGTGAAGATGGACTGGGGACGTCTATTCCTCTACCAGTAAACCTACTAAAAATACTTCCAGCCCCAATTCCCAGGAAGAGGTAGGGTGTTTCGACAACTCTAGAACTAGAATCGAGTGCGTATAGTTCTCCCTGTGGTCTTAGGGGTTTAACATTGAGTGTTTTAATAAATTCTCTACTAGTTATCTCGACGTGTCTACTGGGTGTTTCCTCGAATACTACTGGTAGATCACGGCTACCACTATCTTCTAATCTACTAGTTACTGAAACACGTTTCCTCAGATCATTGATTAAACCAGATAGATAGCTCAATCTAGGTAATCCCAGGTAAAAGTGCTTCCACTATATTTAAATCAAGTTTAAAACCATGATTTAAATATATGCTATAGTTGATTAAGAGGTGTTGAGGTGCTTATGGTGTGGAGAGAAAAAAGAAAATCCTTATACTTGGAGATTGGGATGCAGATGGTGTAGTGGCAACAGCATTGTTAACTTATAGCCAGGAATACGCTAAGAAATATCCAATACAGGGAGATGTAGAAGTAGTAAAAATACCAGTAGACCCAGATAGAATAAGATATTTATTAACAGAGATAAAAGACAAGTATGAACTAGTCTACTTCCTCGACATACCATACAGCGAGGTATTAGGGGGAATAGTTAAATTAATGAAGCAACACTTTGAAATCGGTAGAATAGTATTTGTAGACCACCACATAGCCAGCATGCAGAAGATAAACGAGTTGAAAGAAGTATTTGACACTGTAATAGTAGATTATAGAATGCCAACATCTGTTCTCATCTATGAAGAACTAGTTAAAAACAATATACCAATACACCCGAAACTACGAGAATTCGTTGAAGTAATAAAATACATGGATGCAGGTAAGAGAATACCCGAGAAATACATGAAGCTGTTTGAAATAGCCAAAATGATTTCAAAAGCACTTACAGCTGTTAGAAACGAGGAATTATGGTTGAAAACTGTCTACTGGCTTGCAGACCCCACACCAGTACCAATGCCGTTAAACGAGACAACATGGGCAACCGTGAAAAAAGTTATTGAAGAAAGAGACAAGGAAGTAACTGATATAGCAATGAAACTAGCTATAGGAGCAGTAAAAGTAGGAGATTTCAGATTCGTGGATGCTAGACACGTGTGGAAGAAGAGGGGTGCTACAGCACTAGCATCTAAACTAGCATTAATACTAAAAGCACCCGTGGCAATGCTGGCTGGTACAAATAGAGGCTACTCCTTGCTAATTATAAAAGCATCTGGTGGTAGAGCATATAGAATAGCCAAGTTTCTACTAGCAGAAGGTATTGCAAACGATATAGCTGGACACCCCAATCTAGCAATAGTTAGAGTCTCCAAAGACATTGATAAAAAACAATTAATTGAAGCACTATATCAAGCACTATACTATGCATCATAGGTGCAACGTATTGAGAATTATTTTTCTAAAAGAATCCACTTTTATGCATAAACCATTCTACCACCACCCCGAAAACCCACGTAGAGTACTAGAAGTAAAATCATCTCTCGTATCAGAGGGAATAGCTGTAGAAGAAGAGAGTATTCAAAGAGTAGACAAGCGAGAAGCATTGAAGCTAGCTAGGAGAATACACTCACCAGAATACATAGACTACCTACTCAATCTATCACATAGAGCACCCATAGACATAGATGAAGACACCTACATGTCGAGAGATACCATGGACCTTGCACTAAGCTTCTTCTACCTAGCATACAAATACGCGCTTGAATCACGTAGAGTCTTCTTGATTGGAAGGCCCCCGGGACACCACGCCGGAATAGCTGGTGCAACTCCGGGTGTGTCATCAACAGGCTTTTGTATTCTAAATAATGCAGCCGTAGCTGTATATGGCTTTAGAGATGCTGGATACAAAAAGATAATGGTATTGGATTTCGACGCGCATCACGGTAATGGTACTATGGAGATATTTTATAGAGATAAAATACTACAAGTAGATTTCCACCAAGACCCAGATACACTATACCCACACACAGGATACCCCGATGAACTAGGAGAGGGTGATGGATATGGATACAAAGTAAACATTGTTCTACCAAGATATACAGGAGACGATTTATTCGCAGAACTAGTAGATATGGTTGAAAACCTAGTAGTAAAATACTCACCCGAAGCAATCGTTGTATCAGCTGGTTTTGACGCTTTTGAAAACGATGGACTAGCTGATTTATCGCTTACAGAGTTCTCATATTACAAACTAGGATTACTAGTTGAGAAAGTAAATGTCCCCACAGTAATAGTACTCGAAGGAGGTTATGGAATAGGCTTGAAAAGAGGAAGTATTGCTTTTACAAAAGCATTCTACACGCATCAATTAGAATATCCACCATTAACACAAACACCTAGAAGCGCCTATAGAAACACAGTTGAAACAGTGAAAAGAGTTTTAGAAAAAGCTAGTAGAAGGGTGCTGGAGTCTGGTTAGCGAGGTAGAAGTAAAACTACGAGTAGAAAACCCTCTACTTACAACCAGACTACTGGAAGAAACTGGTTTTAGTAAAATCTATGAGTGTATTGAAATCGATTACTACTATAACCATCCATGCAGAGACTTCTCGAAGACAGATGAAGCAGTTAGAATTAGATGGAGAAAGTGTAATTCAAGAGAATTCCTCGCACTAACCTACAAGGGACCGAAGAGAATTGATTCAATGGGTGTTAAAACAAGAGATGAACTAGAAATTAAATTGAATACAGAGTATAATAGCATACTCAACGAGCTATTACTAAAACTAGGGTTTAAACCAGTACTAGCAATAGCTAAAAAGAGAATTGTCTATAAATACCGTGGCATAGAGGCATCACTAGACGAGTTAATAGGTGTTGGATGGTTTCTCGAACTAGAATTACAGAGCGATGAAGATAGAGAAGTGTTTTCCTCCCTAGTGAAAAAACTAGTTGTAGAATATGGTTTAAAACCAGTTGAGAAAACATATCTTGAAATCTGCATAGAAACAAATAAATGCAGAGGGAAACTAGATTAACAAGGGGCTTTCATTGCAGAGTCGAAATTACAGTATAATAGACATTTTATACGAGTGGGTTTTAAAGGAGCAGTTGAAGAAACTACCAGAGTCTAGAGACCCAAGAATTATCTATGTAACAGACCTCGTTGGATGCAGCCATAAATACCACTTGAGAAAGAAATACCCCGAACTCACATTGTCATTTGAGCCAGCAGCTATACTCGGAGATATTGTCCACACGGGTTTAGGAAGACTACTCGCTGAAAAAGGGTTTGAAGTAGAATTAGAGGTATCGAGAGAAATAGTTGTTGATGGAGAACAATACTTGCTAAAGGGTAGGGTTGATGCTTTTAAGAGAGATGAGGGGCTCGTAGTAGAAGTTAAAACGAGTAGAACAGCTATTAATCTGCCCAGAGACCACCATGTAAAACAATTGAGAATATATCTTCAACTACTCGGCGCGGAGAAAGGCTTATTAATCTATATCACGCTAGACAAGCTAGTAGAATACCCAATTGAATACCAGCCTGTAGACATCGAAGAAGAAGTAAAAGCAATAATCAATGATACTGTCCACCCTAGATATCAATGGGAGTGTAAATACTGTGTTTATAGAAAACTATGTTCCTACTACGAGGAGTATAGAGAGAATTATAAAGAAGGAGAGAGATAGTATTTTTTGATGATGAGCGCTCGGGTTGGCTGCAATGTGATGACGGTCTTGAGTTCTGATCCTCTTACACACTAATTTTAAACACCATAATACTTCATACCATTTCTTGGTGATGAAAGGTCGGTTAACAGAGTGGTGAAGAACACGGCAAAAACTGATTTTATTCTTCCTTGATTATTTGCTTGGGTTCTACTATACCTCCAATTGCTCTTCTAATAGTGGATTTAACTTCTTCTGGTGTCACCGGACCCTTGTATTCAAGTATAAATGACTCGAATCTCTCCGGGTCTTTTACTCTATAAATTCTTGTTTCTATCCCCAACAGCTCTCTGAGTGCTTTAACTATTGCTCCTGGACTTACTCTATACCCGCTTATTTTCGCTATATTGTCTAGTCTTCCGAGGACGTATACATATCCATCTCTCGTTATGTAGGCATAGTCTCCTGTTCTATAATAGCCGTTTTTCCACTTCTCTCTGTATTCAACCGGGTATTTAATTGGCATTGCTGGCCATGGATTTCTAACTACTAGTTCACCAATAGACTCGGTTAATTCACGGCCCTCGCTGTCTACTACACCTACATTGAATCCTGGTATTGGTGTACCAGCCGAGCCAGGCGCGATTGGCGGGAATGTATAGTTTACTAGGTTGCCGGTTACAAATGTTCCTATTTCACTCTGTATATAGAGGTTTACTACGGGTATTCTACCAGTATACCCGTCTGGTTTTGAGTCAATAACTGGCGTTTTACCAGTACCTACTACTCTATAAGTCCAATACCATGTATCTGGTTCTAGTGGCTCGGCTGTTACTAGTATTGCTTTTAGTGTATCGAGATTTCTACTTGTTACATATTGGTCTCCTTGTTTTCTAAGTATTCTAAGAGCACTACTAGTTGTGAGAAATAGTGTTACAGCGTAGTCTTCTATAATCCTCCACCACCTATCCCATGACGGGTAGTCTGGTCCACCCTCGTATAAGACAATTGTTGAACCAATCATTAATGGACCGAATACAACGTAGCTTACACCAGTAATCCAACCAGGCCACACAGTACAGAAATAAGTGTCTCTAGGTCTAAGTCCTATCCACTGGCTTGTAGAATATACTTGTACTAGAAAGCCTCCCGTGGGGTAAACTATTTGACTATACTCGTCGCTGTAGCCACTGTGTAAGCCAAATAATGGGTGCTCACTGGGAGCGGTATAGTCTTCTATACTTCCACTGCTATAGCCGAGTAGTTCTTGGAGGCTTAGTTCACTATCTCTAAGCGGTGGCGTCCCCGGGTTTTCAATTACAACAACGGGGTTTTTAAAACCAGATAGTTCTACTGCTTTTCTAACTGTTGAAAGCGTGTCCACTAGTTTCCCACGGCGGGTAAAACCACTGGTTGCTAACAAAATGTTTGGGTTTACATCTCTAATCCTCTTGGCTAGCTCGTAGTAGCCAAAACCAGTGAAAACAGTTTCAAATGGTGCCCCGATCTTTATTGATGCTAAGAGAAATGCAAGGGCTTCTATTGAGGGAGATATATATGCTAAGACCCAGTCTCCTGGTTTAACTCCGAGTGATCTAAGACTAGATGCTATTCTACTAGCTAGTCTATCTAGCTCACTATATGTAATTATTCGTGATTCTCCCTCTTCATTCTCCCATATAAATGCTGGTTTACTCCAAATCCACGTATTTCTATGTTTGCCGATAATATTGTAGTATGCATTAATGTATCCACCAGTAAACCACTTGGTATTCGGCGGCTGGCCCTCGACAACTCTGCTCCACTTTCTACTCCATGATAGTTTTAATGCTTCTCTCTCCCAGAAGGAATACGGGTCTCGAATGCTTTCTTCATAGATCTTCCTGTACTCTATTGTTGAAACGGTTTTCCACTTCATTAATGGAGGAATAATTCTCTCGTTTGACAATAGTGTTTTAAGTGTTTCATAAGGGTCTACTTCCAAAGTAATACCACCTGTGTATATGGCTGGACCATATCTCTGAATTTATAGAGTAGTCGTGGATCCTCAGTGTGAACTGGTATAGTGACTACTGGTTTAATGGATTTAACTAGTTCAAAAGCGTCTTCGGGATTCATTACTGCTCCTCCACCAATGGGTGGAATTAAAACATCGATACTGGATTCTACTTGTATTAACTCGGGGACTAGGTCGCTGTCTCCAACATAGTATATACTTGGCCCTTCGGGAGGAGAGAGAATATATCCAACACTAAAACCCCTGGGATGGGGAACGCTGTCTCCATGTATACTAGGATCGTTGTAGGCTTCGCGCACAGTGATGCGTATACCTTCTACTTCTAATACATCTCCTGGTTTCACGATAATTCCTGTAAAAGGCGAGTAGACTCGTTTTTCACTGCTGACTGGTGAGTTAGTGTAGTGTCTACTGTGGCTGTGTGTGTAGAGTATTATACTGCAGTTTTCTACCTCGCTAGCAGGGTCGATGCAAATAGAGCGTCCATTATACCCTACTCTAATCCCGGCGAAACCAATACGTGTAATTACTGTGTTGCCTATTGAAAGCTTTTTCGGCATGGTTTTCAACTCAGCATATTCTTGGAACTATTTCTCCTCTTGGAGGTTCAACTACACGTAGTCCTCCAATGGGTGTTTCAGTTGCCACGTATCCCTTGAATACATCTGTTTCTCTTACTTCACCAATAATTCTAGCCTCTGTAAATCCTAGTTTGTGTATATACTCTAATACTTCCACAGCGCACTCTTCTCTCACGGCGAGTACAGCCGCTCCCTCGCTTGCAAGGTAGTATGGGTCTACTCCTAATACCTCGGCGTATCTTCTAACTGGTTCTCTCACTGGGACGTCGGCGTCTCTAATAACTATTAGTGTATTTGTCTTCGAGGCCCACTCGTTTAATACACCTGCTAACCCGCCTCTTGTTGGGTCTCGGGCTGCTGTAATACACGCTCTATACCTCTCTAGTAGTGGAAGCATTAGTTTAGTGAGTGGTTTGACATCGCTTTTCAATAATCCAGTTTCACTTGATTGCAGGCCTAGTTGTGCTAGTAGTATTACTGCGCCGTGATCTCCTAGATAACCACTCACAATAATCTTGTCTCCAGGCCTTGGATTATCGGTTATTGGCGGCCCCTCCGATATACCAATACCTGTTGTTGTAATGGTTATTCTGTCTACCTGCCCCTTGGGCATTACCTTGAAGTCTCCACCAATTAATGCTACTCCTTCTTCTTCGAGTGTTTTAATCAACGAGTCGACTATTACTTCTAGGTCTTCTAGTGGAAAGCCTTCTTCAACTATAATAGCGTCTAGTAGAGCTATTGGTCTTCCACCAAGCATTAAAACATCGTTTATTGACCCGCTCGCGGCTAATACACCTATATTGCCCCCGGGGAAGAACGGGGGGTTTACAGTATACGCGTCGATTGATACAACGAGGTATTTACCTCCACCTATTGGTATAGCGGCTGCATCGTCTGGTTCATCTATTCCAATACCTCCCTCTACGCGTTTAAATCTATCACTCACCCTCTTAAAGAATAATTTCTCGAGTATTTCATGCATTTCAACGCCTCCGGATCCATGGGCTAGAGTAATATATTCTTTCACTTTTTCTCACCCGTTATTTTCTTCGACTCTTTCAATAAGTATTCATAGATCTTTGTAAACCCGCTACTAGCTTCTTCTCCAAGTGTTGTTTTAAAGAATTCCAGTTGTTCTAATACCTCCTCCTCGTTCATTTCTGAAACTATTACTCCAGCGTGGATGATTACTATTGAGCCGGGCTTGACGCGCTCTTCGGAAATCCCTATTAAAACCTCTCGTGGAATACCGTCACCGTAATCCACGATTGCCGTCATTTTCTCGTGGTCGACACTTAATACCACTGCTGGTGAGCCAATGCACACATAGATCACCCCTTACTAGTTTTAACTTCGTTTGTAATTCGGAGTAGTAGGTCGCGGGACCCGAACCGAGCCCATATAGCACAAGTACCCTCAATTGAAACCATGCAGGGCCCTACTGGCTTCTGCGGTGTGCAAGCCTTCATGAATAACGGGCACTGTGTTGGATAAGCCTTGCCTAGTACTACTTCAGCACACCTACAACCCGGGGGCATGTCTTTCTCCCATTCAACTGGTTTCAACTCTCTAACACCGTATTCGTAGAAGGCGTCGTATAACCTGTATTCTTCTCTCAATCTCAACCCGCTCTTGGGGAGGAAGCCAATACCCCTCCATGCATCGTCTACTACTTCAAATACTTTGTTTATAGCGTTTTGTGCTCTTAGATCTCCATGCCATGAAACACTCCTCTTGTATTCAATAACTGTTTCAGCTTTACCTTCAACTAGTTGCTTCATTATTTCTAGAATAGATACGAGTACATCTAGTGGCTCAAAACCAGAGATCACAACTGGTAACCCATAGTTCTCTGAGACAGGAGTCCATGCTTTAGCACCTGTAATAGTAGAGACGTGGCCCGGGGCTATTACACCATTAATTGGTGGCTCAGTTGGTTTTTCTCTACTGACCTCTAGAGAGTAAAACATCGCGGGGGGCGTGAGTTTAACCAGGATTAGTAACTTGAGGTTTACTGGTAGGTGTTTCCTTAGAATACTCCAAGCGTATGCTGGTGCAGCTGTTTCAAACCCTACTCCTATAAAGACGGATGGCTTGCCGTGTCCAGCGGCGTCTCTAGTAGCTGATAGTATATCTTGTACTATTCTAACATCACCACCAAGACTCCTAGCCTCACTTAGAGAATAAGCTCCTCTAACACTCCTTCTAGCTCTCAACTTGTATACATCTCCATAGGCATAGACAACCACTCCATCCAGTGCGAGTTTAATTGACTCCTCGATGTAGTGAGAGGGGACAACACAAACCGGGCATCCAGGTCCTGCTACAAGCTCCATACCGCTTGGAACAAGGCTTCTAAGCCCATAGTATGTAATACTCCACTCGTGTGTACCGCAAAAATCCATTATTTTTAGTCTTTCAATACCTGTTTTAACAGTGTACTCTGTGAATAAACCCTTGATTTTCTCTACTACTATTTTTGCCAGTTCTCTATTAAACCTCAATTGTTTTTCTAGCTCGCTGTAAAAACCAAGAGTCAATTGTAAACACCGAGTTATAACCTAGTTATAGATAGTTTAATTAGAGTAAAATAAACTAGTGTCTTCTACACAACCGTCTTTTTGAACTCTCTAGTTAAGTATATATTGAGTAAAATCAACACTATTGTTAAAACCAACCCCAAGACCATTAGAGTAGTAATTAGAGCGGGTTCTCCAACACCAAAACATATTGGAATAAACAATATTATAATACAACCACCTCCACCTACTTTTACTTCTTCACTACTTGTTGTTAAAGCATAGTATACTTGTAGTAGTGTAGCTACAAAGACTAGTATTATACCTGTGAAAACAAGTAAGAAACCAATATACTGTAATTTCATCAATCTCCACCTCACAATACTGCTATTAGTATGTGGATTAAAACAAGAATTACTGTCAATACAATTGCAAGTACTAGTAGTGACTTAGCAATTCTCTGATTGCTTCCAACAACTATTGGTATTGGACCAATAATTACAACTCCACCAGCTTCTACTTCACTCTCTTCTCTAGTAGATTCTCTGAGGATACCAATAAATACAAGTATTATACCAATCAACACGAGTAAAACCGCTAGTGTTATTATAATCGGTATAAGTGTAAACATGGTGCAATCACTCTCACTTGTTTATTAATCCATTAATTATTAATTGTCTTAGACTGGATTTAATTTATTTATGGTGGTGGGAGTGAAAATACTAGTATTTCTACGGGTTATACCAATTGGAACAAGCAGTGCTAGTTTAAGTAACTATGTTGCAAGAGTAATCCGGGTTATAGAGTCAATGGGTTTAAAATACACTATTACACCTTTTGGTACAGGGATAGAATTAGAATCTTTTAATGAACTAAGCCGTCTACTCGAAGTAGTAACTAGTGAATTAAGGAAAACAGGTGTTTCAAGAATAGCAATTGATATATCACTAGATCTAAGATTTGATAAAGAAATAACACTGGAATATAAAATAGAATCTGTTAAGTCCAAGTTGACAAGTATACAATGAAAAATAATATTTCATTATTTCTAGTTCTAGAGTGCCCTTCTACACCATCATACAGGTTGGAGTAGATAGTAGGAGACAAGTTGTAAGGCTTTTTAATTCTCCTCTCTCCCTTTACGTATAGTAGTTGTGGAGAGTAAGCCTTATAAATCCATAGGCACTAATATTATATTTGGAAGTATGGTGTCTTGATTGAATCGCTCCATAGCACTCATCATCTTGATAGTACTAATCCTAGCATCAACCCCTATAGCTATTTCACAAGAAGATGAATTAGAGAGGCTTTACAAGAGCTGGATCGAGGGTAATCCTCTAGTCCTTGTAAGACTCGATGTAAAAATACCAAAAGTAGATGCTGACGAATGCCTTGTAGTTGTAGCTAGATTTCCCACACCACTAGCTCCAACAGAGTATGGTAGACTAGAATACCTGTATACCGGGTCTGTGTCTCCAGACTCTACGATAACAGTGAAGAAGTATATACCAGCTATTCCAGTCAAATTAAAATACGATGAAGTATCTAGAAGCTACACTGTTAAATACTATGAACCACAAGAATTCATCCTCATAGTAAACTGTGTTAAGGGCAAAGAGGAGGTATTGGTCTTCAATAGGGGTATAAGCGTCTACCCAAAGAGTCTACTAAACAGAGTAGAAGTAGACATGGCTAAACTCATGGAAGCAAGTGGGTTTAATACACAAGAAAGACCCATTACATACGAAGAAGTAGTAAGCAAAGACTGGAGTATTACTACTAGCGAAGATGCAAATATGCGTGATATAGGTGAAGGTGGAGGTGGTACAGGTAATCAGATATGTAGTATGACTATAGTAGAGCAGAGACCTGATTATAAACGTGGTGAGTGTAGAGCATGGGTTAAAGGACCCTACCTGTACAGCTTAAGTGGCCTTAATACAAGCTTCTGCTTTGTTCACTACCCAAGGCCTTCAGCCATGTACTTAACATACTTTGCAGGGGTTAGCTACTTGGGTAATCCGCCACCACTCAATCCAGCTGGTAAGAAAATAACTGCTGCGACTTTCTCTGGATGTTCTAGTCAACTTACTGGAAACTCCAGGGTCAGGGTATATCTCTACGTTAAATTTGTATATGAGGAAATTCTAATGTGTGGTAACTACTTCTGTAGAGAGGTTGGAATTCTCTACCCATCTGCTATACGGGATGTTGGAACTTGGTTGGAACCTTCTGAGGTATATCTACCACCTCAAACTAGACCGCATTGTGCTGATGGGCCTTCAGTCGGTGATCGTATTCAACCATTCCTCGAGGATTATGAGATTCGTGAAGGCGACTCTCCAATAAGCTCTATATCTATAACGTTTTCACTTCCAGGTAACATAGTTAGTTTGAACGTAGAACTATACAATGCTGGTAGGAATGATAATCAGTATACAACACCATATGTTAATATTACCGATGTAAGTGGTAAGACCTACGGCTGGTATTATCGGTGGTTTAAATACTGCGACCCAATGACGTATGAATTACAGTTCGGAACGTAGACTTCAATGCTTTTCCCCTCTAATCCTCTCTCCACCTCTTAAAACACAATAGTGTTCTAGGTGGATAAACTAATTGGCAGAATACTTCGCGAACAATAGGTGCTCTATACTAGCCAGGAATAGGGATATCAAGAGTCTACATGTAGGAGAACTATGAGCTCACTAACTTTTCATCTTTTCTCTCATAAACTCCAATAGAATTACTTGCATTTTAGCCATCATCGGGTCTAAAAGTGCCAATCTAGAAGTCCAATTGCAATACGTAGTGAGTTGAATAAAATATAAAACTAGTTTTTATATCCATAGTTTTTTAACTAGTTTATTCCCGGGGCTTTGAATATCCTTCTTGTTTCATCTGTTAATGGTATAGAGCAACATGCATCAAATACTTCGCTGGGGTATTTACGTAGAACACTATAGTGTGGATTAGCTACGCGGTCAACAAGGTTTTTCTCAATGACTACTGGGTCTAAGAGTGGCTTGATATAACCCGGCCTCATACACCCCAAATAAATCTTTCCGGAATAGGTATTCCTTAAATACTCAATGTTTTCTAATACGATACCTGCTAGTTTCAATGGTTCATATTTTACATAGGGGTCTATGTAGACAAGTAGTGTAACTTCTTCTATACCGAGATCACTTAAAACACTTGTTTCTCTAGTGAGTAACTCTCTATCTAACCCTGGGTGCCATACGTAGATATGGGGTACTACGTGTAACCCGGTTTCAAGCATTCTAGTTAGTGCTTCAATATATCTCTCTGGTTTGAATTGAAACCCTCTTATTTCATTTACTATAAATGAACTCAGTGAAAACTCGTAGTCTACAACGTCTATTACTTCTTTCAATTCTAGTAGTAGGTCTCTATTAGTATTCAAACCCAAGTGTGCACTAGTAATTAATCCTAGTTCTCTCTTGACAACTCTTAATTCATCAATATAGTTTTCTATTGGTAGTACTCCATCACGGTTAAATCCACCACTAAGTAAGACTCCTCTTACTCCGTACTCGTATAGCTCTTTTATAACCCTGGTGAAATTAGATGGGTTTACGTGGACCATGTTTTCAAGGTATTTCCTATTACAGAATCTACAGTTTAATGCACACTGATTTCCCGTGAGTGATACGGGTTTATACTTGTATCTAGGTGTGAAGTACTGTATATTCACATTGATACACCAATTCCTTCTAGTTCTCTCTTTAATACTTCACGGTATTCTTCGAGTATTTGTCTAGATGGAATATTGTATATTGGGCCGCGGGGGCTTTCATTGTAGAATGGTCTATTACACCCTGGGCAACCACTCGTGTAAAACGCGTTTTCAAGTGTATTTAATGGTATTTGTTTTCTAATTGTGTTTTTCTCGTAGTCTATGTATTCATCTGGGTCCAAATTGTTTTCTAGTAGTAGTCTCGCGATTTGTACTAGTCTATAATATTCTATTTTAACGGGTGAGTAACCCCTCATAGTATAGTTGAATAATGCTACTCTACCACCAATACTATAAATCTTCTTCATAGCTGAGACTATTTCTCTTAGTGTCTCGCCAAGACCTGCAATTAAGTGTACGTATACATTGCCCCTGCCGAAGACACCTACTCCCTTCTCGATGAAAGACCAGTATATACTCCAACTATATGGTTTACTCCACTTCTCGAAGAGTTCTGGCGTCGACGTGTCTAATCCTACTCCCAGCGTGTCTACTCCGAGTTTTCTCGCTTCTTCAAGTATTGTTTTCGAGACTGGTGTTATAGCTAGTGAAAACGGCTTTGTTTCCCCGGCCTCTCTGATCCTCTTTAGTATTTCTAGTGCTTCTAGGTGGAAGCCTGGTTTAATAATTGTCTGTAGGCAGATACGTGTAAATACACTACTCCATTTCTCTAGTAGTTTACTGAGCTCGATTACAGGCCATGTAACCCTTCCCAGTTTATCACTCGTAGTATCTTGTATTTGTCTATGTGATTGTAGACAGAAGCCGCAGCTAGCACGGCAGCCAATTGGTGAATACTGGAGTAGATAGGCTGATGTAGGTGTTTCTTTTACTTTTAAATCTACGAGTCCTAGTTTAAACAGTGTTCCAATAGATACTCTTACATAGATTTCACTGTTCACCACTTTGGCACCAGTATTAACAATCAATAACATGTTTATTTATTCTACTATCTATATGTCTATCTACATCTTGGATTACAGGGTGTAAATACTTGAAGCTGAGAGTAATACTCGACCTGGAAGGACGTGATGCATATTGGCAAATGGCTATTGATGAAGCACTATTACAGTTGAGAGTGAGGGGAGAAGTAGAAAATACTCTTAGACTATACAGGTTTAAACCAAGTGCTGTGACAATAGGCTACTTTCAGAGAGTGGGCGATGCAGTCAACCTCGAATACATTAAAGCCAACAGTATTGATTTTACTAGGAGGATTACTGGCGGAGGCTCGGTATACCACGATACAAACGGCGAGGTAACATATAGTATCGTGCTACCAGTACAAGGAGTGCTAACAGATGTCCTTGAAAGCTACCGTGTAATATGTAGTGCATTAGTATATACACTTAGAAAACTAGGAGTAAACGCTGAGTTTGCACCAGTAAACGACGTTGTTGTTAGTGGTAGGAAGATCTCTGGTAGTGCACAGACACGTAGAATGGGTGTTCTCCTCCAACATGGAACACTAATGTATGCTACAAACCTCGATGTACTAGAAAAAACACTGGTTGCACCACGCGAGAAACTAGCGAGTAAGGGGGTTAAGAGTATAAGGGAGAGGGTTGTTACATTGAAAGACATTATTGGAGAAGTAGATGTGGATCTACTAGTTAAAACATTCATAGAGGGATTTAAACAAGCATTAAACGCCGAGATCTACCATGATGAATTATCAGAGAAAGAATTGAGAGTAGCTAGTGAACTAGTGGGTAAGTATAAGAGCCCTGAGTGGATTTACAAGAGGTGATTCTTCTTTGAAGTATGAATCAATTATTCTAAGACATGGTAAAACAGTTAAACTAGATGTTGCACTAAGTGATCAATGCGAAATAGTAAATGTAGTAGTATCCGGAGACTTCTTCGCCTACCCTGAAGACGCGATTGAAAAACTCGAGGATAAACTAAGATACTGTAATAGTAGAGAGTGTATTGAAAACGCGTTTGAAGCCCTCAGAGAAGCAGTGGTATTGGGGGTAGATGTTAAAGACTTAGAAAACAAACTAGTTGAACTCGTTGAGAAATGCAGGAGTGGACAACATCCTGCCCGGTATTAATCATCCCCTCTGGTTTACACAGGGTTTCCCATAGAATATTGAAATCTAGTTATTCACAGAGTAGAGCATCACCCGGCTTTTTAGTGGCTGATATGTAAAGGATTAAAATCCTCTATTACCATTAACCAGTGTTTCCTGGGTGGTGCTTATGGAGCATCGTAAACGCATTATATTAACAAGTGTGCTTTTAGCTGGAATAAGCCTGGATTTTTTCCATAGATCTATGACGGGGATTATGGAGAGGGAGATTTCCGAGATAGCTGGAGTCCTCGATGGTGACTCTAGAGTATTGTTATCATTGGCCTCTTCACTCTTCTTCTACGCGTATGGTTTTTCACAGTTTTTCCTCGGCTCGCTTCTAGATAGTTTTGGAATTAGTAGAGTTACAACGCTTCTACTACTGGTTATGGGTTTTGGAACACTACTCATGGCTACTGGCTCACCGGTTTTACTACTCGCTAGTAGAGTCGTGGTTGGATTTTCAGCTGCTGTGCTCTTTCTCTCGTATCAAAGAGCGCTCTCCCTCTACTATAGGAGGGATGAGCAGGCCTGGGCTACTGCTATTGGTTTAATGATTGGTAGTTTGAGCGCGTTGCTCGCTACATACCCGCTTAGATTATTCCTAGAGAGATTTGGCTTTGTATACACTGTTATAGTGTTGTCTACTATAACAATAATTGTCGCTGTATTGCTATGGCTTACTAGTCGCATCGGCCTTAGAGATAATGGCTCTAATGGAAGCATACTGATAACACTTAGAAACCTAGGATTAATTGCTAAAGACCCGCATAGTTGGAGTGTAAGTATTGGTACACTAGCAACATATGGAGTAGTATTGTCATTCCAGTCTTCCTGGGGCCAGCTACTTCTATCAGATTACCATGGCCTAGATAGAATAGTTGTTAGCTACTACTTGATGCTACTTGCAACACTATTCCTAGTCTCATCGCTACTGGCCGGCTATATAAGCGACAAGATCATCCAGAAGAGAAAACCCATACTAATACTATCACATGTATTTATAGCAGTAGCATGGACCCTTCTCTACATAATACATCAATTTAGAAACAACTACCTACTCCCAATCTCTATAATCATAATGGGTGTAGGAGTAGGACTACATGTAGTGGCCCCACCAATGATAAGAGAAGTCTATGGTGTAGAAGTAGCAGCGACATCAATAGCCTTCGCCAATATAGTACTCTTTATAGGAATAGCCCTGCTAAATACAATACTACCACTAGTAGACCCGTCAACCGCTGTATTGGCAAGCTTAATAATTACAACGGTGAGTACAATAATAGTTGCGAAATACGCTAGAGAAACACTGAAACAATAACGACTATGCAATAAAGATCATGGTTGAATGAAAAACCATTATTTCTTAAATCTATAGATTTCCACTAGGTGGTTCGGCCATGGTGCAAGAGTATACTTTTTCAGCCATTCTTCATCAATATGGATTTTTCTAAATTCCTCTACGACTCTCTCAACAAATTCTCTTGGTACGAGGCCTTTAGACACAGCTGGGCAGTCAAGGTCTAAGTATACGACTCTCTCGCCTGTTTTAAAATCATAGTATATTATTACAGGCCATATTCGGCAATCCAGTGGTCTATTACTGTATATTTTACACCTACCGTTCCCGTCTAGGAAGGGACAGGGTTCTCCATTTCTAGAACCAATAGCTTTGATACAGCCCAGCTCGGTTTCAACCATGAAGCTATTCTGTGAAAACTCCTCTTCTTCCTCGGGGAGGAGTATAGCATAGAATCTTTTACAGCAATTCACATTACAATTACTACATATCGATCCGAAATCCACGAAGTTAAATAGATATCTAGTCTTGAGTCTACTCATACACCCCTAGACCTGTCTCCAAGAACACACTTTTTATTTCAAGTTTTTATAGTTTTCCTCCAAATCTAGTAGTTCTTTGAGGTTTCTCGATGGGTATTGAGTACTGTAGCCCGTTGCTTTATAGGTTACTAGTAGTGAGCCTAGCTTACCGGCTCTAACTATATTGCAACCCATTAATACACCGTAGTGAACACCAGTATTAATAGCAACACCACAACCAGTTGTATCCACAAAGTTAACTCTATGTGCTGGTATAACTACAATTCTATTCCTCTCATAGATTAAAGAGCCCTCTTCGCATAGTTTAATTTGTGGTTTAATCGCCTTGTATGGTGTTTTTAAACCCTCTTCAATACTTTCAAATCACGTGATCTCCAGTAATTCTAAGTTCATTTAAAAACAAGTAGTCTATTAGCGTTGTTTTAACTTTGAATCACCTATATTAACACATAGTCTAGAGTAACCCGTGTGCTACTATATTCCTGTTGAACACGAGAGTGTGTAATAGGTTGATTTCACGTATTGATCACATCGCGTGAGTTAGAGTACTCTATTTTAACTAAACACAACACTAACTCTTCTTCTAAATCCACGGGTCTGGCCATGGGGGTAATTATATACTTGGCTACAAGGTCCTCATATGGATTTGTTTTATATAAGTATATATTGCTCTTATTTCTAGAATATTAATGGGAGCAATGACACGATAAGAGAGGGAGTAATTTTAATGCACTTAACGAGCTACATTATTACTACTCATACAAGTAGTAATAGCTTATTTGTTCCGCTCTCTAGGCAGAGTACAACGCCCCTTATACTCTATGTTTCACGCGATCCCAAAGACCCTGTATACACGGTAATAACGTATACTAAAGACCTTGAATTACTACCTCGAGTAAACGAGTTATTGAGAAATAGAGATTCAAAAATTCTTTCTCTAAATAGATTTATTTCTGAGAGGTCATTACTCATGATAGCTGTTAAAGAGAGGTGTGAATTCTACGAGTTAATTGAGAACTATGGGGTTACATTATTATCTCCCTATATTGTTAAAGGAGGGAAGAGAATATTTTGTGTAATGGGTGAAGAGGAACACATTGAAAAATACATAGATAACCTTCAATCATATTATGGAAAGAAAAACATTACTGCCAAAAGATCATCTCTTGCAGAGTGTATTGAAAACACTATAAAAGTATTATCTAGTAACTACGCCAAACTAGGTCTTACTAGTAGAGAATTATATATACTAAATAGAGCATATCAAGAAGGTTATTTTGGAAGTAAGAGAAGTATTCAACTCGAAGAACTAGCAAAGCAATTAAATCTATCTAAGCCAACTACGAGTATCATGCTTAGAAAGGCCATTGGAAAAGTATTAAGAAATATATTTGAAAACGAAGACTTGGAATACCTGGTCAACTAGGATAATTGTAGAATTAAAAACTATGAATTAATATGGAAAATATATACTATATTTGACCCTTTTCCTTCAAAGCTAATATTTCTTTAACAGAGAGTCTTGGATTTACAAATGTTAAACCGCCATCGACAACTATTACCTGGCCAGTAATGAATTCCGCGTAGTCGCTTGCAAGAAAGACAACTAGATTCGCAACATCTTTTGGTAAACCAAACCTCTTGAGTGGGTTTATTAATTCCTGTATTTTAATGTCTTCGGGGCTCCAAATGGATTTTACACCAGGGGTTAGAATGGGGCCTGGAGCAATAGCGTTTACTGTTATCTTGTATGGAGCCAGTTCTGCGGCTAGACACTTAGTAAATCCTATTATACCAGCTTTAGCTGCTCCATAGTGTACTAGTCCTGGTACTCCATGATATATTCCTGTAATAGATGATATATTGATTATTCTACCATAGTTATTCTTGATCATGTGTGGTGCAACATATCTAGAGAATAGAAATGCACTTGTTAGATTTACATCTATCATTTCACGCCAAAATTCCTCGGTCATTTCAAGGAAGGGTTTTCTTGGAAATGCTCCTACATTGTTAACCAGTATATCTATTTTTCCAAATGTTCTTACTACTTCTTCAACTGCTCTTTCTACTTCTACTCTTTTTGTTGCATCTGCTATAACACCTATTGCTTTAACTCCTTGTTTTCTAGCTTCTTCTACCGTTATTGGATAGTTGTGTGTATAGTGGCCCTCTGTGAGCTTCCTGGCTACTTCGAGTGTTTTTTCCCGTCCTATTTTATCTTCGAGTAGGTATACTATGAGTTCTTGTATTTCTCTATTTGCTTTCTCGGCTATGTCTGCCAGTATTAGGGTTTGATCGCTTGTAGCATTGCCTTTAGATTTGGCTATTTTAACAAGGCTTGGAGCCGGGTATACAGCGCCACCTACTTGTAGTTGTGGGTCTAGTGGTCCTAGAACAGCATCTGGATCCATTATTATTTCAACAGCTACTAGTGTTATCAATGCACCACCACTCATAGCGTAGTGTGGAATAATAACTATTTTCCCTGCTGGATGCCTCTTTAAAGCCATAGCTATTTGTGAAGCCGCTAATACAAGTCCTATAGGCGTGTATAGTATAAGAGCTATTGGCTGATTCGGCGGTGTTGTTCTAATAGCTCTCAATACGCTCTCAGAGTCCTCTATATCAATATATCTCTGGCCTCCTTCCCGCCTTAAAGGACGAGGCTTTCATTTGTAATTGCGGGTGTTGAACAATATATAGAAACAATATGAAAAACAATATATTCGTTAAATCAGTGAAACTCGATAGACCCACCTAGAAGAATAAATTGCCTCAGTTTAATGCCAGAGTATACAGAGTTCACCTAATAGCTATTCCTATAGCTAGATAAAATCCTCCAATCCATCTACACAGCTCTTCTCTGTTTTCTCGACTGTTCTACCATGACCTCTTAAATCCATCATGCAATAGTCAAAATTATCTCTAGCTAGGTATTCAGCAAAGTTGACATATCTATCATTATGCTCGGCAAGCCCGTATACACCAATAACAAGTCTTCTACCCACACTAGTAAGCCAACGCCAGTAGGAAACCCTCAAGATAATTCAAGAAAACATTATTGACAACTATAGAGTTAAGACAAATATATCTACTCGAATAGGCATTATCAACTATGAATACGAGTTTCTAGTAGGTAGTTCATGTACTTTGATAGTTCACTCTTAAACCTCTCGTAGTTGAATTCCTTGGAGACACTAATACTCTTGTTTTTCAACTCCTCGTAGAGCACTCTATCACTCTCAATCCTCCTAATAATCCCGGGAACCTCGTTTACATCACTATAGCCTAGTATATCCGAAACCCTACTCACGATGTCAAACCATGCCCCGCCATCCCTATAGACAATGGGTATACAACCAGCAGCCATAGCCTCGACTACTGCTATACCAAAGTGCTCGGCGTATGGTGGGTGTAAATAGTACTTTGCTCTACCAAGTAGCTCTCTTAGCTTGTCTCGTGGCGTGTTAACCAGTAATTCAACGTTGTCTAAACCTTCTTTTTCAACCCGCCTCTCGATATCCTCAAGCACGGGTTTGGAGTATCGCTCGGCTGAGCCGGCAAGCACGAATTTATAATCTCTCATCTTCGCCGCAACGTCGAGTATTTTATCAAGTCCTTTCTCAGGGGTAAACCTTGAGACGGTGACGACTAGGTTTTCCCTGTCTCTATCTGCCACCTCGTTGAAGTACTCTATGTCGACTGTGGGATAGAGAACGTGAACCTTTCCCTTGAACTCTGGATAGGTTTCAAGTATCTTTTTAGCTGTCCAAGAACTGTTAGTAAACACCAGTCTTGGTTCACCCTCGATCGTCATGGCATACCGTTCGACGATGGAGTGGTATAGCCTGTAAGCAAAGCTCTTACCGAGCCTCTGAGACGCAATAATTTTCACTGGGAAGTGGATGTAGGAAACGTCTACGTTTAGAGGCGTGTTGCTACATGTCTCGAAGACTAAGTCGTAGCTGTGTTCTTTCTTTACGTTCTTTAGTGAAGACTTGATCGCCAGTAGCCGCTTGAGCCTCACAAATCTCCCTGGGCTTAGAACATCGAGGAAGCGGTAACTCAACGGAACTGGTTTAGCCACAACTCTGGGTTTGCGTCCGGGGGCGAGGAGGTTTATATTCCTCTCCAAGATGCTTCTATCCCTATAGAAAGTCAATATTTCAACATCGTAGCCGAGCTCATCGAGAGCTCTAGCCAACTCCAGCGCCAGCTTCTCAGTACCGCCAGCTATATCAAACAATGCGTGGAGTACTGCTATTCTCATAGAGATACCCCCATAATAGTCGGGTTCTCCAAATTACATATAGTTAACCATGCATACTATTATATTCCAAAATAATAAATAAAACACACTACTGATAGATGCTTTCAAGACACAGGTATATGTTTACCGTTTCCCGTCCTAGGTCGTGGTGGGTCTTGCCTGGGACGGGTTGTGTCTCGGCTCCACGCTTCATTGTGGCCACTGACCACTCTACGTGGAGGTCATGGACACCCTTCGGGAGGCCTACGGCACGAGGTATTACTACAGAGGTCTTCACGCTGTTAAACCTCGCTTTTTGTTTCTAACTCAACCTTGATTATTATTCTCTAACAAGTCTCTAAGTAAAATACATTTAAGTCTCCTCCCTAGAACCTATTGTATTATTCTTCGTGGAAAACTTATCCACTCATACATCTAGTGAACTTGTTTTCCATGGTGTCAATATATCGCTATTGCTGAGAATAAGTTTTATAGTTTTGATATGCTGATTATTTTACGGTGGTGTTGTAGTGTCCTACGTGTCAGTTATGCAAGGTCGTTCTGGTTTTGGAGAGATTGATGCTTTGCGGCGGATGAGGAGGGGTGTTTTGTATCTGCTTATTGCATGGTTGATAATGGTTGTTGCTGTTGCTACAGTATTTACTAGTTTTATTGTATCAATACCTGGTTTTATTAGGGTAAGAGGCCCACCCAGCTTTACTAGTATTCCACCCGGTGTAGTAGTTGCTTTGGTTTTACTCGTTATTGGAGTGGTTATTGCACTAGTTGGTTTCTACGTGGAGTTTATTCCTGGAGTAACGGGGTTGGCGCGTGTCCGCTCCGAGTTTTCAACTCCAGCACAACTCATTAGATTAGGATATATAGTGGGACTACTTCTTGTTTTAATTGGTATTCCATTAATACTAGTCGTTATAGGTGTCTTTGTAATCCTTGTTGGAATGGTATTTCTAATTATAGGTTTTATAGGAGTGGTAATACTGTGTTTTAAACTCAACGATGTATACAGTAACACGTTATACTTAGTTGCTGGGATACTATTCATAGTAGGTATTTTCATACATATACTCGAAGTACTTGCATGGATACTACTATACATAGCACTGGGTAAAACAATAAGAAAACTAGAAGCTACACAACTACCAATACAGCCACCCGTTTAAACCCTGGAGTTAAAAATACAGCGTGTATTCCTAGCAGGCTCTTTTTGAAACAAGAGTGCTTTTAATTGTTGAGCTACTAGTGTAATCTAGGTTTGATACAGTAGATCCCTAAAACTACTTTGCTAATCACAAGTCTCTAAGCTACACTGTGATGAAACTAGTCAACTAGGATTTTAACATGTGTAAATATCTATGTAAGTAATAATCTATAAAAGCTGTATTGGTTACATGAGAATTAACAGTTCTATTATTTAAATTTATAAATGTAAAGGCATATATTATTACTTGGGGTATTACTATGAGCGATATAGCAATTCCTCAAAGCCCTCGTAGTCTTGAAGAAATAAATGCCTTACAGCGCATGAAGAAGGGTGTACTACTAGTATTTATTGCATGGATATTCCTGGGAATATCTATTCTTGTTGGAATTACGAGTATTCTAGCAATGGGTGCTATGGATGGGCTTGAAGGCCTCGTAGCTGGTGATGTTGCTCTTGTTGTTTTAATTATAGTTGGAGTTATAATTGCACTCATAGGACTATACAGAGAGTTTATTCCAGGAGTAAAGAACCTCGCGGATATCTATCCCGAATTCTCAACTGCTGCAAAACTCATTAGAATTGGATATATAGGAGGCCTAATACTACTATTAATCGGCGCTATACTCACACTAGTCCTTATTGGCCTCTTAATAATTGTTATTGGATTAATACTCGTATTCTTGGGTACCATAGGCGTTATAATACTGTGCTTCAAACTCAAAGACAAATACCAAGATACATTATACCTTGTTGCCGGAGTATTATTCATAATAGGCCTCTTTATACCAATACTTGCAGTAATAGCATGGATACTACTATACGCTGGTCTAGGGTCCACAGTGAGAAAACTACAAAGCACCACACCCTCACCAGCAACACAGCCCGTTTAAATCCAAGGGGTTAAATAAAAATATTTTTAGTTAATACCTCCCTACTTTCAGTGTATTTATAGATGAAGAAATCACTTAGTAATTCTATTATTTCACTGTCTTAAAAAGTACTTGTAGGTTAAACGAGTAGTTTGCGTGGTATAGGTTTTAAAGGTCTTTGTAAGTTTTTACTAGGACCTCTAATCTCCCATTAAACTCGAAGTAGAAGCTATGGATTGTTTTTAAGCTTTCTATTAATTCCTTAGTAATGCCTTTCTTGCTCTCATAATATCTCCTTGATGAGATCAATGTACTTTCTCGCTATTTCAATATAGTTATATTTCCTCGCGAAATCCAAGGCGTTTCTTGAGAGGTTTAACCATAACTCATGGTTTCCTAGGAGTTTTTCTAGGGCATTAGCGTAGTCTACTGGGTTGAAGCTATTAACCCTTATACCATTGAAGCCATCGATTACGACTTCTTCCGGTGTAGCGTTAGAGACTACTGCGGGGGTTCCACAAGCTGTAGCTTCTAGAGATGCATAGGAAAACGATTCGTAGCTTGAGGGCAGTATGAGAGCCTTTGCTTTACATAGAAGTTCTAGTTTTTCTTTTTCACTTATAGCATACTTGTACTCGACGCCTTCAACTCGTGGTAGTGTTGCAGGGGGTCCGATAACTACGAGTTTAACGTTGTAGCCTTTCTCTCTCAGTATTTTTACAGCCTCTATGCTAATCTGGGGGTTTTTAACAGGCCTAGTACCAATATGTATAATTATGTCTTCTCTCTCACCAGGTTCTAAGGGTTTGAAAAGCTCTAGTTTTAGAGGGAGTGGAATCACCGTGCAGTCTATATTGCGTCTTGTCTTAGTCTCATCTCTTAGTTTAGAGCTAACACAAATTATCCTATCATACCTTCTATACAACTCTCTCACGAGTATTTCGTAGAACCATCCTACTTTTAGGGTAAAACCATGGCTTACAGCAATTTTGGGTTTAAACATGAGGGGTATAATGCCGTTGACTATAGCTACATCGAAGCCTTCTTCTGAGAGGAGTTTAGAACCTTTTGTCAACCAATCAAAAGCCATTTTAAACCATGGGTCTCCTCTACACGGTTCTTGTTTCAATGTGTGTATGGGTATAGGGGAGTCGAGACCGTGCATTTCTTTAAACCACTCGCCGAGTTTCTCTCGTTCAACCCCCTGGTAACACCAGCTAAAAATAGTTGCTTCGTAGCCAAGCTTGATAAAACCCTCTGCTAGATAGGCAATAAATCTATTAACACCATCAAGGTGAGTAATATACTCTCTACGAATCAAAGCAATCTTCACAATTACCCACCAATTTTTAATCTCAATTAATTGTCCTTCCTAGCTAAGTTCGTTATCTTCATTGTTATTATTATTTTTGTATTTTTCTTAATTCCTCCAACTGCTTGTTCTACTCACTATTCTTTTTTACAATGGGGATTAGTGATAGAAGGGTTCCCACTATACAGAGGAATACGTAGATTACTAGTGAGGTCTCTACTGCTAGTGCTAGGTCTTCCTGTATTGTCATTATAGTGGTTATTATTGACATGCTTAGGGCCTGCCCGAGAAACCTCATAGTTGCTAGTAACGCGTTTGCTGAGCCGTATGCTTCTCGTGGACTCATATTTAATACAGCTGTAGTGTTTGGCGATGCAAAGAACGCGAAACCAGCTCCCAGTATTATCAATGCCGGGTATAACTGTGTTAGAGGGGCTTCAGGAGTCAGTAGTGTTAGACTATAAACTCCAATTGTTATCACCGCCATGCCCGTGGACGCTATTATTGAGGGATTATAATGGTCTCCTAGAAACCCTGCAATAGGCGATAATAATACTTGTACTACTGGTTGAATACTCAGTATTAAACCAGTCTCGCTCGGCGGTAGACCACGTAGTTTCTGGAGGTAGTTGCTTAACAGTACTGTCAGCGCGTAGGTAGCACTGTAATTGAGTAGTGTAGCTACAACAGCCGCTATTATCCTCGTATTAAATAGTTTTGAATGGAGGATCCTACTACTCCACCGCTCTACTAGGAGTACAGTGGACAGCGAGATACATCCAGTGAGCGCTACTACGAGTCCAATTAGACTATTGAGGTTTGATGCTCCATAAATAATCATGCTTATCGAAGTAGCTGTAAACACCAATACTGGGATACTGGGTCTAGGAGACACTGTTCTACTAGACTCCACTGTCTTCAATGCAACTAGTAGTGCTAGTAGTGATACCAGGGTTTTAAACGCGAACAGTGAGCGCCACCCACAACAACTAGTTAAATAACCACCGAGCAAGGGCCCAGTGCTTAAACCCAGGTATACAGCCATAGTATTCAAGCCAATAGCTAATCCACGCCGCTCTCTCGGAGCAACTTCCCCCAGTACTGCTATAGCTGTACTAGTAATCATAGCAGCTGCCAATCCCTGTATAAACCTGTAAACCATTAAGTCTGTGAATCCACGAGCAGTGAAAACAGCGAGCGATGAAATAGTAAACAATACAAGACCCAATTTGAAAACCCTACTCCTACCAAGCCAGTCGCTAATCCTACCGAAAACGAGAACAGTTGAAGCAAGCGGTATTAAAAACGCGTTTACAACCCAGTTAACACTAGCAAGTGAGATTTCAAACTCAGATGCCATTAATGGCAGAGCAATAGCAATAGATGAAGAAGTAAACGGTGTGAGAAAAGAAGCCAGTGTGGTAGCTAGTAAAACAGCACGCCAGCCTCTAACCACCTTCATAAACACTAATCACCAATACCAGAAGAGTGAATAGTAGTAGAGAATAAAAATACAATAGCTAACACTACAAGCAAGTCATTACCGTTGATGTAGAAAGCATAAGGTAAAAACATATTAAGTAAAAACGTGGAATTCCTATACGGGTAGAGTGGTTTCGTGGAGATCCTATATTTGAGTAGAAGGGATATCGAGTCTCTAAACATAGCTCTTAGAGAGGTTATTGATGCAGTTGAGAAAGGGTTTAGATTGAAAGGCGAGGGCCGGGTTGAACTTCCTCCAAAACTGGGTGTTCACCCGAGGAAAACGCGTTTATTCATGCAATGCCGGTTTATATTGGTGGTGAAGTAGACGCTGTTGGTGTTAAATGGGTTTCTGGGTATCCTGGAAACCCGGCTAGGGGCCTCCCATATATAAAGGGCTTGATTATTCTCAACGACCCGTCTACTGGTATACCCATAGCTGTAATGGATGCTACATGGATTACTATGGTTCGCACGGGAGCAGCGTCTGGTGTCGCCGCGAAATACCTGGCCCCTGTGAAAACAAAGAGTATTGGTATAATAGGGCTCGGCGTCCAGGGGAGGATACACCTACTTGCTCTGAGAGAAGTACTCGAGTTTAAGAAGGCATATGTCTACGACGTATTACCAGAAAAGATAGAAAGGTATATCATGGATATGGGGTCTAAGTGTCCGGGTGTAGAGCTAGTCCCATGTAGAGACTACAAGTGTGCTACGAGAGACGCCGATGTAGTAGTCACAACTACCACTATGTCGGAGGAGCCAAGGAGGTTTATAGGCCTCGACGACTTGAAAAAAAGACTTTCTAGTCATAGCAGTAGACTATGATGCAGCCCTCAAAGAAGAAGTAGTAAACACAGCCGACGTCTTCGTAGTAGACGATAAACAACAATACCAAGCAACCAGGGCAAAAGGCCCATACTTCAAAAACTACCCCGGCAAAATAGAATTAGACATGGGAGACATATGCACCAAGAGAATAGAGCACCTGAGAAACAAGCCAAGAAAAGCAACAATCCTACTAGGAATAGCAGTACACGACGTCATAGTCGCCAAACTAGTATACGAAAAAGCAGTCAAACAAGGCACTGGAACAACCCTACCACTCCAACCAACACAACAAGACTAGCAAGACGTGTCTACTCTACTGGATCAAACAACGCAACAATATCTATAAAGTACACGAAGCGGTATCGCGATTCAAAAACCCAAGAAGTAGAATCAAGCAAGTAGTAAAACTAGCCCGCAGGGTAGATAAGCTAGAAGCAAGAGTAGACGAGTTCACCGTGAAAGTAAACAAGCTAGAAGAGGAAATCAATAAGCTCTCAACTATAATCAACGAGCTAGTCGAAAATACAGAACTACTACCACAAATCAGTGAAGTCAGGAAGCTTCTAGATGAAATCCTCTTTGAAACGAATTTCATTTGAGAACAGGCTGTGTTAAAAACGCGATAGATGAGAGTACTACGGTAGTAATGATTATTGTTATCGCTGGCGTGCAAGAGAACTTTTTGAGGGGCTGGATATGAAGAAGTATATGGATAGATATATACTCAATGTGAAGAA
>DADP01000022.1:0-20732 GCA_002495025.1 Desulfurococcaceae archaeon UBA285
ATACTTGTTATTAATAGTGCTAGAAAAACCCATGTAGTAAACGTGGCGAGTAGTATTCTCCTAACACCAATGTATAAGAGTATCAGCGTATCAACGAAGAGTAGGAGGAGTACGAGGTGTATAGATATAAATCGTGATGCAATAACGAGTATTATCAATAATAGTTTAAAGTATACTGCTCTATAATCGTGTAGTATGGTCTTCCTCGTCCTCGCCTGGAATACTTCTTCGAGCAATTCAACCACACATCAATGTCTTTGTTGGAACACCGTGTTCTTCTAGTATACTCAACGAGAGGTCTTTGAAATCGCCTTCAAAAGTAACCACGCCCCTCGACAACAAGACTACACGGCTGTCGCGGAAGACGTGGAGGTAGGCCATATTAGCACTTGCAACAATCACTACTTTACCCTTCTCTACTCCTCTAAATATCAATTTAATGACAGCTTCTACACCACTAGTATCAAGGAAGTCAAATGGCTCGTCTAAAAGCCATACTGGCTGGTCTAATGCCAAGATAGAAGCAAGTGAAACACGCTTGGCCTCGCCGCCACTGAGAGTAAACGGGTTTCTATCCATTAAGTGTTTTGGTACGAGTAGCTCTATTATCTCTTTGTTTAATTCTACACCAGTAATTCTCCTAGTAAACTCTAATTCATCTCTAACACTCGCCTCTACAAATCCAGCATAGGGGTTTTGCCAGGTGTAGCCAACCAGTTTGACTACTTCGCGCCTCGTGAGACTGTGTATGTCGCGTCCATACACTAAGACACGGCCTTTAACGGGTTTTACTAGTCCAGCAATAGTCTTTAACAGCGTTGACTTACCAGAACCATTCCTCCCTATTACAAGGTGTAATCCCGGTTTAAACTCGAGGTTTATATCTCGGAGTATTGGTTCTCCAGCTACCGCTACTGTTACATCTTCTAGTTTTATCACTTTATACCCAGCCTCTTCAATAGGAATAACGCTAGTGAAACACCCAAGACACTAATACTAACCAGGCTACCAACCAACACGCCCACTATTGCTACCAGTATATCTGGTATACCACCATACAGGTATAATACGAAATACCCGACAACAAGAGATACAGCGAGCGCTTCAAGTATAGATGCAAGTATAAGTGCAGGTATACTCTTACTCCTCCTTCCAATAATCCAAGCTATTAAACCAGCCGCGAGGTTGGCGAAAGAGCCAAACGCTATGTCGACTACGCCGAAGGGAGATGCTAGATTAGCTATAGCACAGCCAATAGCCAGTCCAATCACAGCGGGGAAGCCGAAGTAGTCGAGAAATGGTAGTATTAATAGTGCATCGGCTACTCTAATTTGAAACTCTTGGAAGCTAATTGGTGCAAGCGCGTATACTAATCCAGCATATAATCCAGCAACTACAGCTGCTTTAACAGTGTCAATAACCCGGGTCTTCACGTAAAACACCTCTCTAGAGTCCACTATTACCTAGTTATTGTATATACAGGGTCTTAAAATAAATGAAGAAGAAAATGCGGCGGCCGGGATTTGAACCCGGGATCTCCGGCTTGGGGGGCCGGCGTCCTAGTCCAGGCTAGACGACCGCCGCTCCAATAAAATCTACTAGTGGGGACTGGGTTTTATACTTGTATACTAATCTAGTTCTCTTGGCTCTAATGCTTCTTCTACTTGGTTATTCAAATATGCTTCTATCGCCCTGGATAGCGGTATTAATTCTCCTGGTTTTACTGGTAGATAATATATTCTCACTCCTTGTTCTCTAAGCCTATAGTATGCACCCGGACCAATCCCCAAGACTACTACACTGGAAACCCTTCTAGGTGTAAACAACTCTATGAGTTTTACAATGTGTGAACCTCCTCTCCCATGTCCGTGAACATGGTTTGGTGAAGGGTTTTCCAGTATCTCTATGCGCCTGTATCCACTTCTACCTAATTCTACAATGGCATAGTATGGTGCTCTACCGAAATGATGGCTTACATAGTATTCTCCACGAACACTGATTACTGGAATAGCAATTACAGTTGTTTCACTAGACTCCATAGTGGTTGCCTCCTACTTTCCTCTTAGTTCTTCGAGTCTGCGATCAATTTCTTTTAATACAACTTCGGTAATGTATTTCTTTAACTCCTCGAGATATCTAATCTCGTCTTCTCTACTTGGTGGTTTAATCCAGCTCCAACACCATCCTCTTCCATATATCCATCCAGGCCTCTCCCAAGACGGTAGGTGCCTCCATGGTCCACGACCAGGCCAGTGCTTCCACCAGGGCATGTTTTACCACCAATTTGAAACATGTTTCAAAATCCCTTATAAACAGTATTCACTCAGAGTGAAACATGTTTCAAATGGACAGGGTCTAACTCTGCTGGAGTAAATCCTCTCTCCTAGAAGGAGTTATTTTAAGTGGTTTTCTCTCTACTAGTGCTTTTGCTATTTTAACTCTGGCTTGCTCTAGTATACGCCAAAATGTTGTTTTAGACAATCCCATTTTAACAGCTGCTTCATCTGTGGTTAATCCATCATAGTGGACTAGTTTAAATGCTTCTAGTTCGTAATCATATATTTCTACGTAGTCTGCAATCACCGGGCTGGTTGTTTTTACTGGGATATAGAATAGCTCTTCTACCATTTTCAACTCGGCGCCTTCCATACAGCTCAGTCTTCTACGCCACTGCCGCATACAACGTCTAGGCGTAAACACCACCTTGATATACATTGTTGTTTAATCAACTAATATCTACTATGCCACTGTGTATGGCATTGAACTCGGAGACTGCGAGGAGAGCAGGGGGATAGAAAGCTGTTTTGTCCTGAGACTAGTTAAAACAATAAAGTGTATTACACTCTATTGAATTCTGCTAGGCTGGTACGTAGATTTTAACTCTTCTTCCACCACTATATAGCTTCATAAATCCTTGTTTAACTGCTTCATTCAATACTTTCTTGGCGTCGCTTATAGTGATGTTATATGTTGTTGCAAGCATGTATGGAGTAATGTATTTAACATTTCCTTTTTCTACTTCTGCTTTGAGCTTGGTGAGTACTTCTCCAAGGTCGTTTAGACTCCTCATTGAAACCTCTTCTGGAACACTTAGTTTCTCTCTTGTTTTCTTTTGTTTCTGTGTAGACATATCTAAGCACCCCTGTGAAACCACGATGTCTTCTCTTACTATGTATTCAATCACGGGTTTTAAATATACTACCTAGTGAGATTTCTAATGTACAGCTTGTATGCTAGTAGCAATCCAAATATACACCATACTACTAGTCCACCTAGATTAAACAATAAGTCTACTTGCTGGATATATCCAAAACTATACCTGTAGATATTAACAGCCATTGAGACAGGCGAGTAGTATGCTAGTGGAGCGGCTGGGCCCAGCCTCACAGCTATTGCCTTTTCTGGATAGAACACGTTTGATACGAAGAAGAATAAGAAGTATACTAGTGATCTAATAGCAGCCTGTAAATTAAAATCCCGTGTAAGCGTTGAAACAGTAATAGAAATACTAGACATCGTGGTTGCAAGTAGTAGCGAGGTAGCTAGAATCAACAACCACTTATCCAGCGTGGGCAGACCCATTATTAAAACAGCTAGTATTATAAACCCGAACTGGTATACAAAACCCCTCAATACCCCGCCAAGTATTCTCCCAGCAACAAGTGCTCCTCGTGTAATAGGTAGAGATACAAGGTAGTGTGTAACCTCTCTCCTTAACTCTACACCTACTTCTCTCCCAATAGTAAAAGACGAGATGAAAATCGAGAGGCAGAGTATACCTGGAGTAATAAACTTGATGTAGTCTGGTATCAACACAGGGTTTACTATACCCCTAAAAATCAATCCAAATATAACCAAGTCAGCAATATTCATTGCTACTTGACCAGCCAGCCAGTAGATATTCATAAAAAACCTCTTTAAATCCCTCTGAGAAACAATAAATGACTGTAAAACGAATTCTCTAAGGCCCACCATTACCTCCACCCACCAGCTTCAAGCTTCTTTTCATAGTATTCAATAGCAAGTATAAGCAAGCCCATAGAGAAGCCTATTAAATACACTAATGAAGCCCATAATCCATGCTGTACTACAAGGTAGTATTCGGGAAACAATAGTATTCTAAGGAAGTCAGCCATGTGCGAGATGGGATTTGCTAGTGCAGCAATATAGTATGGTGCTATACCAGTAGCCATTATTACTGGTAGCGGGTAGAAAACCGTGCTAAGCCTCACTAGTAGCGCGTCAATAGCTCCTACTATTATATCAGTGAGGTCTGTTGATTTCACAGTGAAAACAATCATTATAACAAATGATACAACACCCATTGAGAAAACAAGCGCAGAGACTAGCGATACCAGTATAGCTAGTATATCGCGGACGCCGAGCACCATGTATACTATTATCATCATTGGAAACGTAAATATAATAGTTGAAATACTACTACCAATAACCCTGCCAACTGCGAGTATGTTTCTTTTAACTGGTAGTGCGAGGTGGTATTCAACTATTCCATCATCGAATTCATCTGCTATCATATAGCCTCTCGCAATACTCGCAGAGTATAGGAGTGTAGTGTATACTCCGAGAATGTAGAAGTGGTAGTAGTCTACTCCACCAGTATACTGGGTTACACTGTGAGAGACAATATATGATATTGCACGTGCAAAAACCAGTATTTGAACAGTGAACCAAGCCCACCTCATAGCAATAAATACTTTTTGATTCTTCAGCTTTATTAAGTCCCATGAAGCAATAACGAGTAGTGTTCTAAGCATTGACACCCTATTCTTCACCTCGTAGTTTAGCACCAGTAATATATGTGAATACATCGTCTAGTGTTGGCTCTTTAACCATAATCTTCTTTATTCGAACACCTCTCTTTTTAAACAAGTCGACAATATCTACTACTTTCTCTTCGCCTTTTTCCACATATATAGTAATCCTATTGCTTTCGTGTTTTACTTTACCGTAGACCTCTAGTTCTCTCAACAACTCGCCTGGTAGACTCGACGCTTCGTATTGCACTTCTATTACGTCTCCACTGGGAATAGAGTCTTTTAACTCGCTTATCGTTCCCAGCGCCCTCAACCTACCCTTGTATATAATACCAATCCTCTCGCAAACCCTTTCAGCTTCAAACATGTCGTTTGTTGCTAGTATAACAGTTGTTCCCTCATCGCGTAGTTTCTTGATTACATCCCATAATGCATGTTTAGATAAGACATCTACTTGTGCTGTTGGCTCGTCGAGTATTGCAACTCTTGGTTTTTGAATTAATACTTTTGCTAGTTCAACTTTTTTCCTTGTTCCACCACTCAACTGGTAGAACTGTTTGTTTCTGTGCTCCCATAATCCAAGCAACTCCATTACTTCTCTTACAACTCTCTTTGCCTCTTCCCCAGAGTAGCCCACTACTCTAGCATGCCACTTCAATAGGTCTATTGGCTTATCAATCCACATGGCCTTCGGGTCTTGGAACGCTATACCAACTAGTTTTCTAACCTCGTAGTCTTCACGTGTAACACTGTGTCCAAATACATAGATGTCTCCACCACTCGGTTTGTAAACAGTAGCTATTGTGAGAAGTGTTGTTGTCTTGCCCGAGCCATTGGGGCCTAGTAGCCCGAATATTTCCCCCTCGTAGATGTCGAGTGTTAAATTATCAACTGCTGTAAAACCACCAAATTTCTTTGTGAAATTCTTTATTTCAACAGCTTTACTCCTCATAAAAGCACTCCTTTAACTCTATTTCACCTATAGAGAAAAACATTGATTAATTTATTTCTATCTCTCTGGGTCTCTATGGTGGGATTGAGAAATATATATTTGTGATGTTTAAATATCCCAGGCCCCATTAAAGTAAACTCTGGTTGAGAGCTTGATTGAATACGCTGAATTAGTTGTGCTTATTGGAGCACCACTGTATATAGCCGCTATGATTCTATATTCGTATAGGTTGATTAGAGGTCCAACAATCCCAGACATGGTTCTCGCTGCTGACTCGCTCTCCTATGACCTAGCAGTGTTTCTAATGGCTCTTGCACTATATCATAGAACATCGTTTCTCATAGCTCCACCCATAATGCTTGCTTTATGGGTCTACTTACTCGACGTCTACGTGTCTAAATACCTGGTTACACGCGAGGTGGGAGTTTGATCGAGCCAGTATTATTCTGGATTGGAAGCGCATTATTCATTATTGGCGGTGTATTCGACTTGATCGCTGCTATTGGACTAGTTAGATTTCCAAACTTCTATGTTAGACTACACGCTGCAACCATTGGCGCTATATATGGAGCTGTACTACCACTAATTGGTATTTCACTAATGGCTCTGGGGCTACCAGAACTACCGGGTAGATACGCTATTGCCGGCGCGTCTTTTGTAACAGCTATTCTATTATTAATCGTAGCGCCTATTGGAAGCCATGTACTAGCATATGCAGCTCATAAATCAAAAAGCGTAGAGTGGAATCCCGTTGTAGACCACCTTGCAGAGGATGAGGCGAAATGATACTACCCATTATATTATTAATAACTGCCTCACTACTAAGCCTTGTCTTCGTCTACATGGCTGTTACAGAGCGAGACTTGTTGAAAGCAGTTGTATTCTCAGCTGGTCAGAGTATATCTTACGCTATACTACTACAATCAATGTCTACGCCGGATATTGTAATGACATATGTAACAGTCTCTGTTGGATTATACTCTGCACTAATCCTCTTCGTGATTAGTAAAACAGAGAGATTCGAGGGTGGTGGGCGTGAACACTAGAATACTCGTATTAATACTACTAGTTGTATCCGCCCTCAGTGTATCCATAGCGGCCTCGCTACTACTAGACATACCAGTTCCACGTGGATTAAAAGAACTAGCAGTATACTATGTCAGCAATACTATTAGAGATACTGGCAGTCCAGAAGCAGTCGCAGCAATAGTCTGGGATTATAGAGGACTAGACACAATATACGAGACACTAGTATTATACCTGGCAATAGTTGGTGGACTAGCAATATTTAGAGTAACCTTGAAAACAATTACGAAAACCCCTATAGGACTAACACTCTTCTCGAAGACATCTACCAAGATAATCTCGTTGCTAATAGCTACTATATCAGCCGCTATTACATTCCACGGCCATTTAACACCTGGAGGTGGATTTCCAGGCGGCTCTGCCCTAGCCGTAGCGGCCATGTTGATAATACCAGTATTTTCAATGTATGCACTACTAGAAAAGGGTGTTACTAGTACAAAACTAGTTGCTCTAAGAGGATTTGCACTAACAGCTATTGGATTAGTAGCCCTACTCCCCGTTGTGAGAGGACTAGAAATAGTTACAAACCAGAAGTTCTATCCTACACAAATACTCGGCATACCAGTAGGTGGTAGTATCTCGCTATACAATATATTCGAGTCTATTGCAGTAGCCTCTGGCTTTATTGCAATAGCACTCTACTTATCTATACCCGAAGAAGCCTACAAGACGGGTGAGAGCAGTGCTTGAAGAATTATCCTATATTCTAATAGTAGTAGTACTAGCATTAAACTCGTTGATAGCAATATATGGAATAGTATACAGGAGAAGCCTAGTTAAAAAACTAATCTCGCTTACAATACTATCAGACACTGTATTCATAGCTGTAATCCTCGCAGGCTTCTACTTTACACACCCCCTTATACCACCAGTATACGAGGATCTAGGCGGGGGCAATATAGACTACATGGTTAAACACGCCTCAGACCCGCTTCCACAAGCACTAGTATTAACCGGTATAGTAATAGGACTAGCAACAAATGCACTCATAGCTTTTGGTATTATTCAATCATATAGATTAACTGGTACTACTGACGCAAAGAAAATAATTGAAATACTGAGTAGGAGTGGGGTGGAAGAGTAATGTTGAAATACCTTGTTGTATGGTTAATGGTGTTTACCATCTACATTGTTTTTACTGGTTCAATAGCGCCGCTAACACTAATCACTGGTCTAATAGTATCAATAGTACTCAGTATTACAACTGCAAAATACCTTGTAGAAGACGAAGAAAAATTAAAACAACCCATTAGACTCTTATACCTAGTATACTATTTCCTAAAGTACATTACAGTAATAGAGCTCAGAGCACACATGGATGTAGTTAAACGAATAATCACTATGGACATCAAGCCGGGTATAGTGAGAGTACCAGTTGCCTCTGTTTCAAGATATGCTAGACTACTCGTAATGAGCTCTATTACCAACACGCCTGGAACAGTAGTAGTAGACGAGAAAAACGACTACTTCTACGTCAACTGGATCTATGTATCCACCACAGACCCATTAAAGGCAAGAGAGAGTATAAGCTTGGAGTTTGAGCGCTTTGCAAGTAGAATATTTGATTGAGGTGGGATTTATGATCGAGTTGTTAATTGGTTTAATACCCTTCATTCCCGCATTTACAAGTTTTCTAACACCACTAGTATATCTTGCATCGAGAAATAGATATATTGCAATGGCTACGGGGATAACAGGGCTATTTATAACCACTATACTCTCACTACTAGTATCAATAGAAGCCTATAGTCTAGACACTCCACTAGTATTTAAAGCAGGTGGGTGGTCTGCACCTATAGGTATAACGTATATTGTAGACCGCTTTAGCGCACTGCTCGGACTAGTAACGTCGTTTATACTCCTCTTAATTATGATTTATAGTGTGAGCTATATTGTAGATGATGGCTATCCATGGTATACAATACTACTACTTGGAAACGCCAGCGGACTATTAGGCGTTATATACACGGGTGATTTATTCAACCTCTTTGTAATGCTAGAAGTAACAAGTGTATCTAGTTATGGACTTGTAATGTACTATAGACACAGAGGAGACTCTATTGTATCAGGATTAAAATACGCGTTTATAGGCTCGCTTGGTACAGCACTATACCTGCTTTCAATGGGCTTAGTGTATAGTTACTATGGAACACTAAACATAGTAGATTTTTCAATGAGAATACCGATTGTAACGAGTGAAACACACTATATTGTCTTCGGGTTAATAATGGGTATTTCACTATGGACTTTTAGTATAAAGAGCGGTGTATTCCCCAACCACTTCTGGCTACCAGATGCACACCCAGCAGCACCATCACCCATATCGGCACTGTTAAGCGGTCTCGTAGTAAATACTGGTATTGTAGGACTCTATAAATTCCTCTATATTGCTACTTGGAGTGCTATAAGCGACCCCTTATACAGTGTTAAAGAAACAGTTTCACTAATAGCTGTAGTTATGGGTGCTCTATCAGCACTAGTTGGAGGTTTACTAATGATGATTCAGACAGATGTAAAGAGGTTGATTGCATATTCTACTGTTATGAATCTCGGCTATTTGTTTATGGGTATAGCGTGTATTAGTGAACTAGGACTACTAGCCTCTACATACTATATCATAATGCACTCACTAGCTAAAGCAACACTCTTCTTGAGTACTGGTGTATTTATTAAAATAGCTGGTAGTAGAAATATAAACGAGCTCTCAGGCCTNNGGTATTCCACCACTACCTGGATTTCTAGCGAAACTATTATTATACAATGCACTCTTCGAGTATAATCCAGTAGCCGCTATATTAATGATTATTGCAAGCTCTATTGGACTACTATCATACATGAGGCTATTCTACATAGTAGTACTGGGTACACCAATAACAACAAAGAAGAAAATAGATTTCAAAGCAGGCATGTTCGCCCTGGCTGTACTATCACTCGTTATTATAGCAGTGGGTATAGTATTCCTACTGGGACCAGAATACCTAGAACTAGTATTTGGCTCGTGTGCATCTCAAACAATAAATATCGAGGAATACATTATCAACGTCGCGAATAAACTATACTTGAAGTAGTCTTTCTACTCAATACATATTTCAATTAAATCTCCATCTCTAACCCCCAAGAAATCTCTTAATTTAACACTGGCTACAACCTCTACTACTCTACAGTCATGTCTAGATGCAAGAGGCCTCAATACAACAACTCTAACTCCACGAATCCAACCCTTATACGCTACTGCACTACATAGACCCGGTTCTGGTGGATTAATAATTACTGGCTCCACTCCCTTCAACACCTCGTTGTAGCAGTTATCTAAGACTATATTTAGTGTTCCAGGATAGGGTTTACCATCAAGTAACCCCTCAAATAAACCACTGTATTTCTCGACGAAATATCCTCCCCTACCTATTCCAGAAGCTACCCTCCCCTGTATGCATAGTGTCAATTCTACAATTCACCTTTCTACTACTATTATAACCAGAGAGAAATAGGATTAGAAAAGAGTAAAAAGTAGTAATCGTGGTGGTTGAATGGTTTTACTTTAACTCAACTATTTTCTCGAGTACTGGTATTACATAGTCTAGTTTTAGTTTTTGTAGTGTTTCCTTTCTTGGTATTCCACGCTCATCCCATCCTCTCATTTCATAGTACATATCTAGCATTTTATTGTATTTCTCAAAGTCTAGTTTCATACCGGTGTATGGTCCCTTGGTTAATGGGTGTTTAAACCACCTTATTGGAGCATAGTCCATTTCACGGCTCCAATCTCCGTGTTCTCTTATCCAGTACGCTCTGATCAACGAGTATATTCTATTGGCTACTACTCTAATGTCGTCTAGTGTCCATGTTACACCAGTAGCTGCTGTCAACAACTTGGGGTAGTATTCTAGGTCTAATCCTACTTCAACCCATGGTAGTCTACAAGTTGTCAGCGACTCGAACATTCCACCTCTCATGTCTTGTAGGAAGACTACTCTCTCAACCTTTTCTCTCGTATATCCAAACCTGTCTGTTCTAACCTCGTATGCTATGACCCATGCGTCTTTGTGGTGTGCACCAATTGGAGAAGTACCATATGCCAATGCCATTGCGGGGGCCGTGTGGCAGTCGTATGCTGATACTTCTAATCCCTTGACGTGTACTGCGAATTCTTGTGCTTCTTTTCCGAGGCTGCGGGCCATTCTCATTACTCCTTCTGCTAGGAATGCGCCGAGGCCTCTCCTATATGATATATCTATTACTAACCTCTTGATCTCTCTGTAGTCACCCCACTCTAACTTCTCCTCGACTAGTTTTCTCTCACTTGCCTCCATGTAGAATCCTAGTGAGTTGCCTAGGCTTATAGTGTCTACTCCCATTTTATCTGCTAGTTTGTTTATTTCTCCCACACGTCTCAAATCACTTAGGAGAATATTGCTTCCAAGCATTGCCACGTTTTCATAGTCTAACTCGCTCTCTTCGCTTGAGTCGTCTAGTATTACGTTTCCACACTGCATATTGCAGAATGGACAGCCCCTCCTAGCTATTTTGATCTTTTCCATTAAGTCTCCACTAATAGACTCGTACTCCTCCCAAACACCCTCTCTAAAGTTCCTTGTTGGCAAGACACTGTTTTGCTGGCTCCAGACAATAGTGGCCATTGTACCCTGTCTAATCCAAAAGTCGTAGTTGTCGCTCTTCATGATTTTTTCATATGCTTCCTCAGCAATCTTCCTGAATTCTTCTTTGTTGGCTATTGGCGGCTCTTTAGAGCCCTTTACAACAATGGCTTTGAGTTTCTTACTACCCATTACAGCGCCGACGCCTGGTCTACCACCACTCCTACCCTTCTGTGATATTATAGTTGCATAGCGTACGAGGTTTTCACCAGCCGGGCCAATCAATAGTATTCCAACATTTCTACCGTGTTCCCTGATCAACTTGTCTTCAGCTGTAAACGTGTCTAGACCCCACAAGTCCTCGGCGTCTCTGAATTCTACTTTTTCGTTTTCAATATACAGGTATACAGGCTTCCGCGAAGCACCCGTTACCACGATTGCATCATACCCGCTTCTCTTCAAGTGGAAGCTAGCCATTGAACCCAGGTTTCCATCTCCATATCCAAGTGTCAATGGGCTCTTAGTTGCAACCTGGATTTTACCACTACTTGGAGCTGGTAGCGAGGATAAGGGGCCGTTAGCTATAACCAAGTGGTTGTATGGTGAAAACGGGTCTACTCCTATTGGGTTTAAATCCCATAGTAGCCTTATTGCGAGGCCTCTACCACCAAGGTATTCGAGGTATACTGATGGATCCAGTGTTATCTCTTTGACTTGTTTACTAGTGAGGTTAACGTATAGTACTTTACCCCACCATCCATTCAAACCAATACACCCATATACAATATATACACGCCGGAAAGAATATATACCTTAAGAGAATAGAAGACACTACGAGAGACTTCACTGAGCTAGTTGTGTTTTAATACCCGTCAATATAGTATTAATTTAAAAACCCTGGTAATCCATAAGTATTTTTAGTCAGGGCCCGTAGCTCAGCTTGGTGGAGCGCCCGGCTGATAACCGGGAGGTCCGGGGTTCAAATCCCCGCGGGCCCACTCCTCACAAACCACATTAGTGTTGGAAACTCCTCTAGGTATATACTACTTTACTCTCTTCTTGATTATTTCATGGATTTTTACTACTGGTATAGCTAGGTTTTCGCCATGGTCGTAGAAGATGTCGCCTCCAATAAATACAATGTCTGGTTGCTGGGCTCTCATAACCAGTTTCTCCATGTTTGCTGTTTTCACTAGTGGTAGTGTCTTTAATGGGTTTTTCATGTCGTGGATTATGAGGTCTGAGGCACTGTTTTTCTCTATGTATCCACTATCTACTCCTGTCAACCTATAGGTATTAGTTAGCAACTCGATTGCTTTGTGTGCATCGCCTATTGTCATAAATGCTTCTTCTATTGCGGTTGTTGTATTGCCGTACTGCCTTGTATCTAGTATTCTACACTCACTAGTTATCGTCTTCGGCTTACAGATTACCGTGTTGTATTCTCCTATTACACGGTCTTCAAAGTATACTTTTCCATTATCTACTTCTAGTAGTAGTAGAAACGGGTTTCTAGAGACAGTACCTCTATCGACAATTAAAGCTATTCTCATCATGTTTTCACGTGCAACATCAGCTACTACTTCTGGCTTGCTTGTAATTGCAACTGGTAATGTTACACCATTAATATAGGAGTTTACTAGTCCAACATTAGCTAGTTTTCTCAGTTCTTCACGTGTAAATATACTTAAATCAATATTGTCTAATCCACGTAGAACATATTCTACAATGTCTACTACTACACTGTATCCATGAGTTACCAGCGCGTCGCCCTCAAAGTCATACATTAACTCTACCAGCTCGTATTCTGGCGGCGGGTCTCCCTCACCAGCGTCTTCTATTCTAGACCCATTGATGAATACATATCCATACTTGAATCCACTACTACTCAAAAACCACGTGTTTTTAAGCAGTGTTTTCGTCGCCATACCAGATGCCAATTTCAACACCTTTTCTCCTAGAAACCAATATAGTGTTTAATACGAGTGGTTTATTAATCCTCATATCAACCTGGATCATCACTTACATCAGGCTATCCGCTGTTAATCATCGGCTGTAGAACGCCGGGTCGAACGTGTCAACAATCATCATTATTCAGGCCGCCCATCGACTCCATCCCCGGCTATTTATAACTATTAGAATCAAGGAGTAATAAAATACAGTATGGTGGTGTACAAGTGAAGAAGATAATAGCGTTAATGACCGACTACGGATATAAAGACCCATATGTCGGTGTTTTGAAAGGAGTTATTAAATCAATAAACCCCGACGCTGAAATAATTGATTTAACACACGGTGTAGAGAGACACAATATACTAGAAGCAACAGTAATGCTGGCTGTTTCAGCAAGGTATTTCCCCAGAAATACAATATTCGTTGTAGTAGTAGACCCTGGTGTCGGCGGGGAGAGGAAGTCAATTGTTATAGAGACAAACAACTACATCCTCGTAGGCCCAGATAATGGATGTCTCTCACTACTAGCAGAAATAGATGGTATTAAAAGAGTATTTGACGTGTCGAATTCAAGGTATAGACTGCCAGTAGTATCGTCAACATTTCACGGTAGAGATATTTTTGCACCAGTAGCAGCATGGATTAGTCGTGGAATACCACTAGAAGAAATAGGAGTGGAATTAAAACCAGACGAGATAGTGAGAATGAAAATTGAAAAACCAAGAGTAGACTTGGAAAACAGGGTTGTCGAGGCCTCAATACTATACATTGATGTATATGGAAACATAATGACAAATATTGACGAGTCACTACTACAACAAGTAAAACCAGCACTGTGGAGTAGTATACAAATCTCAAATTATAGCAGAGTATACGAGTGTAAATACGTACCTAGTTTTAGCTGGGTTAGAGAAGGAGAGCTAGCATGCTATATTAATTCATGGGGCTACTTCGAGATAGCTGTGTTTAAAGGAGATGCGAGTAGACTACTAGGTGTTAGACAAGGAGAGAGATTGAAGTTAAAGTTCTCCTAGTTTAGACTCAATATCCGAGAATGTATTCAACTACTACTAGGACACCAATAAACACCATTACCAATCCAGCATATTTCTTGATTTTCAACCAGTCTACTCTACCCTCAATATACTTGGCGACAAGTAGTCCAGATATATTGGCTACTCCATACCCCAACACACCGCCAATCAACACTATTAATGGATTATCGTAGAGCATAGAGAGAGTGAAAACAGTTATCTGGGTTTTATCACCCATTTCCATGAGGAAAACAGTGAGGAATGCAGCTAGTACACCATATAAACTCGTTTTTTCTTCTTCCTCCTCTTTACCCATTATCATCCAGAATCCAACTCCAATAAACAGTATTCCAGCCAGGATCTTCAATATAGACAAGTCTACCATACTCCTAGCAATAAAGCCGACGACGACAGCAATAATATTTGCAAGTGTAAAACCAAGAATAGACGCGCCGACTACTTGTATAAATCTACCTGTTTGAAGAGCAAGTATAATTGTAGATATCATTGTTTTATCTCCAATTTCAGCTGTAAATACTAGTCCTATTGACAACAACAACGTTGTTATTGAGTCCACTATATTTCACTCTCACTCTTAATCAATCCGCTCTTTGTAATCCAAGTCAAGGTTTATTAATTAAACCATACAGGTGGAATCAACTCTCCCAGTAGGGTACTTGAAATAATGCATTTTGTATTTATTAGCTAGTACGAATTTCTAATTCAACATAGATGAGTATAATGTGTTTACAACTCGGTGGACGCATTGAAGAAGACTAGGTCTATTTATGCTTTATTGATTATTCTACTCGCATCTATGTTTCTAGCTGGCTTCTATACCGGGTTAAATTATTCTAGCGTTACTTCAAGCCAGTATACTGTGAGGGTTGCTACGACTACATCTCTATACCAAATTGGACTACTCGAGGAATTATTCAGCGACTTCAACAATATTACTGGTTTAAACATTAAATTCGACGTATTGGTTAGAGGTTCTGGTGAAACACTAAGACTACTAGCCGACGGCTCTGCTTGTATTGGCTTTACCCATGCCCCCACACTAGAGTTGCAGTATATTGAGAAGGGGTTAATTGAGAAACTAGCGTTTTTTGCATACAACGAGTTCGTTATTGTAGGCCCTGCTAACGACCCGGCAAATATTAGCAGTGCTGAAAATGTCTTTGAGGCATTTAAGAGGATATATATTGCAGGCGAGCAGGGGCTGGCAGTATTTGTAAGTAGAGGAGACTACTCTGGAACACACATCAGGGAAATACAATTATGGAATACTACTGGTTTAAACCCAGAGGGTAGAAAATGGTATTTGAAAACAGGGCAGGGTATGATACAAGCACTAATAATAGCCGAGAACCTTGGAAACGCATATACACTAACTGATATTGCAACATACTCTAAATTAAAGAGTGAGGGGAAGCTGGTTAACCTAGTAGTGTTGAAGACCGATCCAGTATACCTCGTCAATGTATACTCAATATACCTGTCTAAAACACCGTCTTGCGATAATCCATATACATGGTATATAGCATACAAGTTTAGAGACTACCTGATTAGCAGGGGCCAGGAGCTAATAGCATCGAGATTTAATGGTTTATTAAACCCTGTTCGTGGACGCGAGGAATTAGTTGGAGAAATATGGAAAGCTTTAACAAAACTATAAATCTTAATTTAATTGAGAGGACGCGATATGACGGAGTCTATTTATACAGTGACAATTAGAAGCATTTATATCTCGTCAATAGCAGCACTAATAGCATTTATGTCCTCGATAGCACTGAGCACTATTATATCGAGGCTTTCAAGAAAATACGTTGAAATAGTATCTAGCGTCTTCGAGGCACTTGTAGGAGTACCAACAACTGTTATTGGTCTACTAGTATACATGTTGCTCTTTCCCAAGGGCCCACTAGGCGCATTAAAACTCATTTATACACCATACGCTATTATAATAGGAGAGTTTCTAGTAGCATTCCCCATGGCGTATACATATATGTTTAGACACTACTATACTCGTAGAGAGAAAATTAGAGAACTAGTGTTATCACTGGGTTGCACGGAGAAACCAGTATTTAAACTCCTCTTAAGAGAACTAACACCCATCCTACTATCAGCATACCTGGTCTCTTTCTCGAGAGCTATGGGTGAACTAGGTGTTGCATTAATAGTTGGTGGTGGTATTGAAGGCTATACCAATGTATTGACAACAGCTATTGCTATTCAGACATCTCTTGGAAACTACGAGTATGCTATTCAACTCGGATTAATCCTCGTATCTATAACTGTATCACTAGTTGTAGTCTTGAAACTACTGGGTGAACGAGTATTATGGAGATTAGACTAGAAGACGTGTGGTTTACATATGACGGGGCATCCTACGTCTTGAAAAACATTAACTTGGAGCTTGCAAATCCAGGATTATACATATTAATAGGGCCCAACGGCTCTGGTAAAACAACACTATTAAAAATAATATCACTCATTTTAAAACCAAGCAAAGGTAGAATACTCGTAAACGGAGTCGACTATTGGGGTTTGAGTGATGAGAGTAGGCAAATAGAGTTAAAGAGTAGAATAGTATATGTCCACGATAAACCAATACTACTCAGAGGCTCCGTGGAATACAATTTAAAACTCGGATTGAAGCTAAGAGGAGATCTACGAGTAGACGAATCACTAGTAGAATACTATATTGATAGATACATGCTTAGAGAAATACTGGACAAACCAGCTAGCAAATTGAGTTCTGGACAAGCAAAGACAATAAGTATTCTAAGAGCACTAATCCTAAACCCTGAAATAATAGCACTAGACGAGCCATTCACTTTTCTAGATGCTAGTAGAACAAGCCTGCTAATACAAGACCTAGCAAGAATAGCGAGCAATGGAAGCATTGTTATAATTGCAACACACTACATACACAGAGAATTAAAACCACACATCAAGCAAGTAGTTGAGTTAATCAATGGAGAAATCAGTAATATCTAGAGTCCATTAAACAATATTTTCCCTAGATTGTAGTATTATACCATGTAGGTGGATGGATTGAATAAAGATGCAATTATAAAAATCCTAGTATTCACTGTTCTATCCTATACTGTAGCATTCATACTAGACATAGCTGTAGCATGGTTTGACTTCCCTGTATTTCTATGGGGTTTCATGAGAATGTGGAGTGTCACGCTTAGTGTTCTAATATGTCTACGCCTCTATGGAGAGAGTATTTCTAGGAGTTTAAAGGAATATCTAGGTCTCTCTAAAAACGCTGTTTTATTGTACTTGTTGTCGCCAATACTGGTTTACAGTGCCCTTGGATTATATGTAGCTCTTGCATCGCCAATGGGATTATTCAACTTCAATGAATACATTAACATAGTTGCTGATGCAATACGCAAAACCAATACATCTCTAAGCGAGGAACAAATAGTTAGTTTAGCTACAATAACAGCATATATGCAGTTAATACTTGCTTATCCAGCTGCATTAACTATTAACGCGTTGTTTGCACTTGGCGAGGAAGTAGGGTGGAGGGGATACCTCTACAATCTCCTAGGTGGTAATCCAAGCTTGAAGAATACAATAATTATCGGTGTATTGTGGGGACTGTGGCATGCCTCGGCGATAATACTACTGGGACACAACTACCAAGTCAACCGGTATCTAGGAGTATTATTATTTACATTGCTAACCACGGCCTTTACATATCCACACCTACTAGTAACACGAGTAGGAAAAAGCGTATTGCCAGCTGCATCACTACATGGAGCAATAAATGCATTGTGGAACCTAACCATGGTGGCTTCTAGTCTACCACTACGTGAAAGAGAGGTTTTAGGCGGCCTCGGCGCAATTGGAATAGCTACATGGCTCGCTACAAGTATAGCGGTCTACATATTATTACATGTAATTAAACCAAGAGAAAATCAACATGTAGAAAATCCTGTATAGCAACTTCTATACTGAATGGTTTTTCATAGAGATTCAAGGATGGTGACGACAAAAATGATTATTTTAACTTCTTTTTGTTTTGTCTACTCTTAACCTTTATACCTATGTTCTTATCACAGTATATAGCTATAGGGCATCCACTACATTTTTTCTCTCTACACAAGTTTTTACCTATATACCATATTGCTTCATCGAGCATCCATGGAGCCATACTAATTTTCTTAGCTCCTCTTCTCCAGGCTTCTTTTACTAGTTCTTTTAATTGATTATTCAATACAACCTCTGTTACAGGTGTTTTAGGCTTCAAGACACCAGTATATATTGTAAATCTAGCTACATGTATGTCGACTGCAACATCTAAATCGTTGAAATCCATGATTTTTAATAGTTTCTTCTCGCCCATAACACGAAGGTAGAAGTTTGAGAGTTTATCGCCTCTTAGATATGGGAATTTCTCTAGGTGTTTCTCTTTTATCTCCTTTATAGTTAATGGTTCAATGGTAATGTTTCTCGGGTCTCCACCGTAGTCTCTGAGAAGTATTGTGGATATTTCTTTCCATGCCCTAGCTGCTTTGATATAGTATCTTGCACCAAGGTTTTTCAAGAACACTGCAAGTTCTTTTTCATCAATCTCTAAGATTTTCTCTGGTGTAAACATTTCAGGGTGTTGTTCGTATGTTCCACGGGCCTGTTGCCACAGTTTGTCTGCATCAGTCATATAGTCAAGTGCAATTATATAGGTGTAGTAGAGGGCGAGTTCACGACTACCTTCATTGATGTTTCTTGGTAATTGGTATTCGGGCATGATTTTCTCGGGTTTGTATTCCGGGTTGTTTTGTCTTAAATCTATTAGAATCTTCGCGATATTAGCTGCTTTATCATAGTCAACGATGAACAAACTATTTTCTCTGGACATAACATCCCCATAATATAATAAGTGTCGAGCTTTGTGATAAACTACAAGTTTCTAGTTCGTGGAGTAATTATTAAAGATCTAGATTTTCAAAATTCTTGTTGTTCTACTGGACAATATGAGTTAAAAGCTGTTTGTATAATCAATTAGACTACTTGGACTGGGTGGTCTAGGCGTGCTTATACAGGTCTACTTGTTTATTGTAAGTGTATTGGTTGTTGTGGTATTGGTTTTGAAGAGGATTAGTGTTGCTCTGGCTATACTTGTTTCTCTCCTATTGTATTCTATTCCACTACTTGGTTTTGGAGTAGTAGACGTTGTATTAGAGTCGCTCAACTATACAATGTTTAATACTGTAGCGTCACTTGTTTTCGCCATGATACTTGCTAATATCTACCGTGAAACAAGAGCGGCAAAAGAACTGGTTGAATCCCTTGAATACATTGGCGCGAAAACAGCAGCTGTATCTATCCCTGCAATAATTGGATTGCTCCCCATGCCTGCCGGTGCATATATTTCTGCCACTATGATCGACCCAGTATACACTAAAATGGAGTTGGATCCATACAAGAAGACATTTACTAACTTCTGGTTTAGACATATATGGATTACTATTTGGCCGCTATACCAAAACATTATAATTGCATCTGCGCTACTAGGCGTCTCATATACAGAGTTATTATCGAGGAATTGGCCAATAGCACTTGCATCACTGTTATCTGGTATAATAGTGTTTACTGCTATCACGAGGGATAAGAATAACTGGAGGAATAGTAATAGTGGTTTACGCGGACTACTACACACATGGCCTTTTATCCTACTAGCAATACTGTCACTCGTAGCTAGTATACCACTATATATAGCACTAGCAATTGTAATCACTACTGCAATAGCAGTCTATAGAGTTCCACGTGGAATACTACTCAGAGCAGTTAAAAGAGCGCTCGACCCATCATTGATATCACTAATAATTATATCGTTAATGTATGGAAAAGCAATTGAGAAAACCCGTCTCGCCGAAATCCTAGTAGCTTTACTGTCTAGTCAGGGCTTTACAGCTATGTTGCTTATACCACTAGCAATAGTCTTCGCCACCGGCTTCGAGTTTACATTTGTAGCTCTTGGATTCCCCGCGTTGAAGGGGTTGATTCAAATTGATCCAAACTATATCACTATTGGCTTTCTAGGTGGTTTTATAGGTTCAATGCTCTCTCCAGCACATGCCTGCCTAGTAATGTCGTCAAAGTACTTTAAAGCAGAGTTGCCGAGAGTATACAAGTATACTGTCCCAGCGTCGATATTGACACTAGTTATAACACTAGTATTAATCACGTTTTTTCATTGACTAATTAAACCAGTTCTACTCTACTACAATACACTTGTTTAAAAACCCTTATAGTGTTATTTGTTTAGCGTGGTGGAGAGGGATGTCATTTAACACAATCTATTCGTAAACCCATA
>DADP01000022.1:20764-22638 GCA_002495025.1 Desulfurococcaceae archaeon UBA285
AAATCCTCTTGTGGAATATACATGGGTTCTACGAGGTAGTAGCAGACTGTATTAGCAACGAGAAAATAGGAGAAATACCGAGCGGGACGCAAGTAGAAGTAGTGGGGGAGATAGTAGGCCCTGGTAGAATATGTATTCATGAAATGAGAGTACTACATAAACCAGCAGGCCCCCTAGTAGAACATGGTTCAATCAACCTCCCAGAAGACCCAGTAGAATACACAAAACACTATTACAGATGCCTCAAACACCCACGTATCTTGAAGTCTATACTAGTATACTCCCTCGTACTAAACAACCTGAGAAGCTTCCTCTTGAAAAACGGGTTCATTGAACTACCACCACCAATAATTGGTANNGAAAGATAAGTATTGAATTATATGGCGGAGTATACGAGTTGCAGAGTAGTCTCATAATGTATAAACAATTGTATGCTAGTCTCCTCGATAGAATATTCTATGCGGCTAGAAACATTAGATTAGAACCCGTGGAAAACAAGTATACAGGTAGACACCTCGTAGAATTCACACAGGTAGATATTGAGGCATCAGATATATCTATAAGTGAAGCAATGAAACTAGGTGAGAGAGCACTCTACTACACAGTACGTAGAATACTTAACGAGTACAGTGAGCTATTAGACTATAGTGAAATCGAGAGGTTAGAAAACGAGATTAGTAAACCACCATACACGAGGATAACATATGATGAAGCAGTAGAAATACTCAGAAAGAAGGGATTTGATATCAGACACGGTGAGGAACTACCATTCGAGGCCGAGGCTAGAATAGCAATTGAATACAACAGCCCGGTCTGGATAACCAACTTTCCAGTTAAAGCCCGTGGATTCTACTACCTAGAAGACCCTGCTAGACCAGGATACAACATGGACTACAACCTCATACTACCAAGTGGACACGGCGAGGTATTAGATGGTGGTTGTAGAGAGTATAGATACGAGAAACTAAGAGAGAAAATCATAGAAATACATAAAGAGCCACTAGATAAATACGAGTGGTTTCTAGAACTAGCAAGAAACAACGAAATAAAACCAACATGCGGGTGGGGAATGGGGGTCGAGAGATTAGTTAAATACATATTAAACCTAAAACACATAGCATATGCAACACCACACCCAAAAATACCGGGTGTCATCGGGCCATAATGCAAAACCCGAGAAATACAAATACAGGGTTTTCCATATTTCTCCAGACATTATCCTTAAGACGAATAGTATTCAACGAGTGTGGATTTTTCATATAACTAAACAAATGAATCAATGGTAGTATTAAAGAGAAGCCTAATACTCAAACTTCTTTACAATAGACGCTATAGTAACAACTATCACTGTTGGTATAGCTATCGTGGTAATCCACGGTTCTGGCATAGGGTAAGGCAGGGTTCCCTGCTTGGTTAAATCGCAGTAGATGACAGATGATCCAGCCCCATAGAACACAGTTGGATAACTACCTGTTGAATAACAACTACTTGCCTTTACAATTTCCTTCGTAGTGTTGTTAATATATACAATGTAGGAGTCACTATGACTCGTTCCAATACTTGTAGCTTCAATGCTACCTATAAGGATCGTAGAATTATTTTTAATATCGTAGGCTATAACATTGATAGTTGAATCTGCTCGTGTAAACATGTATACAACACTGTCAGTTACAAACATGTCGATTACAATACCATTAACACTAGTGAGTTCTACTTTACTTCCATTTAGGTATACTCCGTATAAGACGCTATTAGTTGCAACTATGAATCCACCACTATAAGCTACCACAGTAGCGTTACCAGTAAACCGTTTGTCCCTAGAGGGTCATTCTTTATTGTTTTGGGGTTGCCTCTAGGGACTTCCACCTCGCCCA
>DADP01000018.1 GCA_002495025.1 Desulfurococcaceae archaeon UBA285
AAGTCTTAGATTACCATCATCCCCACGACTATCTTTGCCAATGTATATATTAGTAGCATTAGTATAAATGACCTGTGGCTATACGTATAGGAGCCTCCTCTCACTACTCCAATGAGTATTGATATAAAGAGGAGTGAGAGTATTGATAGATTGTCGAGTAAACTATATATTCTCGGATCATATGTAAAGGGCAGTATTAGTGGAATGGAGTAACCAGTTCTCGCTGATTCAACAACGCCAACGATGTATTCAAAGACTTTTCTAATATACGCTATAAACCCTCCCACCACTGCGACTAATCCAATCATAATGGCTTCTAGTGTCCTAGCAAAACCCCTCGCTCTAGAAACCAAGTTGTTTATTCTCTCATAGCTAGAAGTAAACAATCTAAGCATTTGTGGAGTTGCACCTAGTCTTAAAATATTTATTAGTGTCTCAATGAATGCAGCGTGGAAGAGACTTGGTGCTCGTGCAACAATACTTACACGTAGTTTTTCGGATAAATAACCCATTGTAATAGTCCGCGTTAATCTCGTAATCTTCCTACCATATTTAACAGCACTCCTCTCTAATACAGAGACGAGGTTTTCACCCGTTGTAGCCGCCAGTGAAAGCGACTCCGAGGTTGCTCTTACAAATAAATCATAGAGTTTTACAAATCTATACTCTAGCTCTGATAGTATAAATCCAGGTAGTGTCGAAGCCATTACCATGGCAATATATAATTGTTCACTTAGAGGCTCTCGTTCTACTAGAAGAGAGAATATATTGTATAGTGTTAGAAACAATGGTGTTAAAATAGAAATAAACGAGGTAATTCTAAGTCTCCTAGAGGGTTTTACGACGAGGCTTGTAGGATATAGATTAGCTATTACAGCGTATAAAACAAAGAATACCAATACCTGCATTGTAAGAGAGACCCCAAGTACTAATAGTAGACTACCACCCATAACAGGAGCTATGGCTGCTACAATTACAGGTAGAAACAAGTATACAAAGAGAGATGCACCGACAATAATAGTGAAACTACCTATTAAACTAGCAACTTTTGATTCAAATAAACCATATATAGCATCAAATACTCTCTCAGCCGCCTCTGTGAATTCTCCATGTGTAGTAGCAGCTATTACTACTCTCCTCACATAACTAGAAATCTTTTCTGAGGGGTGATTAGCATACACAGTGTCTAGTGAACCAAGTAAAGAAGACGCTTTTACAGTAGCTATTTTCCTAGCAAACTTTACTTCTCTCGAAGAAGCCGGTAGCGAAATACTCTTCTCAATAATCGATATAACATCGTAGATAGGTATTTTTAAAACACTCAATACACGTAGTAGTATTACAAGATATGGTAGTTCAACTTCTACATCTGTCTTCCTCTGTGAAATCCACGAGTAAACTAGGAGACGGGGGAGTAAAATAACCACTATTAATATTGAGAAAAGTGCGAGTAGTGGGATTAAAATAAATACATTGAATCCATAGATACCAGTATATACGACTACAAAGAGGGAAAACCCTATAATTAAAACCAATACTACTTGAAGTAATCTGGCAAGGAACTGAATGCTCTCAGATTTCAAACCCCTACCTGCCCGTAATAGATTCGCTATGATGTATCTACGAGTAGACTCTGCATATACACGTGGAATAATCCTCCAATACCGCGCCAGTATAAGAGCTATAATAGACAGTAGTATAGAAGCAGTATTTAAACCCATAGAAAACTCTACAATAAACACTAGTAGACTTAAAATTATTAAGTATAGTATCCGCTTTTCTCTGAAAAACCATAGTTTATTAATTAAACGACTTTTCTCTTTGTTAGACAAGAAAATCCCTTGAAACAGCCTCCAAGTATATATTAATGCAGATGGATATTATTAAAAGACAAGGTGTAACTAGCGTTGGAGTAGCTTCTTTTCAAGTCTTCGATATATTATTTCAGCGAGTTCTCTATAATCCGGTCTATCGAGACTTGGATCCATAGAGACCGCTTCACTATATGTTTCTTCTAGAACCTCGACCATGGCTCTATATTCTCGTTCAAGGTCTTCTCTCGCAACTCTATGGGCAAGCGTTATTCTATCGATGAATTTAAGGTTTCTAATTGGGTTTTCCATAGCCAGCTCTATTCTATCCGTGGCCGGGTTGTATGTAAACAATGGTTTTACAATGTTTTCTTCGTATATGTAGACTTCGTGTCTATAGACTCTGCGCCCTGGCTCTTTCTCAATAACATTTGTTTTTACAAATACATTTAGCATTTTGAGGATTTGGGGATCTATGGATATTGGTGGAGAGATCAATCTAAGTATAGCGGCCTCGGGGCTCTCGGCGTGGAATGTTGTAATAGCGCAGTGTCCAAGTAGTATTGAGTGAGCCCACTCTCTCGCTTCCTCGCCTCTTACTTCACCTACTATCACGTAGTCTTGTGACAGCCTCACTCCTATTTTTAATAAATCAAACACTGTTACTTTGTATTCGCCATACTCTCTAGTAGTAGTTCTAGTCCAATACGGATTTGGCAATCTAATCTCTGGTGTATCCTCTATTGTTAAAACCCTTGATCCAGGTGGTATTAATGCTAGTAGTGCAGTGGCCAGCGTGGTTTTACCACTCATCATTTCCCCGACGATTAAGATAGGGACTTTGTATTTTACCATTAACCATAGAAATGCTGTTTCCTCGATGCTGAGAGATCCATAGTTTATGAGTTTTAATACAGTCCATGGTTTCTCGGTTGGCTTTCTAATATCAATAGTCATGCTCTTCCTCATTGTTACATCTGATTCAAATACAATGGCTACTCTTGCCTCGTAGCGGGGCTCTATGAAGCTCGCTAGTGGCATTGCTTCTGAAACCGGTTTTCCAGCTGCTGCTGAGAGTCTGAGAGCTACTTCTACTACTTCATCTCTATTCAGAGTTATATTTGATAGTAGTCTTCCATAACTCCTGTGGTGTATTTGAATTGGTTTATCCGGCATTATATGGATGTTTATTACTGATGGATCTAGTAGGAAAGGCTCTAGTAGACTATAACCCGTATACTCTCTTTCAACAATGTGTCTAAGTCTTTCATCTCTAATACTCTCTATTAAATCCAGTAGTGATTCGTCTCCTACTAGTACATCATATAGTCTCTCTTCAATTACTGGTATTTCCCTAGATGCAACTGGATCTGTTGAAACAGTATCCCATATGATATATTGATCTCTAGTTATACAAACAGTGTAAAATGGTTTTTCAGGGGAGGGAACAAGGTATTTCTCAATACACTTTAACTCTATGGGTGGAGGTCTAAGTATTTTTAATTTCAGAGATTCTAATTCAATGGCCATATATTTATAACCTTGTCAGAGCACATCTATTTATTATTTGTACTATCTCCCTAAAATTTTGGTTTTTCTATAATTATGAATTGAATATTGTCTTCTCCTATTAATTCCTCTATGTATTTCTCACTACACTTTGAAAGTAGGATTAAATGGAGGTTTTCTATTGTTTTACTCTCAATGTGTTTTAATATACTACACTTCTCGCTTAACTTGACTAGCACATTATCTATTGTTTTAGTAGTGGCTGCAATAGCTATTACACTATCAGTATTATAGAATATCTCTATGAGCTCTGCGAGGGCAATTGTTTCTTCTGGAAATACTTCTACTAGTTTTTCCGGGTTGTTTGCAATGTTGCTTATACTGCTCTCACATTTTTTAATCCATGTACACTGTTGTGAAGCCACTACTCTACCACTAGCTATATCCATTAGTAGTGGAAACATTCTACATGCAAATGGTTTCTCTAAGTGTATTCTACAAGACTTTGCTCTTTCGTCGTAAAAGGGGCAGTATCCATGTATAATCCACTTGTAGAGTCCATTATCTAAGCGTTTAAATTCTAGTTTTAATCCCAGGTTTCTACCAAGTATTTTTAAATAGTATACCTCGTGGGGGAGGAGAATGGGCATATCTCTCTCATCGTTAAAGAAGCAACAATTACTACACCTTAAGCAATTAAAAACACTACACTCCATAATAAACCACCGTGTAAACAATTACCTCCAGTGAAAAACTAAGTATTTACTCTTGAAAATTAATTTCTCTTTGCTCTATCAATACTATATATAACTGCGTTGAGAGAAAATCTACTACATTCTCGCCAATGAGATATGAAAAAGTGGCGTCAATAATAAATAATATCGTCCAATCCACTAGATCAAAAGTCTATTTAATAAATAGTATTTTAAACCAGGTTTTACTGTGATACGGTATATTACCATAGTAGTAATTGAAAACAAGAGTAAAATCAAGACCCATATTTCTATACACTCTCACTACATAATTCAGGTATTATTGTTTTAAGTCCTTGTTCAAGTGTTATTTGTGGTTTATAGCCAAGGATTTCTCTAGCTCTCGATATATCAGCCCAGCTATCTCTTATATCACCCGGTCTGGGTGGAGTATACTCTAAGTCGACGTCTCCTCCTACTAGTTTAATTACTAGTCTAGCCAGGTCTATTATCCTCGTTGGACAACCAGTGCCGGCATTTAATATCATTCCATATGGTTGTTTTTCAATTACTTGTTCTAGTAGTCTCGATAAATCATCTACATGTATGAAATCACGTGTTTGTAATCCATCTCCATGGATTAATAATGGTTGTTTATTACATGCTCTAGTAATAAACTTCGTTATTACCCCTGCATACGTATTGCTTTGTCCAGGGCCGTATACATTGAATGGTCTTACTACTACGTATTTTAATCCATATCTACCATAGAATTCAACTATTTTTTCACCCATAAGCTTGCTTAAACCATAGGGTGATAGTGGGTTTAATGGGTGTTCTTCGCTTATTGGTGTTTTAACTGGGTTTCCATACACTGATGCTGAACTAATATATATCATTGGTTTACCTTGTTTAAGACTGGTTGATGCTACTACCGCTGTTCCACCAGCATTGTTATCTATGTATTCACGTGGTTTCTCGAATGACTCGTCTACACTGATATAGGCTGCTGTATGTATAACAATATCTATGTTTTTAACAATACTCCCCATGAAAAACTTGTTTCTTACATCTCCCTGTAAAACTGGTATTTCTGCATTGTAGAGTTTACTCAGTGCTCTTGGTGTAGTGTTTTCCATGTTGTCTACTACTATGACATCGTAGCCTCTTTTCTTAAGGTATAATGCTAGATTATGCCCTATAAAGCCAGCCCCGCCGGTTACAAGGATTTTCAAGGCGGTGAAAACACCTATTTCAAGTATTTCTCGACTAGGTATTCAACTAGGTCTTCTGGCGAGTATTCTCTACCAAAGCTCTTCTTTAACAACTCGCGTGGTGGATATACAGCTCCATATTTGTGTATTTTTTCTCTCTGCCATTCTCTTATAACACTGAATTCTCCACTGGCTATTCTATCGTATAACTTTATTTCATGTATCATTGTTTTTCTCGCCATTGCCGCGACTATGTTGCCTAGTGTGTATGTTGGGAAGTATCCAATACTACCCATACTCCAATGTATATCTTGAAGTATTCCCTCACTATAGGTTTTTGGTTTTACACCGAGTAGTTCCTCCATGGTGTTATTCCATAGTTCTGGTAGATCAGATATTTTCACTTCGCCTGTTAATGCTAGTTTTTCTAGTTCTGCTCTTAATACAATGTGCATATTGTATGTTACTTCATCAGCATCTACTCTAATCAAACTTGGTTTAACAGTATTGAAGTAATAGTATACTTCTTCAGGTGTGTATTTAGATATGAAGTCTAGGTTTTCACGGAGAACAGGGTATATGACCTCGACGAATTCCCTACTACGTCCTACAATGTTCTCCCAGAACCTGCTCTGACCCTCGTGTACACCGAGACTTACACCATCACCTACTGGTGTATATGCTAACGCTGGATCTATTTGTAACTGGTATAACGCGTGTCCATACTCGTGTATTACAGAGAACAGTGTTCTCTTAAAGTCTACTCCTTCATACCTAGTAGTAATTCTTACATCGTTTAAACCCATATCTATTGTGAATGGATGGGCTGAAACATCTAGTCTACCCTTTACGCCGAGTGGGTAGCCTAGGATTTCAAGTATTTTTCTATTAACTACCTCCATTCTCCCAGTATCGTATACTGTGTTTTCTAGTGGATGGGTTTGTGGATATCTACCCTCGTCTACTACTCTCTCAACTACTTTTTTGAGTTCTTTCTTTAAATAACCAAGTATTCTATCGACGTCTTCTGTTTTCAATCCTTCTTCGTAGAGGTCTAGTAGTGCGTCATATGGGTGTTTCTCCCAGCCTAGATAATTAGCTGTTTTCCTAGCTAGTTCAAATATTTTCTCTAGGTATGGTCTAAACAATTCAAAGTCGTTTCTAGTTTTTGCTTCTCTCCACGCGATCATTGCTTCCTGGGTTACTTTTGCTCTCTCAGCTACAAGCCATGGTGGGAGCGCTCTAGCTATTCTAATAGCTCTCTTTAAAACTCTTACAACTCCTTTTTCATAGTCGTTGAGGCCCTCTATACCTTCTGCTCTCTCTACTAGTTCAACGAAGTCTTGTCTAAGGAGTAGTTGTTGTCTCAATAATTCTAGTTCAGCACGGGCTATAGCCCTGTCTCTGTATCCTTCTCTAGGCATATATGTCTCGCTATCCCAAGACATTAATGCCAGGGCGTGTGATATACTCCAGAGGACTCGGTATTTCTCAATGATTTCTCTTACAACGGGGTTTTCAAACACCAAGACTTGTACACCCAGTCAATTACTAAACCAGCTTGGTTTAAAAACAAATATCTATGGGTTGATTATTGTATAATTGGTGTACTTGCTTGTCTTGGAGGTTTAAAGTTTGCAGTGTTGAGGAAGCTAAGTGGATTGATGAAGAAGCCGGGAGGAGGGGCATAGACCACTCTCTGTTAATGGAGGATGCTGGAACAGCAGTATTCAACCTTGTACACAGAGTTTACGGCGTCTACGGCAGGAAATACCTGGTAGTAGCTGGAACGGGAAATAATGGTGGAGACGCCCTTGTAGCTGCTAGGAGAATATATGCTTATGGAGGTAGTGTAAAAATACATATTGTGGGAGACCCCGAGAAATATAGAGAACCAGCGAGGAAAAACTATGAAATAATAGTAAAAATGGGCGTTCCCTTAAAAATAACGAGGAGTGAAAGCGATCTCCTAGAACTCGAAAAAGACCTTGAATGGAGTGATATAGTAATAGTTGGATTAATTGGTATTGGATTAAAAGGCGAGGTTACTGGAATTACTAGACAGGTTATCGAGGCGATTAATAAATCAGGTAAACCAGTTGTAAGTATAGATATACCCTCTGGAATAGATGGTAATAATGGATTAGTTAGAGGAGTAGCGGTGAAATCAACTTACACTGTGACTTTTGGACTACCAAAAATAGGTAATATATTATACCCTGGCTACTACTATTGTGGAAAACTATTTGTTTCCCGGTTGTCCTACCCGCCAGACCTGCTGGGATCAGAGAAGATAAAAGTAGAGTTAAACACACCTGTTAAACTCCCAGAGAGGGTTAAATGGGGGCATAAGGGAAGCTTTGGAAAACTACTCGTTGTAGCCGGGGCGAGGTATTACTATGGTGCGCCATACTATAGTAGCTATTCATTCCTCAAAGCGGGCGGCGGCTACTCGCGTCTAGTTGCACCTAGAAGCGTTATTCCCATTATAGCATCTCGTTGTAGTGAGGTTGTCTACCATCCAGTAGAAGAAACAGAAGATGGTACTCTATCATTAAGGAGTTATAGTCAAATAATGAGTATTATAGAGGAATACGGAGTAGACATAGTAGTAGTCGGCCCAGGCACATCGTTAAACCAGGAAACACAAGAGTTAATATTGAAACTAGTTGAATCTATTGACAAACCACTAATTATAGATGGCGATGGAATAACAGCACTCTCGAAAAACCCGGGTATTCTTAGAAATAGACGTGCACCAACTATTCTAACACCACACCCCATAGAATTTACAAGGTTAACCAACGTCCAATTTAGCGAACTACGTGAAAACCCTGTAGGTATTGTTTCTAGAGTAGCACGTGAATTAAACTCCTATATAGTATTGAAGGGAGCACACTCAGTCATAGTATATCCTGATGGAAGAGTATTTATCAATATGACTGGAAACCCGGGTATGGCAAAAGCCGGCATGGGAGACGTACTCAATGGAGTAATAGCTGCAATGTATGGAATTGGATTAAGAGATATTGGAGAAGCAGTGAGAATGGGTGTATTAATACATGGTTTAGCCGGAGACCTCGTAGCACAAGACATTGGAGAAGACGGTGTAACCCCCGACAATGTACTCGAATATCTACCCAGAGCAGTTAGAATTCTAAGAGAAAAACCGGAATACATAATTGAAAAGTATATGCCCGAGGAGATATAGATAGATGAGTGAATGCCGTGTAATACCATTTCAACAAGAATACCTTGAAAAAATATTGGAGATAGAGAAAGAGTGTTTTCCCCCATTAGAACAATTCGATTGCAGTGTTTTCTACTGGTATCTCTCACTAAACCCATTTTTCTACCTAGCAGAATGCAGAAGTGAAATAGCAGGATACATTCTCGGTGTTTTAGAAAATGATGGATCATGCCACATAGTTTCAATCGCAGTCAAAGAGAAGTGGCGGAGAAGGAGAATTGGTAGTTTACTCTTAAATACACTCCTCGAAGAATGTAGAAAGCATGGTGCTTGGAGGGCTATTCTAGAAGTCGCTGTTGACAACAAACCAGCTGTAAACTTATACTTGAAACACGGGTTTATAGTAAAGAAGATTATACCTAGATATTATTCCAGCGGGAGAGATGCTTTCTTCATGGAGAAAAAACTTTGAAAAACCGATCTTTCAATTTAATCAATATAGTGGTTTAAAGGGGCGGTTTGATGCAGTGGCTTGCTTATTCAATAATAGCAATGATACTATGGGGTTTTTGGGGTCTTGCGCTTAAACTAGCTGTTAGAGGATCTGATCATACAACAGCATATTTTCTAACTAGTCTAGCATCGTTTAGTCTAGCACTACTCATATATCTAACGAGTAATCCTAGTAGAAATAGTGATCCAAGCCCTACTGGAATATTATTTGCTATACTAGCTGGTTTAACAACTAGTCTAGGATCACTCCTAGTATACAAAGCACTAGAAAAAGGGCCAACACAACTAGTCATAGTGATTTCAGGGCTCTACCCACTAATCACTGTACTACTCTCAACACTAGTACTAGGCGAGCAATTAACACCTCATAGAATTGCTGGAATAGTTATGGCTGTAATCGCTATAATAATACTTAGTGTGTGATAGTACTTGTCGTTATCTAGATTAAAACTAGCAACAAGGAGAGATGTAGAGAGGAGAGTAGGAGAACTAGTTGAATTCTACCGTGAAACATATGGTTCAGCTCTCTTTATAGGGGAGAGAACGTACTATCCAAGAGAACTAGTATTAACACAAAGCCATATTGAATCAGATAAACTAGGATTAGTATTAAGATCCGTGTTGTTTGAAGCATATAGAGTACCAATAATAGTTGTTACTGGCGAGAAAAATAAACACTACGTTGTAGACGGCCACCACCGTGTAATAGTTTACTCTTGGCTTGACTGGCGAATACCTGGATATACAATTATTGTACCCGGGTATAAACCACGAATAGAGAAAAATATTATTGAAGTAGAAAGTATTAATCCACAAGACACTCCAATAGAGCTTTCTTGTTGGAGACATATTGTCAATACAATAAGGTTTTTTGAAAAACAATATGGTATACTAGCACGTGTATGGCTTGAAAACCTCAGGGTTGCACAATTAAAACCAACCGAGCCACCTATAAGAGATCCAAGTCCACACCCATCATCACAGTATTGTCCAATACTAGTCTACAAGTATATAAGTGAATACTATGTCGTAGATGGTCACCACAGAGTGTGTTTTAAACTCGTACAGGGTGAAAACACTATTCAATCAATTGTATTTACACTTGAAAACCAGGAGGTAGGATTAATTAAAACAGCTAGGAGACTTGGACATGCATATTTCACTCTTGAATACTGTGGAAAACCAGTTAAATAATGAAGCATAATATATAGTTCTAATGGTGTTTAAAACGACTCGTTACATACTAGTCTCTGGGTTAATACCATTTGAATCCGGTAAAACATGGTTTACTATTGGAGTAGGATTAGCTATTAGAAACCAAGGGTTTAAAGTCGCAGTGTATAAACCAGTTGCAGCTCATAATCTCTGGTATTCTCCGAGAACAATACGTAAATCTATTGAACTAGGAGTACTTGTAGGCAATGATGTATCTCTATACTATGATTATGGATTAATGCCTAATCCAGCTATTGGAAACCCCATAGCCCTTGCGACGACACCAGTAGACCCTGGAGTATACCTTGAAAACCTAAATACATACTATAGTGAACTAGAAAATATCTACTCTATTCTAGTTCTCTCTAGGAAGACTAGTTGTCTCTCAAACACTATTATACACAATTACTACCCTGAAAACACGCGTAAACTAGCGGGTAGAACAAAAAGGCTTGTTTTAAAACTCGCCAGGTATTTAAAAGCAGTTGAATCCAATATTGGAGAACTCAATGAATACATGTCTTCACGTAGAATTGAAGAAGAACTAGATAAGTGTCTAGAAGAGTATTCGCGTGGTATAGAAGTAGTGCTTGTTGAAAGCTTTAATGACGCGGTAGCTCCATATCTCGGTATACTAGATAAAATCATAGCTCTTGGAGTGGTAGCTCCATCTAGAATACTCGTTTACACCGACATTGAAGTAGTTAAAGAAATAGTAGAAGAAGCAGTAAGTAGTATGGGCTGGGAGGGCCTGAGAACAAAACACCTCGTTGAAAAAACTAAACCTTCATTTACAATCGAGACCACACCAATTAGTAAACCAGGAGTTAGAAGAGAACACGAATTATTTGTAAAACATGTTGTTTCAACTTAGAAACACTATGAATGTAGGAGTAGTGGAAAAATCTATTAGTGAAATTTAAAAGGGTTTCTATTGGTTAAAACATAACAAGGAGCCGCCGTAGTATAGCCCGGTCAAGTATGCGGGCCTTTCGAGCCGTGTGGCGGAGAAAGCCCGTGACCCGGGTTCAAATCCCGGCGGCGGCATTTCTCACATATTTGGGTTTCAACTATGAGAGAATACGATTTGAGGAAAATAGGAGGGTGTAGTGATAACCCAATATCATATCTCCTCAAAATACTAGAAGAAGGGCACGGAGAATTCACTGTTTTAACAAAGAAAACACTGATTCCACTAGAACTAGCTAGATTAATAGCAATGAGAAAAGGATATAGAGTAGACGTTATATCAGATGTTGGCGACGAGTTGAAATTAAGGTTTTATAGAGAAAAATAATTGCTTCTCCCAAGTGTTTTAATATAGAACTTGTTTTTCTCAGAGCCCGCTCTTTAAACATATTACTATGTGAGTGTATAGAGTTATATTGGTGTCTAGTTTGGTAAAGAAAATTCCAAGTACTCATGTCATTTATAGTTTTAGTCCTAGCAACAAACCCGTTGAGAAAGCTACACCCGGAGAAATAATTGTCTTTGAAACACTAGATGCCTTCGGCGGCCAGGTGAAAAGTGAAAATACACTACTTTCAAGTATTGACTGGACTCGTGTAAACCCGGCTACAGGGCCATTGTACATTGAAGGAGCTGAACCAGGCGATACACTAGTAGTAGACATACTCGACATAGATATCGCCGACTACGCCATTATAGCTGTTATTCCAGGCGCGGGCGTCTTGAGAGATAAAAAGTTCGAACCCAGAGTCAAAATCCTACCTGTAAGTAGGGGATGTATTTTATTCAATGGAATTAAACTCGTAGTAAAACCCATGATCGGCGTTATAGGTGTATCTCCACCAGACAATTCAATACCAACTGGTACCTCGGGACCTCATGGTGGAAACATGGATGTTGCAGAAGTTACAAAGGGATCCCGCGTATATCTACCAGTATTTGTAAAGGGTGGTTTACTCGCAATTGGCGACCTCCACGCGCTTCAAGCTGATGGAGAAATTTGTGTTGCGGCAGCTGAAACGCCTGGTAGTGTAACTGTTAGAGTGGAATTAATCAAAGGTAGAAAACCAAAACTACCAATAGTAGAAACACAAAACTACATACACATTATTGGGTATGGCGAAACACTCGATGAAGCAGCGTATAGAGCAACAGAAGTAGCTGTTGAAGCATTAATGAAAGAGCATTCAACGAGTTTTGAAGAGGCATACATGCTAGCCAGTCTAGTCGTAGACCTCAAAATAAACCAGAGTGTAGACCCTGCAAAAGGAGTTCGTGCATCAATACCAAAAAACTTAGTGTCTATAGATTCACTACTCCAATAATATAACAAGTATACAGGGTAAACCATGGAAAAATACATATTAAACATGTAACTATAAAAGAATGAACTCTACGGAGCCCTCTAGATAAACTTTTCCATTGAAAATATTTTTACCACTCTTTCAAACAATAGTTTGAACTATTTGTTTTCATATACTATTGATGTTTTATTTTAAGTAATATTTTATCTATTATGAAGTGGGAGAATTGTTAGACTCATTAGTGGGTAAAAAAAATAGATTACACAAAAGTTTATAACCTATGGATGATTAATTACTATGGGTGTGGGTAATGAATCCCAAATTCTTGAAAACCACTAGTGTAATTGTATTAATTCTAATCCTTGTAATACCACACATGGCAATTGCATTATCCCAAACTACAATACCAGAATTAAAGCCGGGTTATACAAGAGCCTATATTAGCCCAATACTACTAGACGATGAATTCTGGAAACATGGTGCATATGTTGAAGACTCTTCTCTACTATCAATTGGTAAACCAGACCCAGTTGAATTCGAAATAGCAGATGTGGAATTCGGACAAGTATTAATTATAATGAGTAGAACTACTTCGCCGATTGTATTAAAGGGCAAAGTATTGGGATTAATTGCTAATTTACCAACACACATGTACAACGTGGTTATTGCATGGATAACAAGAGATCAACTAAACAAACTAGGATCTACCCCGGGAGTATTAGCAATACTACCAGATATTAGACTAGACGTACTAGTAAACAAAGAGCAGAAAGTACTAAGAGAACTACTAGATAAAGACCCAGTACTAGCAGAGATTCTAGAAGCAGGTGGAAGCGGGCAGGGTACACACCACTATACAGTAGAAGTAACTGGAGCCTATGATGTATGGACTCAATATGGAATTAGAGGCGAAGGAGTAAAACTAGCGATAATCGATACTGGTGTAGACTACGGGTCGCCAGGTCTCGGGTTAGAAGCAATAGCTAGAGACGAGTATGGACTACCCTTGATATTCGATGCGAGTAGTCTTGGACTAGTATTAACACCTGTAAAAGCCACTGTACTTACTGATGGATATATAAGAGTAAACTATAGTGATCTATATGTATTCCAACCACCATACTACGTGTTTAGATGGACTAATAGATTATACGTTAGATTTACCGGTTGTGGTGGACGTTCAGGATGGCTAACAGTACCCGACACCTGGTATATTGGTAATATAACATTCAATCCAAGTGTTCCAATTAAATTTGGATTGGCATACCAGTACATATCGACATCTCTTGGTACACTCTACTATACTATTCCAGTAATAGTTGTAGACTCTAGTGGAGATGGATACTATGATACACTCTATGCTGACACTACTACAGCACTATACCTAGTGAGATGGGCGCTAGCAGTCTGTAATGTAACAATACCTGGTACACTTGGAACAACACCAGACTTCTCCTTTGCCGATGAAGAACCCATTACCTACGGCAACGAGGTAATAGCTAGAGACCTAGATGGAGATGGTATTAGAGATTACTCTGTGGGTGCACTGGCTGGATACGTCTACGACGCCGCGTTCGTAATACTACTAGAGAAACTTGGTACATGGAAGGAGTTAATGCCTCAAACACAACCACTATATGGATATTCAACAGCGAGTGTAATAATGTATGAGACATGGAGGTATGAGCCAGTAGCTATGGTATGGCCTGGTCTAGACCCGTATGGAGACTACGTTGTATTAGAATACGACTACCACAGTCACGGCACATACTGTGCAAACACAGCTGCTGGAAGAGACTTCTACGCTCAAACAGGCTACGGTGCGAGAAGTATTTCTGGACAAGCACCAGCAGCCAAGATCGCTGCTTCACCAGCACTATACTTTGGAACAACAGCTGTATCAATATACTTCTTCTCTGGCTTCGATCTCGCTACACCATATGGCGATGGATCAAGGTATCTATGGCCAAATCTACTCGTCAATCCATGGATTGCCTTCGAAGGCTATGAATGGACTTGGGTATATACTGGTGAACACCAGGTAGACATTACTAGTAACTCCTGGGGTATAAGTGGATGGGCTCTATGGGGTTGGAATACTGGTGCAGACCCATCAAGCGTGATATTCGACTATACGATACTAGTATCTGGAACAATGCACTTTGTAGCTGTTGGTAATGGTGGACCAGGCTATGGAACAATTGCATCACCTGCAAGCTCATCTCTTGCTATTGGTGTTGGTGCTGCAACAGAGTTTACTTATAGACCAATATATGGCTACTACTGGCCTGGTTCTAGTAGAGACGTTATAACATGGAGTAATCGTGGACCAACAGAGCTAGGTGTTGTAAAACCAGATGTACTAGCTATTGGATCTTTTGCATGGGCTGTTGGTAGAACATGGGATGCGCTTGGAAATATCTATGGAATACGAAGACTAACTGGTACTTTAGCATACAACCTCTTTAGTGGTACAAGCCAGGCTACACCAATGGCTGCTGGTGTAGGATCGCTCGTTGTATCAGCTTATAGAGTATTATATGGAAGTAGAATACCACCATATCTATTAAAGACAATATTGATGAATACAGCTAGAGACACTGGATTCGACGAGTTATCCCAGGGTGCTGGATTTGTCAATGCATATAGAGCTGTTACAGCAGTATATGATCCATCATTCCCCAAGGTATACTCAACAGACTTTGCTAGAGACGTATTCAGCGAATTAGAATTAAACTATGCAGCGATAACCTATGGAGAATTCACTGAAATCGCTGGTTCATGGTTTGAACCAAAGATCTTTATACCACTCGTTAAAACATATGAAACAAGAAAGCTTACAATTGAAGGTGCTGGTACATATAGAGTATACCCAGCAAGACTAGTAGCAGTAGAAACAAGAGATATTTGTAGTGCGATAACAAGTGGTATTGATCTAGCTGGATGTAGTGGAGACACGGTATACCTCAATGTAACAGCCGCTACAGTCTACGCTCACGTCTTCATTGATCCAAGTACTCTAACTAAATACGACTTCTTTGAAATAGAAGCAGTATATCCATATGAATACTTTGAATCGGGTGGTAGAAGTGGAAACTACACCTTATTAATCGGTTCAAGCATATTAGACTTCGCCTACTGGATAGATGTTGGTGCAGATGGAGTATTCTCATGGAGTGAAACTGGTAGAATAACATATGATATACGTAGAGCTAATGCACTGAGAATACAGAGTGGTAGACTAAGCGAGAAACTAGCAGAAATTGAGGCACTTGCAGAGAGATATATAGGTGTAAATGTATCGAGTCTACCAAAATACCTAGTATTGAGAATTGGTGTTTCAGGAGCAACATTTAGAGGAATACTGCCAATTAAGATTAGAATAGTGGGATACAAACTATCACCATGGAGCGATGTACGTGTTAGTCCATCTATACTCACTGTAACAAGTGGTAGTAGAGTAGTAAATGTAACGGTTTCACCGACACCACTACGTGGATTCCACAGTGGATACATTGTAGTAGAAGAAATAACCAAGAAATATAGATACCTAGTACCAATATCATACTTCATACCATTAGAGATCACCAGTGAATACCTATATAAGATAACACCATACACGGAAAACACACCGAGAAAGAACACTTATATACGCGGTGCATTCGACTATACTTGGAGATATGAATCAGGTGATTGGAGAGTATTCAAAGTAATAGTATCACCATCACTAACAAATATATGGGCTCTTGGCGTTAGAGTAACATGGCCTATACACGGTAATACCAACTATGCAAGCAACCTCGACGTCCACGTCTACGGTCCATACACCTACTACATGGTAGACGAAGCATACAATGTATACACGTATAGTGTAAACACCGTTCAATTAGCAGCTGAGTTAACCAGAGACCCGGCAAGAGGATCCAGTTATAACCCAACCAGGTTCTGGGATGCATATAAGCCTGGAGAATCAATAATAGTTGCACCAGTATCTGGACCCGGTGTATATAGAGTAGTAGTTAGAAACATTCAGTATAGAGGATTATTCTATAATGAGTTATTTACACTCGAAGTATTTCCAATAACACTAAGAACAGTGTATTCATATAATGCTAATACAAAGACCTATACTTATTTAGTAACAATTAAAACACCGGGTTACTCTATGCAAACACTACCACAAACACTAACTCCAACTAGAGAAGCAATATATGTAACAAACATGGTATACATACCCGATATTTCAAATGTCGGTATAAGTGTATCAGCTAGTATAAACAGGGTCGATTATACAACTGGATTACTATATGCAACAATACAAGTAAAACACATTGATACAACACCACGTGGAATATACATGATACCATTATCAACAGTATTCAGTGTACCAGTAACAACATGTGGTTGGTTAGAAGGTGGCAATGCAAACATATACTCCTACCACAATGAAATACCACTAGTTATAACAGTAAAGATATAACTATAATTCACCTTTTTTCTTCATTCTCGTTTTTACCTATCCTCATTCTTTTCACTCCTCCTTTACGGGGAAATATGTTTAATAGTAGAGTAGTGTAATTTCCCATAGGACTGTTTCTAGATTAAAAAATATTAAAAAACTGCTAGGTGATAGTATTATTGGTAACTAAGGAAAAGACGTGTGTATTGGTGAATAGCGTTGATTTACCAAGTTATAGTGTCACTGCTATTCATAGTATTCATAGGACTAATATCAATTGGAATCGACAGATTTATAGTTGCAACTTCTACAATAATCCTTCTTCTTTTACTGGGAGTTATCTCACCACATGAAGTTTTGAACTTTGTAGACTGGGATGTACTAGGATTAATTATCTTTATGAACATGTATAGCTATATCTTGGAAGAATCGGGTTTTGCCAGGTTTGTTACATACAAGATCGTATCATCTATTAAGAATACTAGAGTACTACTATATTCATTAATACTACTTTCGGGAATTGTCAGCTTGATCTTGGAAAACGCTGTTACAGTCTTTATATTTGCGCCTGTAGCCCTAGAGGCCTCTATAATGCTTGGTGTAGACCCTAGAAAGATATTAATTGGTATAGCACTAGCTGCTGGAATGTCTGGATCTGCGACAATGGTTGGTGATCCACCAGCAATGATCGTGGCAGGTCACTACAATCTTGGCTTTATGGACTTCATATTTTATAATACTAGGCCATCAATGTTTTTCTTAATACTAATACCCATGATAATAGCTATTGCATCATATGTATACTTCAACTTCAAAGAAATAGACGAAAAGAATATTGATTTATCAAAAGTAGACTTGGGAGCAGTAGACAAGTTGTTTGTATATGAAGCTCTTGTATTTCTACTAGTTAAAATAGTTTTATTGAGTGTAAGAAAAGAACTTGGATTACCTCTAACTATACCGGCGTTTATAGCATTAACATGTGTTTTAGCTACTAGAATTCTAGTACATAGAGATGTAGAGACAGCTAGAAACACTATTAGAGAGGGATTAGACTATAAACTACCAGTATTTCTTATATCAGTATTTCTACTGAGTAATTCTCTAAAGAAACACGGTGTAACAGACATTATAGCCAGCTACATATTGAGTTATGCTGGTGGAAACCCCATATCAATAGCTATAACTGTTTTTACACTCTCAGCTATTCTATCAGCATTTATAGAAAACATACCAGTAACACTAACACTACTACCAATAATAGACGTGGTATCAATAAATCTCAGAGTAGACCCCGTTATTCTAGCATGGGCAGCATTATCGGGTCTTACAGCTGGAGGAGGATATACATATATCGGAAGCGGAGCGAACGTTGTGGCCATCCATATACTCGAAAGCAAGAAAATAAAAACAACATTTAACTCCTTTATAAAGACGGCACTTCCATTCAATATAGTAAACACGATTACTGTATTAGGACTCTACATAGCAATATGGGGTCCCATTATTTTCAAGTAGTATACTGGCATTCATGATGTAATGAAGACTCTAAAGACTAGACTGAGATGGTCGCGGGCCCGCCGGGATTTGAACCCGGGTCTTCCGGCTCCGGAGGCCCGGGCTTGTGTAGATCAGTTTCCAGTGATCTCGCTGAACTGGAAACTTATTACATTTCTGATTGACGTTTTTGATTGTTTATGTGAGTGCGTTTTAACGCTTCTACATAAACACGTATAGAAGTTACTTTATAAACACTCTTAGATCCAGGTGGTGGGAGCGTGTCTCTAGAGGTTATTCTACTCAGGAAGGGCTCGGTTATAGATGTGGGGGAGAGGAGAGTTGCGAGGGTTGGGTCGAAGAAGGAGCGCTACCTTGTCTACCTCCCTGTGGAGAGGAACTATCTCTGGAGGAGGCTCTGGGAGAGCGGGAGGATACGCGTCTACATAGAGGTAGTAGACATCGCTGAGAGCAAGCAGTAGTGGTGCCATCACAGTTGTCCTGGCGCGAGCTGGTGAACACTGAGGCTTTGGGCTCGGTCTCTAAGCGTCGATTGCTAGAGTTGCTCAAAGAGAAGCTTGGCTTTGAGAAAACATGTGAAGTCCTAGGGCTCTCTAAGACCACTTTGTATAGGTATCTAGCAGGCGAGCGGGACATACCTGCTAGTATTGTGAAAACAGTACTTGAATACCTGAGCGAGGATGAGTTCAGGAATGCTGTTGGGAAGACAGAGTTGCTCAGGGTTTTAGGTGTCCTGAGGCATGATGGTACAATAGACTATTCTCTTGCACTTGAATTAATACAGCTCGCTCTTAGAGACCCCTACCTAAAGCAGATTATTCTGAGAACGGTTGTTCAGCGCTATAGAGAGGACCTGCGTAGAATGCTTGGAGCGTCTTTACCTGGGGTAAGGCTTGAGTGGAGTAGTGATTTCGAGGAATTTCTCAAAGAACACAAGAAGAGGAGGAGAGTAAGAGACCCCGAGACGCTAGCATATTATAAATCACTATTCAAAAAACACCTTGAGGGGAAAGAGCTATCAGAGGAGCTCGTGAGCTACGTGGTTAATCACCCGAACAAGTGGCTTAGAAACGTGTTCAGGCACTATGTTCAATACTTGTTCTACAAGAGAGTGATCGACCCGGAGACCTGGGGGTGGCTTATCGAAGTAGTGCCGTCCCGTAGATATAGGCTTGATGTTAGACCATACCAAATCACGCTGGAAGACGTTAGGAAGACCTTGAACTTCTTGAGAGAGCACCATGAGCTATACTACGTGCTCTACAGGCTGATGCTGGAGTCAGGAGCTAGATTCGAGCACGTACTGGAGATGCTCAGAAGCTGGAGCCCAGGGAAGATGGTGTTCATAGAGTCTATAGAGCTGGAGACGGAGAAGCTAGTTTGCTTCGAGGACAGAGGCTTCTGTAGATACTACCTGGGGCTAAGGGGGCATCAGAAGCCTTGTGAATGGCTATACCTCTCTATCAATACTCTTAAGCAAATTGAAGAACACGCCCCAATAGAGATATCGAGGCACGCTGTGAGGAAGTACGCTAAGAGACATGGCTTGCTTTTGCCTAAGATGATGCGTAAGGTAGCCTGGAGGCTCATGATCCAGGTAATACCTAGAGAGGTGGCTAGGTTTATCCAGAGCAGGTTCGGGGAGCTCAAGATAAGTGAGGCGAGGTATGAGGATCTGCTCTCAGAGGCTGATGAATACTACTCCAGGTATCTGGAGAAGCTGAGAGAGGTGGAAAAAGATAGTGGTTAAAGAAGATCTCTTATCTCCAGCTCTAATTCCTTGTCCTCAAGTTCTTGAGCAAGCTTCTTTGTCTCATCTATTATTGGTTTTATCCATGGATACTTCTCCGCTAAGGAGAGCTTCTCGCTTAATTTAACTATTTTTCTCAACCCGCTTGATGATTCTGCCTCTAGGAATAATTGATACAGCACCATGAGCTCCCTGGGGGTTTCGAGTGGATTTCGCGAATGCCTGTATATAGTCTCCATCGCGCGTAGCTTGAAAACCTTGAGTTTATAATCGTATTCAAAAACTTTCGCAACGTGCTTTTCTAGTTCACTGATTTGTTCTCTACGTGTTAAGGCCTGGGTCATTCAACCACCCTGTTTTCAATTTTGCGGTTTGGGGGTTTTTAAACTTTACGGTTTTACGTAAATACGGTAAATCATATTCTAGAACGACACTTTCACTAAGGGGTCTCGGCTTTAAGCTCCCCCCGGTAATACCGGGGAGATGCATGAGCAATGTCTGTGATAAAGCCCATGCAATGATCTTGCTGAGCTATGTTCAGAGGAGGATTGCGAAGCAGTGTAGAGAGAAAGACATAGAGTGTGCACTAGAGGAGAGTGAAAAAATAAAGGCATCTATCGAGGAGATCCTCGTAAACGAGATCTCCACTCTATGACGAGAAGCACTTGAGCAAGCACTCGCCCCTCGTGGTTTTCACGCATACTTTTTTCAGGAACGGTGCTTTAACCGTCTTCACCTCCGCCAGCCCGAGCTCTTCGAGAGCAGTAACGTAGTCGCTTACAGTAGCTACTCTTATATTCAGCTTCTCGGCTATGTCGCTTATAGATGACTCGCCATCGCATGCTTTCAGAATATCAATCAACCGCTTGAACGTCTCAACGGTTCTCTGCATGAACGCCACCACGTTTATATAATTAATTCGCATCACACTTATATATTATTCTTACGGTTTTATGACTTTACGTATTATCGTAAAATTTAAAAACCGTATTTATGATAATACAATATAAATGGTGGTGTGCGTGAAGGTCAAAGCATCAACAATGATTGATAAATCCCTGTGGGCGGAGATCAAGAAGATGGCAACTCTCTCGGACAAGCCCGCGGGAAGAATCGCAGAGGCAGGCTTGAAGCTATTATTAATCATTGCGAAGACCGGTGTCCCCGACGACCTGGGAGCACTCCTCCAAGTGCACGACACCGAGCTATTGAACACGCTTAGAGAGCTACACGAGGCGTGGAGAAGTGCAGAGGCTGGTGTACGAGTACAGTGAAGGATACGTCGTGGATGCTGAAACAGGCGAAGTCGTCGACAGGATATACGACTACTCTCCGCCTAGACCGAGGAGCGATGACAGCGCAGTAGCTGAGAACAAAAAAAGAGTCAGGGTGCCGGGTAAAGGGCTTGGGAAGCTCATCAAAGCGTACAGGAGGCTCGTGGAATATGAGAAACGGGGCTACATCGTGGACTACGAGAAGGCGTTGTCGAATAAAATGATCAAAACGCTCGTGCATGAAAGAAGCGTGAAAGCAGAGAAGTACTTCGCCGAGAAGGGTCTCCTGGACAAGCTCTCGAAGATAGTTGAGGATCTCGATGCCCGGGGCGTGACATCGGGGATGTCATTCAGGGGCAGGCTCGCTTTCGCTTACATAGTTTATAAGTTGGCGAGGGGGGAGACGCCCAAATATAGTGATGTACGCGGCATAGTATCCGAGTCCACCTTCAGAAGGATTAGGAGCAAGGCTCGGTGCTTTATCCAGCACGCTGTAGAGCAACCTTAGTTCTTTTTTCTTCTTTCACACTACTCCTCTTCGCGCATAACCAGCTCGAAGCTGCAGAACACTGTGTTCTGCCATGGGTCATATAGAACAATGTATCCACTCCCGGTTTTTTCATAGAGGTTTACGGGTAATTGCCAAAGCCCCGGTATATCATTGATGTATGCGAGGATGGTCATGGTCTCCTTGCTCATGCCAGCGTAGCGTGTTGTAGCGTTCTTCAACTCGTGCTCTACACGTAGCTCTGATAGAATCATGCTTAAAACACTTGTTTTCTCGCTCGGAGACCCTTTTCCCGTGACCAAGACCTCTCTGATCGCGAGCACGGGGTTCGCGGAGGCATTGTTCTCAATCGTCGTGGTGCTCGATAGTATCATCGCTGAAAGAAGGTATCTGTACGCGTCTTTGTACTCACTTATCGTTTTCACAACGGACTCAATGGTTTTGGCGGTTGCATTGGCATATGCTTTCGCCAACCAGTATTCGCCGGGATGCGGGCTGAGGGATTCCCTCACCGCCGTGATATTAACCATGGGTGGATTGATCAAGGTGATGTTGAGCCTTGGCTTGATGTACGCGTCGCCCCTCCACTCCGTGAATTCACGCGTGATCTCGACGACCGGGTTCAATGTATCATACGTTATGTTCAACTGCACAGCCCTCCTCGTTATGTTCACGCCGCTGTAAGCTAAACCATGAAACAACAGGTCATTATAAAGCTCGATCACGTCTTCAGCAGTGAACACAAGCGTGCCCCTCGCTGGATTTAATGCATCAACATACATGCTCACGGGGTAGGGGTTCACCGAGATAACAGCGTTGTTTAGCTTCAAAACCGGGTTCAACCCAGTATACGGAGTGTAGGAGACGTATCCGTTGATTCGATACGACAGCGCCTTCACGCCCCTGGATGCATAGTTGCTCGATATATCTGCATCGTATACTACCTCAACATACGTCTCGTTTATAGATTGATAATACACTATTGGTTTAACATGTAAAGAGACCTTGGCTAGAGCGTAACCCATGAAGTCCCCAAGCGATCTCTCGACGTAGAGATCCCCGTTTAACGGATTAAAGTAATATTCCTCGGTGCCCGAGATGCTCGTGTATCCAGTTGAATTGCTTAATGCAAGGTAATAGTGGAACGTTATTCTATATGTATTAACCTTCACGCAGTAAAATACGTCCCCGATGACGTAGCATCCTTTATCAGTAGAATCGATAGAATCGATCAAAGCGTTATGCCATGCGTACGAATACCCCCTCACATATGTGTGTTCATATATTGACATGTTATACGAGAACGAGATGTTGAATGAGGGTAGATATGTTAATGCAAGCCTCGTCGTAGTTAAAACACCCATGGGGGATTCAACGTAATCCACTCCAACGCTACTCGTATTCGATAGGAGAAGTGGTTCAACCGGGTTCACGTGGAGCCATGCATGGCTCAAGCACTTTGTTCTTTCGCCCACCCACTCCTCCCCTTGATGATCACTGTATGGTAGCGGAGCCACCACGTATCTCTTGGACTCAACACCGAGTCCAACCGGGAAGAGAGCTAGGTATGTTGCAAGAGACTTATAGTAGAGCACCGGGTCCACGAAGCCTGCATCGCCCCTTATAATTGGCAGAAGGCTTTCATTAGTTGTCTTCTCGCCGCCGCGTTTGATATCATCCTCGTCGAGGTAGAGATTCAGTGAATCAACATCTGGATAAATCATTGTCTTGTTCACGCAACCGGGTTCGCCTGTTAGCCGGGTATCCAAATTTGGAAACATGAACCGTGAGCTCGGCAACCGGGTTTCCCTCGGAAGCATTGAGAGAACTGCGCCCAGCGTGATTATGAGGGCTGTGAGCCACGCTAGCAACCTGAGGTAGCTCACTTCAACCACCGCTTAAGAGCGCTGTGCAGTGCTTGTGCATGGATGTAAGCTGTTTTGATCTGCTCGGTCACAGGGTATTCTAGTTTGTACACGTGCTTGCCGAAGCCGTGATCGAATACGAGGTAGTACACGTCTGAGAAGCTGGTTGAAACCGTGTTCAAGCCGGGTCTAACAACGTAGCTCTTCGCGCCCAAGCCATCGTAGACCACGAGCCTGCCGATGACCTTCGATTTGAACCTGATATCCACGTTGCTTAAGCCAACGGCTAGCTTGAAGCCCGAGAGCGGGTTCACCTCCGGCATCCCGGGTCCGACGTACCTAGCAATAAAACCGCCCTCACGGTACTCGTGTAAACCTGTGCCCGTGTTGTTCAAGACATAGTCTAGGAAGCCCTTGAGGACCATGCTCCTCCTATACCTGTAGACGAAGCCCTTGTCTCTGAGCTCGACTTCTATGTACGCGGGTGTAACGCAGTTCCTGATAGTGGACTCGGGTATCGAGAGCTCCATTGAACCGTTTCTACACACTAGCCTAGCCACTGCCTTCTCCGCGTCAGTCTCTATTCTCACAACACTATGGTCTCTCCCATGCTCAGTAGCAATGCTTAGAGATGGCTCGGGGATGTTGATTAACTCCACGTTTACTTTACTCATAGCCTTCTTAGACTGGGATAGTGTATCAAACGCCACGGGCTCTATGAACAAGGGTGTTTTGTCAATGCATATAGAGCGTTTGCCCGGCTTCAGCTCCATGTTCTCAATTAATACTTTGACCCGGCTAGGCGCCTTAAGCTCCTTTACATCCAGCTCTAGGAGCGCTAATCCACCGCACTCGTGTAAACCAGTGCTCGTATACGCCTTCGCGCTGGCGTTAAGCTCGATGAGGCTTGGAGGAGACTCTATGAATACATCCGTGGAGCCCAGGGGATGACGTATCTCAATACTGAATAAGTAAGAATCAACTATGCTCGCTTTCTCCTCTCTTATCTCAACCGTGTTGCCGGGTTTAACCCGGTATTCTACATTATTATATATAACTAGAGCCGGGGTCTCAGATGCTACTCTCACAGAGTGGTGTTCTTTTACTTTGTCTCCTATCGGATCGATGTATATGAATGATTCACCGGACTCCACTACTCCACAGAGACCCTTGCTACAGCAGAAGACCTTGCCCTCGACAGCCCAGCATCTGGCTGACTCGTCCTTTGGTACGTTCAGCACCGGCTTCAAGTTCACATCGAACACTGAGAGAGTATCACTGGAGTCAGCTACGATTAAATCGCTAGCCGTTGTAGCAGTGTTCTCGGGTATGCTTATATTCAAGTCTACTAGTGCCCCTCCCTCAAGCCTGTAGAGCTTATTGCCCAGTCTAAAAACCGGGAGGTGCTGGTGGAAACCAACGAACTCTATCCCAGTATCCTTGACAAGAATAGTGGGCTTGGGCAACTCGGGCTCCATCCACACGAGCCAGTCCGAGCTCCTCGCCAGGATAACACTGTTAGTGTATGCTACTGCCTCAAGCGGAAACCCGGCTTCACTAACCTTGCCCTCATATACAATTATGCTTCTGCCATCTTGGAACACTACACTGAATGATTTGTAGCCGGTGAATGCTTCAACCGGTTTACCTTTGTATGTTTTCTCAAACACCTGCATATCATTATACGACGCTGTGAGCACATGAGTCCATGGAGAGTCGTAGAGAGCGATAACTACCGCACCCGGGGCCTGAGAGTAAACGGCTTCATCACCCACGAGCTTTAACCCATCCCCTGTTTCAACCGTAAACCCCTTTGCATCCCTGTATAGTGCTAGGCCGTGCTTCTCATGAGAGAAGCCCGCCACGGCGTTGCAAACGTATTTGTCTCTATTGAGGAAAACCGGGTTCACACAGTTCTCCATGCTTTGAACCCATGCATCACCGTGCACGCCTGCTACTGTTACGCGTGGATGTAGTGCGATACCCTTCAATACCACCGACTCCCGGTCATAGGGGCTTAAAACCGGCTCGTAGTCGGCTAGTGGTAGCTCAAAGAATGATTTAACAGTATATGGTAGCTTGATCCTCACGCCCCGAGCCACCTATTTCCTCTTCTCCTCTCTCGGCTGGAACAGCAGGTCGAAGAGCGCGATGAATACTGCTAGTAGCTTCGCTTCGAGGCTCATTGAGCCCCTGGAGAACAAAGCGGACAACACGCCCATGAGTCCAACGATGCACCCGAGAACAAGTAGCATTGCCCTACCCTGTAGGCCACCCCACAGCAAGATTATCGCTGGAAACAAGTATAGCAAGTGCTTAACCCTGAAGGCTCCGAATACTCTCTCATTTAGAACCGAGACGTCTCTAATAGACACGAACCTCCGGTACCGGGCCTCATACTCCATGCTTATCCCCTGAGTATACGCAATTGCTTAAAAGACAACATGGATGCGTCTTTACGGTTTTACGGAAAAGCTTATTAACTAGCACGTAAAATATATATCTTGGTGCAAGGCATGAACGCGTCTCGGGTATTATTGCTTCTCATACTCATATTTATTGCTACAACGTTGATAGCTGATGCACAGGTGAGAGAAGACTACTTGGAGTGGGGTCTTCAATTAGCCCCCAAACCAGAGTGGATGCCCCCGCTGGAGGAGTATAAACCCCTCGTGGAGTCTTTCATAAACACATCTGAGTGCCAAGCGAAAATAAACTATGTTGGTGTGTATTTCAATAATGAGAGAGCACATAATGACTCTCTCGGGGTATATGTGTTTTATCTTCAGGTTTTCGACCTATTGAAGTATAGGGCTTTATCCATGCTTATCAATGATAGAAACCTTGCGGGTGTGATGTGGCTGGGTACGAGTGATGACTTAATGCATGGTGTGATAGTTTCGCGTTCACCAATTTTCCTCATCGAGCTCGATGAGGATCTATTTGTTAAGGGTTATTTATTCGCCAAGGCAATATACGTCCGTTTGAATGAAACACACATAGGGAACCTCACGGCTTTCATGCACACCACTCAGTTCCCGGCTGGAGTAACTAATTTCACTGTCTACTGCCCCGCATCACAGCTTAGGATAGGCTTATCAACAACCGTAACCGAGACAGAGATATTGACAACAACAACCAGTATCACCGAGACCGTGATAACTACTTATTCAACAACTATTCCATTAACATTAGTTATATCCACACCTTACACTATCACTAAGAGAGAAACATACACATATACATATAGCTACCCAGTAACCGAGACCACCGTGATTGAGAAAACGAAGACGGTAACCGAGACCGCGAATTCATTAACAACGATCACAGAGCTCGAAACTCTAACTATAACAATAACCGAGACTCAAACACACACATTGATTCCAGCATTAGTCATAGCATTACTGGTGGGTTTAATCATAGGATGGGTTTATAGAAAAAATAGCTAGTAAAGCTTCAGAGTAGGGAAACGTCTTAGTGAAAGAAGAGTTATCCAGTATCAAACATGTCTCAGAAAACAATGTTATATCCTAATATCATTTATCCTCTTCACTACTAGCGAATATAGTCTATTTAAAAGAAGAGAAATAAAAGCTCGTAATTGTAGATAATCAAATAAACGCCAAGTAGAGGCATGAACTTGAAATAGAAATACCAGGGAGCTTGAAGTAGTTAAGGCCAAATTTAGATATCTTAGTGCTTAATGTTAATGAGTTTAAACAAGGCGGAAGAACCATGATTTAAGTCTCTGTGCTTATCATGAAATGCAAGCTCTCATACGACGAGCTAGGAATATTTATCTTCATCGAAAAAGTCGTAAATAAAGTCTCCATTGAGAGACTACGTGATATTAAAGAGAATGGAAGAGTATGTATCTCACATGGCAGAGTTAAGAAGAGTAATTGTTTAACGGATGGGCCAAGTGAGTCGTTTAATGAAAGAGTTGTAGTGTTTTAAAAACTTATCTGCTCCCTTATGGAAAAGATAATGTAAGAAAGATCTGCTATGAGCACTTGCTTTAATACTTCAAGGAGTCAAGCATGAGGATTTAAGGAAAAAGGTTTAAGAAACCTACTTACGTATATAATAAGTATGGGTATGGGAAATATGACCCTTCATAAGGAAAACCACTTCTATGGATTCATAATGGCCATTTCAGTAATTCTTGTCATTGTTGCTACTATTGGTGCAGGAATATGGCACAGCGTTGCTACGTCTTTAACACATTCAACTGCGAGCGCCACCACAGGGAACAATATCATAGATGAGAACTATGCCGGTTGGAGAGGTATAGAGGCTTTAGGAGGTAGCTATGGGTCTTACGTTTCACAAATTAGACAACTGATTGGTGTAGAGGCACTTCTTCATCATGATGTATACTGGCCATACGAACAAGTAGATGATATCTTCTGCGAGTTAGCTAGGAGAGAAGACTTAGTAGTCTTAGTGGGTAGAGTACTACGCGTACACTCAATAGAAGTAACAGAACTAACTCGAATCAGCGGAGAAGTCATAGTAAAATATGATGTAATAGTAGAGAGAGTGGTGTTAAATAACCCTGCCTCTATACAATCTAGACCAAGTGATGCGGTAGAGAGAGAATACGAAGCAGCGATAAACATATTGAAATACGAGTTAGAGCAAGGCTTAATCGATCAAGAGACTTATGAAAAGCTCCTTGAGAAGTATAGAAGAGGTCTTGAAGCTACTTTGAAATACCACGAGTTGCTTAGAATAGCTGGTGAAAGCATTAGAGAAAACGCTGTAGTTGTCTTATCTGTCCCAGCATATGTAGCTATTGATTCATTTAACAAAGTTCTCGAAGGCGAGGCTCTATCTATTACCGATATTGCATCACCGTTTCCACTGCTAAACCCAGGTAATACCTATGTGTTATTTATAAGCCCAATGGGCGAGAGATCAGGAGTAATCATATACGACCTCGTATATGGACTATATGCATTCTATGTCAAAGACCAAAGAGTATATTCACTAGACCGAATCGCCCACCCCGTGAGCCTGGACCCAGTTAGATTCTACGAAGACTCGCAGGAGATTTACTGGTGGAATAATAGACCATATCGAGAACTGAGAAGCATTGCTTTAGCGAGGTTATTACTTTCTGGTGAACACTTAGAGACAATAATGATTAGAATCTTGAGCTGTAGGACGAGGTAGATTGATTATGACTATAAGAACAGTAAGTATAAAGCTCTTCATCTTCATGCTGATAACTATTTTTTTGATACCTCTCCTCGATGTTACAGTTGTAAACGCGTGGGCTCCTTTAATTCCATATCCAGGTTATTATGCACCTAAATGGAGAGATAACCAAATTAGTAACCTAAGAGTATACATTAATGATACAGATGGAACGAATCCACAGATATGGCGTGTCACGAGGAGAGCAATGGATTACTGGAACTCGTTCGGCATCGTTAGATTCGTTGAGGTATACAGTCCAAGTGATGCGAACATACTTGTAGTTCCTGAACCTCAATATGATTGCAAAGCTACTACCTTAGTATTAGCTGATAGTGACCGCTACATAATTAATGTAACTATAAAATATGGAAAATATTCGGCATGTCCAGATTTTGACTGGTGGGTAGCCGCCATGACCCACGAATTAGGTCATGCTCTTGGTTTATCCCATAGCAGGGGGGCACCTTCAATAATGGGTGAGGCATGGGATAAATATCGCATTAATGCACCGTTGTATGATGATCTCATAGCACTCTGGGTGCTCTATCGGCGAGGCAATCTTACACCGCCAGTTTTAATCAATAACACTGCGGGCTTTAGCTATATTCAAGGAGGTCCACGGGAGTTGGGCGGATATCCATATAGACTCATCATATCAATGCCAGGAACAAATAGATTTGGCTTCATGGGTTACAATGTCTCTCTACCTTACTTTACTTATATAGTAACCGGAGTTGCACAGACACAGACCGTTTATCGCGGCGCGATTGGGATTTGGAACTCCACTGTTGCAACAGATCAGACCCAGAGAGTCGCTATAATTGAGTTAAGTGGCTCTGGGTCAGATTATTATATTGCATTGACATATACAAGTAGTAGTACGGGTCAAACGGTGATGAAACTTAAAGGGTATACGAGTCCAGAGAGTTTAAGAGAGACGGGTTTCTTTATAATGCTCATACTTTACCTAGATAAAGATGGTAATACAAGAGCTATGGCTATGATCTATAGAGGTACTGACATTGAAGCATATCTCCCATTAACTAATGCCCCGGTGCTGTATCATAACGTCCTTCTCACAATTAATCCTCGCTATGTTGGCTTTGCTGTATGGACAGATACTGCGAATAATCCATCCTCAGACTATACCTTTGGACCAGTCTGGATAATAAAGGGATGAATCATGGTTAGTAGAAAACTTCCTTTTATTTTATTTATCATCATAATTCTTTCACTCTTGTTTATTGCTCTCTTTAGCTTAATACGTATTGAAAATATGAAGACCGAGACACATACAGATTGGGGAGAAGTGCTTTATAGTGATCTTCCAGACTTTAGACCCGTGAAAACAAGTCTTGTCCTCATTAACTCTAGTCACACTGCAAAAGTCAGTGAAACAGTATTAGAATTCTATTTGTGTAATGATAGTGAAGGAATTATCTCAGTAGGTATTCACGTCGCGAATTTATCATATGTTGCATATCTCAGGCATGGTGAACGAACAATTCCCCTTTACCCCGAGGAGGAGTTAGATTATAAAGCTAGACTATCTTTCCCCACGTCGATCTCAAATACAATAGAGGAGACTGAGATAATAGAAAAGAATGGTATCCAAGTACAGTTAACATGCCCAGGAAGTAAACAATGTATATTTAGAATTTTGAAAAGTAGTGAAAACTCTTCTAGCAGTGTAATTGAAATACCCTTCTTAATACACGTAGAAGTAATAAATATAAGAATTGGGTGGCCTGTCTATTCCTGGCATGTCGATGGTACTTTATATGTATATGTTAATGCATGTGTAGATCGCTCTAGGTAATGAGTAGATTAAGAAAATATTTTTTATCTAAATCTCCTAACCTCTGTTTAAACAAGTATCTACAATTAATAGCCTCTCGTTGCTGTTCAAGCCCTCATATTAGTTTATAAGGGTTGATATCAAATTATTATCTTGGAGATTTGTGTGCTACGACCAAAGGAGGTTTGCGAGAGGCTTGGTATTAGCTAGAACAAGCCAAGGCAGAACGATATTGGAGCAATCTGCTACAGTGCTTCTACTAAGACAGGAGCCCCAGGGAAGAGACGCCGTGAGGGAGATATACAAGCTCTCGAACGCTGAGGCTGATTATCTCGTGAACGCGCCGGTGGGCTCAGGGATATTGAAAGCCGGGAGGAAGAGGATAACGCTACAGGTGCTACCCACTGAGGATGAGCTGCAGTTATTCTCCACCACGGTGCACTAACCCCTGTAGGTTGATTAATTACAACTGAAAGCCTCGCTCTTTAGGGCGGGGATGGCGATAAGCTTATAAGCTGTTTTAGTGGTTGGTTAGTAGTTGGTAGTAGACATGAAGTTGAAGTGCCCGAAGTGTGGGTATGTCTGGGACTACAGGGGGAAGAACCCATACTATGCGACGTGTCCTAGGTGCCTTAGGAAGGTTAGCATAGCAAAGTACAGGGTTGAGTGAGTATGGCGGGCGATGAGGGTTTCCTAACCCTGATCATCAATATGAGGG
>DADP01000009.1 GCA_002495025.1 Desulfurococcaceae archaeon UBA285
TGGTAGTTAGAGGTCGACCAGTAAAATTCCATAGTCCAGCAGATGCTTTAAAACAAGGTATTGGTATAGTAATGCAGGGTTTATCTCTAGTACCAGTATTCACAGCATATGAAAATATAATCCTTGGAGCTAGACGAGTTAAACCAAGTAGAGAAGAAATAGAGAAGTTAATGCAAGAAACAGGTTTAATAGTGCCACTTGACACCCCTGTAGAAAACCTCTCGTTTGGTGTAAGACAGAAAATCGAGATTTTAAAAATGCTTGCTTTAAACGTAGACATATTAATTCTCGACGAGCCAACAACAAATCTATCTCCAACAGAGACCCGGGATCTATTTAAAACACTATTAAAGCTGAAAGAACAGGGTAAATCAATTGTATTAATAACTCACAAAATACGAGAAATCTACGAGGCAACTGATAGAGTCACAGTGCTTAGAAAGGGAAGATTGATTGGAACAGTTGAAACATCAAAAGTAACTCCTAGAGACCTCGCTAAAATGATGGTTGGACGCGAAGTAGAGTTATCTATTAACAAACCACCAAGTAAACCAGGTGAAACAGCCTTGAAAGTAGAGGATTTAGAAGTACTTGGAGATCTCGGAGTCCCAGCTGTAAGAGGTGTTTCATTCGAGGTTAGATATGGAGAGATCTTTGGAATAGCTGGTGTAGAGGGGAATGGCCAAATAGAACTAGCAGAAGCAATTGTAGGTATGAGAAAGCCAGTACGGGGTAGAATCATACTAGACAACGAGGAAATAACTGTTCTCGATACATCTGAGAGGTATAAACGAGGAATAGCATATGTTCCAGAAGATAGAAAGACATCGTTAATTATGGAGTTTTCACTCGTAGAAAACACACCTCTCACAGAAATCACATATTCTCGTGAAATAGTGGGTAAAATGGGATTTATTAGAATGAAGCAATTAATCGAGAAAACTACAAAAATAGTTAGAGAATACAATGTAATTACACCTTCTATCTACACCTCGGCGAGAGCTCTTAGTGGTGGAAACCAACAGAGATTTATCGTAGGGAGAGAATTGTCAAAAGACCCAAAGGTAATAATAGTAGCTCAACCAACACGTGGATTAGATGTAGCTGCTACTGAATACGTTAGAAACCTACTCGTTGAAATGAGGAGTAAGGGTAAGGCTGTCATATTGATTTCATCTGATTTAGACGAAGTATTATCTCTTAGCGATAGACTAGCAGTTATGTATAATGGTAGATTTATGGGTATAGTAGACCCGAGTAGGATTACTGATGAAGAGCTTGGTTTAATGATGGGTGGTTATACATATGAAGAAATTAAAGCTCAAAGGGTGTGAGCTATGAATCCAAGGACAATAGAATACTTTATATACCTTGGAAACGTTGTTATAGCAATACTCATAGGACTAGCGCTCGGCGCACTCATTATATGGATGGGTGGATATGATCCCATCGAAGCATATATAGGATTATTTGAAACATCTTTTAACCTTCAAGATCCATACTATATATCGTCAACACTAAGTTATGCAACACCAATTATACTCACTGGTTTAACATTTGCTATTTCAGCGAGAGCTGGTATATTCAATATTGGTGCAGAAGGCCAGTTATACATGGGAGCACTAGGAGCAGTATTAATTGCAGCAATTAATCCACCACCACTAATAGCGCTACCACTAGCATTAATTACTGGTTTATTAATGGGTGCGTTGTGGGGGCTTATAGCTGGTTTATTTAGAGCGCTGAGAAATGTTAATGAAGTAGTAGTTACAATTATGTTGAATTGGATAGCCTTCTGGATAGTTGAATATGCTAGAACATATGGACTCGGCGACCCTAGAAGACAAGAGAAAACTATAAGTATGCCTCCCTCGGCAAGACTACCCCTACTAGTCAAGGGAACGGAGTTGTCAACAGCATTTATAATCGCTATACTAGTAGCTATATTGATTTACTTTGTAATGTGGAGGTCTAAAATAGGATACTACATTAGAGTACTTGGAGCAGGTGTAAAATCAGCGAAATACGCTGGAATAAACCCCACGAAGACTACACTCTACGTCTTTATAATTGGAGGCGCGCTATCTGGACTTGCTGGAGCACTAGAAATCTGTGGAAGACCACCAACTTATGCTATTACAACTGGTGCTTCGAATATTGCTGGATTTGGATTTACAGGTATTTCTGTATCTCTACTCGGGTTGAATCATCCATTATTGATAATACCGGCAGCAATCATTATTGGTGGGTTGACGGCTGGTGCGCGTGGAATGCAGATTAGAGCTAAAGTACCACTTGAAATGGTTATGGCTGTTCAGGGATTGATTATTATTGCACTCTCAGTTCCTGGATTGACATTCCTGTATAGGAGGTGGAAGATTAAAAAGGCGCTTAGGGGTGGAGAGCATGCCTGAACTTGACTTACTAGGTAGTATATTATTCTATACGTCATGGGCTATGATGCCAATACTGCTTGCTGCACTAGGCGAGATTTTAACTGAGAGAAGTGGTGTAGTAAACATTGGATTAGAGGGAATAATGCTGATCTCTGCTCTGTTCGCAGTATACGTAGCAGACAAAACACTAAATCCCTGGCTTGGAGTGCTCACTGCGATCGCTGTTGGCGCATTAATAGGTGCAATACATGGATTTATAGCAGTCTACTTGAAGGGAAACCAAATAATCAGTGGTCTAGGTATAAATACTTTCGCAATGGGTTTTGTAGCGTATAGTATTGAGGTTTTCTGGGGTGTTAGAGGCTACTACACGCCTAGACCAGAGGCTAAAGTACCCAGAATACCTGGGCTTGGAGTATCACCATTATTCCTAGTAACCCTTGGTGTTGCAGTACTCCTCTACTTCTACCTATATAGAACACACAGTGGTCTAAGACTACGTGCATGCGGTGAAAACCCAGAAGCAGCAGATGTTGTCGGCGTCAATGTTGAGTTAACGCAATTCATTGCTACTGTTATTGGAGGAGCACTAACAGGCCTCGCCGGGGCCTCACTCAGTATTGACTGGCTGGCCTCGATAACAAAGCAGCTACCAGCCGGAAGGGGATTCATAGCACTCGCACTAGTAAACTTCGCCAACTGGAACCCACTATACGCACTACTAGGAAGCTTCATCTTTGGATTCCTGTGGACAGCAAGCGAATACATGAAAAACATATCAAGCATAGTCCAAGTAATCCCAATGCCACTAATCAATACAATACCATACATAGCAACACTAATGGTCGTCGCAGGAGTAATAGGAAAATCAAAACCACCAAGAAGCGTAGGAACACCATACAGAAGAGAACTAGACTAAACCACACCACAATAGTTTTTACAAACCACCCTAATCTTGGTGAAAGACACAGCCTTCGACAAGGCCCCTGTCTCTAGAGTGCGTAGAGTCTCTATGGCTTTAATAAACACTATCTACTAGTGGTGTGGAGAGTATATTCAGAAGCCTGCGTGTTCAGTACCAGGGGATTCAGCACCGGTGACTCAGCGCTCAGCTCTCGCACAACATCCAGTAGTATATATCTAGTCCCAGGGAGTGAAACCCTCCACCAAGAGCTACTCCTAGAATCCATCACTATAGTATTCAAGAAGCAGTAGTACAGGTGTATCCACTGGAAGAAGCAGTCTACTAGGTAGACTTACTAGTCCTTCAACGTCTTCTCTAGACTGCTTCCCAATACTGGATGTTAGAGTTACTCTATTGTCTAGGCGTGTCACTACTACTCAGTAGACTATGAAGCCATAGCTGAAACAGAGGGGGTTTTCACCTCGAGGTACTATAGAGGCCTACTCCCCACTGAAACAATTTAAATATCTCCGAGGCTTTTGTATCAATCACTTATAGAGAGCTAAAACAATAACACCGAGGCAAGCCATACACGCAAATAGGAGAACACCTATAGGCCTCCAAAGAGCGATATTCACCAACACTCCGACACCACCTAATACCAGCATAGAAACCCCCAACAAGAACGCTCTCTTTGACTTCCACAACAACCAACCACCCGACCAAGCAATCTAACAACTCCACAAAAGTATACATGAATACTAGAGTTAATATATTACAGAGAAGAATTGAAAACAAACTAGTGAATCGAGTAGTCGGGGTTGAAATAAACTGTAAGTCTCAGTGGCATCTACACCTTAATATATCCACTTAGTATATATAAGCTCATCTCTACACGACACCTTCTTCCGATCATAGAGGAGAAGACATAGATTACAAAGACAACTAAACAAATCAAAGAAGCGGGACAATATGGATGCAGAAATAGTACTCGAATTCTACACTACTAATAGCTTAACTTTTAATGTGACATTACTTCATTGAGGTTACTTCTACATCAACTTAAGTGAGGTGTTTTTCGCACCCTTTAAACTTCTATTTTTTGATGCAATACGTCCATCACACATGTTTACAATTCCCACAGCACATTCTATTAACATAGTTATGTGTTTAGATATCATACTAGTAGCACCCATATGAAGCAACCGGCTTAGTGGGATAACAGAGAGTTGTATTTCTTCTCCAAGATTTCTAGTTAGGATGTTCAATATTTCAATACTTGTTTTTTCGCTAACTAATCTTTTTGCATCACTAATTATTTTTGTTAATGTGTAAATGCATTCACTACTGGGTTTTAATGTGGGTTTTAATGATTTTGCATTCAGTATACTATATTCGCTTCTTATTTGAGCGTAATGATGTAAAAGTATAGGAAATACTACTAGAGCTAAATAGAGGTAACCTATACTTTCGTGTCCTATGGGTATCTGATCCTGTAATAGGCGATTTAAAATACTCTCTATGTTGTCTGGACTAAGTCCAAGCTCGTTTACTTCATATCCTAGTCTTAGAGCTAGCATCGCAGATAGAGTATAGTGGTTCGGAAACTCTGTACAATTATTGATACATTTCTTCTGATAGCCTTCATCAATTTTACCTATATCGTGTAATAGTCCGGCAAGAACTACGAAGTCTCCTACTAGCTTTTCGTCCACGCCGTAGATCTTCTTCACCTTTCTTTTAACTCCCTCTAACTCCCAGGAGTTCTCGATGCATTCAGCTACTTCGAGAGAATGAGTGTAGAAGTGTTCTTCTACTTTTACATCGCTACACTTTCTATAAGCGTAACACATCGTATTTAACCCCTTCACTTTCATTATAACAAACTCTATTGAGTAAGAATGCGATGGCTATAGCTTTGTACTTCATGTCACTGTTTCTTCTAAGTTCCTCTACGACTCTGAAATACTCTTTTGTGTTTAATTCTCCTCTTCTCGTCTTCAAACTCGTTATATCGCGCAGTTTCTTGACTTCAGCATTATTTCTATGTCCTAGGGCAACGTATAAACCATCAATA
>DADP01000011.1 GCA_002495025.1 Desulfurococcaceae archaeon UBA285
CGACCCCGGCTACTATAGTAGCGGTAACGGATAGCGCCACTAGCGAGTTCATCGTGGGCGTCAGCCTCGCGAGGGACTTAAAGCCCTTAGTTATTATATCGAGGCCGAGCGCCGCCGACGCCGCCGCGAGGGCGCCCAGCAATAGATCGGCCCCGTATACTTTCACCGCCCCGTAATACATCTCGATCATAGCGTAGGCGACCGCGAAGAGCCCGATGAGGAAGGCCGCCAGCCTCCTGGCCAGTAGTAGCCCCTCGCCGCGCTCCTCGGCTACCTCCGCCGCCTCCTTCGGGATACCGACCTCTAGCCCGAGCCCCCTTATCCTCTCCAAGAGCTCGCCGCCGCTAATAGCCAGCGGGTTGTAAGTGACCCTGGCTAGCTTAGTAACGGGCGATACGCGGCACTCGAAGACGCCGGGGATATCGGCTATCCTCGCCTCGATAACCTGCGCCTCGCCCTCCCCCACTTCGCGTAGGGAGAGCACTAGCCTCTCCTTCTCCACGTCATAGCCCGCGTCCCTAACGGCCTTGTAGATATCGCCGGAGCTGCACTTCTCGCTATCGTACTCGATCACGGCGTTGCCGGAGGACACGTCTATCTCGACGCTGGAGACGCAGCCCGTCTTCGTTAGGTTCCTCTGAATGGAATAAGCGCACGTCGGGCAGTCCATGCCGATTATCTTTATCCTCTCCTTAACTAGCATCTAGCATCACCGGGGCTACTCTCAGCGCATCCCGACTGGGCCTCGGCTCAGGTAGTACTCGGGGTCCCTCTCGAATAGGTCCTTACAGCGCTTGCTGCAGAAGTAGTACACCTCCCCCTTATATACGGTCTTGTAAACGGCCTTACGCGGGTCGACTACCATGCCGCAGACCGGGTCCACTTTGCCCTCCAACGGATCCACCTCAATAACATTGTTATAAGCACCCGGGGTTAATAAATATACCCGATCCGGGCCCGCCCTCGGGGAAAGATAGTGATACAAAATCAGCGGGCTAGGGGTCCCGGCAACCTACGCTTTTTCGAACTCGGGAATATCGGATATCCTAACGTTACTTGTTAAATTACCGAGTAACATGATCAATGTGTACAGTTAATCGCGAATTAACTAAAACAGAGTAGAGTTAACCAGGAACCCCACTGTGAAGCCCTGATCTAATGAAGCCCCGTGAAACCCTCCACGAGTGGGGCGTGGAAACACTCCACCATTATACAAACACACATATATCTATAAAACAAAACAAATACAAATAACTAAATACACATAACTGATCAAGAAAGAGTAATACACTCAATCAACCCCAAATAGTAATACACTTAGAAAAGACCTATATAAATAGAAAACCAGCCACCATGATCAAGTTAAACAGGTAATACCAATAATCACAAATAAAACAATTCAATAACATGAATCATTAACAAATAAAACATTAAAAGAGACAAGGATCAATAGAGTAATATCTAAAAACGGGCGCGCAGGCCCCGAGACTAGAATAGATATAGATTATATTCCCCCAGACCCCTTAGATCAGTGATTAAAGGTAATATCAGCATAAAACAGTTTTATATCAACATGTGATATTACTATTTCACTTAATAAACAATAATTTAAAGACAACAATGAAAAAAGCATTTAATATGCAGCAATGCAAATGCTTTTTAATAGTTTGAAGTGAGTCGTTAATCTCTAATATAATACTTTCATTACATCGTGAACAATTAATAAATTCAATAAAGTTATTATTGTTGCAATACTAATTTCTACAATATAAATCCATAGATAATAGAAATATGGAATGAATTATCTAATATAAACCCAACAATTACAGGCATTACAAAGGTTTATTAGTTACTTCAAAAGTAGCAAGTTTGGGTGGTGTGTATTATGAAAGCTGTTGATCCTGTGTGTGGAATGAGTGTTGATATTGAAAAAGCTAAGTATAAAACTGTCTATAAGGGCAGGGTCTACTATTTTTGTAGTAGGTGGTGTCTTGAAGAGTTTGAAAAGAATCCTGAGTTTTACTTGACGAGTGGTCCTCGTGGTATGCCTTCTCATAGTGGGTAGAGTAGTGTATTAAAGGTACTAATAACATTGTTATTGATGTGGATTAGAGGTGTTTACTTCTGATTAGAGTTGAGAAACTGAGAATTATCGGTGTTGACTGCCCGACTTGTGTTTATGCTATAAAGAGGAATATTTCAAAACTAAGTGGGGTTAAGAGGTTTGATGTAGAGGTTTCAAGTGGAGAGGCAGTAGTTGAATACGATGAATCACTAAATACATTGAGAGATGTATACATGGCTATTAGAGATGCTGGTTATGATGTTGAAAAACAAGTATTAAGTATAAATCTACACATTGACCCAGAAGAATATGCACTCCTAGAAGAGAGAATTCTTAGAATTAGTGGAGTACTCGATGTTGGATTCAACCCGGTATCTGGTATCGCCAAGATCACTTATAATCCACTTACAACAACAAAGAATACTGTTTTAAAACAACTAGCTAGTTTAGGAGTAGAATACAGCGAGGTAGAAGTAGTAAAAACACAGAGGAAGAAAGTAAGTATTGGATTTAGAAGAGCATTATCATTTGTAATTGGAACCAGTGTTCTAGTCCTGGGAATGACTGGTATGCTAGTAAATCTAGAAACAGGTGTTGTTCTACCACTATTAGCACTACTAGTCATACTCTTATCACACGATATATTGAGAAAAGGATTCAAAGCACTCTTCTATCTAAGACCAACAATGGAGTCGTTAATAGCGCTTTCATCTACATCTACATTTACAGCTGGATTAATTCTACTACTACTTGGTTTTCATGAACACAGCACTGGATCACTGTTTGAAGCATCAGCAGGAGTACTTGGATTTGTAAGCCTGGGATTATACCTAGAAGAAAGACTTAGATATAGAGCTCTAAGACACCTAAACAACCTAGAAAAATCACTCCACGGAACAATACGAGTAGTTAGAAATGGAGACGTAGTCGAAGTAGGCGTAGAAGAAGTAGCAGTTGGAGACATAGTGGAAGTTAGAGCTGGAGATAAAATCCTAGTAGATGGAATTATAATTGAAGGCTGGGGCTATATTGATGAATCAACATTTACAGGCGAGCCAGAACCAGTTTTTAAAACAAGTGAGAAAAGAGATTTCGTACTAGCTGGATCTACACTAGTATCAGGCTACTTAAAAATACGAGCTACAAGAGTAAGAGATGAAACAGTACTATCAAATATACTTGAATCAGCTAAAACAGCTGTATTCTATAAACCAAGCTTTCAGCGAATAGCAGATAGAGTAGTTGGGTTTCTAACATGGATAGTAATAGCAATAGCACTTTCAACCTTTACATTTTGGTTTCTAGTAACAAGAGATATCATACTATCAGTTATGTTTATGGCTTCCGTGCTAGCTGTAACATGTCCATGCCCCCTTGGAATAGCTATACCACTAGCTGTATCCATAGGAGTTATAAAAGCGTCGAAAAAACAAGTATTGATCAGGAGGGGAGACGTATTTGAGAGAATACTAAAAGCCAATACACTAATCCTCGATAAAACAGGTACATTAACACTAGGTAAACCAATAGTTGCAAACTTCACAGTATACGGGGATTTAACACGTAAACAAATACTTGAATTAACATGTAGCGTGGAATCCCGTAGTGAACACCCACTAGCAAGAGCAATTGAAGAATACTGTAGAGAACAAGGAGTAGAAGTAAAAGACCCAGAATACTACGAACACCTACCAGGCCTCGGAGTACTCGGTAGAGTAAATGGTAGCGAAGTAGTAATTGGTAATCTAAGTCTACTTGAAAACATGAATATTGAAATACCCACAGACATAGTTAACACGTTAAAAGAAATAGGTTCTCGTGGAGGAACTCCTATTCTCGTTGCTATCAATGGAAAAATAGCTGGTGTATTCGAGGTAAAAGATAAACTACGCGAAGAAGCACCTAGAGTTATAGAGTATTTTAAACAAAATGGTTTTCAAATAGGAGTATTAAGTGGAGATATAGAAGCTAGTGTTGAATATGTAAAGAAAATACTAAAACTAGATTTCGCCTACGCCTCGCTGAAACCAGTAGATAAAGCCAGAATAATTAGAGAACTCCAATCAAATGGAGTTCTACCAATCTATGTTGGAGATGGTGTAAATGATGCAATAGCTATTGGAGCGGCTTTTATAGGTATAGCTATGGGTAGAGCACCAGATATCTCTCGGGAAGCAGGAGATGTCGTATTACTAAGCAATAATTTAGAGTCTCTTAGAGACCTCTACTGTTTAAGTAAAAGAGTTGTACGTGTAGCACGAAGTAATCTCTTCTGGGCTTTTATATATAATACTACACTAGTACCAATAGCTGCTGGAGCACTATACTTGCCAATGGGAGTAATGCTTAGACCCGAACTAGCAGCTCTCGCAATGGTTTTAAGTGATATATCTGTAGTATTAAATTCGCTCAGCTTACTACTAAATAAAAAATGTTAAAGAATCCGACTAATAGTTTTAACCATAAATTAATTTTTACACCAATCTAAACTAAAAACTAATATAAAGGTGTATTAAACTATTTTCAACTTAGAAACAATTGTTTTAAAGGTTTAGATAATGATTTGTATTGAAATACTCAGTTCTCAAAGAGAACTTGAAATAGAAGTATTAGAGAAAAAGGTAGGTTTCGAGAAGAACGTACATTTGAATACTATGTTAAACACAATACATCTCGTACTAGACTATTAGCAATCAAAGTATTTGATGGTAGACCTCCATTCTACAGAAAATGGATTGAAGTGTTTTCAATAACACCTAGATTTAAACTCGGCGATAGAGAGTTTGATTTTGCTGGTTCAACTTTGGAAAAAGAACTTGTAAACTGTTTATCGAAAAATATAGCTCCTGGAGAAACCTTGTTTTTTGAGTACATCTATGATTTTGAGACATGGAAAGCACTAGAACTAGGCGTACCACCCCACTTAACAAGACTAGGATATCTACTCTTCTCGAATGGATTTACGTGGTTTAAAGACTGGTATTATGCAGAAGGGTTTATGGAGGGAAATCCCAAACTACAAGTTGAAAAACCATTAAGTGAAGAAGTGAAAACTAGGCATATACGTGAATTGTGTATTGAAACAAGTAATTTCATAGTTAATGCTAAGAGAAAGCAAAGCGATTATTCTTACCATGAAATTATTAATAAAGCTTATCAAAGAGCAGAGTTTATATATGAATCCCTATGTCAAGGTTTGTATATTAAATAAATATTAAACAATGTGTTCTCTGATTTTCTCTATAAATACTTTAGCTCTTTGTTGATCGAGTGGGTTACCTGCTTTTCCATTTTGTTTTATATATGAGCCCACTATAACTCCATCGGAGTGTTTTAATACTTGGTCTATGTTTTCCAGTGTTACTCCACTACCCACTAGTACTGGTATAGGAGAATGCTTCTTTACTAGTTTAACGAGGTCTAGTGGTGGGGGTTCACCGGTTTTCAATCCCGTTACTATGAGGGCGTCTGCTCCTCCTCTATAAACGTATTCTTCGATGAGGTCTCGTAGATAGTCTTCTATACTCCCCTTTGACGCGCCTGGTAGCGTGGACTCTATGAATCCGAGTACTGTGCGGAGGCTAGTAGCGTGTTTTACAAGTATATCAGCGTATACTTTGACTCCGGGGTGGTTTAATCTAATATCTCTCAGTCTGGGTGCTTCTGGCTCTATTAACCCGGAGTCTGAGATAATTGTTTCAACCAGGGCGTTTACTCTTATAAAATGTGCACCCGTAGCAACAGCTATAGAGTATGCTTCCAGCCCGGAATTCCTTAGTAGGTTTACTCCTACTCTGCAATTCACTGATTTAACTACTTCTCTAACAACAACACTCATAAATGATAGTGTAAGGGGGTCTGAAACCCGTTTCTCGAATGGTGCGTCTCCATAGTTTTCCACTATAACACCATCATAGCCTAGACTACAGAGTATAGAGGCCTCTCTAACAGCGTTTTCAATGATTTCTCCAGGGTCTATTGTGCTTGGAGTAGTAGTTCTAGGCAGCCTGGGAAGGTGGATTACACCAATAACCTCTATACTCCCAGCCAGTAGAAACCACCCTTTAAACCAAGATGTATTTATAAACTTGGAGTTGATATAATTAATCAAGGGCAATTAATGTTCAAAGCCAAGCTGTTAGAAAACGAGGCATTTGAACTCTTATCTAAATACTCAATACCATACCCGCCATACGGACTGGCAAAAACACCAGAAGAAGCAGGAGAAATAGCTGAGAAAATAGGTTTCCCAGTNNGTACTCAAAATAGTGTCACCTGATATAAGCCACAAGACAGACGTGGGAGGAGTAATTCTAGGAGTAAAATCAAGAGAAGAAGCAGTCGAGGGATTTAAAACAATAATTAAAAACATTGAGAGAAAAGTACCTGGAGCAAGAGTAACAGGAATACTAGTACAGAAAATGGTGAAACCCGGAGTAGAAGTAATAATTGGTGGAAAACGAGACTTGACATTTGGAGTAATAGTAATGCTGGGTCTTGGAGGAGTATTTACAGAGGTATTTAAAGACGTGACTTTTAGAATAGCTCCTCTCACACGTGAAGACGTCTATGAAATGCTAAACGAGTTGAAGAGTGCTCCATTGCTCCGTGGTTATAGAGGACTGCCACCAGTAGATATTGAAGCACTAGTAGACGTAGTATTAAAGTTTTCAAAACTACTAGAAGAAAACCCGGAGATAGAGTCAGCTGATTTAAATCCTGTTTTCGCCTATTCTAACGGCGTACTAGTAGTAGACGCAAGATTTATACTTAGGGGTGAGGAATTAAAAATATAGGGTGTGAGAGTTGAAGAGAGACAGCGAGATATTAAAAAACACTGTTTTACAAGTAGCAGAATTAATGGTTTTATCAGCTAAAACAGCACCTAAAGCACGAGGAGTAGACAATGTAGTATCAGCTATTCTATTAGAACCCGAAGAACTAGAAAAACTAGCAAGAAAAATGGAGGAGCTAGCACCAATACATGGAGACTTCTTCAGGAGAGATGCAGACAATGTAAGAAAAAGCGATGTTGTTGTATTAATTGGCTGTAAAATAGTTGGTTTTGGATTGAAGAAACCAGAGGGAAATCAATTAGACCCAGACTACGTTAACTCAATAGTGAATCTAGGTATAGCTATAGGTTCAGCTGTAAAAACAGCTTCTATACACAACGTAGACAACCGTGTAATGTACTCAATTGGAGTAGCAGCCAAAGAACTCGGATTACTCGATGCAGACATAATATATGGAATACCATTATCAGCACGATCTAAAAACATATATTTTGATAGAACCTGGCCGCCAAAGTAGACTATCCACCCATAAACTCTTCTACTATTACAACCTCGTCTTTTTCACTAACTCTATAGTTATAGTTCTCCACGGGTTTTCCATTAACAACTACTATGATTCCAGTAGAGTTCTCCAAGTAGTCTTGAAATAGAGATAGTAGCTCCTCAATACTCGCTTCATTGTGTTCAATACACTTTGTAATCCCACGGGGTATTAGTTTAACACAGACCACGGTAATCCCNNTTCAACCACCAGATTTAACAGTGTATACTACTACTTCATCGTTTTTCTTTAATACATCTTCTTCTGTTAGAACAGTGTTGTCTCTGAGAACGAGGTGTTCCGACATAGATAAACCGAGTTTTTCAAGTAGTTCTCTAACAGTTAATTCTTCTGCATCGATTTCAATAACAGTATTGGATTCAAGTATTTTTACTCTAACCATGATGGTTCTCCTCTGGTGGTTTAACATAGTACACTATTTTTCCATCGTGGAAATCCCTTATAACATGGCGTGCGGCTTCTTCTATTAATGGTTCTTTTGTCTTCTTGTAAAACCATCCTCTAGCTACTGCTATATTCTCTAGTATTTCTAGCGGGTTTTTTGATTCAATACCGTATGCATGTAGAAACGCGTTTGGATTGTGTTCTAGGATTTTTTGAATAAGCTGTATGGCTGGGAGCACGGGGTCTTCGAGTTTTTCTGGTGGGTAACCCCTTATTATTTTCTCGAGGGTGTCTCCTTCAACTGGTAGTATTCCGGGAGT
>DADP01000025.1:0-87627 GCA_002495025.1 Desulfurococcaceae archaeon UBA285
TACAACCCCAAAAACTTTTCAGCCCGTAGAATATTCGTTGTTGAAACATGCTGTGTGGTTTCGAGAAAAGGTTTTTGACTTGTCTAGTAGTCTTATACAACTATATAGTTTACAGTGAACACCATATATATACTACACTACTCTATTACTACTCAGTGGTGTTGGAGTTGTCTACTTGGGGCTGGATTTCTAGGTCTATGGAGAGAAGAGCTCTTGAATTATACATTGAACACATATCAAAGATTGTAATTGTTGTAGAATATGCTTTACACGCTGTCGAAGCATTTCGCGAAAGGAATTGGGAGAAGTTTAATGAAGATTGGAAAAGAGTATTTGACGCCGAGAGAGAGGCAGATGATTTAAAGAGAAAGATACTAGTGGAGCTCGCTGAGAGTACTTTTCACCCAATTGATAGAGAAGAAGTAGTTAGACTAGTAATAACTAGTGATGATATTGCTTCTTATGCCAAGGCGTGGTGTAGAAGATTAAGTCTCTTACAAGACGGTGAAATTCCAGAAGGAGTTATTGATAAACTAATTGAAATGGCTTCTCATGTATTAGAAGCAACCAAGTTGATTCAAAAAGCAACTAGAGAACTCCTAGCTGGAAATAAAAAGAGGGTTTTAGAAATCGCCGATAAAATAGAAACAATCGAAGAAAAAGTAGATGAATTACACATAGAAGTACTAGAAGCAACACTAGAATACTGTGATAAATCAAAACCATCTAGGTGTATTGTACTCAGAGAAATAGTATCCATGGTGGAAAACGCTGCAGACAAATGTGAAGATGCTGCAGATGTATTGAGATCAATAGCACTTCTAAGATAGTCTAGAAGAATGACCACCATTTACTTTTTGGATTATTCACTGCTACTTTAATCTATTTTCTAACACAACAGATCCAATAGTGAAACAGGTTAAAATCCATAAACCCTATTTAAAATACTTGGAAATCATGGGATCAACATATTCGTCGCTAATACTAGGAGTGGGATAGGTGTAGTTATTGACTGGTAGTTTAAAAACTAGTTTTGATCCAAGTGAAGTAAGTGTAATTATACCAGTATTAAACGAAGAAAAAGCTATTGGAGTAGTAATAGACGAGTTAATCCAAGTTGGTATACCACTTGAAAACATAGTAGTTGTCGACGGTGGCAGTACAGATAAAACAGTTGAAATAGCCCGCTCTAAAGGCGTTAAAGTAGTAATGCAAGAAGGTAAAGGTAAAGCATTGGCTGTTAAAACAGGTCTTCAATACGTTTCAACACCAATAGTTGTAGTAATGGATGGTGATGGAACATATCCAGCAAGTGCAATTCCACTATTATACAGTGAATTGAAAAAGAAGAAGTGTAGTCTAGTTATAGGTGCTAGATTATTTGGTAAGGAATCACAACGACTAATATTTAAAATCGGAAATAAACTCTTAACGCTTGCATTCAACACGCTGTATGGAACAAATCTTAGAGATGTATTAAGCGGTATGTATATGGGGTTAACTGATAAAATGAGAGAAGTAAACTATGAAATGAAGGGTTTTAGCGTCGAGGTAGAAATAGCTTCACACTTCGCAAATCTCTGCGATGTATGCGAAGTACCAATAGAATACAGGCCTAGAATAGACCCTAAAGCCAAGAAACTAGGTGTAACACACGGGTTTAAAATAGCAGTAGATATGATTAAATTGACTTGGCGTTATAATCCAACGTTTCTAATATTCACCCTTGGATCACTACTATTAATTCCTGGGTTAATACTGGGTATATGGGTTGCATATAGATACTACTTTATGGGAGTAGTACACCATATAAAGGGACTAGCCGCACTAATACTTGTAAGTGCTGGTTTTCAATCACTAATATCTGCAATTATGGCTTTATACGTGAAGAGATTGGAGAGACGTGTTTACATGAAAATAGATGAAATAAAAACACTGGTTAATTCAACGCGTTAAATAAGAGTTATAAGTTGAAAATACACTGGAAAGATATATGAACCAGTATTCAAGTGTGAGTTATTCCATGGATTATTTAACGTTGCTGGCTACAATAACGAGTTTTGCACTAATAGACTCGTTTGATCCCTGCTTCTATGCTTTATTCGCTAGTATCTTTATTTCGGCTTTAATGGTAAACCATCGATATGCTGTTAAAACAGGTATTGTATTTATAGCTTCTGTTTACACAGGCTACTTTATAATTGCTCTTGTAGCATACTCACTACTATCTGTTATTAAATTGCCCATGCAGATTCTTGGAGCTATACTATTGATTTATGGTTTTCTAACGCTCATAATGTCAATTTTGAAAAACAGGATTGAACATAGTGATCAATTTGTTTGTAGAGAAGACGATATTCCATGTAAGATAGCTTCTAAACTAGACCTTCAAAAGTATGCTATAAGAAGCCTCTTTGCTACACTGGTAATTGGATTAATATCTTCTTTTACAATACTCACATGTTCAGCTCAGCTACTTATAACCTATATTCTACTGTCACGAAAACTAGGACTCAGCCTCTCCGTGTTTATACCGTTAACACTATACTACATAGCTGTTTTCGTATCCCCGATTATAGTGTTGTTTCTCGGTCTAGCCGGTTTAACAAAGTTGAAGTCAATACATTTGGTTTTACTTAGACGTGAAAGGCTTGTTAGAATTATTGGCTCTCTATTAATGATCTCTATTGCAATATATATACTAGTACATAGTGAAACCCTGTACGCTGTTTAATACTAGGGATTTGATGATTTAATCAAGAGCAGTATAGCCGTGTAGACTAGGCATTCTCCTTCATCAATTCTACTACTACATGTCTTTAAGACTTCTTCGGGTTCATCCACGCCTAGTTCACGCATGAGTATTATTAGATTGTTTTTCAAAGAGGCAACATAGTCGTATCTACCACTACTTGTTTTAACTAGTACTATGTCAGCCAGTAGGTCCATGAGTAGCTGTTTGTCTATGTTTAAACCCCATAAGGGGAGTACATCTAGAGAGTCTAGTTTCCACAATACTTCTGGATAGTATTTAACGGGTGATAGAGACTCTAGCATTTTATTAAATGACTGGAGAAACATTGTATAGTCTTCATCACTCCAAGTCCTCCTATATAGTTCCAACGAGTTAACTATACTATTCAATAATTCATAATCTACACTCGTAGTAGTCGACGCGTTAACAACAACATCTAGTAATCCACGCTCCACTTTAACCCCTTATCCAGAATGCATTATAGATGGGTTTTAAGGAGTCGGATACTCTGACTTCTACCCTAAAGAGGCGGGCTTTCAGATACACAACATTAGAGAGAGTGAACTATTATTCCAAGCGATACTAGTACAGCGCCAACAGCGATAAATGGCGAGAATGGCTCTCTAGCTACAAACCTCGTTGTTAACTGTGATAATACAGGTGCTAGTGCTGTCGCAACAACTGTTGCCGAGACACCTAGCTGGTATATTGAATAAGTAAATAAAACCATACCAATACCCCAGCTGAAAACACCCGTTATAAAAGTAGCAATTATAAATCCCTTATCTACTACTCTCTTCTCTCTTCTAACAAAGCTCACTATTAGTGAAAATACAACTACAGAAGAAGACCTGATTATCGAGACTGTATATGGGTCTACTAGACCTCTAAACATACTTATTATAGACGCCGCTAAACCCCATAATACAGCCGCTGAAAAAGCTAGTAGTATTCCTGTTTTAGACGCTTTACTTCCATTATTGTTTCCACGTGTTGCAATTAATATACCGAGAAAAGCAAGTGTTCCGCCAACCAGCTCTGTTAAACCAAGTTTCTCGCCAAATAATATAAACGAGAATACTTGTGCAAAGAATATATAGAGGTAGCCGATGACTATCGCTAGGGAACCACCAATAAGCTGTATACTCCTCGTGTAAGCAATATCTCCAAGTCCCGGGCCGAGAACACCCGAAATAACCATGAATAATACAAGCATTGGAGTTAAAGAGGAAAAATCCAAAGTACCAGTAAAAACAGAAAATGATACTATGAATAATACAGCTAGAAGAGCTCTTATAGCAGTGAAAAATGATGGAGGTGAATTCCTCGCGAAACGATATATTACAGCTGGATTAAAACTCCATATTATAGCTGTTATAACCGGGTATACTATGTAAGCAGACTCCATAAGCAACACCAAAAACACTGAATATCATACCTCCTTTTAACTAAAACCATTCAAAGAGCCGTGTATTTACAAAATAGAGTTTTGATAATACTGTGTAAACCCGTTATACGAGTAGGAAAACCAGGTATATTAGAGTATTCACAGTAGTTACCAGTAATCCTATTTTAAAGAACTCTATAAATGATATAGAGGTATTCATTTTACTCTCCAGGGTTTCTAACACGATAATATTTGATGCCGCACCAAGAATTGTCAAATTACCTGCAATCGTCGACATTGCTGCTAGAGTTAACCATGCATTGACATCTATAGATGTGTAACCAAGACTCTCCATAAACGGTATAAACAACTTTACAAATGGAACATTACTCAATACTTGACTAAGAGTAATCGACGCTATAGTAATAGATAATACTGTTCCAACACCTCCAAGTTTACTTGGTAGTAGAAGACTTAAAACGGGCTGTAAAACCCTACTCCTCCATACACCCTCCATTGTAATAAACATTGTTATAAAGAAGACTATTGTCCCCCAGTCAACACCTGCAAGTACTCTTCTCGGATTTCTAGCTAGAGGATACACACCAGCAGCTATTATAAATGGTATGAAGCCCCTATGTGTAATATGTGGTAATCCAGCTAGTTCGAATAAGTCATTTATTATTAAACTCAATATAGCAGTAATTAATCCAATCCCGGCAATTAATGCATCGCGTTTATCTCTAATGAATTCTTGTGGTACTATGGCTACTTCGATTCGAGTATTTTCTACTCTAAATATCTTTATCATGAGAAATGATAATACTACGAGGTTTATGAGTGTTGGTATTGCTAGTTTCACGAAGAACTGTATGAATGGAGCTGTAATACCGCTCTCAATAGCTATTAACACGTTTTGCGGATTTCCAATAGGTGTCATTACAGAACCTATAGTAAGAGAATACGCGAGGAGTAGAAACATTAATTTAGCATTTAATCCAGCAGTTTTTGAAATAATATAGGCTATTGGAGGCCCCATAAGGGCAACAGTATCATTTACTGCAAAAGCAGATAGTAATCCAAATAACAGTGAAGATGCATAGATGAGTGAATACCTTGTTTTAAATCTACTTACATACCAAATAGATAGTGCTGAGAGGAGCCCTGAAGACTCTGCTAGGCTTACAAGACTAAACATACCTATTAAAAACAATATAACGTCGAGGTCTATAACCGAGCCTATTTCATCAAGGTTTACCAAGCCAGTAACTACTGTTATAAACGCGGAAAAAGCCATAATACTCCATGCAGGAATATGTGTCTTTTTACTCCTCACTATTAACGCTACAATTAAATATACAATTACTCCTAAACCAATCAGTTCTCTTTGAGGGTATATAGCGTTCTCCGTGGAAACCACCATGGAATTAGTGTAATAGTAATGGAGAGTTTAAAGCTTACTAGTGGAACTGGTATTTCCTATGGTAGCTATTTAGCCGAGTAGTGTTTCAAGCCACAGCATTACTATAAATCCCAGTATAAACCCAATTGTAGATTGAGTTTCATGCCCGTGTCTGTGGGTTTCTGGTATTACTTCATGGCTTACCACGTATATCATTGAACCAGCGGCTAAGGACAATGTAAAAACTAGTAGTCCACTCGTTACAGTGGATAATATAGCTGCAATAACAGCCATTAATGTCTCGCTTAATCCACTCAATACACTAATAGCTAGAGCTTTCTTTTTACTTTCTCCCGTAACAGCTAGAGGAAAAGAAACAACAAACCCCTCCGGTATATCTTGAAGTCCAATAGCTAGAGTAGTATAAAGCCCCATAGATAACCCAATAGCACTGGAACCTCCGACCGCTAAACCCTCTGGTAGATTGTGTATTAAAATAGCTAGTACTACAAGCCATACGTGTTTAATTCTATTCTTCATAAAAGAGGGTCCTTCATATCCCTTCAATAAGTGCTCGTGTGGTATATACTTGTTTAGTAAAACAACGAGTATTACACCAGTTAAAAACCCTATTGTAGATATGTAAATACCACCCAGTTCTATTGCTGGTAGTAGTAGACTAGTAAATGAAGTAACAATCATAACACCAGCACTAAATCCTAAACCTACATCTAAATGCACTTCTCTCCCTCTAACTCCAATTAAACCTATAAGTCCTCCTAGTGTAGTAGTTAGAGCGGGTATTAATCCAAATACCAGTGCTCGTAAAACAATGTCTTCTTCTAGCCACTCTAACACTGTTTACACCTGTAATTCTAGAGTATTGGTGATTTGCCTATATCTTTTATATACAACTAGTTAATTAATTGATTAGGTAACTTAGAAAAATAAGTAACACAGCTTGTTAAATAGAAGTATATATTGGTTTTACTGAAGAAATATTTTTAATTTTAGTATTGAAATTATTTATTGAGGTGTCTAGATTGGCTAAGTATAGAGTAGTAGTTGATAGACAAACATGTATAGGATGTGGTGTTGCACCAGCTGTATGCTCCGATGTATTCATCCTCGATGAAAACACGGGTAAAAACATGGTGGTAGAAAAATACGCTGTTGAAACAACAAATGAAGTATCTATAGGAATAGTACCCGAAGAGCTCTATGAATGCGTTAAAAAAGCCGCGGAAGCCTGTCCTGTAGGAGCAATAAAAATAGAAGAAGTAAAAGAGTAGTAGTAATGCATTAAAATCCTTTATTTTTTACATTGACTATGTAGTCTTGGAATAACTTCTTAAATACATTTATATCTACTATTGGTTTGCCATTTCTATCAATTACTTGTCTAGCTGGATAGTTTGTTTTATATGATGGGTTTTTCTCGACTATTCTCTCTTCAAATGTTGGTACATAGGGATTAATATAGAATACTCCAATGGGTATTCTATCATTCCACTCCATGGATTTCTCAAAGGCCTTTAATAACTTCTCCATAACAGCTTCCTCGCTTTCTTCTCTTGGTAGAGGGTCCCATCCTCCATCTTCGAGTTTATATATTCTGTTTTTATAGTATTCTACAGTATGTATATCGTTAAATGTAACACATGGTTGTAAAACATCTATGAAAGCTGCTCCTTTGTGTTTAATTGCTTTTTTAATTATTTCTTTCAAGTGTTCCGACTCGAATGCATATGCTCTAGCCACAAACGTATATCCAGAGGCTAGAGCTAGAGCTATTGGGTTTAGCGAATCCTGTATATTTGGCTTGGCGAGAGACTTGGTTTTGATGCCTCTTGGTAGTGTTGGAGATGCCTGCCCTTTGGTTAAACCATAGACTTTGTTATCGTGCATTATAACAACCATGTCAATGTTTCTTCTTCCTAGAGCTACAAAGTGTCCAGCACCAATACCTAATAGGTCTCCATCACCTCCGTGAACAACTACTTCGAGTTCTGGATTAGCTATTTTTATACCCATGGCAAATGGAATTGCCCTTCCATGTAGTGTGTGTACACCATTTACTCTTATGAAGTGGGATATTTTACCAGAACAACCAATTCCAGAAACTACTACTGTCTTTGATGGATCTAATTCAAGCTCAGCAAACGCTTTGTATACAGCTGCTATTATTCCATAATTTCCACAACCAGGACACCAATCTTGCCAAACTGGTGTTTTATAGAAATTCATGTCACGCACCATAAGTCAACACCATCTTCTCGGTTTTACCCATTTTTATTTCATTAATTGCCTCTAGAAGCTCGAATAGATAGATAGGTCTTCCCGTGAATTTACTTATTCTCTTTAATTTTCTAAAGCCTGTATTCATAGTTATTAAATCAGCTAGTTGAACCATGTAGCTGTGTTCCACTACTATCACTGTTGAATCTATAGAGTTAAGTATACTTTCTACATATGTTTTGGGGAAGGGCCATAGAATTCTTAGATGTAAATAAGCTGCTTTAACCCCTTGGTTTTCAAGTACTTCAATTGCATCCAATGCAACTCCTTTAACAGAACCCCATCCAACTAGTAGTACTTCGGGGTTTTTAGAACCATAATATACTGCTTTCTTATTATCAGGGATCTCCTTGTCTATTAATTCAAGCTTCTTCATTCTCTTGGAATACATTTCAACTCTATTTACGGGGTCTTCGCATATATGCCCCCATTCATCGTGTTCATCACCAGTATACCACATTATAGCCTTGGATCCCAGGTATGCTCGTGGAGATATGGTACTAGTTAAATTAAATCTCTTATAGGTTTCACCATTACTTGTTACAAGTCCTCTTTCAATAGTTATATTGTCTAGATCTGGTAGTGGTATTGATGTAAGAGTATTGGCTAGAAACTTGTCTAGTAAGTGAATAACTGGTAATTGATATTTTTCAGCTATATTGAATGCTTCTATAGCATCATATAATGCTTCAAGGTGATCTCCAGATGAAATGACTACACGTGGAAACTCGCCGTGACCAGCAAAAATCGAATATAAGAGATCGCTTTGACTACCCCTGGTAGGCAACCCAGTGCTGGGACCACCCCTCTGATAGTAGGTTATTACTATGGGTACTTCGTTCATACCAGCCCATGAAAGACCTTCAACCATCAAGCTAAAACCAGGCCCGCTTGTAGATGTAGCACTTCTAACACCAGTTAATGAAGCTCCTATAGCCGAGGTTATAGCTGCAATTTCGTCTTCGGTTTGAATAACTATTAAGCTTACACTCTCGCCATCAAGATCTAGTTTTTCATATTTTTCTAGAGTAAAACTCTCATCTCCCGCGGGTGTTATTGGATAATAACTTTGATATCTTAATCCACCAATTATTTTACCAATAGCTACTGCATCATTACCTGAAACCACGAGGAGTTCACTGTGTTTTAATAACGGGTCTTCAAGTTTTAAATCGTTGATTTCATAACTAGCTATAATATTTCTTGTTAAGTTGGCCACTTCTAGGTTTTGAACTACGATATCTCTACGCTCTTTAAAGTACTTGGTAAAACCGTATTCAAGTGCTTCTGCGTCGAGTCCTAGTAGTTCTGAAACAGCTCCAATAACTATAGAGCTTACATATCTAGATGCTTGTTGTGGATTTAACTTGTATTTTCTACTAATAGTGTTTAGTAATCCAGCAAAGTCTAATTCTACTACTTTTATACCTCTATGATTTCTTAAGTATTCTACTAGTTGAGATATTTTTGGTTCGATACCCAGCGAGTTAAGTTTATTTATTAATCTTTCTCTAAGTGGTTCTTCTATACTTGGTATCGCATCTAGCTTCTTGGTATTGCTTGCTTTATCATATATTAAAACACCATTATTCTTCAAGTCGTCAAAATGAGTAAATATTGTTTCGGCATCTATAGCTGCCAGTAAATCCACTGGATATGTAAGAGATCTTGGTATACTCTTCGAAGATATTCTCAAGTATGTATAGCTATGTCTCCCCTTGATATTGGAGAAGTATTCTCTATCAGCTATAAATCCATATCCAGACCTCGCTAGAGTATAGCTCAATACCGCCATACTTGTTTCAAGTCCTGCTCCCTGCTGTCCTCCTATAATGATATTTACTTCACTCCGAGGCATGTCAAACCACCTAGTCTGCTATAGGTGCCTCCTCGCTAGCAACCATGTCAGAAAAACTACCTACAACAATGTGTTTTTCCAAGTGGCTTTTCAATTCCTCAACTGTATGAATATATACACCACATGTAATACAGTATAGAGAGCCCCCGCTACTTATAATATTCTCTAAGTCCTCAAATGTAACCTTTTTAAAATTTGAACAGGGTTTTCTCTCACCGCTTAAAACTAATAGCTCGCCTGATTTAACACAATAACCTAGATATTCAAAGGTTCCGTGTAGCCTAAAAAACACACAGTTTTTACAATCCTCTGAAACTTCGTTCAAGTTAACACCATAATCTATTATTTTTAATCAGGATATAAAATAAACTCTTAATTAGCTTTAATAAATTAATTCATATATAAAAATCCAAATCATTAATTTGTATAAGTCTACTAGAATTCTCGGATTTTAAACCTAAAATACATTAGAAGCCTATGTTATACATATAATTCTACAATTCTAATAAATACGGTATCAATAGTTGTAATTAACCATTTAATACTGTGGCTTCCCGGGAATACTGTATTCAATGTATTTGAGAATACAAGTAGATAGATATCAGCGATGTAGAAATAGCATAAAACAGCACATATACCGGGTTTTCAAGTAGTAATGTATAGATAAAACCTCCAAGCGCCCATGTAAAACCGAAGACTAGTCCAAAGATGCCATATGCTAGTGGCCTCTTGGATGGTTCTACTAGTACTGCTATCGCTGCCCTCATTATACTTTCTTCTGAACTCATTACTACACCCCACGGTATTGCAACAAGATATACTAGTTCTATTGGCGCAAGTATTAAGAGAGTTATAGATACTGGTATTAAAAGTGGAATTATCAAAAATACTTTGGTTTTAATTCTATCAAATAAAACTCCTATGGGAACTGCTACAACCGCATCTACGAGCATTGCTACTGCATAGATTAACCCTATTACTTCGCCTGGTAAACCTCTGTATTGTTTTAGATAGTATGATGCTATAGACCAGTGTATAAATCCCAGTGCTAGAATACATGATGCAATCGTGTAGAGCCAGAAACTCCTACTATAACCCTTCACTGATAAAACATGCTTTCTAATACTAGTAGCTCTTGGTTTTGGATAGAAATACCATGCTGCAGCGACAAGGATTATTGAGATCAATCCAGGTATTAACAATGCGAGATAGGCTATTCTATACCCATAGTAGACAAGTAGAATACTAACTAGTAGGGGGCCGGTAAAAGCACCGAGTTGATCGAGTAGTTCATGCATACCAAAACCCTTACCAACACCAATACCCTCTGAAACCTCTGCTAAAATAACATCTCTCGCCGGCGCTCTCAATCCTTTACCAATTCTATCGAGTGTATAAAGTACTACGACAAACTCCCAGCTACTTGTAAACCCTACTAGGGGAATACTTAGAGCTGTAATCGCATATCCTAAAAGCGTTGAGCTCCAAAGAATGAGAGGAGATTGAAAAACAGTTGAGAGATAACCAGAGAAAAACCTGAATACAAGACCCAGGAATTCACCTACACCAATTAACGCGCTTGATGTTGGCGGTGCATAAAGCTCGGCTAGATAAGCACCACTAATCGATCTACCTCCCTCGTAAACCATATCAGCAAAAAGAGAAACCAAACCTAGAAGTAGGAATACAACGATAACCCTACGCAGAGAATTCCACCTCTATAAAACTATTGAGACTTGATTCTACCTAGAATACTCTTTATTGTTTTTTCATGAAATTCCTCGTCTACAACAATTTTATTAATTAATTGAACTATGAGATCAGTGTTATTTGGTAGTAAGTCTATTACTAGTGGGAGGAGGAGTTTATGATAGGTCTCTTCGGCTATAAAGTTTTCTAGTATAACGAGTTTCTCGAGTATTATTTTTAACTCCTCTAGAGAAACCTCTGATGTGTTTTTCAATTGATTTAAAACACTCTCTATAATAATGCATTGTTCTCCATGGTATTCTCTACAATCAACTCCTTCTTGTTTTAATCCATAAGTGTCGGCAATGTCTTCTAGTATTGAAGCATGATTGCTCGATTCAAGTGCTATTGTTTTAAATAATAGTTTTATAACGGGGTCTCTTGTCTTTCTGTGTAATTCAAAGAATAATTCAGCTACATTTTTCTCCATTATAATAGAACACGTTAATAACTCTCTAATTAGTAATTCGGGTTTTTTAGTAGTCAAAAAATCTCCCGTGAATAAACTAATTCAGGTTTGTGGTAATATAGTTTTTAAACCTGTCTTCTCCGAGTTGGAAATATGTATTTCTATTGTTGTTCTTGGAGTGTTTTGAATAGGTATTGTTTTGTCTGGTATCCGTCTTTAGTGAATATTATTATGTCTACTCCATCACCAGACAGTACATCTCTCTCTATAACTGTCTTTATTGCTCCTATTGCTAGTTGTTCTGCTTCTTCTAGTGATAGGTCTTCACGGTAGCGTGGTTCTATATAGCCTATTGCTAACTGGTGTCCCGAGCCTGCAGCAGCGTATTTTTCTTCTATTACGCTTCCAACAGGGTCTAGTATGAATAGTGCTGGTGTCTCGTCGTATCCACCAACTATTACTTCTGTAAACATCGGGAAGAACTTGTAGCTGTAGAGTATTAGTGAGAGTACTTTAGCTAGACTTCTGGTTTTCATCTCTCTTCCTATTTCCAACTCGTATTTCTTCGCTTCGTATTTAAGTAGTTTTGTTATATAACCAATATCTCCCATGAGGCCTGCAAATGCTACTCCACTACGACTTGTAATAGCATGTACTTTTGTTGCCTGACGGCTCATTATGAAACCATCGTATGTTACTCTCTTATCAGTAGCTAGTACTACTCCATTACGTGTTTTAATACCAACAGCTGTTCCCGGTAAAACCATTCCCATTGATACCACCATTAAGCGTCTTGTTTAGAATAATTGTAAACAAGGTAAAATAGTTTTAGAAATACTTTCGGCCTACTCCGAGTCTCTAACACAAAAAACCAATTCTATAATAAACCCAGCCCAGAGAACATCAATTGGTGGCGAAAGTGAAATGTTCTACTTGTGGAGGGACGCTTATCTGGGATTACGAGCGTGGAGAAGTAGTTTGTAGTTCTTGTGGACTAGTCCACTATACATTAACAACACTTGAATGCCAGTATTATAGAGTAAACAATGTAGAAGAAGACTCCACTAGAGAACAACCACGTAGTATCAAACCAGTTGTTTCACGAGAATATAGAAAACTACTACGCATATACAAAAAGACGATTAAACTAGTTAAAAACAAACCATGGCTTGAAGTAGACTATAACAAGATAATCAATGAGAAAAAACACGTACACGCAATAAAATCTAAAGCATCAATTAAAGCCGTTAAAAACATCGAGGAATACGGGTATTGGGACATAGTGAAGAAGGGATTAGAGTTTATTAACAGTGTTAATCCAGCTTTTCTAGCTAGAAGTGAGAGGAGTAAATATGCTCTCGCCTATATGGTTGCAGTAAAACTTGAAACAGGGAGATATCCAAGTAGAGAAGATGTAGTCAAAATATTCAATATTAGTAATACGAGTTACAATAGACTGTGGAGTATAGCCGAGAAAATACTGAAGTCGCCGCAATTCCAACCCTTTAACTCTCAACTCGAAAACAATGCAGTGTTTTCCAGCTGATTAGAAAAATAGGTGTAGAATAATAACTCAATATAGAGATAAGTATACTAGACGAATAGTTATACAAGTAATTTTACAGCGTGGATTTAAATGGAGAAGCCAGTATTATCTAAACTATACGTTAGAAATTATAGCGAGCTCTACGAGTATTTAAACAATTCATTAAAAAAGATCAAGCCATTAGAAGGCGAAGACTTCAAGTTATTTATGAAGAAGAAGATAACATCGGCATACCAGGTAATTGAAAGCGAATTAAACAAGCTCCTCGAGGCACTCGTATTGATTCAAAACGCTGGCGACTTCTATAGAGAGCTATTTAAGGTATATACTGGTAGCACTGTAGAAGAATACATAGTCGACGTGAAAAAGAGGATTAAACTAGCTAGAAATATATACAAGTGGGCAATACAAGAACTAAGTAGTTTGGATTCAAAGAGAAAGAGAAAAATAGTATTGACTTTTAGAGCTGGTATAGGCAGGCTTTTATCAATATATAAGAGAATGGATAAACGAGTAGTACTAGTTAAAGAATACTTGAAAGAAGTATCTAAAATGCCTGATACAAGAGGAGACTATATTGTCGTCCTCGCCGGGCTACCACAAGTTGGTAAATCAACACTACTTTCAAAACTAACTAGTGCAAAACCAGAAATTGGTTCATACCCGTTTACAACGAAAACCCTTATAGCTGGACACCTCGTTGTTGAACCATATGGTAGAATAGTTATTATTGACTCGCCGGGTATACTGGATACTCCAATTGAAGAAAAGAATATTATTGAATATAAAGCAATACTTGCATTAAAACACTTAGCAGACCACGTAGTCTACTTGTTTGCCTATACACCTAGTTTCTACTATACACTCCAAGAACAATTAAACGTTTATGAATCAGTAAAACGACTCCTCGGCGATAAACCAATAACTATAGTTTTCAATAAAGTAGACTTGCTTTCAAAGACGGAATTGGAAGAATACATGGGTGAGATTGAAAGTAAAACTGGTATAAAACCAATACCAGTCTCTGCATTAACAGGCTATAATCTAGATGAAATCCGCCAACTACTAGTAAGCTATCTCAAGGAGAAAAAGAAACTCCAGTAATTCTCACTATACCAGGTTTGCCTATTTCTCCCTGTACTTCTACTTGAGCACTTGGAATAAAGAGTTTTGCTACTTCTATAGCTGTAGCAAGATGCATTGTTATTTTCGAGACTCCGGCAATGCTTTCACCCCTAGCTAGAAACATGTACGGTATAAGCATATCACCCATGTGTTTATCAAACGCCATTCCTGTTTCATAGTCTTCAATTAGTGATAAAGCAGCTTCTTCGCCTACTTTCTCGGCTGGTTTACCTTTTTCACCGAGGGAGTCGCCTCCAAGTCTAACATCCATATCTGTTTCTACGTATACTAGTATTCCGCTTCCAGGACCTAAGTGTGGATCTCTTTCTGGTGGATATGTTTCAATATCGATTTTCGGCTCTACATTAATGTATTTTCTAAGTATGTTTAATGCTGAATCTGCTTGTCTCTTTGCAACATGGTGTGGTAGTTTTACAGCGTGGCTTGTAATGAATAATTTTACTGGTTTACCACGTGAAACCTTGTTTATGGGTGTTAATGGTTGTTTAACGGGGTTTACACGTAGTTCTACTAATCCACCGCCTCTAGGGTAGTGTCCTCGTCTATGTAGTTTAATATCTACATTTACACCAAAGTGTCTAAGATTATATGTAAATACGTGTATCATGTAGTCTATTGGTGGACTCATTGGTACATTAGTACCTCCTTTAATTGTTACTCTAGAGGAGCAATCACTAAACAGTAGTACTGGTAGTATTGCTTGTATTACGAGAGAGACGCTTCCAGCTGTTCCAATATCAAATGTAAAATCTCCACAGCGTCTTTCAACGGGCTTGAATACTAGTCTCGAACTACCTACTTGTGCACCTTCAACTTCTGCTCTAGTGAGCTCTGCTAGTGCTTTAACAGCTGTTAAATGCTGTGGTCTTAGCCCTGGATTACTCCTCTTAGCTCTAATATTGTATACTTCTACTGGTTGGAGAAGTAGTGCTGATAGTGCTAGTGAATACCTTAATATCTGTCCTCCTCCCTCACCCATACTTCCATCAATACGTAGTATGTTCATCAATACACAACCTCCTAACTCTTTCAACTCCCTTTATTTCATCTATGTATTCAGATACAGATGGTGGTACTAGTTCACGCCATTCATCGCTACCTCTAGCCATTAACTCTCTTATCCTCGTACCATGATATCTCATGGGTTCTAGTAGAGTAATCCTCTTGGTTGGTTTACCAAGCCATTCAAACAAGTATAGTGTCTGGGGGTTTCCAGAGGCTACAACGTCTACTCTGGGAGACATAGATAATACGTATGCAGTCCAAGTCAAAGGCATATTTATATCTGGAATAGTTATCATCCAAACCCTTCCGAGAAGACCGTTCTCCCTTATTACTCTATATATCATTTCCCAACGCTCTCCCGCTGTGAATGGATTTCTACACGTATAGCCATCCTGCGCGCTTCCAATTGCAACTATTACTTCATCGTATTCACTGAGTAATTGGTTTATAGCTGCTATGTGTCCTTTGTGAAATGGCTGGAATCTACCGGGGAATAGTGCCCGCTTCAATTAAATCCACTCCTACTGTGCTGTTAAGTGAATTGAGTCGAGGTTTGATGGTGTTAGTATTTTCTGAGCGTATGTCCTGATTTCCTTTGACTTCTTTAATAATGACGCGAGTGCATCTATAGCGTTTGGCTCTCCATGGTTTAAAATAATTGTTTTTGGTTTTGGATTGATATCTCTTGCATATGCTAGTAGTTCGCGTTGATCGCTGTGTCCACTGAAGCCATCAATGCTTTCTACTTCGAGGTTTACTTTTATAGCTTCTACTTTGTTTTCAACAATTATTGATACTTCTTTCATTCCATCTTTAACCATTCTTCCAAGTGTTCCCTCTGCCTGGTATCCAACAAATACGATTGAGTTTCTAGGGTCTTCTGCTAGTAGTTTGAAGTATTCTACTGCTGGGCCTCCATTCAACATACCATTTGTAGCAATAATAACTGATGGTCTGTCTTCTACTATATCCGGTCTTGCAACAGGGCCTTCTAGGATTTTCACGTTGTCTGTTATAAATGGGTTTTCACCATTGTAGATATCTTCTCTAACTTTTTTACTGAGGTACTCTGGGTATTGTAGGTGTACTGCTGTTACTTCGTTTACTAATCCTTCAACGTAGATGTTAATTGGTGGTATTTGTTTTTCTTTTATAGCATTGTTTAATACTAGGAGTATTTCTTGTCCTCTACCAGCTGCGAATACGGGTATTAGTGTTATTCCATTACGCTCTGCAGTTCGCTTTACAATTTCTATTAATCTAGCTTCTGCTTGGGCTCTTGGTTCTTGTAGACTAGCTCCATAAGTACTCTCCATTATGAGTGCTTCTACTCTTGGAAACTCTGTGTGTGCTCTACTCAGTAGTCTTGAATCAGCGTATTTAAAGTCGCCTGTATAGACAATATTGTATAATCCCATTCCAATGTGGAGGTGTACTATTCCAGATCCGAGGAGGTGGCCGGCGTTGTACATAGTGAGCTTTATATCTGGTGCTACATCTGTTACTTCATCATAGTCTACTGTTATAGTGTGTGTTAGTGCTGTTAACAAGTCTTTTTCTCCATATGGAATATATCTACCTGATTTCTTTGAGACTTCTAGTAGGTCTTTGAGCATTATAGCCATTAACTCTCTAGTTGGCTTAGTAGTGTATACTGGCCCTCTATATCCGTATTTATAGAGTAATGGTACTAATCCAGCGTGGTCTAGGTGTGCGTGTGTCACTATTACTCCATCTAGCTCGTCTATTCTCAATATATCTATTATTGGATAGGCTTTAAATGGGTCTGAAAACGCGCCAACGTTTATTCCAAAGTCTAGTAGTATTCTACTCTCTCTTGTTTCAACTAGTATTGCTGATCTACCAACTTCTCTGAAACCGCCGAGGCCAGTGATTCTAACATAGTTGTTTTTATAAATTACATCTCTATGTACTCTTTCACCAAGTGTTCTCAGGAATTCTAGTCTATACTCGCTTTGTTTAATCAAGTAGTTAGTGATTTCTTTGAGTGTTTTTGTCTCGAATGGCGTTGTTCTCAGTGGTACTACTCTCCACCCTGTTTCAGCTAGGAGCATGTTTCGAAACACATTACCTTTGCCAATGATATATCCTGGTTTCTCTGCTTTAACTAATACTTCCCCGCTTGCCTCGTCGAAGTACATTCCATTAGGATCTATACCGGCTTCTTTAGGCGAGTATTCAATTATTATCTTCTTGGCTTCTTCTTTACTGAGTCTTGCATCGGGAGATACTCGTATAACTATTCTCTTTCTAACCTTCTTCGCTATTGTTTGAGCTAGCATTGGATATTTAACTAGTGCTTTTCTATTTCTAACGTATATTACTATTAATGGCCCTTCGAATTCAATATTTGATAATTCAAGCTCTGCTGGTATTTCCTCCATTATACTCTTCAACAACATTAGTTTTCCTCTATCTAGCAACAGTCTTCCTGATGTCAACTATAACCCCTCTCAAGCTTGCAGGATTAAAAGCATTAAAAGACAAGACCGATTAAGAGTATATATTCAACCCTTTTAAAAATAGAGACTACTCAGTTTTCGAAGTTGGAGTGAGAGTTTTCTTTAATTGAATTGTTTTTTCAAGTACTACTCCATCTCTACCAATTACCAGTACGTCAACTCCCTCTCCCGAGAAGCCATCTCTACTCAATGCAGCTGTAACAGCTTTCACTGCGAGGTCTACTGCAGCGTCCAGTGATAAATCTTCTCTATACCCTGATTCCAACACGCCGAATGCTACAGGGGAACCACTACCAGTAGCCATATATTTCTCTCTCGTTACTGTTCCATAAAGGTCTAAGTAGTAGAGGCTGGGCCCTTCTTTCTCATCGTAGCCTCCAAGTAGTAGTTGAACAATAAATGGGTAGATTCTCAGATATGATGATAGTATTAGAGAGAGATTTGAAGCCATTGCCCTTATACTCATTGGTCTACCAGTGGTCAACTCGTATTCGCGTACTATATACCTCATATTGTCTACCAATATCTGTGCGTCTGCTACAAGACCTGAAATAGTCATTGCTGCTCTATCAGTTATTTTAGCTATTTTCTTTACTGCTTTATGGTATACTGTTGGGCCAGCTGTAGCTCTTTTATCAGCTGCTAGAACCACGTAGTCTCTCAGTGTTAATCCAACAGTTGTAGTCTTAGATTCAACATTCATTTCAGTAAACACCAAGTCTAAGTAAGTTACTGTGTTATTGATAACCCTATTTAGACTTAAATACTTATTACTCTACAAAACCATAGAGGGACAATGTGAAAAATAGTGAGTGGTATGAGTAGAATACACGAGATTATTCTACCATTAAAGGTTATTGTTGGTAGTGGAGCACTGAATAGCCTCCCCAGTATACTCAGAGAGTTAAATGATAAAGAAACACTTAGAATAGGCGTAGTCACAGGAGAAAACACGTATACAGCGGGAGGAGTATTCGTCGAGAAAACAGCAAGAGATTTTGGAGAAGTATTTGTTTGGAGAGTAAAAGACTCTAAACTTGAAACAGCTCAGAGAATCGCCGAAGAAGCTAGTAGTAAAAGTATAGATGTTGTTATTGGCGTTGGTGGTGGTAAATCAATAGATATTGCTAAATACACAGGTTTCAAAACAGGAGTACCAGTTATTAGTATACCACTCGCGCCCAGCCACGATGGAATAGCAAGCCCGTTTGCCAGTTTGAAAGGTAGTGATAAACCATATAGTATGAAGACTAGTACTCCATATGCAATAATAGCTGATACAGATATTATCTCGAAAGCACCAAAGAGACTAATACTATCCGGTATAGGAGACCTACTAGGAAAATTCGTATCTGTAAGAGACTGGCAACTAGCACATAGATTAAAAGGCGAGTATTATGGAGAATACGCTGCTCAACTAGCACTTCTAAGTGCTAAACACGCTCTTAGATACCATGAAGAAATAGCTTCTAGTTCACCAGAAGGAGTGAGAATACTAGTAGAAGCACTTGTAAGTAGTGGTGTTTCAATGTGTATAGCTGGTTCTAGCAGACCGGCGAGTGGAAGCGAGCATTTATTTGCTCATGCACTAGAAATACTAGCTCCTGGAAGAGTACTCCACGGGGAAGCAGTAGCACTCGGCACTATTATAATGCTCTATATTTACGGAGACCCGTTATGGAAGCGTATAAGGAGAGTAATGAGGAAAATAGGGTTGCCGACAACTGCAAGCGAGTTGGGACTGCCACCAGAAATCCTAGTAAAAGCATTGACTATAGCTCCAAGTATTAGACCAGAAAGGTATACTATTCTAGGTGAAAGAGGGGTATCTGAAGAAGCTGCTTTAAAAGTACTTCGTGAAACCAGTGTTATTTAGGAGTTAAAAACGATTTGGTTATTGTGGCTTCTTTATCTCTTCTTGGTATACTAGGGTTTTTACCTGGTCTTTAAACAACTCGAATACGTCAGCTGCTAGTGTTAGTTTGGAGTAGCCTAGGTTTTCACGTGTAATGTATTTACCGGGTATTTTAACTACTAGTTTTCCGTCTCCTTCACTGTATTCTACACTTACTTCATCGCTGGGTATTCCTAGATGTCTAGAAGCTAGATACTTGGCTTTCTCGTTGAAGTCTTCGAGTTTTCTAACTACTTTTACTTTGTATACTAGTGTTTTACCGGCTAGTGGGTGGTTGAAATCTATTGTTACTCTACCACCACTTATTTGTTTAACAATACCTCTTACTCCTCCTACTTCAACTACGTCTCCAACGCTGACTGTATATCCTCTCCTCTGGAATTCACGTAGACTAAATATTCTTACTTTACTGGGGTCTCTCTCACCGAATGCTTTTTCTGGTGGTAGTTCTATTTCTTTTTCTTCGTTTTCACTTAGTTTTGCTATTTCTTCTTCGACGTAGGCGTTTAACCAGTTCTTTCCAAGTACTATTAGTACTGGTCCATAGATTCTATTCGACTCGTATATGTTTTCTTTTTTCGCTAGTTCTGCATCTGTAGTGTCTATTACTGCATTTGTATCTTTCACTCTAATCGTGTATTCTACGAGCAAAAAGTCTCCTTTGTTAAAGGGCATGAATAATCAACCCTCATCTACGTGTTTTTAACTGTGAGACACAATAGAGATTTAAGCTTAATAAATCTTGATGAAGAATTTGCGTGTAATGTATTTTTTAACCCTTAACTTGTTTAACACGTTTAGGATAGTATAGCTTTAAATTATGATTAAATCAAGTAGGTATATACAAGGTGTTAGATTTGAGTGACACTGCACACAAAATACTAGAAGAAAACGTCGGCAACATAGTATTAATTAAAACAAGAGAGGGTATTTCACTAAGAGGAAAACTAAGAAGCTTCGACCAACACTTAAACATTGTATTAGACGATACAGAAGAAATAAGAAGCGATGGAACAGTGAGAAAGCTAGGAACAGTAGTTATTAGAGGAGACAATGTAATACTCATCTCCCCCATAACAGAGTAGAAAGAGGTGGTTGAAACATGGTAAAAGGAACACCAAGCATGGGTAAACATGGAAGAAGCAAAACACACATTAGATGCCGTAGATGTGGAAGACACAGTTTCAACGTTGCAAAAGGATATTGTGCAGCATGTGGTTTTGGACGAAGCAAGAGGATTAGAAGGTATAGTTGGCAAAACAAAAAAGTAAATAGAGTTAGAATTGTTTAAACAAACCCCCTCCAACCAAGACAACAATAGAGTAAACACTATTACCAGGTATAACAAAATTGTTTTCGTAGACTTCAGGTGTCACACTTATGGCTAAATATTTAATTAGAGCTAGAATAGTCGTTGACGGAGTAGTTGAAAAACACGACATTATAGGAGCATTATTCGGGCAGACAGAAGGACTACTTGGAAGCGAATTCGACTTGAGAAATCTACAAGACAAGGGTAGAGTAGGAAGAATAATAGTAAACACGAAAACACAGGGAAACAAGACAATCGGTGAAATCCTAATACCAAGCAATCTCGACAGAATAGAGACAGCACTACTAGCAGCCATGGTTGAAACAGTAGATCGTGTAGGACCATACGACGCCGAAGTAAAAATACAGGATATCCAAGACCTAAGACTCGAGAAAATAAAGAAGATCATTGAGAGAACAGTTGAAATACTCAGATTATGGGGTAAAGAGAAAACACCAGACATTAAAGAAGTCATTAGAAGTATACAAGAATACCTTAAAGCACCAGAACCCGTCTCCTATGGACCAGAAGGCCTGCCAGCAGGCCCCGACGTAGATAAAAGCGATACGATCATAGTAGTAGAGGGTAGAGCAGACGTTATAAACTTATTGAGATACGGGTACACCAATGTAATAGCACTTGGCGGAGCACGCAGAGTACCAGACACTATTAAAAACCTAGCTAGCCAGAAAAAGATCATCCTATTAGTTGATGGAGACCACGGCGGAGACTTAATTATAAAAGAAGTATTGAGGACTATTAGAGTAGACTACATCTCTAGAGCACCACCAAACAGAGAAGTAGAAGACTTAACCGGTAAAGAAATCGAAGAAGCATTGAAAAATGCAAAGTCAACCCTGGAATACCTTGAAGAACAAGTAAAAAGCGGGGTTAAAGAAGCCGAAGAACTACTCCAAACACAGAGAAAACTCCATAAAATACCAGAAGTAGCTAGAGAAGCTGAGACAATTACAATTCCAGAATCAGTAATCAACACTGCTAAAAGCCTTCAGGGAACACTAGAATCCATTATCTACGCACAAGACTGGAGCGAGATAAAGAGAATACCAGTTAGAGACTTGGTAAATGAATTGTCGAATATAGAGCCTGGTAAAGCATACGCTGTTTTAATGGATGGTATAGCTACTCAGAGACTAGTAGATACAGCGGCGAGTAAGAATGTAAAATTGATTATTGCTGCCCGGCTCGGAAAAATCCAGTATAAACCACCCGAAACAACAGTATTGACTTATAACGAGTTGAATCTCTAAGATTGTTTTTTACCAAGGTATTCAAATAATCCTTTTCTACCAGTTGATGCTCGTTTTAACTGTGTTTCTGATACTCCAAAATACTCTAGTATTCTAAGAGTTGCCGGTATTATTTGATGGTCTATATAGTAGTTGTAGTCTATTGTCTTAGGGTCTTTGACAAGTATGTATGGATATGCTCTATCTGAAATAGAACCCGTCCCCTTTAATACCACATATCCTATTTTATCACCAACTTCTACTTTAAACCCCTGGTTGATTAATCTACGAGCAGCTTTTACATGGGGTGCTGTTGCCTCGTATTCTTCTAGTGGTTTTGTAAGTGTCTTCCATATAATGAGTTTTTCTAGTGGTATTTTACCCTGCATTAAATTCGATATTACTGTTCTCACGTATTCAACTGCTTTATCAACACTCCCCTCTTTAAGGAGTATTTCTACAATGTTTTCCTGTACCTCCTTGGCTACTTCAGCCCAATCGCCTCTCACCGCCTCAAATCCTACAATGTCTATTCTACCGTCTTCTAGTAGTCCAGCATATCTCTTCTTGGCTTCTGTAAAGAATACTCTCTTGTATACCTTGTCGACTTTGATTTCAAATCCTAGTTCTCTCTCGACGAGTTCAATAAATATCTTTATTTTCTCTGGATTGTAGGTTACAAAGAGAGAGTCTGTATCTCCATATATGACTTTCAATCCAAGGTTTGAAGCTAAATCAACTGCTTTTCTAATTAATTGCCTACCCCAAGCTGTTACTGCTTCAGCACATGCTTTGCAATACCATCGTGCACCAGTCCAACCCATATATCCATATGTTGCATTAGCTAGGATTTTCACTGCTCTCTGTCTCTCGTCTAGTAGTCTATACTCGTAGCTAGTTGGAGGATACTTCTTCATTTCTTCTCTAATACTCTTTCTCAATTGTAGTAGTTTAACTAGTACGTCTTTGAAGAATCCTGGTGGTTCAGCTCTAAAACAATGTCCTACTTCTGGCGCTATATTGTATCCTTCTCCCTCGCATAATTCTCCAACTAGTGTATCTGGACCTACATTGTACTTGATCATGATGCTAGGATACATACTAGTAAAGTCTAGTACAGCTATATCTTCATGTATACCTGGAACTGGTTTAAACACTACTGCACCCTTGTAGGTTTCTACCTCTCTCTCCTCTCTATTGGGGATCAACTCGTTTCTCTTATAGGCCTCATACATTAAAACCCATTCAAGTCTAAAACCAACACTCGCCGCTCCAACCTGGTCTAGTGGAATCCTCGTAATATAGGATAACTGCATAGCAAATGGTAGGAATTTATCTGCCAGCCCCAGTGTGGAGACAACATCGTCTTCATTATACTTTAACAACAACTTCTTTTTCTCGGGGTCTCTCCAGTACTTGGGGAACTCTGTGTAGTCTATTAAAACCCTCTCGTTTCTCTTCATTACACCAAGGTATTCAGCTACTACATCTAAACTCTTCAATTTTATTTCTGAGATTTCTTCTGCGTAATTGTATAAATCAACGCTTAGTCTACCGGGTATAGATATGTGTCCATAAGTACTAGTAGTGGGGAGTGCGCCGATTCTTCTCCCAATATCAAATCTAATTCCGAGTACACGTGTTCTCTCGAGTAGATAGGGCCAGTCAAACGAGTTGCTATTGTAGCCGAGTATAATGTCTGGATCATATTTTAATACGTAGTCTACAAACTCGGCTATAGCGTTTCTATCGTCTAGTCCACTAGCAGTAAACTGTTTTACACCCCCGCCTGGAACACCAACTCCAATTATTATAACTGGGTCTCTACTTGGCTTTGGAGAACCGTGTTCACTGTAAACCTCTATGTCAACAGCCATTAACCTTAAATCTCTGGGTGGTGTTGAGTCTTCAAGCGATCTTATCTCTCCAACAACCTCGTATTCACTATCTACTCTAAAAGACTTCGTCGACGGGGATTCTCTAACTCTAGCTATGTGCCAACCACACGGCCTCAGTTCTTTGTCTAGAATATACCTCATACTAAACCGTATATCTGCCTCGACGACTTCTTCTACTCCTCTAATCGACTTTACTTTGTCTCTATAGCGTCTAACGTATTCTGGTATAACAGTAGTTATTTTCAATGCCCTGACTGGTCTACCATAATACTTCTTGTATACTTGTTCAACACTAGTAATTGGAGAATTGGGTTCTGAGAGAGCTTTAATTTTTGATACTAGTAGAGTAGGGTCTACATCGTCACTAATTATTGCGTAGAAATATGGTCTAAAAGACTTGTCGCGGAGAACTATTCTCCGTCCATCTCTGGATACTCCATACATTATAATATGGGGTTCTCCACCAACAACCTCATATGTTACATCTAGTAAGTAGAATTCGATTTCACTCATGGGTTTAATCCTCAAACAATTAATATTGTTTAAACAGGAATAAAGATTAATCACTAGTTGAAGCCAACAGTTGTAGTTGAAGCTGGGATAATGAAGATACTGGGAGAAGACTTAAAACACGGTGTAATACAAGTACAAGTTGAAACACTCGACGATTTATGGATACTCTACAATGTCTTGAGAGAGGGAGATATAGTATACGCTAAAACAACACGTGAAGTAAAAGTTGGAGATGGATCAGAGGGCTCACGTATACCAATGATACTAGGAGTAAAAGTGAAAAAAATAGAATTCCAAGAATTCACCAATAAAATAAGAATATCGGGTATTGTTGTAGAAGGCCCCGAGAAATTCGGTGTACAAGGTAAACACCACACATTGAGTATTGGTGTTGGAGATGTATTGAGTATCGTCAAAGAAGAATGGAGTAAAATAGAAGTAGACCTACTCAAACGCCAGACAACAAAGAATAGAGTACTCGTTGTATCAATAGACTTCGACGAGGTCTGCATAGGGCTAGTAGCAGAACAGGGAGTTAAACACATATGGGAGTCTAGTGTAAACCTACCAAGCAAGCATTACGCAGTAGACCATGAATCAATAATTAAAACATATCTCAAACAAGTAGTTGAAGTAGTAGTTCAAACACTGAAAAACGAAGATGTTAATGCAGTAGTTATCGTAGGGCCCGGCGAAATAAAAAACCAGTTGAAAACCCTAATCGGGGAAAACACTAAACTCCCATTGTATACAGATACAACGTCTACTGGTGGATGCAAGGGTATATCCGAGGCTTTGAATAGAGATTTATTCAAGAATATAATGGGAGAGTTGAGTCTAGTAAAAGCCACTAGTATACTCAACGAGTTTAAAGAACTACTAGTTAAAGACCATGAATTAGTAGCTTATGGAGTAGAAGAAGTAAGAAGTGCCGCTCTAATAGGAGCAGTAGAGAAACTACTAGTACTAGACGAACTACTCCGCACACCAGACGACGAACTAAGAAACACCGTGTATGAAACACTGAGAAATGCTTATGATAGAAAAGCAGATGTAGTAATAGTACCATCAAAAACAGATATTGGCGGTGAACTAGCTGGTTTTGGAGGAATAGTTGCAATACTTAGATTTAAAGTCTTTAAACCAGAATAGTCTTTAACAACAGGGTTTTCTACGACTCCAAAATGCGTAGAGTGACTATGATTCTTCTTCGAGTATTCTCCTCATTAATGGTTTTTCTCTTAATAGTCTTTCAAATCCTTCTTCAAAGCTTTCACCTGGTGCTAACGGTATTTTCGCGAATATACCTGTTCTTCCAACTTGATCTCTCTTTGATAACACCTCTACTCTTTCTTTAACGATGTCGACACTTACCTCGAGAGTTTTAGCTACATAGTCTTCGTATCCTATAACTGGTGTTTCAATGTGTCCTTTCTCGGTTGGTATTATTAAAACAAGGTTTTTGTTTACTCCTGGTACTCTCTTGTCTAATAATAGTCCCTGGTAGTCTATTACTCCACTATACTTGAAGAACTCTAGTTCTCTTGGTTTAAACTCAACTAGTGGAAAACTAATAGATATTCTCTCCTCGGCGTCTAGATATATAATACCCTTTGGCGTCGTGGTTGGTGTTGCAGCTACTATATACCTCGAATAATATTTAAATCCAGCTTTCTCTAGTGCTAGTTCTACCAGGTATCCTGGTAGCTTGACGGGGATAACTATGTCTATATCGCTTTTCTCCCGGACATCTCCTCTAGCTATACTACCATGCAACCACAATGTAAAACCCTGACGTGCAAGAGGCTCCATTATACTCCTAGCTTTACTCCGTAATTCTCTAAGTAGCCTCCAATGCTCTGGTGTATACTCTACTTCGCGGAATTCAGGTGTACTTCTAACCCTCGTTCTAGTCAACACAAACCACTCAATCAAAACCCACTTATTTAATTACACCCTTAAACATATACGTAGAAAAAGATGTTTATACAGGGGGTGAAAGTGGATATACCGGTATACATAGTATACTTTATAGGAGCATGGATTCTCGTAAATACTTTATACATAGTGTTAAAAAAGATTGTTCGTAGCGAGAAGACAAGTATTGAACTACAATACTACACTATACTCCTAGTGAAAAAGAAGTATGAGGGTATAAGCTCGACTAGTAGTGGAGTATTACCCTATGTGTGTATAGCGCTATTTATAATAGCGTTATTCTTCGCTATTCAAAGCTTAGCAAGCCTTATTTATACTGGTTTATTCAAGGGTTCTCGTGAAGTAGTAATTCTACTACCAGGATTGAATATCACTGGAAACGACTTACTCTATTTTGCAATAGCTGTTGGAGTAGGAGTAGTACTACACGAATACATGCACGCTAAAATAGCTTTGAAAACAGGTATACCCGTTAAATCATACGGGTTTATACTAGCACTCATACTACCAGCTGCCTTCGTAGAAATAGATGAAAAAATCTTCGCCGAAGCATCTAAAAAAGTAAAAACAGCTATACTCGCCGCGGGTGTTGCAGTAAACCTAGTAGTTGCACTACTAGCACTTGGAATACTACAATTCACTGTTTCACCAAGTGGTTTTATAATAAGAGAAGTAGAACAAGAAACACCAGCTAGTAGAGCCGGGTTGAAACCAGGTGATGTAGTATATGAAATAAATGGTTCACCAGCAAATCTAACAGCGCTTAGAGAAATAATGTCTCGAAACGAATCACTAACAATCGAGCTACTAGTGTATAGACCCGGCTCTGGCTACAAAAATATTACAGTGTGGAAAAACCCCGTAGAAGACAAACTGGGAGTAATACTAGAGCCAATAGCACCGTCAAGAAACTTATTGAATATAATAGACCCATTCATCTTTCTAGGCCTGGTAAGACTACTCCTATGGATCCACATTGTAAACTATAGTCTGGTATTCATTAATACACTACCATTATTTATAACAGATGGTGGTAGAATAGTTATAGAAGTCGCTGGGAAGAAAGTAGGAAGCATAGTAAACAGTATTACACTAGCACTCCTAGCACTTGCATTACTACTAAGCGCTAGGATATAAACGCCCACGGGCAGAGCTCCACGCGGGGTGTATACAAACCCACCAGAGCCATCCCACGCCGGCTCCCTCCGGTGACCCATGAACGCTGGCGTCCGGGATTAGGTTGCTCCCTTCCGGGCCTGGCCTGGTTCTCCCGGCTAAGGCGGTTCACCCCCTCTCTCCAGAGGGGGCTCCGCCTCCGCCAGCCCCATGGGGCGGAGTTCATTGCCTATGCGTGGGGGATGGTGGGTTTGTATACACCCCGCGTGGTTGTCTGCCCCGGTGGGCCGGGACCTACCCCTGCCCGTGGGCATTTATTATTATTGCTTCTTTGTCTTTAATAGGTTTTTACCTATAGTGTTTTTAGTCCTGAGCCTGTTAGGACTATTAGTGTTTTCGACCCGCTTGGTATTTTATTCATTATTTTCTTGTATCCAGCGTATGTGGCTGCTGATGTCGGTTCTACTAGGAATCCCTGTTCCCATAGTTCACTGTGTGCTCTAGTTATTTCTGTGTTTCCTACTAGTACTACTTCTCCACTTGTTGATTTTACTGCTTCTACTATTTCTCTTGTTCTCGGTGGATTTGGTACGAGTATGCCGTCTGCGAGGTTTGATTCTTCGCCTTTTTCTTCGGTACCGTAGAGTTCTCTGTATACTGGTTGACAGCTATATCCCTGAACACCTATAATTCTAGGCATTCTATTTATCAATCCACACTCTTTTAGCTTCTTGAAACCATAGTGTACGCCTAGGAGTAGTCCTCCCGAGCCAACTGGTACTATAACTACGTCTGGAACTCCCTGTTCCTCGAATACCTCATATGCTATTGTAGCATGTCCAATTGGATATAAGTGGTTCCATATGTGTCCGACATAGTATACGCCTGGTTCACTCATAAACCGTGTAACTAGTTGTGTAGCAGTGGCTCTAGATTCTGCTTCTACGAGTCTACCACCTAGTTTTAAAACAGCTTTTTTCTTTCCTTGTGGAGCAGTAGTAGGCATTACTATTATTGGTTCTAGCCCGTATAGTTTAGAGTATAGTGTTACACTTATACCAGTATTTCCACTTGTATCTACAAGTGTCTTTTTAAATCCTAGTTTATAGCCATAAGCTATTGCGAGAGCAGTACCTCTATCTTTAAAACTACCACCTGGATTGAGATAGTCTAGTTTAAAGAGTACTCTGTGTTCACCTATTTTCTCTTCTACAAGTGGTGTTAATCCTTCACCTCTATATTTTCCTGGTTTAAATGGTATAAACCCTCTATACCTCTCCCACACGTTTTTCGACTCTACTATTTCACATGTTGACTCATAGTCTAGTATTAGTGGACTACTACACCTAGGACACTTCCAGTAGTATTCAACACTCGCATCTACTTCAAACCCGCAGTTTAAACACTTCCACTTCAATTTAAATCAACCAATAAATTATCTATTGTTTAAACAAGTAATTAAATTATTCTTTATAAGTTCGAACTGCGCTCTCTATACATAGGTGAAATATTGAATAAATCATATACATACATACTACTCTCCATCCTACTACTATCTCTACTAGCTATTAACGGGTTGAATATAGTAACCAATATTATAGAAGCTAGTACAGAAAAAATCTATGTAGCGTTTGTCTGGCATTATCACCAGCCATGGTATTACAGTGCAGATGAATCCCACCTCGTACTACCATGGGTTAGAATGCAAAGTGTTGGAAACTACTATAAAATGGCTTATATTCTAAGCAAGTATCCAGATGTAAAAGCAACATTTACCTTCTCGGGATCCCTACTAGAGCAAATAATAGACATGGCTGAAAACGGGAGAATGGATAAGAGACAGATAATATCGTGGAAAATCGCTAATGGAACAATAACAAAAGACGACGTATTTGAAATGCTTAGAATTCCAGGGGGCTTCTTCGATGTAAACTGGGCGAGAATAATCAATAGATCTCCTAGATATAGTTCTCTAAGAGACCTAGTACAGAGATTAATAAGTGACTGTGGTAGAACAGCTAAGACTGAATTAGAGTATAAAGAATGCATTGTAAACGGGTTTACCCAGGGTAATCTACTAGGACAAAACACTATTGATTTAGCAGTATTATTCAACTTAATGTGGATTGACCCACAAGTAGCCAGGGAGAAATACCCTGAAATATATAGTATGCAGGAAAAAGCCTATACACAGAGCAATCCTGGATTTACAATAGAAGACCTGGTTAAAGTATTAAGAGTACACGAAGACATAGTGAAAAACATTATTCCAATATATAGAGAACTAGCAAGCAAAGGACAAGTCGAAGTCATACCCGTACCATACAGCCACCCACTAGCCCCACTAATAGTAGACTTTGGCTTCTCAGACGACCTAGAAGTACACGTAAAATTCAGTATTGAACTCTTCAAGTCAAAACTAGGTGTTACACCACACGGTGTATGGCCGGCCGAGCAAGCAGTAAACGAATATGTCGTAAGAGCTTTTAGAAGAGCTGGTATCACCTGGACTATAACAGACGAGTCAATACTTGGAGCTACTGGTGTAAACACTAATGACATTGAAAACCTCGGTATACCATGGTATATAGACTTCCCAGAGGGCAGAATATACATTGTATTCCGCGATACAGAAGTAAGCAACTTGATTAGTTTTCAATATAGTAACTGGGATCAAGACCAAGCCGTAAACGACCTCGTAGATAAAATACTAGGCATAGCCAAGGGCGCCAAGGGGCCTAGACTAGTAGTTATAGCACTAGATGGTGAAAACCCATGGGAAAACTACCCTGAATTCGGAGATGTATTCCTCAACAAGCTATACTCTAGACTCAGCGAGCTACAAAAACAAGGTGTAATCGAGACTATTACACCGGGAGAATTTATCTCTAGATTCCCGAATGTAGCGAGAGAACTACCATTAAATCAATACAAATACCTAGACTTACAGGGTAGAGATATTGCTGATCTACCAGAGAATAGTTATGGAGACGCCTACTCAGACCTACCACGTAAAACAATACAGGCTAGACTACCAGAGGGTTCTTGGGGTGGTGGAGAAGTAGCTATTTGGATTGGACATAGACAAGAAAACACTGCCTGGATGTGGCTTGTAAAAACAAGAGAAGACGTTTTCAAGAAGCTAGGTGTATCATCATTCAATGAACTCTACGATAAACACCCCGTAATAGCAAAATATATTATGAAGGCAGAAGCAAGCGATTGGTGGTGGTGGTATGGTGGAGATGGAGGAGGATCGCCAGCAACATTCGACCCATTATTCAAGGCATATTTAGCTAGGGCATATGAACTCGCCGGCCTCACCCCGCCAGAATACCTATTAGTCTCTGCTTATCCAGATGGAACACCAATAGGTACACTCAACCAGAACGCTCCGAGACTGTTAGATAAACAACTAACAGTTGACGGCTCACTGGAAGCTACATGGTCAACACTTGTAAATGAGGGTAAAGCACTACAAGTAGTAGTAGGCGAGAAACTACCAGTAGTCTACGTAGCACTTGATTCAAACAACCTCTACTTCGCGTTTAATTTAAAGACAACTACTCTATCAAACACTAAAATAGCAGTTTACTTTGCAACACCAGTTGTTAAAATGACACCGTATAATCCAGAATACAATGTATACCCAAGAAACAGTAGAATAGACCTCGGTATACACCTAGCTAGAGAACTATTAATAGATCCAGTAGCTAAAACAGCAGTTATCTCGAAGGCCGAGGGAAGAGGAGGATGGATTAAAACCAGAGACGTCAAAGAACTAGCTATTGGAGGAAGTAGTGGAAACTACATAATTGAATTATCAACCAGCATTAAAGACCTAGACTTGGCAACCGGCCAACTAGCATTCTTTGCAATAGTATTATATAGCAGTAACGAGCTAGTAGAGTATTCATCTAGACTTGGACTAGCATACATGCTCTCTATACCAATACCACCACCCGAAACAACTAGTGGAGGAGTATTAATGGATATTGCAGACCCAGAGGGAGACGATGATGGTGCAGGCGGCTATGGCTATCCATCAAACCCAGCATTCCAACCAGGAGTATTCGATTTATTGAGGTTTACTATGATAGACCAGGGAGACAAGTTAATGCTTAGATTTGTATTTAAGAATCTAGGTGGCAATCCATGGGGCGGGCCAAACGGCTGGAGCCTCCAGCAAATACACGTCTATGTAAAGACAACTATGCCAGCTACGGGCAAGAAAGACACGTTTGGACTTGGAGTAGAAATAGCACATGGATGGCATATGGCTCTACTAGTAGCTCCTGGCTGGGGCACAGACCCGCTACCACAAGGCGAGAAAACAGCACTATACTACTATGATAAAGACACGCCATTAGTACAAAACGGCGTGTTAAAGGCCTACGCTGATCAATCCACGAATTCAATAATAGTAGAGGTTTCAAAACAAGTATTATACGATGTTGAAAACGCTGGTAAATGGGTCATAGCAGTACTAGTTACTAGTCATGATGGATACGGTGAGAATAAAATAAGATCATTTACTATTGGTGGCGGTGAGTGGCAAGTAAACGTGCCAGCGGAATACTCACTTGCCATACTAAACGGTGTACTACCAAAAGTACTAGATGTACTCGCCCCCACGAAACAAGACCAGTATAGTATGCTCCGCTCGTTCAACATAGATGAGAAAACACCTGCTCAAATATATGGAGTTGTCTATATGATTACAATATACAAACCAGTACTCACACCCGTTATAACAACAACGATTACGTCAACAACAACTATTACAGAAACAATTGAATCGACAAAGACTGTTACAGAGACTACGAGTCAACCAGTAACTATAAGAGAAGTTGACACAGCTACATCAATAGGTATTGGAATAGTAATGTTGATAATTGGCTTCTCTACTGGATACCTATTTGTTAAAAAAGCTAGTAGGAAGTAATAGGTGTTTTTTATCCCTGTTTAATCACATTTAAATAAATGGATTTGAGTGGATTGTAATGGCACGTGTTGAACTCAGAAATATTGTTAAGAGATTTGGTAAAGTAGTAGCTGTTGACCACGTTAATTTAAAAATAAATGATGGAGAATTCTTTACACTACTAGGTCCAAGCGGCTGTGGTAAATCTACTACTCTGAGAATAATAGCTGGGTTAGAGTTTCCAGATGAAGGAGATGTTTTAATAGATGATCAAGTGGTTACAAATCTACACCCTAGAGATAGAGATATTGCAATGGTATTCCAGAACTACGCTTTATACCCACACATGACTGTCTTTGAAAACATAGCATTTCCACTTGAAGCCAGAAGAAAACAACTGGGATTAACCAAAGAAGAAATTAAAAAGAGAGTACTTGAAGCAGCTAGATTCCTGGGGATCGAGGAGCTACTAGATAGATATCCAAGCCAGCTGAGCGGTGGACAACAACAAAGAGTAGCACTAGCACGAGCACTAGTTAGAAAACCAAAAGTATGGCTACTAGACGAGCCCTTAAGTAATCTAGACGCTAAATTAAGAATATTAATGAGGAGTGAATTGAAGAAGCTACAGAGAACACTCGGTATAACAACAATCTACGTTACCCACGACCAAGTAGAAGCAATGAGTATGAGCGACCGTATAGCCATTATGAATAAAGGTAGAGTACTACAAGTAGATACACCAGACAATCTATACAATAAACCACAAGATATATTTGTAGCTACATTTATCGGCAATCCACCAATGAACCTTATATCCTGCGAGCTAGTAGAAGAACCAGTTGGCTTCGAATACACTGTTCCAAGCGGACTAGAAGGAAGTATTCTAGGAGAAGGTAGAATTAAATCAAACTACCACATAGTATGCTACGACCTACTCAAAATACCCATTGCACCAAAATACGCTGAGACAATAATAAAAGAAGATACTAGAACAGTATTTCTAGGTATAAGACCAGAATACATAGAGCTGAGCAAAGAACCATTCAAAGACCCATACGGTATCTTAAAAGTCAAAGTAGACGTTATAGAAGTACTCGGCTCAGAAAACATAGTAAACATTCTAGTAGGAAACGACCTAGTCAAAGTGAGAACACCAGCAACACTAAAACTAGAACCCGGAGAAGAAGTATACTTGAAACTAGACCTTAGAAAAATCCTGTTATTCAATGCTAAAACAGGGAGACTAATAATATAGAGTCTTTTTCAACCCGATTAAAATCCTTTATTTATCTTGGTTTACGTATTATCTACAATGAATATCTCAATCCATTTTTCCATTTCATTAATTTCACAGTGAATGCTCCCGTTGAAAACCACAGTTTAAACAACTTTAGACCTATACCTTAAAACACGTCTTAATTGTATATTGAAGTTAGAGTGATAGTGATGACTACCGCTAGGAGCGCTATGACGAAACTCGTGCTTCTCAAAGACTTAGATAGCATTATTGATTTCTCAAGGGCTACTAATCAATTCAGTATTATCTTATATCTTGCTGAAAAACAACAACCTGTATCAATAACAGAGCTCTCGAGAGCTATAGGAGATTCGAGAAAGTCTATTCTAGACTCTCTGCGAAAACTCGAAAGAAAAGGTTTAATTGTTAGAGTAGACCAAGAAGACGATCTATACGTGGGGTTGAGCGAGCATGGCCGTGAATTTGTTCGTAGACTTATAGAAGTCTTAACACCTGTTAAAACAGCAAGTGATAATATAAGTGATAATATATTAGAAACACCAGTGAGACTAAATTTGTCGAGAGAACTAGTTTTATCTATAAACCTCTATAAATTGCTTGTCTATGTAGGATTATCTAAGAAAGGATATGCTACAATCAGCGAAGCAAGTAAAATCCTTGTTGACGCAGAGAAAACCCTCAATATTCTAATCGAGTCTTTTACACGTTCTCCAACGAGGTTTTTTTAAATTAATTGAAAAAGAAGGAGAAAAAGTATTAGTACTAGATAAACAGGGATTAGAAGTTTTAAAAAAGATCCCCCACTACCGATTATTCAATGAAAACAGGTTTTACAAACTACTTGTATATTTAACTGGTACTCCATGGCTTAGCGAAATACAGAGAACTGTAAATACCATTCTAGGAGTTATCATAGCTGTTCTCAGTGTAGGAGTCTTCTTAGCAGGGTATAAATGGCTTGTTATTCTCGGCTTAATTACTTCTCTACTACTAGTTGTCTTCAATATTACGCTAAGTAAGCTTGGAGTAAGTGCTCTTGGCTAGTTTATTTAGCTTCTCGAAGACACCTAGTAGTTTTTCACCTAGTTTAACAACATCTACTCTCTCATCGACCTCCATTGCTAAAATTTTATCTTTATTGACTACCACGAGATACCTCTTATTGAGTTTCCTATCGTATAATAGCATATAGGATAAATCCGGTGTTCGAATATACAACTGATCAAAGATATCCAAGACCTCTCTATCTATATGAGGAGGCCAATATGCAATAACCCCATGGGTAAAACTAGCAATAACTACTTGTTTAACTATTAATCCATCAACAATGACGCTCAATCCCTCCCAAGCAATCAACTCGCTAACCCCGCTCTTCCCTCCTATACATACATAGCATTAAATTACCTTAAAACCAACATCCCCACACCAACGTGTAAACCCAGTGGATTCGACGGCCCGGCGAAACCCTCATTAACCAGTCAATGTCGACGAGACGCCGAAGAAAAAACCGTGTTTTTTAAGGACAAAGAGGAAAAAATAGAAAACGAGGTGTATTATGTATCATGGTGTAATCATGAGCGAAATAGTATTCCAGATTAAACTAGGAAAGAGGCCAATACTCCTCTTAATAGCTGCTATTGTAGGACTAATAGTTGGCATTATTGTAGGCGAACCCGTTAAAAACATTGCCATTCTTGGAGACATCTATGTATCCCTATTGAAGTTTATTGTAGGACCACTAGTATTCCTCTGTATTACATGGGCTGTAATGAATATGGGAGATCTTGTCAAGTTAGGCAAGATCTTTATGGGATTCATACCCTACTGGCTTCTCATGGGGTTGATTGCATCGGGAACAGCTTACATGATAGGCGTAATGATTAAACCAGGTGAAGGAGTTACACTACCAGGCGGTCAGGCAGTAACTCCTGCAAAACTAACAATAGCAGACTACGTAAAGAACATTATTCCATCCAACTTCATAGATATGTTTCTAAATCTTAAAATGCTTCAAATAATCTTCACAGCTATACTACTTGGAATAGCTATTGGCTTAATAGGAAGAACTACGCCACAAGTTAAAGACTTCTTAACGAGGTTGATTGAGTCATTACTAGCAGTGGTTTACAAACTACTAGACTTCATTCTATGGTACGGTCCAATAGGTGTATTTGCATTAATGGCTAATGTAGCAGCAGTTGTAGGCGTTATTGCCGTTGGAGCTTTTGCCAAGTTAGTACTAGCTTTCTATGTAAGCGGCTTTCTCGTTCTCCTAGTATTCCAGCCTCTAGTAATGCTACTAGTTGCCAGAGTAAACCCATTAAAGTTCTGGAAGAAGTTCTATCCAGCAATGATTACAGCGTTCTCTACTGCAAGTAGTAATGCAACACTACCTGTAACAATAGACTGTGCTCTAAGAGCAGGTATCTCGAGAGATGTAGCCACAGTACTTCTGCCCGTGGCCGCCACAATAAACATGCAAGGTGCTTGTGCAACCATTACATTGTTTACATTATTTGCTTTCCAGGCGCTTGGAATACCATTAGGATTTGCCGAGATACTGGGATTAGTAACTCTAGGTTTTCTAGGAGCTACAGCTGCAGCAGGAGTTCCCGGTGGAGCAGCAATAGTAGCAGTAGCAACAGCAGCTGCACTCGGCATACCCATTGAAGCAGCTGGTTGGATGGTTGGAGTTCACCCAGCTGTAGATCCATTTGAAACAATGTTAAATGTAATAGGAGACCCACTAGGCGCTCTCATAGTATCTAAATATGTTACCAAAGACTTCAATGAAGAACTATGGAGGAAATAGCCTCTTCTTCCATACTTTTTTCTCCATAGAATACTCCTTTAAACATTCTTATGTGAAGAAAACACTAATTATGTAAATATAAGGGATGAATATGAGTAGGTCGAGACTACTCAGAGTTTTAAAGACTCCTGGACTCAACAGCCTACTTGTTTCTCTAGCATCTCTGGTATTAATGATATATGGCGTCATAGTCTACAATCCCATTTTGACTAGGAAAGTCACTTACGACTACTTCGCCTGGGTGTCAATGCTATTAACTCTACTGGCCACCTACTGGGAGCTTAAGAGATTATGTAGAAAGCCATTCTACTCTACTATTCTACTAGTCTTCGCTGGCGGGCTCTTCACGGTTTGGGGTAGGATATTAACTATCTATTTCAACAAGACTATTACCATAGGGTTTTTCCACGGTTTAATAGGCGACTACTATACACTTCAGGGTTTTGCAAGCTCTCTACTAGTATTACTAGGCTCTTTCATCGTGCTAGTAGCCACCGCTATACATATAGCACTAGGTGAAGTCATAGTGATTAGAGAAAACCCTGCTTTCTACGATGCCATTAATGCTTTACGCTACTTTCTCCACGTATTAATTCATGTATTCGAGAAGCGTCCAGCCCTGATAGTCATTGTAGTTGCTTTATTTTCATTTATATTTAGATTTATTCCAGAGCTACACTATTGGCCCTGGCTTATAGGCTGGGATACACCTGAATACGTTGCTCACTTATTAGACTTCAAGGAAAGACTCAATCTATTTACTAGTTACTACTGGATGGGTGGTTTAAGAAATACTCCACCACTACTACCCATGTTTCTACTACCATTCACATATCTCGTAGACGCTTGGTATATATTTAAATTCTATCCTAGTATAGCATACGCAATTCTTGCTTCTCTCTCAGCACTACTAGCAATGGAGATATATGGAGAACGAAAGTGGTGGATTGGATTACTCTCTGGTTTATTAACAACAACCTATGTATTAAACCTGAGAATTTCCTGGGACTACCAGAGACAACTACTAGGTTCAATTATACTTCTCGCCACTATACTAGTACTTGAAAAATGGAGAGAACCAAAAACGTTTAAACAAGTATTGACTACAATACTTCTTTTAACAGCGTGTGGTTTAAGCCATGAAGTTACGGGTTTTACAGGCTTTGTAATATCTCTAATACTATTATACTATGGTTTGAAAAACAAGAGTGGACCTACTTCTATAGCTGGCTTGATAGGTCTAATTGTAAATACAGTATTAGAAATCTGGTATTGGAGAAAACCCTATAGCTTTGTAAGCACTGTTGGTGTTCTGCCACCGGGACTCGTAGCTAGTTATGAAGGAGACCAAGCACTCTCGTACCTAGTAGCGGGTTATGGCCTTATTCTACCATTAGCTTTAATAGCTATGTCTAAGAGTAGAGCTAGATACACCACTATAGTTACCGTAGCCTTACTAGTAGCTGGTATCTCTCCAATGATAGCACCATTTTCAAGTGTTACAACCTGGTATAGATTTCTAATCGGCGCTGCTCCATTAACTACTACACTAGCAACTATAGGATTAATTAGAGCAACTAGTGATTGGAGGGTGTTAGCGGCTTATTTATTAATTGCTTCACTACCAGGTCTTTCATTCGCGTATGGTTACAATTGGTTTAATACCTATCATAGATCTCTGAGAGAATTTCCGTCACGGCTAGAGCCATCACCAATCTACATAGAAGACTACGAGTTCTTTAAAAACAATCGAGACTTAGTAGAAAACACTGTAATAATAGCTGAACCCAACCACGCAAGATATGTCCACCTAGCTATTAGAAACCCCGATCCCACAAGGTTTATATGGATTTGGACCCCACTAGACTTAACCAATGAGACAATATGCAGTATTATCGAGAAATCAAGTGTAGAAGTAGTTATCATAGTAGGATACCATATTGACACAAATACAACTCGATACCAATGCCTCGAAGAAATAAAACCACTAAGTGAAGGACCACGCTGGATATACGTTGGAGTAACCAAGAAACACTAATTTCCAGCAAGAAGTTTAAAACTATTGTACTCTGAACTCCAACTTCTTGATTTTCAATACGAGACCCACTCCTTCTTCATCGGGTTCTGGTGCGTCGATATCAGCTAGTACAACAACACTTCTATATCCACCAGCAGTTTTTACAGGTGGTGATATACGTATTGTATCACCATCCATAACCTCTGTGACCACTACTCTAGCGTGTGGAAAGTCGTCGTGTATTCCCACTCTACTGTTTGATGAGTATACTAGTGAGTATAGGGTAGTAGTATTAATAGTGCTATAAATATCCTTCTATTCATATAGTACACTTGGTGATTATAATTAATAATACATTGTTGAAGGGATATAAAGACTCATATTTCTTATGGGGCTACAAGAGAAAACTATGTTATGTATTAAATTGGACAATATGAGGATTTATAGTGGTATGGACAGTGTGAGCAGTTTGGTTTGTTTCCCCAGCAATCAGTATCTGTGCTTAGTGTGTAGCTACAGTATTTTACTAGTTCACAGTCTATACATGATGGCATGTAGTTAAAGAACAACTTAAAGTAGAGGTCTTTGTTCCGCCTCCATACATCTATTATTTTTTCTCTTAATGCATCTCCAATAATGTACTCCTGAATTCTCCTTTTTACTCCATTGTAGATCGTAGTCCACGAGTAGGCCATGTATATACATGGTGTTATTTTTCCATCACTTCTAATAAACAATGCTTTGTTGAATGCAAATGGACACTGCCTTGAAGTATATGACGAGGTATTTGGAGACCATATTTTAACAGGCATATTGATTGCTCTAACAGCTATTTTCTCTAGTTGTTTTCTAAGTATACTCAGACACTCACTGCTCTCGCATTCAATACCTCGAGCTCCACCCTCGTAGGGGATGTAGAGGCTTAAATATACTTCTTGTATACCTGCTTCTACAGCGTAGTCTAGAATTTTCTCTATACTACCAACATTTAACTTGTTTATAGTGTATATGGTTTTCACGAGTGGTTTTCTAGAGCCATTTTTCTCCTTGTATTCAAAGAGTGTTTTTAAACCCTGTGATACTATTGATAGATCTCCTAGTCGACGGATCTTCTCGTATAATTCAATATCTACTGCATCAATACTCACATATAACTCGTCTACTCCTACCTCGACGATATCACTAGCTATTTCTCTGAGTAGAAACCCATTAGTGTTTAATACAGTGTATAAACCGTGTTTCTTTGCGTACTCCAACATGTCTAGAATGAACGGGTTTATTGTTGGCTCGCCCCAACCAGTAAACACTATTTTCTTTACACCAGACTCTACAGCGTTATCTACTATTTTCTTGTAGGACTCAAAATCTAGATCTCTATATTCAAAGCCCTGTACAGCATATCGAAAACAATGTATACACTGTAGATTACACCTAGTAGATACTTCTAAAACTATTTCTCTTGGTTTAAAAGACTCTGTATAAGTTATAATCCAGTCTCCAATTCTCAGAGTACTCAATGTATAAACCTCTAATACTAGTGTGTAGAATGTAGGAGAAAAGGAAAAAATATTTACCCTGGAAGTAGTCCTTCTTCTTCTAGTCTATCAGCCAGCCAGTTCAAACCTAGTTCTTCGAGTTTAGCCCGTGTTGGACGGCCCTTGATCCAGCCTCTTGCCTCATAGTATTCTGGTAGCATTTCTTTTAGTCTTACAACGTGTCCTTTAGCTGGGCCTTCTGGCATTGGTTCTTCGAGTAGCCTCTTTGGCAGGGTATCGTATTCTTCGCCGTCTCCAAATGATAATACATTGAATGCTCTCTCAGCATTGTATATTCTCTCTCCAATCTTGTAGAATTCCTCGGGTGTTATATTCCAGCCTGTAACAGCCGATACCTGTTCTGCTAGTACGTCGACATAGTATGCAAACGTGACGAATTTACAGACAATCATACTGTCTATTGTTGCAAACGCGTCTTGCATTTCTTTGACTAGTCTACCCTTACCCTTTGTCTCGAATCTATCTGCTTTAACAGGTATTCCAAGTACCTCGGGCGATATAAGATATGCTCTCAAGTGGCATCCACCACGATTGCTTGTCGCGTATGCTAGGCCGTGTCCTTGTACACCGCGTGGATCGTATGCTGGTAGCTCCTGTCCTCTTACAACCATTGCTAGTTCTGGAGCACCATACTTGGTTGCCAGTCTCAGTGCTCCCTCTGCGAGGTCGTCTCCAATACCAGATCTATATGCTGTCCTCCAGACTAGCTCGACTAGTACTTCTCCATTACCCCACTCTGCTTTCAGCCCCCTCAGCTTCTCGGGTGGAATCTTGCCTTTTTCAACGAGTTCTAGAAATGTACCTATTACATGACCCATTGTAATAGTGTCTAATCCAAGCTCGTTGCACAAGTAGTTTGCTTTGGATACTGCCGCTAAATCTGATGTACCTGTTTGAGCGCCGAGAGCCCATACTGTCTCGTATTCTGGTCCACCACCCTCTCCTGTAAACGGTGGCTTGTTTATTCTTGTATATCTTGCACAGCCTATTGGGCAACCCCAGCATATTTCCTCTCTATACTTCTCCCAATCCATGATTTCTCTAGCTATGGTTTCACCACTTATCTTCTCTGCCTCGGTGAATACACCTGTTTGGAAGTTGCGTGTTGGGAATATACCGTGTGCATTGATAATGTTTACGAGAACGGCTGTTCCATATTTTGGTAGGCCCTCGCTTGTAACAGGTGATTTCTTAATTAAATCCATTGATTTAATAACTGTTTCCTTGAATACTTCTTCTTTCGCTATTGGCGGCTTCATGTGTCCTCTAACAGCTATTGCCTTGAAGTTCTTGCTACCCCATACAGCGCCGTGTCCTCCTCTACCAGCAGCTCTACTCTTATCGTTTATAATATTGGCGAATTTAACTAGTCTCTCGCCAGCTGGTCCAATACACGCTACTTTAATGTGTTTAGCGTCATCTCTACCAATTACAGGCGTCATCTCCTCAATAATTCCATCCGTGGTGGCATGAGTGTCTTTACCCCATAAGTGCCTAGCATCTCTCAATTCTGCTTTTCCATCGTGTATCCAGAGGTAGACTGGTTTCTCAGCTTTACCCTCTATTATAACGAGGTCGAAACCGGCTACTTTTAGTTCAGGGCCGAATTTACCACCGCTCTGTGCATCGTGAATTGTATTAGTTAATGGCGACTTAGTAACCGAACACCACCTACCACTAGCTGGAATACCAGCAACGCCCGTGATGGGGCCTGTAGCCACTATTGCCTTGTTTTCGGGGCTTAACGGGTCTACTCTTGGATTAACTTCTTTCAACATATAGTATACTCCTAGTCCACGCCCACCAAGCCACATCCGTAGAATGTTTTCTGGTGGAAGGGGTTCAATATATACTTTTTCTTTCCAAAGATCTACGCGTAGGACTCTACCCATATATCCTCCAGGCATTGGTTAAGACACCTTTCCGGGATAAATATGTCTTTAAAGTTTATAAATATTGCTACAATTGTGGGATAAATAGGTATAATGATTAAAATAAACAATACAAATATATACATTGGGTTAGAGAGATATGAAATACGTCAAAGTAAGATTTGTTTCAACATTTGCCGAGAAAATGGGGAAAGAGAGGATTTACGAGTTAAATGATGATGCTACAATAGAAGACCTTGTAGAGATAATATCACGTGAACTCGAAGAAGTAAAAACAAAGGGTATAGTATACGTTAACTATAGGTTTCCACGGGAAAAACAAGTATTGAATAATGGAGATGAAGTACTCGTAATGCCCTTATATGCAGGTGGCTGACATTCCTTTAAGAGTAGTTGAGAAAAATAGTGGGAGTATTAGCCTTTCACTACTCCTATTGGTATGAGTCTCACGACTGGTTTAGCTATTTTGACTTTCTCGGCTACTAGTACTACGCGGTCTACGTCTTTATATGCTTCGGGTGCCTCCTCGCTTATAACTCTCCTAGTTGCAGCTCTTAATACTACTCCCTTACTACTCAATTCCTCTATTACTTTTTCTGGTGGTTGTGTTCTAATAGCATCTCCTCTACTCAGCCATCTACCAGCACCGTGTGGTGCACTATACCATGTTCTAGCACCATGTGGTGTTCCAACTAGTATATAGCTCGCTGTACCCATACTACCAGGTATTAATACTGGTTGCCCTATACTCGAATAATCACTTGGTATTTCAGGGTGTCCTGGTGGGAAGGCTCTTGTAGCTCCTTTACGGTGTACTACTACTTTGTATTTCTCGCCGTTTACAATGTGTTCTTCTATTTTAGCTATGTTGTGTGCTACATCGTAGATTAACTCCATTCCAAGTGCTTCAGGGTCTTGTCTAAATACTTTTCTAAAGCTCTCTCTAACCCAGTGTGTAATTATTTGTCTATTAGTCCAGGCGAAGTTTGCTGCCGCCGCCATTGCAGCAAAGTAGTCTTGTGCTTCGGGGCTCTTAAATGGAAGTGCTGCTAGCTCTCTATCTGGTACATTTATACCATATTTCCTCATTGCTCTCTCCATGATTTGCAAGTAGTCGCTTGCTACTTGGTGTCCTAGTCCACGGCTACCAGTGTGAATCATTACTGTTATCTGTCCAACATGTGTTATACCCATCACTCTCGCTATTTCAGGGTCATATATTCTATCTACTACTTGTATTTCTAAGAAGTGGTTTCCAGCACCCAGTGTACCCAGCTGCTCGTGGCCTCTCTGCTTTGCAACCTTGCTTACTTTATCTGCTCTAGCACCTTTCATTGATCCACGCTCTTCTGTGTGCTCGGCGTCTCTCTCCCATCCAAAACCGTGTTCAATAGCCCATTTAACACCGTATTCTAATACCTCGTCTAGGTCTTTGAATGAGAGTTTTAATTGACCAGTTGAGCCAACACCACTTGGTACATTTCTAAACAATGTATCTACTAGTTCTTTTAGTTTTGGTTTAACATCTTCTACTGATAGATTAGTTCTCAGTACTCTAACACCACAGTTTATATCGTAGCCAACACCACCAGGACTTATAACGCCTTCCTCGACGTCAAATCCTGCAACTCCACCTATTGGGAAACCGTATCCCTGGTGTCCATCTGGCATGACGTAAGAGTATAGTTTAATACCTGGTAGACAGGCGACATTAGCCGCCTGGTCGAGTGTTAAATCACTCTCCATTTTCTCTAGTAGGTATTCATCAGCAAAGATAATTGCATCGGTATTCATACATGGTTTTGCTCCTTTGGGAATACGCCACTCGTATTCACTAATTCTCTCTAGTTTCAATCTAGCCAAGAGAGTCACCCGTAAAAGACTCTATATTAGAGAATACTTATTGTGCTTTATAAGATTATAAATGATTTATTGAGAAAACCTGTTGACTAATTCATCAATAGATATTTTTACTTGTTCACCAGTCTTCATGTCTTTTAATGCTACTACTCCCTCACTATACTCTCTCTCACCAATTATTACCGTGTAGTCAACTCCTATTTTACCAGCATATTCTAGTGATTTAGAGAGAGATTTCGTCTTTAAGACAAAACCGTTTACTCTACGATTTGTTTTTACTATTCTATCTAGTATTTTATAGCCAATAACTAGTGGTGTATTGCCAATTACCAATATTGCTATTTTCCGATATGCTCTCGGCAGCTCCCTCCCGCTTAGTGCTAGTGCTATTCTATCTATTCCAAGTGCGAGGCCGGTTGAATACTCAAAGGGGCCGTTGTAAACCATTGTTAAACCATCATATCTACCACCACCACCAATACTTGGAGCTCCCGGTGCGTTTTCTAATTTGTATTCAAAGATCAATCCAGTATAGTATGCCAGTCCTCTAACGAGTTTAGGCTGGTATTTAGCGTTGAAGCCTAGTTCTCGTAGAATAGTAATAAAATCTCTTAGTCTCGATTGTTCTTGTATAACTCTCTCGTATCTCTCTCCTAGAAAGTCTTTGTACTCGTTTACAAGGAATTCTACTTTGTCGAGGTCCTCGGTTGAAACCAGTCTCTCTATTATTTCTGTTTTATCTCCAACTAGGTTTTTCAACTCTGAGAGTGCTTCGTTAATTCTATCTTTATCTATTAAGTGGAGGATGTGGTCTTGTACTTCTTCACTCAAGCCCATTGCACTCATAAAAGCCCTGTATATTGCTACATTACCCACTTCATAGTAGTGTTTTACACCTATTTCTTCGAGGAAGCTACTAGCTGTAATAGCAGCGGCTAGATCACCGTTTACATCTGGGTCTCCAATAACTTCTAGTCCACCCTGCCAGAACTCTCTATACCTAGCATATTGTGGCTCCTCGTATCTAAAACACTGTGCTACGTAGTAGAGTCTAATGGGTTTTGGCCTAGCTCTTAACTGTCTAAGATAAGCTCTAATAACACTCGCCGTTACCTCGGGCCTCAATGCTACTCTACGTCCTGCTTTATCCTCGAATACATACATTGACTTCTTTATTTCCTCGCCACTCTTGGCTTCAAAGAGCGAGAAGTATTCTAGTGTAGGAGTTATAATCGGCTCGAATCCATGTCTTCTAGCGGTTGACTTGAATTCTTCAAATAAATACTCGTATAATTCAGCGTCTTCGCCAATAATGTCCCTCATACCACGTGGTGGATTATACTCGCTCATTTTTCTCAACCCATAAATCAACTAGATTAGACTCGTAATATGTTAACTCTCCCTGTAAACTCACGATTGCAAGAGTCGCCTTTAGATTATTCCTTCTAGCTTCATCGATTAATTCTACGAGACGGTTTACACTGACTGAATACTTCTCTTCGAGAATATATACTAGTCTTAAATCACCTGATTTGTCTTTAACGAGGAATTTCATAGGGCCTAATACTCTAACTCTCCTACCCCTTTCTCTAAGGTCTTTAAATACTGATAGCATAGGCCAGAAGCTAGTATCAAAACACTTATTGTATTGTGAAACAAGTTCTTGTAGTGTACTTATATCTTTATCTCCATTCTTTACAACTACTCTACTATTCGATAATAGATATGCTAGTTCAACAAGGTTTAATACAAAAACCCCTTCTCTATAAACACCAAACCATTTTTCATGTAGTTCATCTGTTAACGAATTCCTCTTTGTGAAGCCAACACAGTTGTTTTCATCGAAAAAGACGGTTAATTGATCATTTCGAGTAGTCATTAAAATAATCACCTATTCACTGGAAACCCTCTCTCTAAGAGTCTAACCATAATGTACTCGCGTGGTAGAACATTTAATAGTTCTTCAAATACACGTTCTTCTCCAATAATGTCTACTAGTAGAAAACCACTTGTTTTCAATATTGATACAATTGAATCTCTACAATTATAAACTACGAGATCTCCTCTTTCAACACTACCTCTATACAGCTCTATACAACTACTTGTTAAAACACGCCTAATTCCTTCTTCAACGCCTGGATCTCTTGTTGACAAGTCGAGTGCTATGTGTTTTATAAGCATAAAGCTGTCTACCCAAATACTTCTTCAATATAATCGTCGAGTTTAGAGGGTTTTACAATTTCTACTTTAAACCCCATTTCGCGTAGTTGGTCGTGTATTTCTGGGTCTACTTCTACTGTGGCGATTATCCATGGATCGTATTCTTCTAGTATATCCTCTAGTAACTCTATACTTCTAGGTTTCTTTAATCTAGCAGTAATCTTCTTTGAGTCCATGTCGTATACTACTAGTTCTTCTGCTTCGTTAAAACCAACTATTTCATTGTTTTTACAAGTGAAAACAATAGATGCCATTACTATTCAACTCGACGATTTAATTCGTTGTGAATAATACTGGTATACATACTTATAAAATATAAATGGTGGTTTGAAATTACAAGTCGGCTAGTTGTCGACTATGAAAGAGTAAAACTAGTTGCAAGTGAATTAAAGAAAATAGAATATGTGTTTCTTCAATTGTTAACTAGAGATCCACAGTATACAGCTGTTAAAAACCTACTTGGAGCTCTAGGTAGTAGTTGGACGGCTCTACTAGTTGTTTCAAACGCGTTAATAAGCTATCAGCTATCTATACCGGGCGAGGAGTATTGGACAGTGTTTTCAAGGTATTTTAGCAAGCCAAGTATTGAACCACTACCCACTAGATTTGAAAAATTCCTCGTTGAAACACACTGCACTAGAAACCTAGATCAGAAAATTAAGAGAATACGAGTTTTCACCTCTTCTAAACTAGCTGAGAAACTAGTTGCTAATCCACTACAATACTGTAGTAGAGTAAAAGACCTAGTAGACGAATTATCACGTACACTGGGAGTAGACCGGGATAGTAAAACCATTGTATTTGCTGCAAAAATGTATGGATACTACTGTATAGCTAGTGGTTTAACACCTGATTTCACAGGTATATCTATACCAGTAGACTATAGAAACGCACTGCTCGCTCTAACAAGCTGTATAGTAAGTAATTGCAATAATGTAGATTTACACAAGTGTGCTAAAGAATTAACAAGTAGTAGCTACAGCAGAGTAGTTAGAAACGCTTGGAATAATGTTTGCACAATTACACAAATACCATGTCTACTACTAGACGTATTTACATGGTTGTTTACAGGGATTGCAGTAGAGAACTCTTTCAACCCGGAAAAAACCGTTGAAACACTATTAACCAAACACGGTGTAAGTATACCGTTGGAAACAGCTAGAATACTATTAGAGTGTGCTGGGAGATATGTGCAACACCATTAAATCAGAAATAATTGTTTTAATTGCCAAAGCACTCTACGATAAATCAATAGAGCATGGAATACACCACGTTGAAAGAGTATACAAGTGGGCATTGAGAATAAGAGAAAACGAAAAACTCGACGTAAATCCACTACTTTTAAAACTAGCTGTCTACCTCCACGATATTGGAAGAGAAATAGGCGATCCACACGCATACTACTCTGCTTTAATCACCGAGGAGTTACTAAGAGAAGCAGAGTGTAGTGAAATAGAAGTAAAACAAGTCGTCGAGGCAGTAAAAGCACATAGTTTTAGCTATTCTAAAAACAACAATGTAAATCCAGATGTATTGGGTAGAATACTCAGTGATGCAGATAAACTAGATGCACTTGGATTAATTGGTTTTCTACGTGTATTCCTATACAGTGAAAAACACGGTAGGAGCTTAGAGGATTCTCTCAACCACTTCTACGAGAAGATATTAAATCTACGCAAGCTTATACACTACAACTACTCTAGAAAAATAGCAGAGAAATACACTGAGAGAACTCGTTTCCTAATTGAACTACTAGAAAGAGAGTTGAATGGAGAATAATTCTACTTCAATCCCTCGAAACTTGCAAGCGATGCTATCAACGCTGTAATCTCGCTTGCCCATTCAAAGTTTAATTTATTCTTTCTAAACAATACGTCTAATTCATACATTATCTTCGCGCATTCTGGTGTAGCCATGTATTTACAATTCTGTGCTTCTCTTACTTTGTCTTGGAGGGATTGTGGAATGTGTTGTTTTATCAAGTCCATGTAGAGTGCTATCAAGGCGTTTTCAAGTGATTTATACTCTTTGTGTAAATCAACTAGTTGTTTTAAATAGTGGAAGACAACTCCTTCTTTTGAATCTACTAGTGTAAATCCACGCCACTTAGAACTCAATACTCTAAATACCTCGTTGAAAGTTACTCCCGACCTTAAAAGTGTTATTTGTGTATAACCAGTTGCTTGTAAATGTTCATACATATCGTTACGACCGACAACTCTAAAGACCTCTATTAATTGTTTTATATCACTCCACTTGTTTACCCCGTTTATTGTTTCAAGTGCTTTTTTAAACTTGTTGCTCTCTTCGAGAATGCTTTCTACGTCGCTGAGGCCAATAGTAAAGCCGAATACTGAGAGGGGGATGAGGTATTCTGGGTGTACGCCACTACAGTTTCTAAAGCTTTCTTTTAAAGGCCCAGTAAACAGTTTTGCGTAGTCTACACTTGTAGCTACTAACTCTCCTTTTCTAACACGTACACCCGCTTCAACTGCTTCTACTAGGAAATCTATACTCGAAGTGATATTACATACTACTTCATCGAGTATTTTAACTGGTACTAGTCTGTGGACTCCACCGGGCTTTATATATGCGTTTACCCCCGTTAATACTCCTCTTACAAGTGTTTTTACTATACTTAAAGACTCCTCCATTGAATACACCAGTCAAAAACTAGTTATATACAACGACTCCTATATCTTGATTTCAACGAGTTTCTTTCTTGCTGGGAGAGCTACATTGTATACTGGAACGTCTTTTACATAGACTACTTCGTATAATCCTAGATGAACATGTCCATGAATTACTAAGTCTATAATCTCCTTTCTAATTACTTTCTCGAATCTTGTAGAAGCTAGATATGGATATGTCTCTATTTTCTCGCCTACTAGGTTTTTTCTCGTTACACCATAGTGTGAAATCAAAACTATTTTTCTACAACCTTGATTTCTCAGATTTAACGCCATTTGCTCTATTTTAAATGGTAGTTCAATGTAGTATTTCTGTATATCTGGTATATTTCTAGCCTGCCATGGAGTTGGCTTGTCCAACGCCCCTCTTGTCCCTATAATACATAGTTCATTGTCATTAAGAGTAGTGTAGTCATCGTTTAGCCATGTTACTTCTTTATATATTGACATATATAGTTTTTCGTAGCCCCTATACTCGTCATTTCCGAAGACAGAGATAATTCTAGCTCTTGGAAACCGTTTTGAAACAACATCTAAGACGTGTCTAAGAGCAAATACATTGTTTCTTTCAACCATGTCTCCAGCAAATACAATTATATCTGGTTCACTCACAGTGTTTTTAAGCGCCTCTAGAAATAAAGGTAGATGCGTGGGACTGTGGACGTCTGAAGTAGCCAGTATATTCATTACCACACCTCTATATTAATTTAAAAACCCCTCTATCCCTTAGATATGTGGGAAGGGTGAAAAATATGACTATTGGCTTGCTTAGAGGTGCAAATAAACCAGGACATAAGGGTTGGACGACAGAGAAGTGTATAATGTGTGCTACAACACTAGACTTCTTCCAGGGATATGAGTTAAAGAACATATATTATTGTCCAAAATGCCTATCTAACGGGTTAAAAGCATATTTCTGTGCAGCAGACGCTAGAAAAGTACACTATAAATGCCCATATTGTAGAAACGAGTTAAAACCATATTTTGAATAATTTATTTAAAGAGACTGCGTTGTCCATTGTAAACCTCTATTCTTATAGCTCTCTTTGGACAAATAGGTATACATACATAGCACTCTAAACACTTTGATTCATTGACTAGCAATTGATTATCTCTAATACTAAATACGTGGCCAGGACAATACTCCACGCAGAGACCGCATAGATCACACTCCTCCCTTTCAACTAAAACAACTACGTGCAAAAACAATACACCTCTATAACCACCAGCTATGTTTAAAACGTGTTAAACACTAAAAGTTTTGTGAATTAAAGGTGTTTGTTGTGCTTGTTAAAGCCGATTTACACATACACTCGTCTTTTAGTGATGGGAGAGCAGGGCCTCTAGAAATACTCTATACTGCTCGCGAGCACGGTTTACAAGTTGTATCAATAACCGACCACGATACATTTACTGGTAGTATACACGCAAAACGATACATGGAAAACACTGGTGTCCTCGTAATACCTGGAGTTGAAGTTAGAAGCGAGCATGGAGATATACTCTTATACTGTGAGAGAGAAATAGATTTTCCACGTAGAGTAGATGCTCTAATAGAAAAAGCACACAGTGAAAACTGTTTAATTGTACCAGCACACCCATTCGACACTCTCAGACTGGGTATAGGCGACCTTGTATTTGAATACAGAGACTGGGATGCTATCGAGGTATGGAATGCATCTGCAACAAGAGGAGCTAATAAAAAAGCAATTGAAGCAGCGAGAATACTCGGCAAGCCAGGACTAGCAAATAGCGACGCACACATACCCGGCGAGATCGGCGCTGCATTCAACGTAATTGAAGTAAGTGATTTAAAAATAGAGGCTATTTTCGAATCTATTAGAAAGGGGTTGACAAGGCCTGTTTATGGAAAACCCCCTTTTAAAACAAGAATAGACAGAGTAATATGGAGTATTGAAAAACTATTTAGATAGAAAATCAGCGTTGAATATAAACTCCTCCACCAATATCAATAGTGTTTTCTGGTGGTTTCTCCTCGTAGAAATCAACGTTCTTTAATCCATGTAGGTCTACTAGTTCTTCTAGTGCTGGTTTAATACTTATTGGTAGGTATACTTTGACTTCTAGTGGCTGTGATAGTTTTAATCCATTTTCCTTCTTGTACTTCCATATAGCGTGATTAACCTCTATTACCTTCAATGCTAGGTCTGGGTTTTCTTCTAGGTATTCTTCTTCTGGTTCTGGGAATACCTCTTTATGGACTGTTCTACCATATAGTTCTCTATAAATAGCGTCTGTTACAAACGGCATTATTGGTGCTAGTGCACGGAGAATAGCTTTTAACGTGTAGTGTAGTACATACCAAGCTGCCTTTTGTTCCTCCACGCTGTATTTACCACTAGCATTGTAAGCTCTTGTCTTAGTTAGCTCTAAGTAGTGTGATGCAAAGTAGTTCCATGTAAACTGGTATATTTCACTTACTGGTATGTATACATCTAGCTCTCTATATCCAGAGTCTACGTTGAGTAATACTCTATTGAGTAGTGCAAGTGTAGCTCTATCTATTGGCCTCAATTCGTATGTATCTGGCTCTGGGAAGTTTGATATGTATCTAGCTATATTCCACAGCTTGGTTGCAAATAACAGTCCTGTTTTAATTGTTGCCTCACTAAACCTGTAGTCGTAGCCTAGTTTAGCACTAGATGCAGCCCAGAATCTAAAGGCGTCTGCACCATACTTCTCTAGGAATGGCTCTGGATCTATTACATTACCTTTTGATTTATGCATTGCTTCTCCTTTCTCGTCTAATCCCATTCCACTTATACGTATCCATCTAAATGCTGGTTTACCAGTTAACTGGTATACTCTGAGAATAGTGTAGTATAGCCATGTTCTAACAATGTCTACGCCCTGCGGTCTAATAGTGTTCTTGAATGCTTTATTAAATAATTTGGGGTTTCTCAAGTAGCCTGTAACATATAGTACAGAGATACTGCTGTCAAACCACGTGTCGAATACTTTCTTCTCGCCTTCTAACTCGCTAGCTGGTGCTCCACACTTAGGGCATTTATCCCATGGTGGTGGGTCTCTCCATGGCTGATAGTATCTACCGGGTTCTGGTACTAGTATAGCACCACACTTTCTACATCTCCAAACAGGTACTTCTGTAGCGTAGAATCTATCTCTACTTATTGGCCAATCAGTTGTAACAGAGTTAATCCAGTCTACTAGTTTTACCTTGTGGAATTCTGGTTTAAACTCCATTTCATCAATTAGTTTTAGTAGTGCATCTTTGAATTCTAGTTGTTTAAGAAACCATTCACGCGCGTGTATTATTTGAATTGGTGTTTTACACCTCCAGCAAACAGGAACATAGTGTTTTATCTTTTCTTTCTTTAATAGCAGGCCTTTAGCTTCTAGTAGTTCTACTGCTTTAGCTCTCGCCTCTCTAATAGTTAATCCTGCTAGTGGGCCGGCTTCTTCTGTTAGTTTTCCATCTTTGTCTACTATTACTATTGGCTCTAATCCCAGGTCTCTAAACATAACAACATCTGCGTGGTCTCCATAACTACATATCATTACTAGTCCTGTACCGAAATCAGGGTCTATTATATCGTGTTGTAGAATTGGCATTTCATGACCGTATAATGGGTTAATAGCTACTCTACCCTCTAAGTGTTTATACCTCTCGTCTTTTGGATTATATGCTAGTGCTTTACAAGACCTGAGTAGCTCGGGCCTCGTAGTAGCTACAACTAGGTATTCACTAGAGTCTTTCAATGGGAATTTAATATAGTATAAATAGCCCTCTTCCTCTAAATACTCTAATTCAGCGTCTGCAAGAGTAGTTTTACACCTGGGGCAGAAGTTTACTGGCCTCTCCGCTTCGTATATCAATCCCCTATTAAACAACTCAATAAATGTTGCTTGTGTTATACGTCTATATTCGGGGCTATCAGTACCATTCCTCCAGTAGTCAAAACTGCATCCAAGTCTCTTCCATATCTTTACGAGTTCTTCTTCTGTTTTATCTAGGAAAGCCTTGCACATTTCTAGGAATTTCGCTCTCCCCTCTGGTGTTTTAGCGTATTCATGAGCATTTATCTTGTATGCTTTTTCTACTTGCACTTCAACTGGTAGTCCATTTCTATCAGCGTAAAATGGGACAATAACGTTGTATCCCTTCATGCGGAAGTATCGTGCAATCATGTCTATTTGAGCATAGTGTGCTGCTCCACCAACATGCCATTTTCCACTCGCATATGGTGGAGGAGTATCTATTGCAATTATTTCTCTGGGGTCTTCGGGGGAGAAGTGGAACTCGTATAGTTTCTCTTCTTCCCACTTCTTAGCTAATTCTAGTTCTCTACTTGGATCCCACCTAGTAGAAGATATTTTTGGTTTAAACTCCTTAATCATAGTGTTTCTCGCCCTTACCAATCATACACTGTAATCTATCATCTTCAACTACTGGTGTATATATAGAGAGGTATTATTTAAGATTAAATCTGTTCTCCACGAGCTATTCTCCAAGATAGCTCGTAGAGTGCTTGAATCTGATTATATCCTGGTTTCTCTCTACAGAGCCATTTAACACTAATTGTTTCTCTCTTACCACTTGTTTTCACACCTATAATAGTGATTTTACTGGGATTGCATGGATATTCTTGACTATTGTTTAGAGTGATCTCTTTTACTAGTAGACAAGTGTTGTTTATGCATTTTTCAACTGGTTCTCCTAGACGCCAATCAGTAATATATACATCTACTGATACTAAGAAGCCCCCTTCATCTTCGAGGACGACTACTCTATAGTAATTATCGAAGTAATACTCGTTTACTCCCTCCACGCTCAAATCTTGCTACACCTCGTTTCCAGTATTGTCTTTAATTAGAGAAGTAGTTTAAATTAGGAGACAGGTTTGTAGACTAATCCCAGTTCATCTGCTATTCTATATGCCTCCATAATCTCGCTGTGACGGGGTCTTCTAGCAATATCTTTATACATTTCGGGGTATTTTACTACGAGGTGTTCTGGTCTATACTGGTCCATTATGTTAACTAGTGCTCTAGGTGTATTCTTTGCAATCCATTCAAGTACTGGTTTTGTACAGCATTCAATATGGTTTGGTAGAACGAGGTGTCTTATAATAATGTCTCCACTATCATGCGCTCTCTTTATATTTCTCGTCGCAACCTCCCAGTAGTTTCTAACTTTACTGAGCCTCCAAGCACACTGGTTGTTACCGTATTTGAGGTCTGGTAGCCATATATCAATAATGTCTTCTAATAGCTTCATAGACTCCTCGCTCATATACATATTGCTATTCCATAACTGGGGAACGTTTACATCAACGTATTTGAAGCTTTCAAGTATGAATGGAATGTGCGGCGTTGGATCCCCGCCTACATGGTTTATATTCCGGGCGCCAGTACGCCTTAAATAGACTTGTATAGATGCTAGTTCTCGAGGAGTTAACTTCTCACCACTCCGCGGGTTTACCTGGCTTATATCGTAGTTTTGGCAAAACACGCACTTGAAATTACATCCTCCATAGAATATTGTTCCACTTGGAACTAGTGGTGCTTCTTCACCCATGTGGTGGAAGTAGCTGTGTACTATTACATCTTTATCCATTGTGCAAACACCTGGTTTTCCCTCTAGTCTTAGAACTCCACATCTACGTTCACATAGTCTGCATGGGTTTACTAGCCGGTATGCAATAGCGATTTTTACATCTAGATAGCTATACCTTGGTTTTTCGTATTTCTCGAGTCCACGAAGGCCCTCGGAAGCCAGGTCTCTGTAAAATCCCTGAAATACCCTTGCTGCTTCTTCGTGTATTTTCCAGAGTTCTTCAATACTCAACACTGAATTATATGGGTCTACATCTACTGCGAGGAGTTTTGCAACTAGAAATCTAGCTGGTTTTTCATTTTTCATTACACTATAGTAATGTGACAATCTCTCCTTGACTACCGGGTCGCTCCAAACTGTTAGAGCGTCTGGTCTGTAATTCCATAGTGTAATAAACCAGTCTACCATGGACTACCCGTATATATAGTGTGTTTCAATCCCTATTCAATACTACTCTATATCAACCCTAGCTCGAGGATTTCATCTAGATCTCTAACTACGTATTTAGCGTGTTGACACGCTTTCCCACAGGGTTCAACAGCTATTGAAACACCAACGGATTTAAATATCTCTATATCCCACTCGCTATCTCCCACGTATACAACGTTTTCTCTATTTACACCGAGACTACTTGCTAGGTTTAATACTACTTCTTTCTTTTCTCTCAGTGGAACTCTCGCTACTCCACCAGGTACTAGTTCATCATTGTAGAAGTAGAGTTCATTATATAAACAGATGTCTACACCTAGTTCACTACAAACCCTCTTTACGAGTAAGTCAACACCACTACTAACAATTGCCGTGTAATGGCCCTTCTTTTTAATTTCGTCAACTACTCTCTTCGCCGTGTTTCTTAGTTTTATTTTTGAAAGCGCGTTTTCTACTTCGCTCTTCTTTATTGGTTTTCCATAGCTGTGTATCATTAACGCTATATCTATTTTCATCCAGTCAAGATACGATATCACTCCCTTTCTATATAGTTCAGCGAAGTAAGAGTTGTCTCGGCTACCAAAATACTCGTGGAGAAACCCCCAACTACTCTTATCTACTGTTAATACTCCATCACAGTCAAATACAAAGAGTTTTTTCTGCAATATCAGCCACCTTGACTAGTATACTTCTCGGTGTTTGAATTGCATTTCTATTAATTTTAACTACTACTTTAATGTGTTGTTTATACAGTCCAATATCTACTTCTATCCCGCCTTTAACTACTGCTTTAACTATGTTTTTCTCGATATTGATGCTCTCTGGTTTTAAATACTCTTCTACTAGTTTAACGAGTTCATCTATTTCTATACACTTCTTTTCTTCTTCTTGTCTACTGGTTTCTACTAGTGGTTTAGACAAGTACTTCTCTTTACTTCCCTTGTTTTATCAATTAACTCTTTGTATTCTGGATATGCTTCCTCGATTTTTCCCAGTAGGTCGAATAGTAGTTCCACTATATTCATAGATTTTAAAAGCTGAATTAACTCTTCAAAGTCTTTTGATTCAAAGTATCTAGCTAGATTTAATGGGCTTCCTCCATAAATACTAAACTTGTATTTTTCCTCGGCTCTATATAGTGCTTTTTTAACTTCAATAGCATCTCTTGGAGACAGTTTTCCTTCTTCAACGTATTTATCAATCAATGGATTAGCTATGTGTCTTAGAAAATCAAGCTTCAAACAACCACCTCAAACTTTTTAAAGGTTTTATACTTATTTAAACCAGTGATAAAAGACATAGCGTATAGTGTGTTACACGTGTCTAGAAACAACAATAAAAAACAACAGGGTTGGAATCCATATAGTAGCAACATACAGAGATTCAGTATCTATCCATCAATAAGAAACCCGGAAGAAAGGAGTCTGAGAATAGGAGATGTTATAACAGTCAATATATACGACATTGACGAGAAAGGCAATGGAGTAGTTCGATATGGAGATAAAAAAATAATTATTCCAAACGCTACTAGCGGTTCAAGAGTAAAAATAAAAATAATTAAGATTCAAGGAGATATCGCCATAGGCCATATAATCAGCGTGCTCAACGAGTCTAATAGCGAGTACTAGTAGCACTGCAATAGTATACTCTACTTCTTATACCCTATTTTCCTCAGAAATTCCTTTCTCTCCCTTTTATCCTCTTCTGATTCTACACCTAGTGGTGGATATCCATCAACAACTCCAATAATAGTTCTACCCTGACTGGTTTCAGCCACTATTACCTCGACTGGATTACCTGTCGCGACATATAGTGATACTACTTCTTGAACTTGTTTTAACTGGTTTAATACATTGATTGGATACGCGTTTCTAATAAACAAGACAAATGTGTGTCCAGCACCAATATTTAATGCTGTCTCTACAGCTACTTTTACTAGTTCTTCATCGTTTCCCTCGTAGCGAACCAATCTCTTACCACTTGCTTCGTTAAATGCCAATCCAAATTTAATACCTGGCACACTTGTCACGAGGACCTCGTATATGTCTTCAACTGTCTTTATAAAGTGGCTTCTACCAATAATGACGTTTGCTCCCTCTGGTATTTTAACGGGTATTTTAATGAATTTTACATCCATGAGTACACCCCATGATAAAAGTATATACGTGGAGATAAATTTATTATCTATTGATGTACCAGTGCTTTTCAAACTACTCGAGAGGGGTATAATAGGTGAATTCATTGAAAATAGCTACTAAGATATTAAAGTTGAAACAAGTCGAGGAAAAAGACGATAATGTGAGTATTACGGGCTTCCGCGTAGAAGACGAGAAATGGGATATTAAAGAAGTAGATAGCGAAGAATCACGTGAAAAAGTAATTAATAAACTACTCGAAGTAGCCGGTGAATACATGGTCCACGAGAAAACAAGTGATTCACCTGTACTAATAGAAGTTGAAACACTCGGTCAAAAAGTAATTATTGGTGAAGGCGGAGATCTCAACGCGTCTACAGTGCTAATACCCAAACCACAATACCTACGTAGAATACTCTTTATTAAGTGTACAGAGCCCACTAACTGCCGTGTAGTATACGAGTATAAACCATCATCACAATTCATAGTATACGAGGGAAATCTATCAATAAACAATATAGACTACGACTTCATTGTATTAGAAGGCAATGAATACACTAGAATAATCTATCCACACGAACTCCTCCTACCCAAACCAAAACCAAAAATAGAAGAGAAAAAGAAAAAGAAGAGGAGAAAAAAGTCTAAAAAATCAAAGACAAAGTCAAAGAGTAAAAAGAGAAAAACCAGGAAGAAGAAAAGTAGTAAGTAGGTGGTTTAATGCCCATTCACATAAAGGCCTCAAAAGAAGACATAGCTGAAAACGTAATTGCATCTGGAGACCCTGGTAGAATAGACCTCCTCTCAAACCTCCTCGAAGACCCGAAAGTAGTAAATACTCATAGAGGACTAAAAGTAGTTACAGGACACTATAAAAACAACCGTATAACACTAGCTACTCACGGAATAGGAGGACCGAGTGCTGCAATAGTATTCGAGGAACTAAGCCAGCTAGGAGCAAAGAGAATAGTGAGACTTGGAACAACTGGTGGAATTAGAAGAGATACTAGAATAGGCGATATAATAGTTGCAACTGGAGCAGCATATCCTAGTGGTGGCTGTGCTCTAGGACAATACATGCCTGGAATTTGTGGAGCAACCTCGCCAGATCCTGTACTAACTACACGGATAATAGAAGCTCTCGTAGAAAATAAAATACCATTTAAACAGGGACCAGTATTCTCTAGTGATGCATTCTACGCTGAATCACCTGATTTCGCTAGTAGAATGGAGCATTATGGAATAGTAGCAGTAGAAATGGAGGCCGCTGTATTATTCGGTCTTGGATGGATGCGTGGATTTCAAACTGCATGTGTATTAATAGTAAGTGATGTACTACACGGCGAAGAAGCCTTTAAGAAATACCTGACAACGGAGGAGCTAGCAGATTTATTTATTAAGACTGGAAAGATAATAATGGATGTATATAGTAGATACTATAGAGGTGAATAGAGACATTGTGTCAAATCAATTCGAGATAAAAATATATGATACCCTCTCTAAGAGTGAAAAACCACTTTATCCTCTCCAACCACAAACAGTTAAAATCTACGTGTGTGGACCCACAGTCTACGACTACACCCATATAGGTCATGGAAGAACATATGTAGTCTACGACTCCTTCAAGAGATATCTAAATCTTAGAGGATACAATGTAGTACACGTAATGAATATAACTGATATAGACGACAAGATCATAAAGAGAAGCCATGAAGAAAACCGTGATTGGAGAGAAATAGTAGAAGAATACACCAAAGACTACCTTGAAGCCCTAGAGAAACTAGGTGTAAAAATAGACCACCATCCAAGAGTAACAAGCCATATAAATGAAATAATAGAGTTCATACAGAGACTCATAGATAAAGGATATGCTTATGTAACACCAAGTGGAAGCGTCTACTTCGAAGTAGACAAGTATGAAGACTATGGAAGACTATCGGGTAGACTAGAAAAAGAATACTGGAATCAAGAACCAGAATTCCTCGGCGAAAAAAAGAAACCATACGACTTCGCTCTTTGGAAAGCAGCTAAACCAGGAGAACCATACTGGGAGAGCCCCTGGGGGAAGGGTAGACCGGGCTGGCATATAGAGTGCAGTGTAATGAGTTCTAGGTATCTAGGGGGTAGATTCGACATTCACGGTGGTGGAACAGACCTAATATTCCCCCACCATGAAAACGAGAGAGCACAGAGCGAGGCATTCTTCGACGAGAAGCCATGGGTATCAATATGGATGCATACAGGACTCGTAATGGTTGGAGCAGATAAAATGAGTAAGAGCCTGGGCAATATTGTTCCATTAAAAGACGCTTTGAAGAAGTGGAGTCCAGGAGTTCTTAGACTCTGGTATCTCCAAGTACACTATAGAAAACCACTTGGATTTACAGATGAAGTACTAGAACAAGCTGAAAAACTCTATAATCGTGTAGTATCAGCTTACGAATTACTAGTCAAATTATCTAGAGAAGCCCGCGACCTCCACTACTTAAACGACAATGACTTAAAGATTGTTGCAGAATTAAACAATATATATATAGAGTTCCACAGGGCATTAAGCAACGACTTTAATACACCAGAAGCTATAGCAGCACTCAACAAGTTGCTGACCACTATATATAGAGATATACAGTATAATCCAAAACACATGCTGGTTTCACTTGCATTGAAAACACTGAAATCAATTAACTACGTATTCAATATATTCGAGGAGGCCGAGCCAAGTAGAGAAGAAGTAGAACTAGATGGTTTAATCGGCATACTAGTAGATGTTAGAAGAGAACTACGAAAGAGAGGAATGTATGATCTAGCAGATACTATAAGGAGCGAGCTCGCTAAATACGGTATTCAATTAATGGATAAAGGACTTGAAACAACATGGATTAGAATTAAAAAGCCTGGTTAGAACAACTTCTTTAATTCATCAGCTAGTTTTACAATTTCTTCTTTTGAAGACAGCGTGTTTACCTTTCTCTTTGAAGTATATAGTGCAACTTTACCAGTTAGTTTATCGCGTACTCTTATAACGTCGTGGTCTTTAAAGCTATAGATGTCTAGCAACTCTATATTTCTACTTTTTAATTCTTCTCTTAGTATTACACTTGGTGTCTTTGGCATAATCACACCCATAGTTTTAATTAAATACAAAAAACAAGTCTTATATAAATGAATTAAGTGGTGTCTTGGTATTTGCAGAAACACTATATGAAACTGGAAAATAGATGCATAGAAATTAGTGTTGGAGGAGATGTAATTCAAATAGAATCTGGTTTAACACTAGAGTTAAGACAGAGGATAATTACAGCTACTGGTGTTACAGGGTATAGTATTCACGAAATTAGAAGTGGAAAAAAGAAAGTAGTCTATTTATACTACCAGTCGAATAATACAGCGTGCCCAGAACAAGTAAAAACACAGGATGAGGTTTCAACACACTTAGCTAGTTTTAGAAGTATTAAAACACGAGTTGGTGGATTTCTCACTATTATCACGTCTGGACAGTTTATAGTAGACTATGTCGTTATAGGTGAGCGTGAAGTAGCTATTGTAATACCTGGAAAGAGACAGGTTTACATTGAGGAAAACAAGAACGTTGTTACAATCTATATTGTTTAATCCTCTCTATGTGTAATTAAAGTAGAATTTCTTGGAATACCGCCTCTAATAGCTTCTATAACAGATTCAACATCAAAGCCCGATACTACAACAACATCTATTTTTAACTCCACAGCTAGTTTACTCATTGACAATACCTTTCCATAGATTCCACCAGTAGCATCTGCTTTCTCGTTTTCTCTTAGAAGCTTCAATACATCTTCGAGGTTTCCAGGCGTAATCTTATGAATTAGCTCTGGGTTTCTACAAGTCTTGGGATTACAATTATAGACTCCAGGTACATCAGTCAACAAGATCATTCTCTCCGGTTTTAAATACCTTGAAAGTAGTTCAAACACTCTCTCTGTTGATAAAACTATTGGTTTACTCTTCGTTGGAATACACTCACCATATAGAACAGGTATAATACCTGTTTCTACGAGGATTTCTACTGGTTTATAGAAGACGTCGAAATCTTTTTTCTCCTCGTCATAGTATACTATAGCACTTGTTTGAACACTAGTAACTGGTAGACCCTTGTTCACCAAGTAGTCTACGATAATTCTATTTAGCGACCTGGTGGCTTCGTGGCATTTCACTAAGAGCTCTCTACCACCGCTCTCTCTGTGTTTTAATACGGTGTAGTGTGCAAAACTACCTCCTCCATTACCCATAATGATCTTTAAGCTATTTATTCTATTTAAAACCTCGTAGAGTGATTTGAGTGCTTTATAGTTGAGTGAAACAGGGTTGTCTTTATTGGTTATAAAGCTTCCTCCGATTTTAACATATATGTATTTCTGCAATACTTTTACACCTGAAATCTATTATATTTATCCTAGTAAGTAATCTTATTTTTGAAACCGTGTTGAAACCGCGTTGTTTTGGAGGATAAAACTTGCACTCTATTAAATCAACACTTGTAAAAACAAGGAATGTATTGTCGAGGGAATACATATACCTAGTAGTTGTAAACATTATTAATGTTTATTTAATGATCATTGGATGGAACTACTACGATGTAAATTACTTTATTGCATGGTATAATGAATACTTTAAAACTGGTAGAATACTTGAAATCTATACATCTGAATTAAAAGTTGCTTATCCACCACTTGCAATATTCCACTTTGTACTCACACACGCTGTTGCAACCTGGTTATTTGGTGAAAACCTACTAGCCCAGGTTGTAATAAACAAAATACCTCTTCTTATAGCGTTTAATACAATATACTTTATACTACGTAGGCATTATGGTAGAATAGCTGGTTATTTATGGCTTGCTACTTTCTCAGCGTACTCGTTAATTCTAAGCTACCAGTTTGATTTAACAGCAAGTCTCTTTATTCTCCTCGCAATTACTAGTCTTAAATACAAAAAGTATACTGCTACAGGTGTTTACCTTGCACTAGCCAGTTTATTAAAGCAAACTCTAGGTGTACTAGCACTCCCTGTTGTACTATATCTCTACAAGAAAAGAGCTATTAGAGAGCTGAAACAGTTTTTACTAGGCGTGGTTTTAACTGTCGGTGTCTTTATAGCTCCATTCTTTATTACCTCGCCCACAGCCTTTCTAGATAAAATATTGTTCTTCCATGCGAGGAGGCCGCCGCAATATATGAGTATATGGGCTATACCCCTATACTACTATAAATACGAATTGAACATTATTGTTGAACTAGTATCTACGGTATGGATAATACCGTTTCTAGCATACCTGGTACTTACAGTATTCAATATGTGGTGGAAGCTTGAAACAAACTATAATGATGAATACTTTATTATTGTAAAATACATGGTGTTACTAGTAGCTGGACTAGTATTTCTCAATAAAATCGGCAATATAAACTACTTGGTGTGGACTGCTCCTCCACTAATAGTGTTTACTTCTCTACTCAGAGATCAAAAAGTGAAAAAATCCATTGTAAACCTCTATGTATTCATTAACTCAATAATTAGTTTCGTATTTGGATTTATCATGTTTGCAACTCCACTGATTGCGGGTTCAGACTATATCTTTGTAGCAGAGGATTGGAAATGGGTACCGGCAGACAAGTTTATATATGATTGTCTCTCGTCAGACCCCTCAAACTTTGTATACGGGTTTATTATATTTCTACGTTCAATACCAGCCGTGAGAGAAGCAGCATACTCTATATCCATTACACACCACTATACCATGGTGTTTACTATATTGATTTATTCAATAGCGGCTTTCTACATAGTTTACTTGGTATATAAGTACAATGACAACCAGTCTCCGAGGGCTTGAGGAATAATGCTGGTTTTCATTGGATTAGGCTATTCACTAAGACATTTAACTAGTGAAGCAGTGGAATGGATTAAAAAAGCAGATGTAGTATATGTTGATACATATACTTCTCTATATGAAGACCCTCTCGAAGACCTTAAAACCCTCAATTCAAATGCAGAGTTTATTTTTGCCAAGAGAAGAGATCTCGAGGGAAACGCCATTAGAGAAATAATTAATAGAGCAAGAGAAAAACTAGTTGTAATAGCTGTTCCAGGAGACCCCTTTATAGCTACAACACACGATGCAATACTCAGCGAGGCCATGGAAAACAATATTGAGTTTAAAGTAGTAAACGGCATTTCTATTTTAACACTAGCATATAGTAGAACAGGTCTTCAAACCTATAGATTTGGAAAAATAGTTACACTTATATATCCAACACACTTTAAACCAATAAGTACAATTGAAACAATATATGATAACTTGAATAGAGGACTCCACACGCTAGTACTATTAGATCTAAGAATTGAAGAAAACAAAGCTATGAGCATACCGGAAGCAACAAGTATACTTCTCGAACTAGACTATGCTGGAAAACTCAGAGATAGAATAGCTATTGGACTAGCTAGACTGGGTTGGAGAGATGAAAAAATATGTGCTGATACCCTGGAGAAACTCGGGAGCTATAAATATCCGCCTCCACCACACAGTATAATAGTGACATCGAAGCCAGACCCTGTTGAAGAAGAAATAGTTAACTACTGGAAAAAACAGTGTAGAGTAGACTAGAGCTTATCTATTAATTCAAGTAGTTCGTTTGTCTTCACTATTCGTGCTCCAAGAACTTTCTCCATGTATTTCAACGCGTATTCATGGTCTTCTCTACTAAACGCTGCAACAGCGTCTTCTACTATTATCAACTTAAATCTCTCGTAGTATGCATCGATAGCTGTGTGAAATACACAGATATGTGTATGTATTCCAGTTAAAACCACTGTGTCTACTCCGAGATCTCTTAAAACATATGCTAACCCCGTTTCTCTAAACCCGCTATAAGACCTCTTGTAGAAGACTAGATCTCTATTCTCAACTGGTTTTAATTCATCTACTATAGATGCCTCGGGATCACCTCTCATTGCATGAGGACCCCATATATTCAACTCGTAGTCTATTGGGAGGTGCTGGTCTGCCAAGTATATAACGGGAATGTTTTTCTCGCGGGCTTTTTCCACTATTTGCTTTATTCTTGGAAGTATTTCGAGCGCACTAGGACTTTTTAAGCGGCCATAAACAAACTCTCTTAGCATATCTATAACTAGTATTGCAGGCTTCACCGAAGCCACCGTGTTTAAGTATATAGGTTTTTAATCTATTATTCTTTTTGATGATGAACGACTTCGGTTCGGATTATATGAAGAGCCGTGTGAGGGCTGATTTCTCTGTGTATTTTTAGTGATCAATATATACCATATATACTTACATATTCGCCTATTGATAAATTTATAAACTCTAGACTTCATTATATTGGTCTCGGGTGCGTATCAAATGTCTGAATATGCAACTCTATATGAAAACGACCCGGTTTACCAAATGGCTGTTAAACAATTAAAAGAAGCAGCCGGAATCCTAGGACTACCAGACGAATACGTTGAAGTACTTAGACACCCGGAAAAACTAGTACAAGTTAAAATTGTTGTCAAGAGAGATAATGGCAAAGTAGAAACATATGTTGGATGGAGAAGCCAGCACAATAGTGCTCTAGGACCCTACAAAGGAGGTATTAGATACAGCCCCAACGCCACTGCAGGTGAAACTGTAGCTCTCTCAATGTGGATGACTTGGAAGAACTCTCTAGCTGGTATACCATATGGTGGTGGAAAAGGAGCTGTTAGAGTAGACCCCAAGACACTTTCACAGAGAGAACTAGAAGAACTAAGTAGAAAGTACTTTGCCGCACTAGCTAAAGACGTTGGTCCAGACCTAGACATTCCAGCACCAGACGTCTACACTAATCCACAAGTAATGGCTTGGTACTACGATGAATACGCAAAGATCACCGGACAACCATCATATGCATGGGGCGTAGTAACAGCTAAACCAGTAGACCTCGGCGGCCTACACGCTAGAGTAGTATCAACAGGATATGGAGTAGCATTAACAGCAAGAGAGGCAGCTAAGAGAGTGCTTGGCGGAGTAGAAGGCAAAACTGTAGCAGTACATGGATTTGGAAACGTTGGAATGTATGCTGCTAAATACCTAGCAGAGTGGGGAGCAATAGTTGTAGCAGTAAGCGACAGCCAGGGATACATATACAACCCGAAGGGATTAAACATTGATGAAGTAATAGAAGTAAAGAACAAGACAGGAAGCGTTATCAACTACAAGGGCGGAGGTGTAAAAGTATCTAAGAACCACATGGAACTCCTCGAACTCCCAGTAGACATACTCGTACCAGCTGCAATTGAAAACGTAATTACAGCTGAAAACGTACACAGAGTAAAAGCAAAAGTAATATCTGAGGGTGCAAATGGACCGACAACTCCAGAAGCAGACAGGATCCTACATGAAAAAGGCGTTGTAGTAGTACCAGACATTCTAGCAAACGCTGGTGGAGTAACAATGAGCTGGATTGAGTGGAGCCACAACAGAATGGGATGCTTCCTAACAGACCAAGAAGCACTAGACAGACTAGACAAAATGATGTCTCAAAACTTCAATAGAGTATTCGACGAGTGGCAAAAGAAGTATTCACAATACCCAATGAGAATGGCAGCCTATGCCATAGCTGTTGACAGAGTAGTAAGAGCGATGAAACTACGCGGCTGGATCTAGCCTCTTTTATAAACCAATTCTCCTTTTTTACTCCTTATTTCAACAACTCTGTGAAACGGTATTTGATCACCGTTTTTAGTAAATATATATCCTCCACGAACATCAATTATGATCTCGCCTGGAATAGGCTTGAGAGTCTCCTCGTTGTCAACTCTGTATTTAACGTATATAAAGTACTCGCTACTCCTCCCAGTAAAAAATATCTTTTTCAACCATTCCTCTATTTCTCCTCTCTTTCTACCCATTTACTCCCTCCACTATATTCGAATTGTTTTATTTCTCTCTATAAGCTAGTTTATAAGTCAACCACTCTAGGAACTCTCTCGCCTCGCTAGAAATCTCCTTGGAGTCTTTGATAGCACCAAGTGCTTTCTCGACATTGTTTTTAATTGTTTTTTCACAGTATTCTAGTGCACCAGTAGTTTTCACTATTTCTCTAACTCTCTCTACGTATTCATCTGTTATTTCTTCTTCGCTCATTTCATCATAGACGAGTTCGAGGAGTTTTCTATCATCGCTACTAGCATACTCGTATGCTTTAATTACGAGTAGTGTTTTCTTCTTTCCTTTTACATCGCTACCAGCTGGTTTACCCGTTACACTGGGGTCTCCATATAATCCAATAATATCGTCTCTTATTTGGAAAGCCACACCCGCTGGATTAGCGTATTCTGAGAGTTCCCGTAGCAGTCTATCATTGTGTTTACCAGATGCTATTGCACCTAGGTGTAGTGGAAGTTCTATTGTGTAAGACGATGTCTTTAATTTATATACGAGTGTAATGTCTTCTTCTCCCACGTTTCGAAGTGGTAGTTTAGAGAATAATACATCTAGGTATTGTCCATAAGCTACTAGTCTAAGTCCACGTGTATATGTTGAAACCAGTTGTGGTACTAAGACTGGATCAATGTTTTTCGAGGCTAGTAGTCCAACAGCTAATGCTTCCAAGTAGTCTCCAGTTGTAATTGCCTGTGATATACCGTAGTGACTGCAATCACTCCAACCATGTTTCCTGCATATTTCTCTGAAAACAACGTGTGCTGTAGGCCCTCCTCTTCTAACCTCGTCTCTATCCATTATGTCGTCGTGTACTAGCAGATAGCTTTGGAGTAGTTCTATTGCAACCATAACATCCATTATTGGATTTAAACTACCACTACCCCACTCGCGACTCCAATAACCAACAAGTGCTAATACAGCTCTTAGTCTCTTACCACCCCTCAATGTAAATTTTTTTGCAACATCAACTACATCTCTTGCTTTTATAGCTTCCAATTCTACTTCTCTATATAGCTCGTCGAAGAATGCTTTCAACCTCTCATTTACTCCTTGGACAACGAATTCTATTAACTTCTCTCTACTCAAACCCTCGTATTTCAATTTATACACCTCTATGTAAATAAAGACTTGGAAGTAAATATGTTGTTTTTCAATTCTTTTTCCTTGATCGTTGATTATTTGTTTATGTACCAACCTCTATTGGTTCCTCCACTACAATTCTCTTTAATAATTGGAGAGCTGATAGGGCTGCTAAATAACTTGTTTTTGGATTGAGAGGATGTGGTGTATTCTCTACTCTTATATAGATTGTTGATACATTGCTTTCAACTTCTATTTCATGAATATTTCTCTTTAATTCTGGATCAGCATATACTTCAACCCATGGAATTACTCCAGCGGCTAGTGATAGCGCAGCAACAACGTTTACATTTGCTGAAAATAGTTTTACAGCTACATCTCCCCTACCCTCATAGATCTTTGTCTTCGCAGTTACCTCCTTGAAGCCAAGTTTTTCAAGAGTATTCTTATCAAACGAATATACGTTTTTATATGTTCTAAGAACGATTCTCTTAATTCCTTTGTTTGAAAGAGCTTTAACAGCATCTAATCCGGCAATTGCACCTGTGGGTATGTATACTCTACTTCCACTCTTCATACAAGCCTGTTTTATCTCTTGGAGAGTGTTTTCATCGAGTAGAGCACCCACGCTAAGTATGACGGTGTTTATTCCTCGTGATAGTATTTTAGGAATGTATTCTTCTACAGCTTTTTGTGATGCTGCTTCTACTACTAGTTGTGGTTTAGAGTTAAACATACAATCTAGGTCTCTACAAATACTTATATTGGCTTTTACCGTGGGGCAGTAGTTTTCTAGTATTTTCTCGCATTTATCCGGGTATATGTCCATTAGAGCTGTTAATTCAGCATTTCTAATTTCTCCACTACATATGCTTTCAACTATTATTGATCCTATTGCTCCACATCCAAGAACGGCTATTTTCACTTTTTAACCACCTCAACTATGTCTAAACTCATATCAATATGTCTACTCGACATTGTAATGTATCCACAACTAATGACGTCTACGTCTAGTTTAGCGTATTCTAAAATGTTATCGGGTGTTATTCCACCAGATACTTCAATTAAAACTCTATCTCTCAACCCTCTCTTACGTAGTTCTTCTATAACTCTAGCTACTTCTTCCGGCTTCATATTATCAAGCATTACTACATCTACGCCGTATTCTACTGCTTTAATAGCATCTTCTACCGTTGACACTTCAACTTCTATTTTATGGATAAAACTAGTTTTGCTTCTAGCTGTTTTAATTGCTTCTTCTAAATTACCAATAATGCTAATGTGGTTGTCTTTGATTAATACAGCGTCTGATAGAGAGTATCTATGCGCATCTCCACCACCAACTTGAACCGCCTTCTTTTCAAAGTATCTAAGGCCGGGTAGGGTCTTCCGTGTTGCCGCTATTTTAACCCTGTTGTTTACTCTTCTAACTAGTTCAACTAGTTTTCTAACTTCTGTTGCTATTCCACTACAATGCATTAGTAAATTCAATACAACTCTTTCAATACTTAATATTGTTCGTGCCGGCCCTACAACCTCTATTACTGTTTTTCCCCTGTCTACTTCTTCTCCATCTCTAACTCTTGGATCTACTTCTAAACCTAGTTTACGCATAAAGTACACTACTTCTTCAATGCATGCTACAATGCCTTTTTGTTTAGCAACAATACGTGCTTTTACAGTTGTAGATTCTGGTATTAGTATATTTGTTGTAAGATCTCCAAATGGCATATCTTCTTCAATGAATTCTAGTAGTTTATTGTATATTACTTCTTCGACCATGGTGGTTCAACCCCTAGAACTCTATATGTGTTTTCAATTGCCTTGACGACTCTACGAGCTATTTCTTCTGGTACTTCAACTCTATAGACTTTGTCTTTTAAACTCCTATAGACTTTTTCAATAGTTATTTTCTTCATGTCTAGACATATTGCACTCGTAGAAGCAGGAATAAATACTTTATCAGGGTTTTCTCTGGCCAATCTATAGATTAAACCTATTTCTGTACCTACAAGAACATGTTTACACTGGCAGTTTCTAACAAATTTAATCATTTGACTAGTACTACCAATGAAATCAGCTTGTTTCTTTACATCGGCCGTGCACTCTGGGTGGGCAATGAATATGGAATCTCTATATAGAGTTTTCAAATTAGTGATTTCAAACGGGTTGAATTTTACGTGTACTGGACAGTGTCCATTGGGTGGAATTGGAATAACTGTTTTACCTGTTACTTCTGCAACGTATTCAGCTAGGTGTCTATCTGGTCCAAATATGATTACATCACTATCAATAGCCTTGACGACGTTGACGGCATTAGCACTTGTAACAATGTAGTCTGACTCTGCTTTTACAATAGCTGGGCTGTTAACATACATTACAATTGGTGTATTGGGATATTGCTTTCTAGCTCTACGTACATCTTCAAGTGTAATCATATTTGCCATTGGGCATTGAGCGCTTGGATCAGGGTGTAAAACAATTGCATTTCGATTTATTACAGCTACTTGTTCAGCCATGAAGTCAACACCACAGAAGACAATATACTTCGCGTTTACTTCAACTGCAACTTTAATAGATAGTTCTAAACTGTCACCAATATAGTCTGCTACATCCTGGATTGAGGGTAATTGGTAATTATGTACTAGTATAACCGCGTCTAGTTCTTTCTTCAACTTCTTGATTTCTTGAATTAAATTGTCCACTATGTGATCACCGAACATGTGTTCGTTCTCCAATTACAAAAATTAACGCATTACCAGTTTAAAGAGATTAGAATTCCATTATCTTTAAAACAACTCACAGAGTGATTTGAAAACTAGTGGAGTGTACAGCTAGTAAACGAGTTTATTTAATTACTTCTCCCCGTTATTTCAAATAGTTCTTTTATAACGCGTAGTTCTCTTAGTTGAGGTGTTAATAGCTCTCTATATATTCCTCTAGGTCTATACTTGTATTTCGAGTCTGGTTTGTAGAGTTTTGTTGGTGTTGCATAATAGTCTACTGTGTAGTCGTGTATTTCTAGTGGTATTTCGTCTTTAACTACTTGTAGATCATGTATTGTTGTAACTATTGGAGTTTTCTCGTCTATTAATCCGAGTTCTCGTAGTATTCCATATTCTAGCTCTGAGTACCCTCCACCCTTACCCAGTCTAACACCTTTTTCATTTACTGCTACACAGCCTGTTACTACTAGGTCTATTATGGGTATTTCTCTAAGTGAAACCAGTCTTCCATACCTAAACGCACCTGCTATTGTAGCTACTTGTGAGAGTTTACTTTGTGGTATTTTCGCCGGATCAATTAATATAAACCCGTTGAGTAGACGTGGAGAAGCCATTACAAGTATTTTACCTTCTCTCAATGCTTGTAGACGGAGATGGTATTGTGGAGAATCCGGGTTAGATTTTACTACTCTAGCTTTCTTCCACTCTTCTAATTCAATTATAAATCTAGCTGCTATATCTGCTCCTTTGAAGTTGGGTATTCTACCGTAAACCGGGCGTGGAAAAGCAGCTGTATTTGTTTCTTCTAGGAGTCTCCAAATCCTCCATCTAATCTCATCTTTAATCTTCTTCACACTACTATCTGATTCACTCATTCATTCTCCCATATTGTTTTTTATCTATGTTCTACTATAAATGAAAGTGGTGGTAGAGTGTACCCGGTTTTACAGATTGCACTAGACCTCGACGAGCTAGTAAAAGCAGTTGACATAGCCTCAAGAATTACAGCTGTAACAAAATGCGGGCATATATGGATAGAAGCGGGAACTCCATTGATTAAAGCATGGGGAAGAATAGCTGTTAAAGCACTCAAAGAAATAACAAAGTGCTACCTTGTAGCTGACACTAAAACCATGGATGTACCCTCAATAGAGGCGAAAATAGTCTATTCTGCAGGAGCAGACGCTTTTACGGTACTTGGATTAGCAGATGAAGAGACATTGAAAGAAGCAAGTGATACAAAGAAAGAGTATGGTAGAGCACTCATAGTAGACTTAATTGGAGTTAGAGAACCATACAAGAGAGCAGTTGAAATAGCGAGGTATGAACCAGATGTAATACTCTTCCATGTAGGTATAAGCGTCCAGAGACTTAGAGGTGTAACAGGCGAAGAACTAGTTAGAGAAGCCGTGAAAACAAAAGAAGAACTAGGTGTGAGAGTCGGAGTAGCTGGAGGCCTCAAACCAGGTGTAATAAAAGGACTAGTGGAGAGAGGGGTAGACGTGGTAATTGTTGGATCAGCTATTACAAAAGCTGAAAACCCAGAGAAAACAACACTAGATATTCTTAGAGAAATGGGTGTTTTATAAGAGTAGTTGATAGCTATTTTTACTCTTCTATGTAAACCCGAGAGAGTAGATATAAGAGATTTACTTCTTAGAATGATGGTTTTTTCACATATTTCTCTACGTTGCTCTTTATTTCTCTATATCTCTTTTGATGCTCGACGAGGAGGCTTTTTAGTTTCTCTGCTGCTCTCCTCTTACACTGCCCACATAGTATTCTACCCGAGACACAGTCCTCATATATTTCCCTCAATTCTTTTTCATCTCTTGCCAAGTGATATGTATATAACTCGAAGATAGTACACTTTAATGGTTCTCCTCCAAGTCTTCGCTGTTCTTCTGCTGTAGCTCTACCACCCGTTAACGCGTTCATCAGTTTTTTCTCTGCTATTTCAACAGGGTCTGTTAAGTGTATAGCGAATTCAGGCCTGCTCTTACTCATTTTATTTCCATCTAAACCTCTTAGTAGCTTATGGTATATCGAAGCCGGCCTAGTTAATCCGAGCTCGTTTTCAAATCTATCAGCTAGGTCTCTCGTCAATCTTAAATGAGGGTCTTGGTCTACTCCAACCGGGACTAATATGTACTTGTATCCTCCATACTCGTCTAGTTGTAAGTGGAGTATGTCTGCTGCCTGTGTTAGTGCAGATATTATTTTCGCTGGCGAGAGATCTCCATATATAGCTTTCATCTCGGCTTCTGTTATTTTTCTTGAAAACATTTGTATTAACCTGTAGTAGGAACTATCCATGTTTGTCTGGTAGTAGAAACCCGCTTTCTCCGGGTCTATACCCCACGCAATAGCGTGTGCTATGAAGTCTAGTCCTCTATTAACCACCATTGACCTATCTTCTCTTCTAACAGCATATGCCTCGGCATCTGCAATAGCTATCTTGACAAATACTCCTTTCTCCTGGAAGTATTTTAGTTCTTCGTATACCATTGCTGTACCAAGATGTGGATCTCCACTGGGCATGAAGCCAGTTAATACAGCTACTTTTTTACCAGATAGATAAGAGTTTAACCATAAATCAAGGTCTCTATGGCCAAATATTACTCCACGTGTAAAGTACTTGTGGTCTAAGTTGTATTGTGCTAGCAGTTCTCTCACTGGTTTAATACCGAATTCAACGAGTAGCCTTTCATAGTCTTCTATTGCCATATGTCCCCATGGATCAAGCGTTATACTCAAACAATACACCCTTTCACTACTCATTGACTCTAGAGTTAGCGTGGATAAAAAGTTTTAGTGACTCGGCCCCGGAGTTTCCTATCACCCTGTCAACCTGGACTAGGACTCCTCATCGCTCAATATTTAGTGTGATTTAAAAACCTATTTAAATCCATGTATTTAGCTTGAAAATTGAAAACAACTGTTCTATGTAGTTAGTGTTTTTGCTAGTCCCGGTGGTGTATCTACTGGGAGATTTCTCGCTACACCTGTGTAGTAGGCTATTAATTGGAGTGCTACGGCAACAGATATTGGATAGAAGTGTTTCTGTGTTTGTGGTAGTATTATCGAAGCATAGTTTGTTTTAAGCTTGCTCTCTATAGATATAATGTTCGCTCTTCTCGCTTCTAGTTCACCTAGAACTTTCAAGTATAGTGAGTGTGCTTGCTCTTCGTATGGCTCTACGAGGATAACTGGAAATCTCTGTGTTATAATAGAGACAGGGCCGTGTCTCAATTCACCTAATTGATACCCCTCAGCGTGGAGTAGAGAAGCTTCTTTTAACTTCAAAGCTCCTTCTACTGCTATAGGATATGTTATTCCACTACTAGCGACATATGCACCAATAGCGTCTTTTAGCTCTCTTGATACTCTAGATGCATTTTCTTCGATGTATGGAATAGTTTCTTTGAGAGTCTTTGCGTAATTCCTCATTTCCTCGACTAGGATTTTATGTTCTTCTATTTTTCTAAGCCCCGAGAATACTCCAGTATATGACGCTAGTAGGAGTAGTGCTGCAAGTGTAGATGTAAAAGTCTTAGTTGCTGGAACTGCCAGCTCCGGCCCTGCGCCTATTGGGAGATATACATTTGACTCTAATGCTAGTCTAGAACCAACATTGTTTGTAATACCGATTATTACAGCACCTCTTTGTTTTGCTAGTTTAACAGTATTTATTACATCGCTTGTTTCACCACTTTGACTAATAGCAATTAAAACAGTACCTGTTTCAACGCTTTCGAGGAGAGAGTATGGAAACTCGGCTGCGGATACCGGTGTAACACTTAATCCTGCTAGTTCTGTAAAGTAGTATACTGAGGTTAGAGCGGCGTGGTAACTGGTACCTGTTCCAACCACGTAGACTTTTTCTCCTCTACTTACAATCACTGCTGCAAGTCTGAGATACTTGTCCATTACTGATAGAGTCGTTCCAATTAGTGCATCTGGTACTTCATGTATCTCCTTGATCATGTAGTGTGGATAACCAGCTTTTTCAACGTATTCAACAACTGGTTTTACACGTTTTAATTGCATCGAGCCCGGGTCTACTAGAGACTCTGTTTCTATGTCGAATACTTGAAGCCCCTCTAGTGAAACAATGGCTATTGTTTTATCTTCGAGTATGTAACCGTACTCGGCAAAACCATGTAGAGATGGTAGGTCGCTCGATACAAATACACAGTTTTTATCTCCACTAAAACCAACCACTATTGGTTGTCCATGTTGAATAACTACTAGTTTCTCTTCCGGTGCAACTAGAAATACTAATGCATAATTGCCCTTCAACTCTCTTGCTGTCTTCAATAGTGCTCTCGTTAAATCCAATCCCTGTTTCAAGTATTCTTCAACTAGGTGTACAGCTACTTCAGTATCAGTTCTGGATTTAAACACGTGCCCTCTACTCTCAAGTATTGTTTTTACTTCTTCATAGTTCTCTATAATACCATCTCCAACAACAGCTATTCTACCAGTACAGTCTAGAAATGGATGTGTATTTTCATATACAGGCCAACCTCTACTAGCATACCTGGTGTGTCCAACAGCGACCTTAGAGTCTATGTTTACAAAATCTACTTGTTTAGCAACATTAAAGAGGTGGCCGGGTGCCTTTCTAACCTCTATTGAACCACCACGTAGAATTGCAACGCCAGCTCCATCATAACCTCTATAAATTAATCTCTTTAAACCCTCAAAGATCGCTCCTCGTGGAATACCTGTTTTACAAATACCACCGAATATACCGCCCAATTAAAGCCCCCTGTTTTAGTTTAATTATAGCTATTACATAAATTTAAATCTAGATGTAAGAGAGTAGTCTGATATGCCGCGGTATACAATTACATTGATTAATTCAACAATACCGGAGAAAGAGCGTTTAGAACTAGTTAAACGCGTAGTTGACTATTTCAGTGAAAACAATGCATATTCGTTTACTCTTACACCAAGAGTAATTATTACATTGTCGAGTGGTATTAACAGAGAAATACATGAAAGAATATATAGTGAAATCTCTTCTATGAATTCAAATATACGTATAGCTTCAGTTATACACAATATTCCTGCTCTCGCATTGAATAAAGCATCTAGAATACTTGCATCGCAGAGATTTTACTATGAAGAAGGAGTAGAAGAAGAATATTTACTTGGATATTTTAAAATCAGAGAACTCGGAGGATACAGTATTCTAGATGAATATACTTATAGAAAGAACATACTATATGAATTACTAAACCTCCTCGAGTATACAGGTTCCCTCCCGTTGAAAATAGATTTAAATGGTGTTCTCGCCGTGCTAAGTGAGAAGAGCCTAGACATATCGAGTATTCTAGGGGGTAGAGTAGAAGTTAAACTTGCCAGGAGTAGGATTGTTGAATTAGCGTTAAGAGAAGTGTTTTCCTAGTGTCTTATCCTCTCTAGTAGTAAACAATTGTTTTCCAAGTATCAATATTGTTATTGAGAGGATTATCGAAGCTAGAAGTAGCAATACTACTAGTACTTCAATACCAACTGGTATTAATCCACAACACGAGTCAATCTGGGGTGGTTCACTTGGTTTAACTGGTTTTGGAGTTAGAGTTATTGATTGGAGTGTAATAATCATTACATATTCTCCACTGCATATTGGTTTTTATTCAGTTCTTGGGGCTCGATCACTAGTCACTGGTAATACCGTTCATCATCCAAGTTAATGTTTCTTTACAGTAGTTTAAATTTCTTCTACTATGCTTTCTATTCTTCAGCTCTGCCTTCAACTATGGCGAGTTTGCCAATAGCGTTGTTTTTCCTGGCGACTCCAATGTATATTTGGATTATTCTTAGAGAGTGTGCTACCTCCTCGTCGAGGTAGCATGTAGATGTAACTACACGCCCATCGTATAACGTAGCAGTTATTTTCTTGAAACGCGGTCTCTCACAGTCTTCTTGTTTGGCTTCTACTATTAAACCAAGCATTGCAAGAGCTTCAATATGTCTAAGCGTGCAGTTTTCAAAACACACAATGTACTGGTCTATACTCAAAACAATACACCTTTACTCAATAATGAAATCAAAGCTTGTAGCTGATTAATAATTGCTGAGCTTATAAGTTTTATTTATATTTCTAGAGCTCTACAACATTTATACCACGCCTAGACGAGTTCTTATATGTGGTGTGAAGACTCTTAATACATTAATCAAACAATAACGGGTTTCAATAGACAGATGGTTTAAAAGCTAATCTCTAAGCATAGGTCTTACGGGATAGATATATGGCCTGGAGAAGAGAAGAAACAATTGGAGACAAAATAAGAAAGCTCTTTACAAACGAGAATGAATCACTAGAGAAAAAGACAATTCTCGCTCAATACAGGTTAAAAACCGCTATGGGTAAAATAGCAAGCTACATTGACAAACTCTCCGAGAGAGATAGAATATTATTCGAAAACATTGTTGATGCAATGATAAAGAAAGATGAGTTAAGAGCAAAAATGTATGCTAAAGAAGTAGCCGAAATTAGAAAGATTACAAAACAATTACTAACAGTACAATATGCACTAGAACATGCCTCGCTAAAACTAGAAACATTTATGATATATGGCGGTGCAATCAACGAGGTTGCACCAGTAATAGGTGTAATGAGAGAAGCACTTGGAATAGTCAAGAACATCGCTCCAGACATCTGGATAGACCTACAAGTAGCAGTAAGAGAACTAGAAACAGCAATGGGCGAGAGCATGGCAGACCTCGGTCTCAGCGTAGACGTCGGTATGGATGCAGAAGCAAAGAAGATACTAGAAGAAGCAAGAATAGTTGCAGAGCAAAAGATAAGAGAAACATTCCCAGAACTACCAAAAGCCCTGCCATCACCGAGCACAGGACAAACAACTACTGCTTAGCGTTTTTCAAAAATAATTTATCTCTTAAGAACTTTTTGCTCGATGTTTGGAATAAGCCTCTTGTATACAGCTTTCTCGAATATACCTAGTAGAATTCTCAATTCATCTTTTCTAGAATTAAATCCTTCTGGTGTAAACGGCGTTATTTCAAAGGCTATTCCACGTGCTTTCACTATTAGTCCACTCTGTGATACTGATAGCTCTCCCTGTCTGGTTTTAATAGAGATTGTTTTTGAATCTAGATTGAATGATAATGCTATGTGTTCTGGTCTTGTCCTCAATAATACTATGTTGTTTCCAGCCTTAAACAAATAGAAGAACGGCGAGATCTCTACAAAGTCTCCTTTAACCTCGACTAGTTTCTTTGAAAGAGCTTCTAGTGTACTCGCCGTCTTCTCTAGTAATTCAACTAGTCTTGCAACAGCTCCAATCGCTTTTTTATCTATCGCTCCCTCAGATCTCAACACATTGTTTCTAATACTAGTGGCTACAGAGTCTAGTGTTTTAACTGTTAATTCAAGACCTTGTGTTATCGGCATTGACATTTAATCCCACCAATTCAGGTTGAATTACTACCATAATTTATATATTTCGTCTATTATGTCTTTATCTACTACTTCAATTATTTCGCCCCTACTTTTTAATACTATTTCTCCAGAGCCTTTTTCTAGTACTCCTATACAACTGTATTGTACACCTAGTTTGTTTAGTTTTTCTTCTAGTTCTTCTCTTCTACTCGCTGGAACACTTGCAACAATACATCCACTACTTAGGAGTTTTAATGGGTTTACTCCCATAGCGCTCGTTATCTCGCTAACTGTTTTTTCAATTCTTATTTTATCGATATCTACTATTGCTCTACTACCACTAGCTACTGCTAGTTCTCTAACTGCTTGTAAAACACCGCCCTCGGTGGCATCGTGCATTGCTGATACATAGTCTTTAATTCCGAGAGCTGTTTTTACAACACTGATTTCAAATATGTAGTTTTTAGCTTTCTCTATGGTTTCCAAGTCTACTTTTTTCTCTAAGAGTTTTTCTTGGAAATCCCATGCTAAGATTCCAGCGCCTTCTCCACCTACACGTCCTATTACGTAGAGGTAGTCGCCTGGTCTTGCATCGCGTGTTAGTATAACTCTTGTACTTGTATATCCCATTGTAGTCATAGTTATTATTGGTCTATCTATTCCAGGCGTTACCTCTGTGTGCCCACCAACAACCACACCATTTATTTCTCTAAGTGCTCTCGACATGTCTTGAAATAATTCTCTTACATCGTTTTCACTGTATTTACTTGGTAGAAGGATTACTGGTAGAAACCAGCGTGGTTCCACTCCACGTACTGCTATATCGTTTGCTGCAACGTGTACGGCGAGATAGCCTGCTCTTCTAGCCCCGGTTGTAATCGGGTCTGAGTGTACTACGAGAAATCCATCTCTAACTCTAATTACAGCTGCATCTTCTCCCTGCGAGGGGCCGATTACCACGTCTAGGTCTTTAATTGGTAGTAGGGATAAGAGTTCTTCCATTACAAACCATGGAAGTTTACCTGTTTTCACTTTTAACCACCTTTTTATAGCAATCAATACATACATATTCAACTAGTGATATTTGAATTGAGCAGTCTTCGCAAACTAGGCGTCTACAATACTTACACGTAGTAATTGCCAATTGCCTCTTACAAACCTCGCACCGTGCACTCTTACATATTTTACACAATCCTTCTTCTACATCGTAGTCTTCACTACACACCCTTCTACCACACATTCTACAAGTATATTCTGCTGGATTAACACTACATATTTCACACTTCGTCGAAATACACCTCATGGTGGCTTAACTCTAAATAATCTAGCTATATTGTCTACCATGATCTTGTATACTTGTTCTTCTGTTACAACACCTTTTTCTATTAGCTTGTTTAGAACAGTCGGTATTTCCCATGGATATGCTGCTACCCCTGGTCTCTCGGGGTCGTCTATAAAGTCTGATTCAATCATACAGTTAATCCATTTGTGAGATGCGTATTTTTCATCGAAATGTCTCACTGGAGCTGTAAATGGTATTCCAAAGTATTCAGTCCACCTGGCTGTCTCTAGGTTTGCATGGTGTAGTATTATTCTTGATAAAGGTGTTTTCACGAGACTTGCAAGTTGACTAATTGAGTATGCAGTTGCAAAACCTCCTTGTTCAGTGTGGAGTTGAACTGGTACATCATAGTCTCTTGCTAGTATAAGTGTTTTCACCATAATAGTCTCTGCGAAGACAAATCTCTCGGGGCTTGTACCATAGTGTTGCCTGCCTACTTCACCTATTCCATTTATTACTCCTGTTTTAATACTGTCTTCAATGAGTTTTAATACCTGGTCGACTAGTCCTGCTAGTTTATCTGGTTTAACTCCTTGTTTATAGTAGTAGTCTATTTCAGCTGGGTGTAAACCCATAAAGACAGCTACTTCCAACCCCTGTTCTCTAGCTCTACTTGCTTCTCGCTGGAGGATTTCGAGTACTCTCCTATATGATTCAATACTCGGCTCTGTAAATCCATAGTGGTAAGGTGGAAGACTAACAATAGAGATAAACCATCCACCTATACTCTTAAACTTCTTGGCTATCTTGCTCGCTCCAAACCCCTTTACAGGGTTTACATGTAAGTGTGCATCACTATAAAGCATGATTAACACCTCTATAAACTGTGTTTAAATCTAGGTATTATCCATAATTAACCTGAATACAAAGAGTTTGGATATTTACTATGAAAGAGAGTAAAACACAACGGGAATTGAGAATTAAAATACCAGAGGATTTATACACCCAGCTGGAAAACCAGGCTAGGAGAGAAGGTTTTGCAAGTATTGAAGAATACATTCTTTCAATTCTAACTAGTTCTATTAGAGGTAGAATTCAAGTAGATGAACTAGAAAAATTGAAATCTAGACTTGAAAGATATATACAAGACGAGTTAAACAAAAACCTCGCAGTCATCGAGAATTTAAAGAGGCAGGTTATAGAAATCTACGAGAAAATAGAAGACCTGGATCAACGAGTAAAAAACCTAGAAGAATCAATAAAGAAAATCCACGAAGAAAAACCACGTGAAGCAATCACTCCCCGTAAAACCGGTATTGAAAGGCTGAGAGAAGAAAAAGTATTATTTGAGAGTAAACTACCACCTAGAATACAACGCGACAGATTATTTGCATACTTCGAGAGAATGGGAGCTATAATAATCAAACTAAGTAAAGAGAGAATTGCAGTCGACCCTGACTACTGGCGCGAGTTCAAAGAAAAACTAAATGAGATATCTACTAATAAAGAAGAAGAAATAGCTAGTATACTCGGAAGCCCTGGCTACGAGTTGTGGAGAGCTCTCTACTTAGACAACGCTATATACTTCGACCCCAAGTCTAAGAAGTGGAGGTTTGTAGAGGAAAGTAATGGTTGACGAGTATGACAAGCCAGCTATGCATTTATAACTACAGAGAATACTTGGAAAACGTCAAAATACTAATTACTGGTGCAATAGTATTTGGAAGAAACATTGCAATAGATGGATTCGCGGAAACACCAGTTAGAATTATAACTCACGCACACTCAGACCACTTAATAGGATTAAATGAAAGCATAAAGTATTCAAAATACATTATTGCAACACCTATAACACTAGACTTAGCAGAAGTACTCAACTATGTAGACAAAGACCTACTTCCACACTATAAATTGAAAAAGAAGCCGCTTGAATACCACGAGTCGTTTAAAATCAATGGAGACGAAATAACACTACTCAATGCAGACCACATACCAGGATCTTCACAAGTACTAGTTAAACTAGAAGAACCAAAAATCACACTGGGATACACTGGTGATTTTAAATTAACAAGTAGAACAGAGGTTATTGAAAACCCCGATGTACTAGTTATTGAAGCTACTTATGGAAGCCCCATTTATTCAAGGCCGTTTAAAGAGAGTATTCCACAAATTCTAGTAGACCTTGTCTTAGAAGGGCTTAACAAGTATAAACGAGTCTACATATATGCCTACCACGGTAAAATGCAAGAAGTAATGAGTATTCTCCGAGATGCTGGTGTATCAAACCCTTTTATCCTCCCAGAGAAAGTATACAGGGCTGCAAAGCTCCTCGTAGAGAAATATGGATTTAACTATGGTGTTTTCTACAGGGAAAACGAGTTTATAAACAATAATAACAACTCGAAATACATTGTTTTCAAACACTTTAATCTAGCGAAGAGTAGAAGACTAGATGGTAGAGGACTACACATTGTTTTAACAGGACGTTACACTAGAGAACCATTTACAAAAGTAGATGATTACACCTATGTAGTATCTCTAAGCGACCACGCAGACTATACTGATTTATTAAAATACGTTGAATTATCAAATCCACAACTAGTTATAGTTGACGGTTTCCGCCCCGGCGAAGCAGAACCACTTAAAACAGCACTAATAGAAAAAGGGTTCTGCGCCACTGTAATGCCTTGAATGAAAACGGGATTTTAAGAAGCAATTGATTAATTAGTTACTGATGAAGAGCAACCGCGAATCTGAATAGTGATGTAGAAGAGCCGATCCGACACTTAATTCCTCATAAAAACAATTTGAAATCCCGCCGGGGGGATTTGAACCCCCGACCACCCGGTGGCTGCACCCCCTCACTACAGCCGGGCGCTCTTCCGCTGAGCTACGGCGGGAGAGAATACATCACCAATATCTTCATTTTTACAAGGGTTTTTTAAAAGTTTTCTATGTTTTTCAACAATAAAAACTACGGGGTGCTATACGTGTCAACTAGTGAGAAGTGGAGAAATCTCGTTGTTTTACAAAAAGACTTGGAGTTTATAGAGATGTTGTTGAATGAAAAAGATGCTGTTAGAGAAGAAGTTATTAAATTATCACGTGAAATAACGAGGCTTGCGGGGAGTATTGTACACTTGGTTCACCGGGGTGAGTGGAGTCAGGCTGGAGAGCTACTAGTTAAAGCTAGAGAGTTGGTGAGAGAATTAAATAAACTAGTTGAAAAACACCCGGATTTAAAGTACTCGGGGCTTGTCTACAATTGTCTTGGTGAATACGTTGAAGCCTACATGTTCTACTCTATAATAACACAGCATTCTACTCCTTCAATTAGCGAGTTAGAAGTAACTATAGTTCCATACCTCCAGGGACTGGGAGATTTAATTGGAGAAATACGTAGATATGTAATTAAACTACTAGACGAGCTAAAAATAGAGGAGGCTGAAGAATACTTAGAGGTCATGGAATACATATACTCAGAACTAAGAAAACTCGATTACCCAGATGCATTAACACCTGGATTAAGACACAAAGTAGATGTTGCATCTAGACTAATAGAAGATACACGAGTACTACTCCTCAACACGAAAAACTCAATTAGATGTATAGAGAAATCCCGAAGATAATATTTTTTAAACCCATAAACACTCGTTTAATAAAACTGGGTAGCAACGGGCCCGTCGTCTAGCCTGGTAGGACGCCGCCCTTACAAGCCCCTGCTGGGAGAGGCGGAGGTCCGGGGTTCAAATCCCCGCGGGCCCACTTCCTTTTTATCCCATCTTGCTTCTGTAACATCTATACTATCCTTTGATCCGTATTTACTTGTAAAGAGTATTTTTTGATCTATGAAAACAAATATATCGTCATATAGTGTAAGAATATATAAGGCTTTAATTTACTTTATTAAGCGAGATAAAAACAAAAATACTAATATATGTGGGTGAACTCTAATGGTTGGAATAGAGAAAAGACGTGTTCAAAGAACTGGTTCATCATCGTATATAATTACACTTCCCAAAGAATGGGTTGAATCCGTTAAATTAAAGAGTGGTGACTATATACTCGTCGAGAAATTTGGCGATAAACTAGTATTAATACCTCCAAACGTAGAACCCACCCAGTTGAGAATAAATATAAGGGTTTATCCAGGTGTTGATGTTCCACAAGTTTTCCGCTCAATACTGGGGGCGTACATTACAGGCTACAATATCATAAATGTAGTATTTGATAAAAACATACCAGAACTAGCAAAATTTATAAGTGACGTGAAAAACCTAGTTAGAATTAAGCTTCCAGGTATAGAAGTCGTCGAGGAAACATATAATACGATAACATTTAAGGTACTACTAAACATCCAGGAAATACCATTAATAAATGCGATTAAGAGACTACACTTAATAGTAAACAGTATGCTTCAAGACGCCATTGAACTCTTAAAAACAGGTGATTTAAACATAGCTCATGGAATAATACAGAGAGATGATGAAGCAGATAGATTCCACCACATGATAGCACGCGAGCTTTCAATGGCTCTATTAGACATTAAAATACAACATGAACTTGGATTATCAAATGTAACAGAGGCATTAAGCTATAGAATTATAGCTAGAAACCTAGAGAGAATAGCAGACCACGCAGTAAACATTGCTAAGAGAGTTATTGCTATACAAGGATTGAGAAATAGTGGACCACTTATAGCAGACTACCTAGTTAAAGACACAGAACTCTTCAATAAGGCAATGAATTCCCTCTATACACTAAGTAGGAGAGAGGCAGAAGAGGTAGTAAACCAGACGAAACAATTTGTTGAAACACTCGAAGATGTATTATACAATAAAATAGTAGTAGCACCAATAGATATCAAAGAAAAAGTAATTGCAACACTAATACTAGACAGTGTTAAGAGAATTGCAAGATATTCAAATGGAATAGCGGAATCAGTTCTCAATATTAAAATAACAAAAACCAACGAATTGGACGTAAAGTAGATTAAAAAACATTTCTTTTTCACACACTCTCTCCTACCCTCCTAAATGCAATTAAACTTATAGTAGAATTCGACGAGGCGAAAATAAAAACTCGTAAACTAAATATCTATATACGAGACCCCGGTTGCTCTCGCAACAGCCCCGCGTCCCGGGGGCGGGATGAGCGAGAGATGGGTCGCCCTTCCACTACAACTTCCTCAATTGATGTATTTATAAACTAGTTTACTAGGAGTTATTTATTGGAAGCCGGGGTGGCCGAGCGGTCTAAGGCGGCGGGCTGCAGGGCTTTATCTGGGCAGGGGCCCAGATACCCGCTCTACCGCGGGTTCGAATCCCGCCCCCGGCTCTAATAAATCCTTGGTTTTTGAGTAGAAAAGGAGAGGTTTAGGTTTGTTGAAAAGGGATTTTTATTCAATGAATTTTATGTTTTGACATTTTAATTGTTTTAAAAACTCGTCTAGTTCATTTAACGGTATTTTTATTGTATATAAATAGCGTGGTGTTCTAGCTTTAACTTTTGCTACTCCTTCTTTTTCTAGTTTTACTACTCTACACTCTACAGCTCTCTCGGTGATCTTTATAAATTCTTCTCTACTTGTTACTTCCTTGGGCATAATAAGCACCATCATTTTAAATAATACTTGGTTTAAATATTTCTTAGGTGTATTTAACCTTAAAATACTCTTGCATCCGAGGTATTTAAATGCCACGTATATCAGCTAGAATAGAAGACTACTTAACAACTATTTATAGACTAGAAGAAGCTCTTGGAGAGGCTAAGACAAGCGATATATCTAGAGAACTCGGAGTTTCAAATGCAACTGTTTCAAAAATTATTAGTAGACTAGAGAGTAGAGGACTAGTTATACGCGAAAAATACCATCGTGTTACACTAACAGAAAAAGGGAGAGAAATAGCGAGAGAAATTATTAGAAGACATAGAATAGCAGAGTTATTTCTAGCAAAAATACTTGGTTTTAACGATAGAGACGCCCACTACTATGCACACTACTTAGAACACCTACCAAGCGAGATAATAGAGAGGATATATGAATACCTGGGTAAACCATCAACCTGTCCACATGGAAATCCAATTGTAGACCATGAATTAAATAGGGGAATTACACTCAATGAAGCACCTGATAATAAAACTTGTACTGTAAATAGACTGCTCGGTGAGTTAAAAATAGTATTAGAGTTCGCCAGTGAAAACTCTATTAGAGTTGGTTCTACTATAAGAATCCTCGGAAAAGACTCGGATACAATAATAATTGAATTAAATAATAGAGAAATCCGTGTACCAAGGAGAATAGCTAGATTAATTATTGTAGAATGCGGGTAATCACTCCTCCTATCCTAGTTATCTAAGTCACTATGATTTTAGACTTGTCTAAAAATATATTAGTTTAGACATGTCTAAAATTATTAATGGTGGTGTTTATGGAGAATATTACAAGCTTGGATACTGTAGAAGAAGGGAGGACTGTAACAATACTTGAAATTCATGGAGGAGGATGGCGTCGCAGACTCTATCAAATGGGTATTCTACCCGGAAGCCACTTAGAAGTTGTTTTCAATAGAGGTACTGGACCAATAATCGTCAGAGTTGGAAACGCCGAGATATCTCTTGGTAGAGGAATTGCTAGAAAAATACTTGTAAAGGTTGAATAACCATGTCTAAACTCCTAGTGGGACTCATAGGACAGCCAAATGTTGGTAAATCAACTCTTTTCAACGTGCTTACAAAGGGAAATGTAATAGTATCTAACTGGCCTGGTACAACAGTAGAACGTGTTGAAAGCACCATTAAGTATAAAGAATACGAAATTAAAATAGTAGATCTCCCGGGGATATATGGACTCTCTTATTTTACACTAGAAGAGAAAATATCAAGGAACTTCATAGTAGAGGAAAACCCGGATCTCTTGGTAGTACTCGTAGATTCTCTAGCACTCGAACGAACATTCTACCTCGCAGTTGAAGTACTAGAATTAACTAGTAAGGCATTAATAGCTATTACAAAAGTAGATATTGCTCACAGTAAGGGTATACATGTAAACTATGATTTAATAGAGAAGAGACTTGGAGTTCCAGTAGTTCCAGTCTCAGCAATTAAGGGTAGTGGAGTAGAAGAACTACTAGATAAGATCATTGAAAAAACTCGTATCCAAGGAAGACTTCTTAGAATAGACTATGGAGAACTCGAACCATTTATAACGGGAATTGAAGATGTTCTCCGTGTAGATAGAGAACTAGTCTCTAAATACCCAGCTAGATGGCTCGCACTGAAATTCCTAGAAGGAGATGAAGAAGTAGAAAAACTAGTAAAAGAGAAATTGAGTGATAAATATAGAGAGCTAGTTGAAATCAGAGAAGAAGCTAGAAGAAGAATTGGAAGAGATCTAGCAGCATATATATCAATGAGAAAAATGCACTTTATAAGAGACAACCTGTTGAAAAACGCTGTAGTATATGCTCGACTAGAGCGTGCAAGGTCGCCTAGAATATTCTATAATCCATACATAGCCCCCTTGCTTTCAACTAGTATTATATTCGCGTTATTCCTATTGGTTTTCATAGTAAACACTGGTTACCCTCTAACAACTATTCTAGAACACCTTGGATATACAGAACTAGCTGTTTTACTAGAAGAATACTCGCTTTCAAGTTTAATTGAAAAACTATTTGATGCTTTAAACAACTATATCATCGGGGTTCTCGGCGAGACACCATTCTCGTCTTTTATAACCGATGGCATTATAGCCGGCGTAGTCTCGGTAGTAGTCTTCATTCCATTAATAGCTATTGTAATGCTAGCACTCGGAGCACTAGAAGATTCTGGTCTACTTCCAAGACTAGCAATAGGAGCACATATACTACTAAGTAAATTTGGTTTATCAGGCCATGCAATACTACCATTAACTCTAAGTCTCGGATGTAATGTACCTGGAGTTATGTCTACTAGAGCTATTCCAAACCACTTTGAGAGATTGAGATTAATACTATTAACACCATTCATACCATGTCAAGCACGCCTCCTTGTCTTACTTGTTTTATCTGCATCGCTTGGAGGAGTTATTGGCGCTCTCCTCGTCCCACTAGTATACTTGGCGTCGTTTCTAGTAGTATTATTGTTAAACTATGTATTGTATTTGTTTGAGAAGAGGAAGCAACATGAAGAAGTAGAATTACTACTTGAAATACCACCACTACATAGACCATACTTTAAAGTAGTATGGTGGTTTACATGGCACCACTTAAAACACTTCTTGGTTAAAGCAGGTACTATTATCTTTCTAGTAAGCATTATATCATGGGGGCTGCAACACACAACTCCAACATTTGCTTACACTGAAAACCCTGGTGAAAGTATTGCAGCATTTATTTCTAGGGGTCTCGAAGTACTATTAAAACCACTTGGTGTTAGCGGGGAAAACACGTGGATTGTAGGATATGCTCTACTACTGGGTTTTCTAGCAAAGGAGTTAATACTGGGTGCTATAGTGGCTTCAACTGGCGTTAACGATCCACTTGATGCATACAGATCGCTTGGTTTATCTATTCCAACAAGTGTTTCACTTGCATTGTTTATAGCGCTATATGTACCATGCTTGGCAACCATAGCAATTATTTACAGTGAAACAAAGAATTGGAAGACAACTATTTCAACAATAGTACTAATGTTGTCAACAGCCTATCTCCTCGCTCTACTAGCATACAATATTACAATGCTAATTCCACTTTAAACCCAATAATAAAGCAACCATTGTTTAAAAACCCCAAATAACACATATAGGTAA
>DADP01000025.1:87635-87809 GCA_002495025.1 Desulfurococcaceae archaeon UBA285
AATCCCGGCGGGCCCGCGTCTACTACAACCCTAGAAAACAACTCTTGATAATTAGAGTTCAATTTAAACTCTGCTGTACTACAATAAATTACCGGGTTTAACAATACATTATAGAAGAAGGGTTTGTATAGAGTGTTTAAGGGGCTTTGTTAAACAATGCCGAGGATATCTACT
>DADP01000025.1:87942-89912 GCA_002495025.1 Desulfurococcaceae archaeon UBA285
GGTACTGGTAGTGGTAAAACAGAAGCATGGATACTCTACGTGTTAAACGAGTTAAAGAAAAACCGGGATTTCCACGTTATAGCTGTCTATCCAACACTAGCACTCGCCAACGACCAGGTTAAACGAATAGAGAAGTATATGGGTTTAATTGGTAAAACACCACTCCAACTAGATAGTGTTAGGAGAGAAGAACTAGTTAAAAAGAAGGGTTTAACCTCGCTTAGATTCTCTATTGGAACATCAAACCTTATAGTAACAAACCCCGCTTTTCTCCTCCATGACTTAAAAAAATACATGGTGAAAAAAAGCAGTGCACTACTAGCCCCCATATACTCTAAATTAAACCTACTAGTTGTAGATGAATTGGATTTCTATGGGCCGAGATGTCTAGCACTCTTTATGGCGTTAATAAAAATACTCTCAAAAATCAGTGCGGGGAGATTACAAGTAGCCGTTCTCTCAGCTGGAATAGCAAATCCAGAAGACCTCTGTAAATTCCTCTCCGAGGAAACAGGTAGAAACTGCCGTGTAATTGAGGGTGAACCGTTTAGAGTTGAGAATAGAACATATATTGTACTAGGTAAAAACCTAGAAGTTGTATGGAGGAATATTAGAGATCAATGGTCAAAGATAGTTAGAGAACACCCAGAACTAAACGAATACACGAAGATAATTAGTAATTATAGTGAATTCAAGAGAGAAGCATATAGAATAATCTCGATTCTTGAAAGCCTTGGATACGATATACCCAGTATACATGTAGATCCAGCCGAGATAATAGCAGAATACTTTAACGATGAATACGTAACACTCGTATTTACAAGGAGTATTGGTTCAGCCGAGGAACTAGTAAAAACAGTAAAACAAAAATATGGTTTAAACGCGCCAATAGCAAGCCACCACCACTTAGTCCCCAAGAAAACACGAGAAGAAATCGAGGAGAAAGCGAGAAGAGGTGAAATAAAAGTTATTGTTTCACCCCGTACGCTGTCACAAGGTATTGATATAGGCTTAATTGCTAGAGTAGTACACTTAGGCCTCCCAGAAAGCGTTAGAGAGTTCTATCAGAGAGAGGGGAGAAAAGGCCGTAGGAGAGAACTAGGGTTTTCAGAGACGATTATTATTCCATATGCTAGATGGGATAAGGAGTTATTGAGTAGTGGTCTAGACTCTTTTAAAAACTGGCTTGGACTAGGACTCGAGAAAACCATTGTGAATCCAGATAACCTCTATATATACCTATTTACAGGTGTAATTAAACTATTATCGCCATGGTTTAAACAAGAACTAGATAAACGAGAAGTAGAAGCATTAAAAGCAGCTGGTGTTTTAACTAGTGATGGTGTTGTTGTAGAAAAGAAGTTGAGAGAAGTATACGAGAAGATCAATTTCTACGAGTATGCACCACCATATGGTATTAAGAGATATCTCGAGAAAAACGGAGAGTTAATACCACTTGAACCCATTGGACACGTAGACCTAGTAGAGAAATTCCAACCTGGAAATATAGACTATGGAGAGGAAGCTATAGTTGTATCACTAAATACTGGTAGAACTACAAGGTTTGTTAGAAGCATTATTGAAAAAAGTATTAGAGAAATTGATTTTAGAAGTAGTGATGCATTATCTGTAGCCCTCGAAGAATACAGATATATCAAGTTAAAGTGGAGTGAAACACCAAGTATTATAAGAGACCTGCTCTCGGGTAGAATAACCAGCGAGGAGTTATGTGTAGTTTATACTCCTAGAAATGGTTTTGGAAAATACATTAAAATACCTGAGAGGTGTATTTGGACTGTTCGATCAGAGAAACCAAAATACATGGTTGTAAAGGGAGAGCCCATTGTATACTATGATAAGAAAACAATCTACGTCCCCATGCCAACAGGTGGAGAATACCGTGATTTCACATATGGTTACACGTATCCAATAGATCCAAGGGAGAACACCGAGCTCATTAGACTAGGACT
>DADP01000024.1:0-133256 GCA_002495025.1 Desulfurococcaceae archaeon UBA285
CGGACTCCGGGTCTATAGTGCTAGTGGGGGCAGCTACGTAGAAGGGCACGTTGTTCCTCTTCGCCGCGAGCGCTATCATGTAAGTGCCTATTTTATTAACCACGTATCCGTCCCTAGTTATCCTATCCGCGCCGACTATTACGAGGTCCACCATCCCCCTCCTCATTATATAGCCGGCCATGTTATCCGTTATCAGGGTAACCGGTATCCCCTCCCTCGCTAGCTCCCAGGCGGTCAGCCTAGCCCCCTGCAGCATTGGCCTCGTCTCGGTAGCGTAGACGCTAACCCTCTTGCCCCTGTACCACGCTACCCTTATGGGGGCCGTCGCGGTGCCGAACGCCGAGGTAGCTAGCGCGCCGGCGTTGCAGTGAGTTAGGATCCTGGCGTTATCCGGTATTAGCCCGTAGCCGTGTTCCCCTATCATTATATTGGACTCTATATCCTCCCTCCATATCTTGAACGCCTCCTCCTTCAGGGCCCTAGTGATCTCCTCAGGCGGCTTACTAGACCTGGCGCCCTCCTCTACTACGCTCCTGAGCCTCTTCAGCGCGTAGAAGAGGTTATACGCGGTAGGCCTCGTGTTCCACAGCATCGAGATAGTCGAGAGCATCTCGTCGTAGAACTTCCTCGCGTCGAGCGCCCCCGCTATCCTAATGGCGTAGGCGGCTACCGCGAGGGCGGCCGATACGCCGATAGCGGGCGCGCCCCTGATCTCCATAGCGACTATCGCCTTGCCCACCCTACTTGGGTCGCTCGAGCACACTACCTCCTCTTCGTGGGGCAGCTTCAGCGTGTTAACCCAGCAGACCTCGTTTTTCTCGTCGTCGTACCACACAGCCCTTATCTTTATGGGGTACTTGAGGGAAAGATCCATTCGGACCCCCGCGCCTTGGGTTGATAATTTAATTGAGCGCGAGGGATAAAAATGTAGAGGTGGCGCTGCATTGAGCGAGCCCATCGAGATAACGTTGGGGGAGGACTGCAGGGGGCTCGTGCTCGACGAACGGGCGGCTAGCTCTCTAGAGGAGAAGTGGTTCGGCTCAAGGGAGGAGAGGGGGCTATCGCTGAACGTAACGGAGGTAGCTTACCTCTTAATGAGCAACGGAGTATACAATTACCTAATCGTAGTTAGTAATACAGGCAGTGTAGTAGTAGACAATGTAGTCGTAGAAGACACTCTACCATGGGGCGTTGAATACATATCAGCCGATCCAGCACCAAGCGAGATAGTAGGCAATACAGTCAAGTGGAATATTGGAACAATAAGCATCAATGGATACGTATTAATCACACTAACAGTGAGGTTTTCACCAGAGCTAACGCCAGGAACACCCGTAGTAAACAATGCTATAGCATGGGGTGAAAACTCCAATACTGCAACAGCTAATTTCACAACGATGATCGTAGCTGGTCCATCACTAGTAATAGAGAAAACCGGGACAAGTATTAGCTATCCAGGTAGTCTAATCACATATNNAATGACGGTAATGAAACCGCATACGATGTAACAGTATACGACTATATACAACTAGACAGAGTAGACGTAGTCTCTACAACACCCGCCTCGGTAATAACCAATAACACGGTAAAATGGAGTATTGGAACACTAAGCCCCGGGTCCACGATATACCTATACCTAGTCGTCAGAGTACGCGAGAGTGTATCAAATGGAACCCTCATACTAAATAGAGCGGAGGTTACATGGCGCGATAATACTGGGCAATTATATGGTCCGCGCAGTGACGAGTTTACAACATTAATACTCTCTAATCCACAACTTACAATAGTGAAATCAGGGCCTTTAACCACTCTGCCAAATCAACTAGTCACCTATACTATCACGGTATACAATGCTGGTGGTTCACCTGCATATAATGTAACAGTAGTCGACCAACTACCCCCAGAAGTAACCTTTGTTACTTCTACTCCAACACCATTCTCTATCTCGGGTAGCACAGTGACATTTAAACTGAGTAGACTAAACCCTGGAGAATACTATGTTATATTGATAACTGTAAATATGAGTGTAGTAGTAGAAGGCGACTACGAAGACTATGTAAACAATGCTAGTGTAACGTGGAGTGATATAGATAGCAGGAGTTATGGACCAGTTAGAGACGCCATTGTAACACGAGTGTATTCTAGGCCGCAAATAATACTTGGTAAAATAGGAAGCATAAGTGGATATATAAATGAAACAATATCGTTCACTATTACCGTGGTAAATACAGGTGGAAGTACTGCATACAATGTCACTGTGTGGGATTACCTACCATACGGGATAAAACTAGTTTCATCGAATTACACGTATCAATACGATAATGAAACAAGGAGGATTACATGGCTTATTGAGGAACTAGGTCCAGGCGAAACAATAATCATCACTATCCAGGCAAGAGTGTGCGAAATAGAATATGATGGAGTAATAGTGATAAACAATGTATATGCTAATTGGAGTGATGTAAATGGAGAACCATATGGTCCCGTCACAGACTTCCACCCAGTAAGACTATTTGTAAACCCATATGTCGAGGTATACAAGTCAGCTCCTACACTCTCACAGCCCGGTGTGAGACTCACATATACAATAAGACTAGTTAATCCGACACTAACAGTGATCACGGGTGTAGAGCTAGTAGACTACCTACCATCTAGAGTGACATATCTATCGAGTACGCCTCTAGGTGTATACAATGCATCAACACACACTATTAAATGGAGTAATCTAACAATACCGCCTGGAGGAGAATTAGTGTTTAGTGTAGAAGTACTAATACACACGGGTTTAATAAACGGGTCTCTAATAATAAACGAGGCCGTGGCAACCTGGCCTACTGGTTCTTCAACAGGACTCTCTACAACAATGATTACAACACCACCGCCTCCACCTACTCCAACTCCACCGAGAGCCGTTGGTGGAGAAGTAGTATATGACTACTCAGCAATAATCATAGTGGTTGTGGGAATAGCCATAGTCTTGCTTACTTCACTGGTTTTCATAGAGAAGAAGACTTAAAGAAACAATTCAACTTTTTTTCCTCAAAACAGCTTTCACTCTATACTAGGAGTACTAGTCCTAGTGTTGATACCACGATGGGTCCGAGTAGGTCTACAAAAGTAGTCATAATTGGAAATACAATGTTGTCTGGATCCCATCCTTCTCTATAAGAGAAAACTGTGAGTATATATGTCGTAGTAGATGCTAGTGTATAAACTATTAGTACAGACAGAGTGATTGTTAATACAAATAAAGCTGTTTTAACCAATGCGATCGGCGAGATAAGAGTTACTATTATACCCGCAGTAGCAATCGATGTATAAGTAGCTATAAATCCACTTATAGCGTCACCGCGGAAAGAACTAGTTGGTTCTTCAACACCGATGTGCAAGTCTATATTGAGCTTGCTTCCAAGATACCCCATTGCAGCACCAATAACAGCATTAAATGCAGGGAGCACACCGAGAATTTCAGGATTAGATTCTATCAAGGCTACTCGAGTAGCGAGTATAAAGCCTCCAATACTACTTCCAGTTGATGCTATAATAGATGAAGACAGGTTTTCTAATAAGTCTTTCAACCCCCCATTACGGTGGACAAACAGGGTAATTGGTATAAGCATAGAATACGTGAAAAACAAGAAGACTAGTTTGAAGTACCAGGGAAATACTTCGTGAAAGTATGCAACACTCAGTAAAACCAATGGGGTTGTAAAATCCCCAATACCCGTAACTATAGCTGCAACAAAAGTAGATGGATCCCTACCCGTCTTATACAAGTATATTATCGATGAAAAAGTAAGGGGTGTTAGAAAAACAAATACTATTAGTGTCGAAATAGAGGCTAGAAACAATAGTGAGAGAGGGTCTGGCGAATTCAGTTTTGTTATAAGTGATAAAACAAGCCCTATTAACGCGAGTATTGATGTAGCAATAATTGAAACTACATATCCAGTAGCAAGGTTTACAAGGTTTTCTCTAGACCAGTATTTGGGCTGAGCTAAACCCAAGTGTAGAGCTTTAGTGAGTCTATAGCCCATAGCTCCATATACATCGCCCCTCAAATCCATTAATCCAGGTGTAATAATTAATAGAACTGGGTAGACAACTAGTAAATCCACGTTAAATCTAAGCGTTATACCAGCTAGTATCTCGGCCAATCCCAGGGAAACCAGTGGTACCAACCACTTTCCAATATCCCTCACTGTCTTTGCAATGCTCTCATCCCCATGGTAGATCACTGCATCCTTCTATAATCACCCGGAGTTAGACTTAAATCCCTCCTTGATAATAAAGATTTTACGAGGAGTCAATATTGTCGCGGTTAACCCCCGACATACATAGAATGCTTCACATTAAACCATCAATGGTGAAGTATAAACCACTCAGTGTTAAATTTATTCTAGAGGAGATCTGGAAGTATGCAAATATAGCTATAGACCTGGCATTCTACGCATTCTTCAATAAAGACAAGGAGCTATCACTGAAAATCCTTGAATTAGACAAGCATATATCAGAGTATATAGCTCAATACATAATGCATAATTCTCTAGCATATGGTCGAACACAAGAGGGGGCGTATGCTAGTCTTCTTTCATTTTATTACGGCTCGGCAATGGATGGTATTTCAGACTCTGTAAAAGACATAGTATACTCTCTCCTAGTTGGTTATACTCCGAGAATAGACTATAATCAAGTACTACTCTACGCCGAGGGAGAAGTAGTAGGAAAGTTTATAGCAGATAAAGATTTCAAAGTAGTTGATTTAACAGATTCATACCCTGTTGACGTACTCCTTGTTGTAGAGAAAAACAAGTATTTATTCAATCCACAACCCAATTACATCGTTAAAAAGAACAGCGAGGTATATGTAAGAGGCTTTAAAGAAGTAGTTCTCAGACTCCTCGGAGATAAAGGATTAGAATACGAAATGAAAGACTTGAAAATACCAAAACTAGAACAAGTCATAAAAAACATCGTCGACATAAAAGACTGTACTGTATTAATGCTAGACCTAGCACACTATGTCTTAATGGAACACAATAGAGAATTAATGGATGAAGTCGAAGACCTAGAAGTATACATGGACTGGGCACACATGGAAACACTAAACATCCTCGGCGAACTAAGAGAAGAAGTAGACCAAGACACGTTTATTGGACTCGTCACAATGCTAAAAGAACTAGAAGATATAGCAGATGCAAGTGCATCGATAAGTAGAATACTAGAACTACAAGAAGAATACCCCGAAGAATACAGAGAGCTATTTAAACACGTATTTGAGAGCACAGCTGAGAAGATAAAATTGGTAACAGCTTCAAAAACTATACCATTATCCAATATTGAACACTATTTGAGAAAATACGGTGGTCACATACTAGCAATAAAGACAAGAGAAGGGTGGATAGCTTACCCTCTAGCTAGAAATATATCTATAAATCCAGGAGACAAGTTAATTATTGTCTACCAGGAGGAATTCTCTGAAGAAGTAGAGAGGCTTTTATCGGAAAAACTATGATTAACCAGCAATATTGTCTTCCATGTCTATACACTTACTTCTACGTAGTCTAACAGCCGCGCTTTTAACTACTTCTATTAAATATCCTTCTTCGCCTACTACACCAGATCCAATGAATACATCATCAATATATATTTCTGGGTCTTCCGTGTTTCCATCTTCAATGTGAACTTCTATTTCATCGCAGAGTTCTCGTGTAAGTATATCTCTTATTTCAAGGAGCCAGTTGTAAACAGTGTATCTCCAATAATTGTTTCTTCCTTTTACAGTGATCTTCAAGTGAAACCCCTGGTTTATTACTTTTCCCAAAAAGATTAATAATTGTAGAGGTGGCATGTTTGACATCTATAATGATTGTGGGGTTGGGTAGAGTAGGATCAAGGACACTAAAATATCTAAGGGAACTCATTCCTAAAGCAAGCTTTATTGTAGTAGACACTGATAAAAACAAACTGGTTGAAGTATCCAAATACGAGGGCATAGAAGCATACCAGTATGAACCAGGAATACTTGGAAAACTAGGAGAAAAAGTAGACTTGGCGGTGACAGCTCTACCATCTAGTATTGCATGGAGGAGCATTCTTGAATTAACTAGTAGGTGTGTAAGTGTAGTTGATGTTTCATTTGTAAACGAAGATCCATACATACTTGAAAAAGTAATTGGTGAATGCAACAGCTTTCTAGTTGTAGATGCTGGTTTCGCACCAGGATATAGCAATATTGTTGCTGGATATGCATTCTACAAACTAGGATTAAAATACAACATAGAAATCGCTGTGGGAGGAATACCAGAATACCCTGTTCCCCCAATAGGCTACGTTGTTACTTGGAGCGCTAGAGACCTACTCGAAGAATATACGAGGCCAGCTAGAATTATAGAAGATGGCGTTGTCAAATCAGTAGATCCACTGGCATTCATTAAAAACATTGAGATACCGGGGATAGGTGTTTTAGAAGCGTTTTTAAGTGATGGATTAAGAACAATGCTGAGAAATATTAAAGCGAGAAATCTAAGAGAGTATACTCTGAGATGGCCTGGACACATATCTGCTATTAGACTACTAAGAGACCTTGGTTTTCTAAACTCCGACGAAGTGGAAATAAATGGTGTTACTATTAAGCCAATAGATTTTACAGCAACTCTATTCGAAAAGAAGTTGTCGTTGAAAATCAATGATATTGCAGTACTCCAGGTATCAGCAAGTGGAGATACACTTCAATATAGAGAAACTGCTTTGCTAAAGGGCTCGATAGAAGACCCTGCAACACCAGTCTTTACAGCACTAGTCCACGCCTACACTGTTAAACTAGGAGTTGAAAAGAAGATAAAACCAGGTGTTATAGCTCCAGAAAACCTCTACGAGTATAAAGAAGAATACGAGAAATACCTTGCCTCGAAAGGAGTAGTTATAAATAAAGAATCTACTATTCAACAGTAACTGTTTTAGCGAGATTTCTCGGTTTATCAGGGTCATACCCGTATTTCACAGCTAGATGGTAGGCTAGTAGTTGGAGGAAGGGAGTATGGGTTAATGGAGTAAGCAACCAGTGTGTAGACTCTACTGTAACCGGATAGTCAACTTTAGCTACGAGATTCGACTCCTTGTAGAGAACACCAATTACAAACGCTCCTCTCGCCTTCATTTCCTCGATGTTTCCAAGTAGTTTTCTTTCTAGTTCACTATCATTAGGTACTATGAATACGACTGGAAATCCGGGTTCAACGAGAGCTATAGGGCCGTGTTTGGATTCTCCGGCAGGATACGCCTCAGCATGGACATAGGCTATTTCCTTGATTTTTAGAGCTCCTTCTCTAGCAACCGGTACTCCTATACCACGGCTTAGATAATACATGTTTTTCGAGCTAGAGATCTTGTCTATTAGTAGTTGAACAGCGTTATTGCTCTCCTCAATTAATTTATCCATGTTTTTAATAGTGGGTTCAACATGGTTGACGAGTATATCTCTAAATTCTGATTCTCTGAGAACTCCGCTTGCTACTCCGTATTTTAAAACTATATAGCTAAGTGTCAGGGTTTGCGTGAGAAAGGTTTTTGTTGCTGCTACTCCTATTTCAGGCCCTGCTCTAGTGTATACTGTATAATCGCTTTCTCTTGGAATAGCTGAATCAACAACGTTTGAAACAGCTATTGCTTTAACACCTCGTTTTCTGAATGCGCGGAGTGCTTTTAAAGCATCTATTGTCTCGCCACTCTGGCTTACAACTACTAGTACATCTCTATTTGAAGCTGTATTCTCGTAGATCTCGTATTCGCTTGCAATAAATGGCGTGACTAGTCTATTAGTCAACTTGGCCATTGCTAGCGCGAAATACTCTGATGCGTGAAAGCTCGTTCCAGCTCCTGTTACATAGATTTTATCTGCATTTAATAGTAGTGATACTGCTTCGTCTACTCTAGGATCACTATATAATCCACTAAGTGTTTGACCGAGAGCTCTCGGCTGTTCATATATCTCTTTTAACATGAAGTGTGGGTAGCCTTCGCGGCTGGCATCTTCAAGACTCCACTCTATAAATCTAACGTATTGATCGAGATTTGAAATCCCGCCTTTTCCAAGTTCTTCTATATAGACACCACTGGGTGTAACATATCCAACCCAGTAGTCTCTAACTACTAAAACCCTCCTCGTGTGTTCGAGGAGTGCTGGTATATCGCTTGCTAGTAGGTTGTAGTTTTCTCCAAGTCCTATTACTAGTGGACTATCTTTCTTGGCAAAGAATATCTTGTCTGGTTCTAATGGTGTAATCATTAGTATTGCATATGTTCCACGTATTAATCCAACAGCTTTTTTAAATGCTTTGTATACATCACCTATTTGTCTATAATACTCTTCAACTAGGTGTGAAAAAACCTCTGTATCAGTCTCAGAGGTAAATATGTGTCCTTTATTCAAGAGCTCTCTCTTTATCTCTAAGTAGTTTTCTATAATGCCATTATGTACAATTGCAAATAATCCCTGACAGTCGAGGTGGGGGTGTGCGTTTATATCTGATGGCGGGCCGTGTGTAGCCCACCTAGTATGTGCTATTCCAACCCTCCCCTCCAACTTTGTAAAGCCATATTTAGACTCCAGCTCGCTAAGCCTCCCCTTACCCTTTAATACAAGGAGTTTTTCAGATTCTACTATGGCCATGCCGGCTGAATCATATCCTCTATACTCTAGTCTAAGCAACCCTCTGTAAAGGGCCTCACCTAGTTTTAATTGATTCTTGTCTCTAAGACAAATGCCTATAATTCCACACAATACACGAGCACCACTAAATACCTGATTTATGTGTTTTTCAAATCCAAATTAATAAGCTTGAAATGAGAGATTGTTTTAAGGTGTTGGTTATGAGTGATCAAGAACTACTAGTTATTAAACTAACTGGCAAGGCCTTTGACAATCCAGAAGTGCTTTCAAAACATATTAATGTATTAAAAAACCTCCTAGAGAAGTATAGAATTGTACTCGTTGCTGGCGGTGGAGGAAACGCTAGAAAATACATTGAACTAGCTTCCCGTATAGGCGTAAACTCAAATTACTGGCTCGACTTGATTGGTATTTGGGCTTCTAGAGTAAATGGATTGGTATTGATATCTGCTCTGAGCAACTATGCATATCCATTTACCCCGGTAACCATTGAAGAAGTACTTCGAGCTGTAAAGTATAGCAGACTAGTAGTTATGGGTGGATTAATACCAGGCCAGTCAACTGCTTCAACACTACTAGAAGTAGCTGAAGCTCTAAGTGCTCGTAGAGTATACTACTACTCAGCAGTGGGCAGAGTATACGATAAAGATCCAGCTAAATACAGCGACGCCAAGCCATTCAGTATTATAAAAGCAAGCGAGTTGAAAACCCTACTAGTCCAGAAAATCCTACCAGGTGAATATGCATTAATAGATGAAAAAGCACTAGACTTGGCAATTAGAAGTAGAATTAAAATACAGCTACTAGACTATAGAGAACCAAGTCAAATCTATAGCGCTCTAAGAGGAGAAAACCCAGGTACACTGATTGTACCAGAATAAACAGTAAACAAGGTTTTATACCAAGTTGTTTTCAACCCTTGAATTCAAAGTATTTTGAACACGGGTTTTAGTAAACTAGTTTCCTGGGGGTGATCCACCTTTTTCTTTTAGTTTTCTTAAAACTCTACGAGACCAGTATAGAAGTGTTTTCCCCTCGAATAGTGATGGAGTTGATCTATAAATAATGTTTTTCAATACTCTATTACACCTCTCAGCCTTGTCTTTCGTTGTAACTACCATTGATGTTACTTCTCTCAATACTTCTAGTGTTTTTTCAATGTCTTCGCGGCTTGCACGTGGAGGTATATTTGTAGGTGTAATACCAGTCTTCTTCCATATCTCCCATAGAAAGATAGCAACAGACTGGCTAATATTGAGAACAGGGTATTCGGGGTTAGCTGGTATTGATACGAGAAAGTCTGCTCTAGCTAGTTCCTCGCGTGTCAACCCAGTACTCTCTCTACCAAATACAAGTGCTATTTTATTGACTCGAGGTAGTACTTTCTCCACGAATTCCTCTATTGATAGTGCCTGTCTTAACGGGTCTCCCTCTGAATAACCTTTCGCGCTAGTAGCTACAACCACGTCAACTCCCTTCAAAGCCTCATCTAGTGAATCTACAATTATACTCTTTGACAAGAACTCTCTACCACCAGCGGAATATCTTAATGCTTCTTCCACACTAGCAACTGGTTTAACCAGGTATAACTCGCTTACTTTGAAGTTTACACATGTTCTAGCTATTACTCCCAGGTTCACTGCTCCCTCTATCCCTACGAGTACAACTCTTACTTCAACCAATTTTCACACACTCAACAAGATATAGTGTTTCAAAAAAGAAGTTTTTAGTATGAGAGTATTTAATTTTAAAGCCTTTGACTTCAAGGTGTCTAACTACTACTTCTGGCTTGGATAAACTAGAATATACGAGGAATAAAACACCATTATTCTTCAACATCAACCACGCGTAGTCAATAAATTCCAGTATTGCTTCATAGCCCTCTATTCCACCCTCAGTAGCAATATCTTCCACTACGCCCTTAAAGGCTGGAAGATATGGAGGGTTTGCGAAAACAATATCAATTGAAAACTCTCTAATAACAGAGCCGTCTCCTTGAACAACAATACTCATCCACGCATTATTCTCTACAATATTCAAACGCGTTGTTTCAACAGCGTCTTCAGCTATATCTATAAATACAACGCGTTGACAGAAACCATTTAGGAGGGCATAGAGCCCTAAAACCCCCGAGCCAGATCCTAAATCTACACAAAGGTCTCCACGCTGTTTCCTCTCAAACAAGGCATTTATAATCATCCAGGAGTCATCACTCGGTCTATAAACATCTCCCAGGTATTTTAAAACAGGGTGTTTCAACTCCTACACCAATCCACGAGAGTGCAGTTCTCTCGATATTGCCAGCCAAGACTCGGGGTCTATAGTGTAAACCCTCCTACCGGCAAACTCGGAGAGTACACCTAGATCCCTGGTTTCCACACCAAACTTCTCGCGTAGTACTTTCTCGAAAAATCTTTTCCTCTGAGTGAAAAACACTCTAGTTACATCTTCAACTACTCTTACCTCGTCTGTATATCTACGTTTACGTGTCAATACGATTACTTGGTGGCTGACTTCTGGTTTAGGGTAGAAACTACTTGGTGGGTAGACACCACCTAGTTTTACATTAAATAATAGTGATACTAGAATAGTTATTCTACCATATTGTTTAGAGCCTGGGGGAGCTGTAAGCCTCTCTGCTACTTCTCTCTGAATAGTTAATACTACTTTCTCTACTGTGTTTTCCCTGGCTGTTTTAACGAGGAGTTCAGATGTAATGTGGTAGGGGAGATTTGAAACCAGTGTCCTACTTGTAAAAGGTGTTTTCAAGGCATCTCCATTAACAACTATAAACTCGGATTTACCAACTACATCTCTTGCAATACTGCATAATCTAGGATCTAATTCAATACACAGCAACCTCCTGGTTTTACTTAGAAGAGCCATGGAGAGCGTTCCAAGACCACACCCTACCTCCAATACGTAGTCTTCACTTTCAAGGTATCCAGTGACTTCTCTGAGTAGTAAGGGGTCGACAACGAAGTTTTGACTAAACCTCCTTCTTGGTTTCACTCCGTGTTTTCTAAGTATAGTTTTAGTCCAGGAGAGAAGAAAAGACCTTGTTGATTCAAGTGGATTAAAATATTTCTCCATAAAGTCTCTCCAAGTAGCCGAGGTAAATAGCACTTCTATCTCTCGGCTTTATAAACAAGTAGTATTTTTCATTGCCAATCAACTCCTTTATTACTCTCTCAACAAGTGCTTTCACAGGGTCTATTCCAACCCTTGTCTTGATGTCTTCGAAACTAGTAAATCTTGATTGTCTACGAGCATCGAGAATAGCATTCATTGTCTTTTTACCAATATCGGGTAGGAGTTCTAGTGAGTGTAGTCTTATATTTATGGGTTCAGCTATATTGAAAAACTCTACAAAGTACTTTTCGTTTTCAAGTATTATACGTCTAATAGCTTCGGGGAGGTTGGTGCGAGACATAGAAGTTAACTCGTTGTAGGAAATAGGAATAATTCTTCGGAGTTTACTGGGAAAACTCAAATCCACTCTCTCTAAGTATTCTATTCTAACACCAATAAGAGGACTTGCTTCTAGTAGAGAAAAGTATTTTACACCAATACACTGGACAAAGGGTTGATTTCTATGCTCATAGTGTATATCTGAGGGATTACCCATTTCAAGATAGTCTAATACATATACAGCTGGCTCATAGTGTTTTCCTACTCTATGTGGACTACGAGGAGGATGAGACAATACAAACCCCTTTAAATCCTAGTTATATAACTTATTGAGATTGTAAACAATACTCTTTAACAAGAGAGAGGATAGCTTCTAAATTCTCTTTCTCTGGAGTTTTCTCCTCAAAGACTAATAGTGTGAATAACTCGTCAATGGTTTGTGGACATATATTCATAATCATTACAATACTCTCTTCTCTAAGCCCGAGCGAAGCAAGCTTCTCTCGGAATTCACTTGCTTTTTCCACGGGGACTTTTGAGAATTTTTGAAGATAGTCGAGTACTCTCTGTGCAATAAGTGGAACAGCTCCTGTTTTTTCTCTTTCTCTCTCTACATACTCCCTCAGAATTTTCAATGCCTCTGGATTAGAGAGTAAAGTAATCTTGTCTGTTTTTGCCTTCATTGGGAGGCTCAAGAACAACCACCACTATATAATCAAACTACTGGCCGGTAACTTGTGTAGTTTGTGTTTGAATTGGTGCAACAGGTCTGAGGTGTTCTGGCCTTATAAACAATATCTTTTCTTTGTTTCCAACTACTACTTTTACAATATAGCTTCTACCCCTCTTCCCGATTACTTCTCCTGTTTTACCATGATATCTTCTATGCGGCATGCCTTTATGAATTGCTGGATTTGTAATAATGTGGACTTTGTCTCCTGGTTTATACTCAATCATTAGTAGGCTTAGACTAGGCACTGCTCCTTTTTCACGAATGTTCTTTTTGTATAGTTTTCTCGTTCTATGTCTTAAACCCCTTGGTGCTTTAACCATGTAAATACACCCTTAACCCACTAAGCAAAACAAACTTCTAACACATGAACTAGTCTTGTCGGCTCTTTTATTTTTAACTATTTTACGTCTTCAACATATACAACATCTAGCTCAAAGGGTATTAGTTTTTTACCGAGGTATTCGCTGAAACTAGGAGTTGTTCTTCCATTATCTCCATGAACTAATTCCTTTACGTAGAGTCCACCATCACAGTGTATAAGTGCCTCGAACACTCTGTTTGACACCATGTAAGTTTTAACAGTGTAGACTCTACGACGCCTCTCTCTATCCTTCTTCCTTCTAAGTATCCTTGTTGGAGTTCTCTGTTTAATCTCTCTATTCGAGAAGAACTCTTCTAGAGCTTGTAGCTCGCTTGGATTTACTGGTTCACTAGAATAAATAGATACTCTATAAACCTTCTTTTTCTGCTTACTGGTCTCTTTGATTAATCCGATTTCGCGCCTAGAGCTCTCTGAGTAGACTTCTACTCTTATAGGAGCTATTGTATACTTCTCTAAGAGAACACTATTGACTTGATCAATGGGAACACTCCTTCTTTTTGGTTTTTTAACTTCTATGATTAAGGGACGTCCACTACCAATCATTCTAGCATCTACGTCTTCGCGTCCAGCAGCGTGGATAACAACTTCTTCTGCTTCAAAGAGGTCTTTTAATGCGTATTCAATAAACTCCTGTATGCTAATAGGGTATTTCTTGCCTCCACTACGTGTATACCATGGTATATGTGATATATTTCTCCCATTCTTCCAGTATTTGCCAGTGAGGAATATGGGGTTTGCTTCTACACTAATAGAGTAGTTGAATTCTCTATCGAAAGATATAACTAGTACAACATCTGGTTTTGCAAAATCTGGCTGTATATTACAGGTTTCCATTATGGCCTTGCCTATTTCTCTCTTTAACTCTCTTTTAATTGACTCGGTTGAATCTGATCCATGTTTTACTATTATTTCTAGTTCTCTCTCGAGTATTTCTCTATCAAGTACTATTCCAACTAGAAATGTAGATGCACTGTATTCTCTGAGTTTACTACAAGCCTCTCTAGCTATTGCTTCAATTAGTGTTTCTCCTAGTTTTCCACTGCAAATATGGCATTTTCTAGGTTCTATTTGTTCACCATATATCTTTCTATAGGTAGATGCTATTTGGCCCCCTCCATTCTCTGCTAGTATCTTGTGTACTTCTCTCCTCGGGGTATTGGTGGTATACTCGTTATGTATTTTTATGGCTAGAAGTGTTTTCAATGTAAATCCTCGATCATAGTTTGAAAGTCCAATACCATATTTTGCAAACATTCTTCCAAGACACGAGTTACACAATGGGTATTCTATGAGAATGCTTTCTGCTTTATTGACGATGTTTTCTACTAGTTTACTAAATCCCTCTATGTTTTGATTCACAGTAGACCCCTATTTTCCAGCTCCTTCTTCCTCTTCTAGTGATTCAGGTAGTTGAATACCTAGTTTCTTCAATACATCTTTTCTCCTCAATGTCTTCATTAACTTCTTCATAGCCTCGTATTGTTTGAGTAGTTCGCGTACATCGTTTATTGATGCTCCTGCTCCATAAGCAATTCTCTTCATACGAGACCTGTCTATTATTTCTGGATTGTCTAGTTCTTCGTAGGTCATAGAGTTTATTATTGCAATCCACTTATCCATTTTCTTCTCTAATTCCTTGGTATCTACCTCCATTGGAATTTTGAGTTCGAATCCAGGAATCATTTGAAGTACTTTTCTAAGAGGTCCGAGCTTCCTCATGCTCAGAAGTTGCTTGTATACTAATCTCATATTTAGTTTTCCTTCTATTAGCTTCTTAGCGTCTTCTTCCGTGAACTCCAATTGCATTTTCTTTACTGATTCAACAAGGCTTTCAATATCTCCAAGACCGAGAACTCTCGAGATAAACCTCTGTGGTTTAAAGACTTCTAAATCCTCTATTTTCTCGCCTGTTCCAATGAATTTTATTCTAGCACCAGTAGCTGCAACGGCTGATAGTGCACCACCGCCTTTTGCTGTACCATCTAGTTTTGTAACTATTATTGAACCTATTGGAGTTGCCTCGTGGAATTTCTTGGCTATATTGTATGCTTGCTGTCCAATTGCAGCATCAATAACTAGAATTATTTCGTCTGGATTTACTGCTTTATAAATCTCTTTCATTTCTTCGAGCAACATCTCCTCTCTATGGTGTCTTCCAGCAGTATCTATTATTACAATATCAAATCCTCTTTGAACAAAGTATTCAACACCCCTCCTGGCTATTTCAACAGCGTCTGTCTCGCCTGGCTCGCCATATACTGGAACACCTATTTTCTCACCTAGTTGCTTGAGTTGCTCGTATGCTGCTGGTCTATACGTGTCTGCTGCTACCAGTCCTACTTTATAACCCTCTAGTTTATAGAAGTATGCTAGTTTACCAGCCGTGGTGGTTTTACCACTACCCTGTAATCCAACTAGGAGTATAATCCATGGTTTTTTACCTGGTTTAACAACTGGCTTCTTTTCTCCCCCAAGAAGCCTCAGTAGCTCCTCATATACAATAGTAATAAACCAGTTCTTCCTTGAAACCCCTGGTGGTGGTTTTTCATTTAGTGCTCTTTGTTTTATTCTACTTGATATTTCAGAGACTAGTTTTAAATTAACATCTGATTTAATCAACTCCCTCTGTAAATCCCTTACAAACTCGTTAACAGCCTCCTCGTACTTCTCTTGACTAAGAAACTTCTTGAGTGCTTCCTTAACACCTTCGAAAACCACGTTTCAAATACCCCGTTTTCTAGTCTAGGCATTAAATGCGTTTGAGTCAATTTATCCCTTTAATACGAGAAGTCATAATAAGTTTTTCCAGTGGCTAACGAGCAGGCTCATATAGATAAAAATATTAGTGTGAATTAAAACTATGAGTATGTGTAGAGAGGGGGTGTACGTAGAACTGGCACCGTGGTGGTCTAATGAGTGATATGGAAAAAAGTAGGCGAGTCTTTACATGGCTTGATGTATTCCTCTGGAGTATTGCAAACCCCCTGGCTTCTGGACTACTATTCTTCTCTGTAACAGTAACAGGGTTTCCAGGAGCATATGGCGGTGTAATTCCACTATCGTTTTTCTTCGCCGGCTTGCTAATATACCCCTTGGTTTTAATTACTGCGATTTTCTCTTCGTTTTTTCCGAGAACAGGGTCTTTCTACTACTTTATTACACGTGGATTAGACCCGGTTGTAGGTATTATAGCGATATGTCTATATCTATATGCGTTATTCCATGGAATTGGTTATTTATCTTATTCATCAGTTAAAATACTGGGTAGTGCACTCGTTACAAGTGGTGTTATAACTGGCGACTCTCAACTCGTATATCTCGGAGAGGTGTTTTCAAAGCCTATTACAGCACTTGTTTTTGGAGCACTAGTTGTAATAGTTGTTTTTGCATTGAATATTAGTGGAGTAAGAGTATTGAAGGCGAGTCTTAGGATTACGACGTTAATTCCACTCGTTGCATTGTCTTATATATTAATTCTAAGCATACCATTTTCTAACACTGTATTTGTAAATAACTGGAATAGATTCTTCAATGGAAGCTATTACTCAATAACTCAATTAGCACTGAGCGGGGGGCCTGGAATACCTAGACTTGAAGCCGTAGACCCGTTTACTAGTACATCATATTTAATACTCGTGGCGTTATGGGCTTTCTTCGGTGTTGAAACAACTGGTTTTATCGCTGGAGAAGTAGAAAACCCACATAGGTCTTATTGGAGGGGTCTTTTAGCAGGGTATAGTGTCCTACTAGCACTATATATTGCAACACCTGTTGTCGTTACAGCTTTCACTGGATACGAGTTTATATCTGCATATAGCTATCTCTACAACTTCTATCGTTCAGAACTAGCTGGCATCATGGGGACTACTCCAATAGAACCCGGTATTTCACTGTATTTATCAATATATTTTGCCAATAAGTACCTGGTCATTCTACTTGGTATAACTGGTTTTCTATTCTACTTCAATACTGTTTTAACAAGCTTTGCCACTGTTATAAGGATATTTCACGCTATAAGTAGTGATAAATTAATGCCGGGGCGTTCACTTAGAAGCCACTATTATATAGCCTTTACTCTCTCACTCCTTGTTTTAACGCCGTTTTACCTCGTTGAGGTATACCCGGTTTTAAAACTAGCTTTATTTGGTATAGCCGTTTTAAACTATGGTTTCTTCATGGTTTTCATTGGGATTTCAGCGCTCTCCATATCTCTAGTTAGAGAGAGATTGTTTAGACAACTTGTCTTCAAGAATAGAAAGCTCATGGTTATATCTGGAGTTATATTGACTAGCACTGGTTTTGCATCTACACTGATAGGCCTTGGCGAGTCTTTAATAATAGTTGGTTTCACCATGATTGTCTCTCTATTAATTCTAGGCATGCTAGTATTAATGGTATATACTGGTAGAAAGAGAGGTGTAGACTACGAGGTGTTATTTTCAGAGATTCCTCCATACTAGTTGGGAAATCCATAGGAAAACTTTATATGTATCTTTAAACATTTATAAAGAAGGTGAAAATCCATATATTTCGGAGTTCTAGGTGCTCTTGGTGGATAATGGCAAACAAAGAGTAATAGATTTTCTAAGTAGATATTTAGGAGAGTCTATTTGGAGAAATGGTACTATTGTAATTGCTGGACAACCAGGAACAGGTAAAACGGTTTTATCGTCAACTATATGTTATGAAAGAGCATTAAAGGATATTCCATGTCTCTTTATGGAGTTATATGAAGACAAAGAGAAATTATATAGAAACCTCAAGAGCCACGGATTAGACTTTGAATACCTGGAGTCAAAGGGACTAGTGAAATTTGTAAAACTACCAATATTCTCCCAGGAAGGATTGTTTGAAGAGTTTCTTAGAAGCATTTCAAGAGAAATAGCCAAATTTAAACCAGGAACACTCGTAGTAGACTCTATAACTCCTGCTCTAGAGGTTATTGCTGAAAGCGCTAGGAGTAAAGCATATCTACAAAACTTCTTCTATGAATTGTCGAAAACCATTAATGGAGTAGTTGTTCTAACAGCAGAAATACCACTTGGAGAACATAGAATTAAAACAGAGGGTATAGAGTTCATCGCAGACGCAGTGATAATCTTGAAGAACGAAATTGAAAAAGACAAAGTAGTTAGATCAATGGAAGTGAAAAAGATACGTGGTGAGGAACTACGCGACTCCGTAATCTATTTTTCAATTCAGAAAAATAAGGGAATAATCTTCCTAGAAGCCCCTCTCTCCGTCGAGCATAGAGAAGATATTGGAGTTAAACTAAGAGAAATCGTAGAGAAAACAGGGTTAGACATCGATGTTAAACCAGGTGAATACATATACATAGAAGTTATACCAGAACATCAATCACCCGAATTCACTTTGTTAATACCGTTAATTGCCGCAGCGAGTGGTTTAAAGGTCTTGTTTATTTCATATTTAAATATAGAGGAAGCCATTGTAAAACAATTAAAAGAGGTAATAGAGAAAATTATAGGTGTAAAATCCGAGTCTCTTATAGAGTCACTTATAGAGAAAATACTTAGTAATATGAAATTTGAATATATAGATCCATTTAAATACAGCCTTAGAGAACAGAGCTATCTAGAGTATTCACTGATCAACGAATACAAGCCACACATTGTTGTCTTTCACGGCGTTGAGATTTCGATGTGTGCCACAGAGAAACCAGATCGATATAGAGAACTACTATATCAAATGATACTAGAGTTAAAACAACGAAAAATTATCTTAGTGAGAATTTCCAGCAGGCTAGATCCACATCTAAGTAGATTCAATACCTTACTTGCTGATATAGTAGCTAGAGCCGAGTGTATTAATGAATGCAGAGAGATGAAGTACTATATAGGGAGAAAAACAGGAAAACAAATGACAGTGTCTTCAAAGGAGCTAGAAAACTACTTGAAGAAGTTATTAGAAGTTATGCCGTTAACTACGAGTTCCATTAAATTGAATTAAATCATTATAGAGTCATCCTAGTCTACACAGAGTATTGTTATAGGAGTGCGGGGGGTGGGATTTGAACCCACGCAGGCCTACGCCATCGGGTCCTGAGCCCGACCCCTTTGACCAGGCTCGGGCACCCCCGCACTCTCATTCAATACTCTATTTATTGATGCTTTATAATTCTTTGAGAGAATAGTTTCATTGGGGATCAAGTGTATAAATCAATAATTACGAGTAACTACAGCTTTCTCCATCTACGACCGGTCTACTCGACTGTTCCTAGATTCAAGTAGTAGATAGTAAGTGTAACTTAACTTATTGTATTCCCGTCGAGTACACATTAAAAGTCTTATAAGTTGACATGTTCCTTTATATAAAGCAGTGATAAAAATGTCTTGTTTTGAAAAGCCCTTAACTTTTCCAAGTAACGGGTTTGAGCTGTCTTCATATATACATATACCTGGTTCAGGTACATCTTCAATGGTTTTAATGTTACATGGTTTTACAGGTAATAAAATTGAAGCTGGTAGGCTCTTTGTAGATATTGCTAGGGAGCTATGCAGTGCTAATATAGCCGTTTTTAGATTTGACTATAGGTGTCATGGAGAGAGTCCTTTACCTTTCGATGAATTTAAACTAGATTATGCTATTGAAGATGCTGAAAACGCTTTGAAATTTATCGTGGAACACTTTAAACCCAGAAAAATAGGTTTGATTGGTCTTAGTATGGGTGGTCACGTAGCTATTAAAACTGCTGTTAAATATCAAGATAAAATTTCATCTATAGCTCTCTTAGCCCCTGCCATAAATTTTGGTGAACTTGTTGAAAGAGATATAAGAAACAAAGTCTTTCAGAAAGTTGATGAATTCTATATATTTGGTCCAAATAGACTTAGAGAAGAGGGCGTAGAATCTATAATTAAATCAAATGCAATGGATCTAGCTGAGAAAATACATGTACCCATTCTCATAATACATGCAAAAAACGATAATGTTGTACCATATAAGCAGTCAGAAGAATTCTTTAGTAGAGTAAACTCTATAGACAAGAAACTAATATTGCTTGATGAGGGAGAACACGTATTTGTTACATATAATTCGAGAAAAAGGGTTATAAACGAACTGGTTGATTGGTTTAGAAATAGATTAATATGGTAAATTACTATTTTAGATTTAATTTTGAAGCTCATAGCTATAAGTTATGCTTGATTTTTATTAGTGAAAGAAAGAAGTAGGTGTTGAATAGTTTATAGATTTACGATTTTTTCACGATTAGAGTAAGTAATACTCTGTATTGAAGTGTTTAAAGAATATAAAGAAAAAACAATTATTATAGCTCTAATCCAAGCAAGCGTAAAGATATGCTTTGATTTATCATTATTGCGAAACATTTAAATTTTTTATTGGAATTGTTTTCATTAAAGGGGGATCAAATGTATAAGTCTATATCTCCAAGTAACTATCACGTCCTCCACCCACGCCCAGTGTACTTAATCGTCTCTAGGAATAAGAGTAGTTCGTTAAATGTTATGGCTGCATCGTGGGTTTCACCTGTTTCTGATGAACCCTTTCTCATTACTGTATCTATTTGGAGGGGTAGTCTTACACACCAGTATATTTCTGAGACAAGAGAGTTTACTATTAACATTCCCAGCGAGAAACACGTAGATATAGTCTACAAGGCTGGAACTACTAGTGGGCGTGAAGTAGATAAGTTTAAACTACTTGGTTTGAAAACCGTGAAATCTAGTGTTATCGAGACACCTGGATTAGATGGAATGCTTGGTTTTCTCGAGTGTACTGTGGTAAACCAGGTAGAAGTCGGCGAGTCAACTCTATTTATAGCCGAGGTTAAAGCGGTACACGTACTAGAAGAGCTTTATACTAGGTATGGATGGGATTTAAATAAAGCCAAGATACTACTACACCATAGTGGCAGAGGTTTTACAACACCATCAAAACTAATACTAGCACTCAAATAATCTTTGTTCACAGCACTGTAAACTATTGTATCAATAGAGTTATTGATTTAAATCCAGAGTGTATATAAGTAATATGTGATAGAGATGTCCCGTATTCCAGTAAAACTAGTTTCATGGGAGGAAATAGTAGACTGGGCAATGCACCTAGCAGACATCATTAAGAGAGACGGGTTTAAACCAGATTTAATTGTTGCAGTAGCACGTGGTGGATATGTTCCAGCAAGACTTCTATGCGACTTTCTAGGCGTGGAAAACCTAGCTAGTATTCAAAGCCAGCACTGGACAGAAGCAGCTAAAGTAGAAGAGAAAGCAATAATAAAGTTTGCATATGATATAGACGCCTCCAATTTGAATGTACTCGTAGTAGACGACATAGTAGACACTGGTGAAACACTCCTACTTGCTCGCGACTATATAAAAACACACTGGAATCCAAGAGAAGTAAAAACAGCTGCACTACAATGGATAAGCCCCGTAGCAAAATTCAAACCAGACTACTACTACCTAGAAGTCAAAGAATGGATTTGGTTCCAGTATCCATGGACAAGGCTAGAAGACACTTATCAATTCATAAAGAGAATGATGACTGAAACCCACAAAGAAACCGGTAAAACAGAGTGGAGTTACGAAGAGATAATACAAGGATTCAAAGACTGGTACGGTATAGATGTCGGTGAAGAATACTATAAGAGAGCACTAGAAGTACTCATCGAGAAAAACATTATTGAATACAATACAGAGAAAAAGATATATAAATTGAAAACAGCATAGTGGTGGAATCAATGCTCCTCGAACCACCAGTCAAAGCCGAGATAGGAATAATTGGTGGTAGTGGACTATACGAACTACCAGGCATCCAGAACATCAGAGAAATAAAAGTATACACTCCATATGGAGCACCAAGCGACAATATAATAGTGGGCGAGCTAGCAGGACGTAAAATAGCATTCCTCGCTAGACATGGAAAAGGCCACAAAATACCTCCGCATAGAGTAAACTACAGGGCAAATATCTGGGCTTTGAAAACACTGGGTGTTAAATGGGTTATTGCTGTCTCAGCAGTTGGGAGTTTAAGAGAAGACTATAAACCAGGAGATTTTGTCGTACCAGATCAATTCATAGATATGACAAAAGGATATAGACCCCACACATTCTTCGAGGGAGGAGTAGTAGCACATGTAGGCATGGCCGATCCATTCTGCAACCACCTCAGAAAAATAATATTGAAGGCGGCAGCTGAATTTCCAGATATCAAGATCCACGATAAGGGTACATATGTATGTATTGAAGGCCCGAGATTCAGTACAAGGGCCGAGAGCAGGGTTTGGAAAGAAGTATTTAAAGCAGACATTATAGGAATGACGCTTGTCCCCGAAGTAAACCTTGCATGTGAAGCACAGTTGTGCTATGCTACAATAGCAATGGTAACAGACTACGATGTATGGGCAGAGAAACCCGTTACAGCTGAAGAAGTAATTAAAACCATGAATGAAAACGTTAATAAGGTTAAGAAGCTATTGCCACGTATAATAGAGTTACTACCACCACAACCGGATGAACGAGAATGCAGTTGTTGCAAGTGCTTAGAGACAGCAGTGCTCTAGACAAAGTAGTTAGAGAAATAGAAGAAGTAGAAAGATTTGCACGCAGTCTTTCAAGTAAATTAATTAGTTTTTTAAATCAATCACCAGGAAACATCCATATATACTCGTATACAGGATTTGGATATTCAGCTGCTAGTCTACTCTACTGGGCTTCACTAATATTTCAGGGGAGTAAACACCCAGTATTAGCCGAGAGCGAAGAGTCTAGTATTTATCTCCTACCATACCGAGAAGACTATTCTGCAATAGTATTCAGTACTGGTGAGTATTCAAAACTAATACAGTCGCTTCAAGTACTACGTATTCTAGGAGTTGAATACCTCGCATTTTCTCCAACACCACCTAATGAAATGATTAGAAATACTCTTAGATACTACAATGTAGAGTTGATTCCAACAAACGACTCTGTATCAGCATCACTATATACAACACTAGCATCATTCATAGCGATCTCTGAAATCTATAAATCAAGCCTGAATATAAGGGGGAAGAGGCTGTTTGAACACGGCCGCGAGGGATTTACTGTTACCGTGAAATCCTTTATTGAAAAATACAGTGATGTTATAGAGGCCTCGCTGAGTAAACCAATAACTGCTATTACATCTACAAGGTTTCTCGAGGGAGCTGGAATACTATTATCCCATGTACTCCGCTCAATAGGAGTAGAAGCCGTCTATCTACCAGTAGAAGAAGCATTGACTTATAATAAACCACTACTTGGAGTATTTCTATCAAGCGAAGAGCGTTTGAGAAGAGAGTTTAAAACACAGAAAGGAAGTAATTTATACGAATTAGTATTGAATGTAGAGCCACTAGAGGGAATTGTATACACTGTTATTTTATCCTATGTACTCTACAAACTCGTAAAACAATGATTTAAATTAAAAATCTCATTGATGTATTAATCAGCAAGGTGTGATAATGAAGAAGTATGATACACTAATAGGCTTGATCTTGTTGGCTACACTGGCTTCCACAGCGCTAATTATAGTTCTAGAAGACTCGGTATACCGCTTACTTAGTATGACGGTATTAGTTGTAGCTTCTCTACTAGCTACTAGATTAATCGATGTACATCTAGATAGAAGTGACGCGATTGCTTTATACGCTCTACTCTCTACATTTATTATATTGGGTTCACTAATAGGAGCCGTTATATCTCATTCTATCCAAGCCACTCTCCTAGCCACTATTATATCTCTAATTGCAGTTATCTACATAGTAGTAGCTTTCAAGGTGTAATCCAAGTGAAAATAGCTGTTATTGAATATAGAAAAACACCACCCAAAACAGCTCAAGAGTTAATAGAGGCAATAGAGAGAAAAGGTCATACACCAGTCTATTTAAAAGCTCATCTACTAGACGCCAAAATCACTACGAGAGGAGTAGAAGTATACCACGGCCCCAACCCGGTTGATGTCGACGCTGCATTAATGAGAAATATTGGATTATACCTCTCACCAGATACTTTTTTAAAGAGAATAGGAGTTATCGAGGCCCTCGCTTCTAAAATCCCCGTAGTTAACAATCCAACTGCAACACTAGTTACCAGGGACAAATGGAGGTGTTTATTAAAACTCCACTTAACTGGACTACCAGTACCAGAAACACTAGTTACAGAAAACCCGTTTTCAGCGATGAGGTTTACAAATGAGAAAAAGAAAGTAGTTTATAAACCAATAATTGGAAGCCTTGGTTTAGGTGGTACTTTAATCCAAGACCCAGATATTTCATTCCACATAACGAGGAGTTTGAAAAACCTTGGACTACCAAGCTACTACCAGGAATTCCTTGAAAAACCAGGATTCGACTATAGAGTCTTTGTTGTAGGTGATAGAGTTATAGGTGCAATGAAGCGGATTAGTAGTTCTTGGAAAACCAATATAGCACAAGGCGCAAGTGGAGTAAGAGTTGAAGAGAGTGAAGCACCAGAAGTATTTCAAATAGCTATTAAAGCAGTAAAAACACTTGGTTTAGACTATGCAGGTGTTGACGTAGCATACGATTTAAACACGGGTAAACACTACATACTAGAAGTAAACGCGTTTCCAAACTGGGAGGGTTTAAGGAGGGCTACAGGAGTAAATCCGCCAGAAATAATCGTTGAATACCTCGTTGAAAAAACAAAGAAGTAGTAGTTTTAATACTCTTATAACACAATTTACAATTGATGATGAATAGTAAACCGCCTGATTAATGACGAGGAGCTCTCATTCTGAAAATTAATTACAAGTGAGGTATATGATGGTTAATACACAATACGAAGAAGTATTAAACGAGGGGCTTGCAAAAATAATTGTTCCACGCCTAGAGCGATATAAGAGGCCTGATGGCTCAATAGAACCAGCATGGATGCCTGTATTCTACAATCCACAAGCAGTTATCAGCCGTGATTTCACCACTATGTTTCTAAAAACAATATTTAAAAACAAAGAATTTTTCTTTGTAGACGCTCTTGCAGGTACTGGTATAAGAGGAATTAGAATAGCGCTTGAATCAAGCGGCAAAGGTATATTAAACGATGTTGACCCCAGAGCCTACAACTACATTGTAAAAAACATATTGTTAAATAATCTCGCTGAGAGGCTTGAAGCATATAACAGCGAAGCCAATACACTACTAAACAACCTTGTTTTTACAGGTGTACTTGTAGACTACGTCGACGTAGATCCCTATGGCTCGCCATCCCCCTACATAGATTCCGCGCTTAAACCACTAAATAAAGAAGCATATATAGGAGTAACAGCCACTGATACCGGCCCCCTCTCCTGTACCTATCCACATAAAACACTATCAAGATACTGGAGCAATTGCTTCAAAGTAGATTTTGAAAAAGAATTTGCTACAAGACTACTAATAGCAAACACTGTGTTGAGAGCGGCTTCTCTAGAAATAGATTTAAAACCACTCGTAGTCCTTGTATACAAATACTTTATAAGAGTATTCTTTAAGTCTAAAAGGAGCGCGTGGGAAGCATATAAAACAGTAGAAAACTGTATTGGCTACCTATGGTATTGTCCAAAGACACTGGAGAGAGGATTTACTAGTAGTATAGAGGAATTAGATGTTAAATGCAGTGATGGTTCAAAACCACTAGTCGCCGGCAAAACCTGGATTTGCAATATATACGACTACAATACTACTAGTGAACTAATTAACAACATTGAAAAACACAATTGGATATCAAATGAAACACGTAAAACAGCTAGTTTAATACTCAACGAAGCAGAAATAGAAAATCCATACATCAGACTAGACAAGCTATGCTCAGTACTCAAAATCAACATGCCTAGTGTAACAGTCGTTATTGAAAAACTACGTGAAGCAGGATTTAAAGCATCAAGAACACACATGGACCCACGTGGAATACGCACCAATGCTGGTTACAACGAGCTAACCAGTCTACTACTTAGTCTCACAAACAACAGTTAGTAAAATATATTGAGACATGTCTCTTCACTGAAAAACATTTATACCACAATAGTATAAATTAAATACTTGGTGTCCGGGATTTGACTACTATAGATGAATTCCGCGAGTCACTCCTCAAAATAATAAGTAAAAACATTTCTGAAACTAGTGATGGACTATTACTAACTGTGAGAGTGGAAGAAGACCCTAGAGAAACCTATTTAACTATAGATAATGATGAACTAGTCTTTAAAACTAGAGACGTAGAAAATGATAGTAGATGTAATTCCAGTCTTATAGGGTATTTATCGTCAAACTTGAAAATACCATCATCAAATATAGATGTAATTTATGGTTTAAGAGGGAGCAGAATAAAAACAGTTCTAATCAAGGGTGTAAAGAGAGAGGATTTCGAGAAGAAAATACTTAGATACATCAGGCCGATCTAGACTCTGAGCCGGCTAAAGCTCTTATTATTTTCAATGGTATTTCTCTTCTTAGTTTTTCTCTGTTTTCAATTGTTACAACTATCCTCTCAGCATCTCTTAATCTCGAGAGTATTTCTTCATCGTTTAGTCTATAGTGTACAACGAGTATTACTGGTTTATTTGAGTCTAGTGCTTTGAGTAGATAGGGTTTGAAAGAGGGTAGTTTTAACTCCATAGGTCCAACTTCGTCTACTGCTATAACACTGGCTTCCTGGATTGCTTTTTCAAGTGCTTTAACAACAATTCTATCCGCTTCATCAACTAGTACGCCATATGCACCGACTTTTACTGTACTAGGATAGTCTCGTCTAGCTAGCCAGGTTTTTTCACCTGTTGCTATATCGACAATCATAAATCCAGTTCTCAATGTTCCCTCGCGTACTTCGGGTGCTATTATACCTCCTACTGTAAAGCCGTGTTTCTTTAATGTATCTACTATTGTATTAAACAATGTAGACTTTCCTACTCCAGGTCTACCAGTAATTACATATTTCAACTACTCCACCAATTTATATTGCTAGAGCTATGTTTCCATATTGGGGTTTTCTTCTATATCTTTTAACTGTAAAACGTCTCTTGGTGATTTAACTAGAATTAGCTTCGAGTTTATTTTCTCGGCTAGTTTTCCAGCGTTTTCTATTTTTTCTCTCAGGTCTTCATATACGTTTTCTTTGACAATTGATATACATGTCCTTCCCTTTAACACTATGTCTACGGGCATTCTAGAAAAAGCGACAAGTGTTTTTCTCATATTACTCGCTATTTTATAGAGTATTCTTTCAACCTCGTCTCTGGGTTTTAAAGCGAGGTCTTCACCCGGCGACTCCTCTGTTATTGATTCATTAAATATGTCGAATTCGTCAAATACGTCTTCGCCGAGTAGAGAGGCTAGTTTCAAGCCTTTTTCTAGAGTTATATACATTTCTCCGCGTTCATACATATATACTGCTTTTTTACTTATACCTAGCGCGTCGGCTATTGCTCCTCGAGATATGCGTGTTTCTTCTAGTTTCTTTTTGAACTTCTCGGGGTTTATCTTCAAAATATAGTTTCCACGTATGTATGCAACAATGAGTTTTTCGTTTTTAACAAGGTTTTGCTCGAGTGTGCCGGGTGTAATTATTATTGAACCGTATTTGTAGTAGACTACTTCGTCTTCCATTTTCTCACTTCTATCTTCATGTGCGACGATAACAGTTGATGCATTATATGCTATTCTAGCTTTTTTCAAGTCGCTTATTTCCTGTCTCGTCAGTTTACTAGCATCATTTACTACTTTGATGATTAGTGCTTTATCACCTAGTCTAGCAACTACGTCTACACTTCTATTTTCTCTCGGATATAGTATCAAGTCTGCTTTAAAACCCGCTTTTTTCACTATTTTTAGGACTTCTTCTACTAGTTCACTGGTCTCTGGCAACTGTCAACCCGTTTATCGTGTTTACTCAAAAAACCATAATTGTTTTCCAACTTAATATCTTTTAACTTGGAAAAAACATTTTGTTTTTACTTCTTTCTATGGAATCTAGCTAGTATCATTGCGTGGTCTTTGTCGTATGGTTCTAAGTGTACAACGTCAATTATTTCAAATCCGCGTTCTTTGAGAGTATTGATTTCTCTCTTGTAGATCTCGCTTGGCTCCTTGGTTACATCAATACTTCTCGCTTTAATAGCTAGGAGTAGGTATCCACCATCTCTTAAGAACACGTCTGCGTTGTCAGCTACTATTGATGCTTGTTCTGGCTGTGCTACATCAGCATATATTCCATCAACTAGTTCTACTATGTGACGGTATTCTCTGGGTTTTCTTGCATCAGCTAGAATTGGATACAAGTTCTTTCTAACTTCTGCAACCATTATGAATTCTCTCATTACTCTCGGCGCTACATCCAACCCGTAAATCCTGCCCTTTGGGCCAACAATGTCTGATACGTGGCTAGCTGTTGTTCCAGATGCAACGCCCAAGTAGAGTATTCTATCTCCCTCTGAAATAGGCTGTTCGGCAAGGCCGTTCATTAGTGCACCAGCGAGTTTACTTCTGTAAGCATTCCACTCGCGGTATTCAACATCTCCATATTTAAAGAGTCTTTCACCGTAGACTCTGTGTCCTGGAACAAGGTTTTTCGTTGCTAGTCTTATGCTACCATCTTCTAATTCTACGATGTAAACGCCCTTGTATTTCTCGTGTGGTTTAATAGAGACAACCATGCTCATTTCTACTCACCTACATACTACTTCTTTTTCTCCCTCTTTTTCTTTTCTCTTTCTGGGTGTCTTGGTGGTTTCTCGGGTCTTGGTGGTGGTTTTGGATATAGTTTCTTAACTTCTTCTACTCTCTGTTCGAATTCTTGTACTAGTTTATCTCCAATATACCTACCGGAGAAGTAGTCTACTTTAGCCGCTATAGCTAGTTTTGTAGCTAGTGCTCTGGCGATTTTACCTCTTTGCCACCTGGGGCTCTTGTGTATTGCTGGGTGCTGGAATATAACACCGTGTTTTGGTGGTTTACCACCTGTTCTAAGTGCTCTAAACAATGCTTTCTCGGCTCCTAGTACTTGTATTGTGCTTGCTGGGAGTTTTGCTAGTTTTTCTAGTCCACCAGCTAGACTTAGTAGTCTAGCACCTAGTTTGGGGCCTACTAGGGCTACAATGTTTGGAGCTACTTCTTTCATAACGGTGTCTATGTATGTTTCAAGTGTTTCTCTTAGCTTGTACAGGTCTAGTATAATACCTGCAAGTATTCCAATGTAGTCTAAGTCGAAGTCGCTTAGATCAGCACCTATACTCTTTGAAGCCGCATCTGCTATTTTACTTGCTTTATCTTCTGGTAGTCCGAGTCTACGTAGGTTTTCAACTGTAAAGTTAGATCTATGTCTGAGATCGTATACTAGTCTAGCGTATTCCTGGTGGTCTCTAACTAGCTCGTCTAGCTCTGGGAAGTGGACGCTATACCATTCTCTCAATCTAGCTACATATAAATTAATTGTTCTATCAATGTCGTCGATTGCTCTTATAGCCTGTACTGCTAGTAAGTCTCTCTTTTGGGCTTCTCTTCTAAGTTTTCTCCTAACATACTCCATCATTATCTCGTGGATTTTAGCAAAGTATTCCTCTGTGTTTTGTGCAAAACCAAATTTAACTGCTAGTTCTGATAGAAGCGATCTTATGTATATAGCTTTTGGATTACCAGGTACTACTTCTGGTGTTAAACCAGCTTGAGAAACAGCTTTTGCAGTACTGTAGTCTTCTACAACTACGTGTGTATAGCCTTTTTCCTTCAATAGAGAAACTATTTTCTCGTGTTGAGGTACTGTTTCACCTCTCTCTATACTCAACAAGTATTCTACTATATCATCTAGTCTACTAGGTGCTTCTACAAAACCAACTATTTCATTATCATCGTTGACTGCTAGTATACCAAATGGTGTTTCTACTAAATAGACTTTATTTGTTGAAGACATATTCTTTACCCAGTCAAATATGGATTAAGTTAAAAAGCTATTTTTAAATATCACTATTTAGCATAAATACAATTGGTGCAAGAATATGCCTACACACGGTTCACTTACAAAAGCAGGTAAGGTAAGAAGTGCAACACCAAAAATACCACCAAAACCAAAGAAAAACAAGCCACCAAGAGTTAGAAATAGAGTAGAATATGTTAGAAGATTCCTAAAACCGCAAACAGCAGAGTCTACACCATCCATGTAGAATCCACAATAAAGTTTTCTTGGAAATACGCCTCGTAGAAACTACTCGTGCATATTTGAAATACTCCTCTCCTTCATATTAAACTATTTATTTTGTAATAAAACGTGTATAATCCTGGATAAAAACCTGCAATTAGCGTGGTAGACATGCTTATATACTATGGATACACAGAGAAAGCAGCTGAATATCTCTTAACAAGGAATTTAAAACCAGGCGACCGTGTAGTCTTAAAACTAAGAGATGGATCTATACTCAGGGGAATACTACTTCCACGCCCAGAACTCTACTCTACTTCAAACATCATCAATATTAAACTGAGTAACGGCTACAATGTAGGTATTGACATCTCGAAAATAGAGTCTATTGAGAAAGAAGAAGTAGCAGTTACCGTAGAACACGGTTTAATCGAGACAACAATGGAGAAAAAACAACAAGGCAATCTACCAAGAGTAACTATGCTCAGCACTGGTGGAACAATTGCGTCAAAAGTAGATTATTCAACAGGTGCTGTAACACCTGCATTAAAACCCGAAGAGATCATTGAGTGGATCCCCGAACTAACAGATATAGCAGTTGTAAACACAAGGGAAATTATGAGTATATTTAGCGAGGATATGAATCCAAAACTATGGGAGAAAATAGCAGAAGAAGTATATAGAGAGCTGACAAGTGGAGTTAGTGGAGTAGTCGTTGCACACGGTACAGATACAATGTCTTATACTGCTTCAGCATTGGCTTTTGGAATAAGTAATAAATCAGCACCAATAGTATTCGTTGGATCACAGAGAAGTAGCGATAGACCAAGTACAGACGCTGTCTTCAACCTTATAAGTGCATTTATAGTAGCTAGCAAAGCCCCCTTTGCAGAATCAGTAATAGCAATGCACAGGGATATTTCAGACGAATACAATGCTGTTCATAGAGGAGTAAAAGCTAGAAAAATGCATACTAGTAGAAGAGATGCTTTTCAATCAATCAATGACAAGCCACTAGCAATAGTTAATCCATTAACACATGAATTAAAAGTAATAGGGAAAATATACGAGTATAGAGGGGAAAAGCAACCAGTATTAAAAGCTAGATTTGACGATAAAGTAGCATTAATCAAGGTGTATCCTGGTCTACAGGGAGAAATAATAGATTTCCTAGTAGACAAGGGCTATCATGGTATTGTCTTAGAGGGAACGGGTCTAGGCCACGCATCAAACTCTCTATTAAACACAATAAAGAGAGCTGTAGAAAACGGTATACCAGTAGTTATGACGAGTCAATGTCTCTTTGGACATGTAAACATGAATGTTTATAGTACTGGTAGAAGGTACCTAGAAGCCGGGGTTATACCTGGACGCGACATCCTCCCAGAAGTAGCATATGTAAAATTGTCTTGGATTCTAGGCTCGATTACAAGAGACCTTGATGAAGTGAGAAAATTGTTTGAATTAAACTTGGTTGGTGAATTCAATGACCGCCACACACTAGACTTGTATCCAAGGTGGTATTATGAGTAGTGTTGACTTCTACAAGTCTATTGGTTTAAAAGTAGGACTTGAAATCCACGTACAACTAAACACTAAGAGAAAACTATTCTGTCCATGTCCAACAAGCGAGGAGTCTACGAGTAGCCAGGTATATTCCTTTAAACGCTATTTAAGACCAGCGAGAAGCGAAACAGGAGAAGTAGATCCAGCCGCAATGCTGGAGTGGAAGCGGAGTAGAGCTTACATCTATAACGCTCCATCTCCAACAACTTGTCTTGTAGAAGCAGATGAAGAACCACCACACCACGTCGACGAAGAATCACTGTTAACAGCTATAGCCGTGGCAAAAGCACTCAACATGGAGTTAATAGATGAAATCTACGTTATGAGAAAAATAGTTGTTGATGGAAGCAATGTCAGTGGCTTTCAGAGAACAATGCTAGTTGCATTCAATGGCAGTATTACTGTTGAAGATAGAAAAATAGGTATTCAAACCCTCTGCCTCGAAGAAGACGCAGCTAAGAAAATAGAGGAAAAAGAAAGTGAAGTCTACTATTCACTAGAAAGGCTCGGTATACCACTGATAGAAATCGCTACAAGTCCAGACATAGACTCTCCAGAACTAGCATTGAAAACAGCATTAAAAATCGGGCAATTAGTGAGATTGACTGGTAAAGCAAAACATGGATTGGGGAGTATTAGACAAGATATAAACATCAGTATTGCCGGCGGGGCCAAAATCGAGGTTAAAGGAGTACAACACTTGTATCTAATACCAAAAGTTATAGAATACGAAGTACAACGCCAGCTAAAACTACTAGAAATAAGAAGTGAACTCTTAAATAGAGGTGTAAGCGAAAAAGACCTTCTAGACGATATAGTAGACGTATCAGAATTATTCAAAAACAGCCAGTCAAAAATCATAAAGAGAGCTCTATCCCTACCAAACGGTGCAATACTAGCTGTTAAACTACCAGGATTCAAGGGGCTACTTGGTAGAGAAGTACAACCCGGGCGGAGATTTGGAACAGAGTTAAGCGACTATGCAAAAGTATGGGGAGGTGTAGGAGGGATTATACATACAGATGAACTACCAGGTTATGGTATAACAAGTGAAGACGTTGTAAAACTATACGAGTATATAGGTGCCGATCCAAACAGAGATGCAATAGTACTAGTTGCAGATGAAAAAGAGAAAGGAGTAAAAGCACTAAAAGCCGTAGTTGAAAGAGCTAGACTAGCACTAATTGGTATACCAGAAGAAACAAGAGCTGCAAACCCCGATGGTACTACAAAGTATATGCGTCCAAGACCGGGCTCTGCTAGAATGTATCCCGAGACAGATATACCACCAATTCGTATAACGAGTGAACTAGTAGAGAAAGCAAAAACTCTAATACCAGAACACCCCGATGTAAAATACAAAAAACTCGTTGAAAAACACGGATTGAGTAAAGCTCTTGCAGATGCATTAATAAATGCACTAGAACTAGACTTTTACGAATACCTAGCTGAGAAATATGGTGATAAAGTACCATATTCAGTTATAGCTAGTATATTTATTAATACCATTCCCATGTTGAGGAGAGAAGGAATACCAATAGATGAAGTTGATGAAAACACCATAGAAAGAGTTGTTGAAGCCGTTGCGAGGGGAGTTATTGCTAAAGAAGCAATTCCAGACATCCTCGCATACATCGCGAAAAACCCGGGAACCACCGTAGAACAGGCAATCAACGCTCTTGGATTAAAAACAACTAGTGTAGACGAACTCGACAAGTTAATTGAAAACATCATAGCTTCCAACAAAGAAAAACTATTATCTAAACAGAGCAAGGCATTCAATATAGTAATGAGCGAAGTAATGAAGACTATGAGAGGTAAAGTTGACGGTAAGTTAATAGCAGATAGAGTAAAAGTTAAATTAAGGGAAGTACTCAATATAGAAATATAGCGATGAGGAGTACTCCCGACAATGAGCAGTGATTAAAAGGCATTTGGCCGAGCACTCTACGTGATGAAAACATGGTTTAATGATAGAATGATTATGCACGAGCGTGCTGATCTAATAAATGCAATTTTTATATTACACTCTACTAAATCATACCATATAGATGTTGAACCTTGGCCGCGCCTGATTAATGATGTAGAAGTGGTAGCCGCTGAACAATTAAAACAACTATAATTCCCCTCCACTACTTAATCCCATAGTGGTGGAGATTATAGATATACATAGACTAGTATTGGAATTAGACAAGTGGAAGTCAATTAGCGAAGTAAGTAAGCATCTAGGATACAATACATCAAAACTGTCGAGGGTTTTAAATAGACTCATAGAGAAAGGCGAGATCTCCAAGTACTTTGTAGTACCACTCGAAGCACTCTCTCCCAAACCAAGTATTTTATTAATTAGTAAAACCCAGAAGACAAATCTACCCTGTTTTAAAAAGTCTTTGAAGACCATTACTTCATACTATTCCTTCACCAGTGTACCATTCTACATAATATACTTTCTCGGAGACTGCTCACTAGTCGAAGAGAACGTGGTTTTCCCACTATGTAAATACAGTGTATGTATGTCAATACGTGAAACACTTATTCCACTAGTAAACCCCGAGACGTACACAATAGAGTTGACTTCAGCTCTAAGTGATAAAATAGAAAAACTCGACGAAAACGACGTGATATTGCTAGTAGAATTATTCAGATTGTTTAATCCGCCATCTAGAAGCATACGGAGAAATAGTGAAGTAATAAAATACCTTGAATCTAAAATAGGCGTAAAAAATCTTCGCTCTAGGTTTTACAACAAACTATACAAGTATTTAACACTACGCTATGCATATAGAAAAGACTCCGACTACCTCTTAATACACATTACTACTCCTTCTACGAGAGAGCTCGTCGAGGTATTAAATATGTTTTTGCAAATGGAGATTGCAACTAGCTATCTACACGTAGATGTTTTAAGCGATATTCCACTAGAAGTGATTGTTCATGCATGGGGATTTTACGATAAAGTAATAGATGAAAACACGAGTCATCAATATGTAAAAAACGCTTCTTATGCAATCTATCCCGTTATAGGTGTGAGTTATGACTAGTATAGACCTGGATTTATTAAATCGTGAAATCCTAGAGTTACACCGTGAAGTCCTTGAAACAGTTAGTTCTCCTTCTACATATAGAAAACTCCTAGAAGAAGCTATTACCTATGTAGATAAACCCCCATTAAACTCCTCGTATGCTACTCCAAGAGTAATCCAAGTACAAGGCGGCGTTGAATACGCGTTTATAGGAGATATTCACGGCGACTACTATACACTCCTCAAAATACTAGATACCATGTGGAGTATTCGAGACAATACGGTCCTAGTATTTCTCGGAGACTACATAGATAGGGGCTACATGCAACTTGAAACACTTGCATTTCTATTAAAACTAAAAGAGAAATTCAATCAGAGAGTTGTATTGCTGAGAGGTAATCATGAACCCCCACTATGGCTTATACCACATCCACACGACTATCCAGTTGTTCTCAAGAGGAAATATGGATTGGAAGCTAGTTCTCTATACGAATACTCCATAGAGATATTTGATAAACTACCACTGACAGTAGTGAGAGAAGGTGTTTTTCTAGCACTACATGGAGGGCCTCCTTTGAAAGTATTAAATACTGGTTCATGGCGTGAAGCATTTACATGTTCCACTAATGAAGAATGTAGTAGGTTGTTAGAAGAGGTTTTATGGAGTGATCCCACCGAGCACACAGACTACTACACTATTTCACCGCGCGGTGCAGGCATACTATATGGTAGAATAGTGAGTAGTAAAACCATTCAGTTAATTCAAGGAGGCATTGTAATTAGAGGACATGAAGCAGTTAACGGTATTCGTTTATCGCATAATGGACTAGTAGTAACCGTGTTTTCATCACCACTAGTATATGAACTTCAATGTGCTGGGTTGTTAGTAGTTAGACCGGGAGAACCAGGTAAACCAGTTGTTGAAAAACACTGTATTAGTCCACCTCTATAGATAATTAATATTTAATAACTCCTTAACCCCATAGGATTTACTAGCAGGGAAGAACATGAAAACGCAATACAAGAGAAAACTAATAGACGGTGTTGAAAGCGTTATAGGAGATATTGTTGCAGAGTTGATTGATAGATATTATGGTGATAAAGTCGAATCAGAATTCGACTACGAGAAAATACTCTACTCCATAGCTAGACAAATAAAACAAGAAGTATTCAATAATAAAGCAACACCAGAAGATGTAATAGAATACCTAAACAAGTTGAGAACAAAGAAAAGCATTGCAAAACTAATTATTAGCTATATGATTGCAAAGGCCCTCGAAGAAGAACCAAGCGAGTCCTAGTAGAATGAATCTAATTAAAACTCTTCCTTGATTCCTCAATAAATCCCCCTATATACTAGTGGAGAGGGGGTTGATATTCCCGGTAAACAAAGCCGTAAAAAACAACCAGTTAAAACCACTGAAGATACTAGTAGACAAGTAGAAGAAGGAAAATCAAAAAAGACCATTGAAACCGAGAGAAAAACAGAAGAAGCAACCAAGAAAAAACCCGCTAAAAAGAAAACACAGCCTAGTATAAACATAGATAAACTCGTAGATGAAGTATACGAGCAAATAGATGCATTATTTGGATTATCTAGTGAACTACAACTCCCACCAGATAAAACTCGTAGTATAATAAGAGAAATAATAGAAACAATTGCTTCTGGTTATAGTAGTAAGCCAACGGGAGAAATGATCGTTAAAAAAGCCAAGAGACTAGCTCCTGTTTTAAACGAGTATATTGCTTCTAAAATCCTTGGTGAGGTAGATAATCTCACACCAAACCAAATCGAATACATTGTAACAAGGGGCGGACGCGCCGTAATACCAGAAATTAGTAGATTATACAATGCCTCAGTAAAACTTGGAAGAGAAGACCTTGTTTCAATACTACGCTATACTTGGAATACACAGGGCCCCAAGGGGTTTTTAGAGTGTCCTCGTTGTGGCTTTAAAGCTATCTCACCAGATAGATCCTGTATAGTGTGTGGAACAGTAGTAACAGACGAGTATTTGAGAAAGGCCCTTGGATTCTCCGAGAAGTTCGAAGTATTTCTTAAATCAGCTAGTGTTGCAGAGTTAAACGAGGTTTTAAATCATGGATATGTATTGGTTGGAGAGAAGGGTGTTTATAATCCCAGGTCTAGTAGAGCACGTATTGAAAACCCAGTTGTATATATTGTCTACTTGAGAAAAGAAGAGCTATCAAGAATTGTTGAAGAAGTAAATACGAGAGAACTACCCATATAGTAATGTATCAAACCACGAGGAACTACACTCTAATTGAAATATTTCTATTACTAAATACTTCTCTAATACTCCTTCTTATCACTCTTAGATTTAATTCAGGAGAGCTCAATACACCGAGTTGTTCGAATACTACCTCTCCTCTATAGTATACTCGTAGAGCTGGTATAGAAGATACATCGGCCATTTCAGGGTGTTCGCGAATGTTTACTCTGCAAAAGAAGATAGATTTATCAGCGTATTTAGCAAACTCCCTCATAGATTCATACATTATTTCACAATCTTTGTTTTCTGGTTCATAATACTCTATTAATACTACTTCATTACCCATAATAGCTCTGATCAATTCCTCTTTTGTTTTCAACTCATACATTGCCATCTCCTGTAACAAGTTTCTCTAAATAATATTATATTTTTAGGTTTTGGTGGGCTATGATAGGGCTTCAATGATCATTTATTTAGTTATGGAAAGAAAATTTATATAGAACCCGTTTAGATTACGAAATAACTGGATTGATAGGGTGAGCATTCATGGCCCTCTACGGTGTACCAGTTTTAATACTAAAAGAAGGAACAAAGAGAACCACTGGTAGAGAAGCGCTTAGATCCAATATAGCTGCTGCAAAAGCACTTGCAGAAGTATTAAAGACTAGTCTTGGACCACGTGGACTCGACAAGATGCTAGTTGACAGTTTTGGTGATGTAACAGTTACAAATGACGGTGCTACAATCGTCAAGGAAATGGAAGTTCAACATCCCGCTGCTAAACTCCTTGTTGAAGTTGCAAAAGCCCAAGATGCCGAGGTTGGAGATGGAACTACAAGTGCTGTTGTATTAGCTGGTACACTTCTAGCAAAAGCAGAAGACCTACTAGACCAAGACATTCATCCAAGTATAATTATTGAAGGCTACACCAAGGCCTTGAAAGAAGCTCTAAGAATACTCCGTGAAACAGCTATTCCAATAGACATCAACAATAGAGATGAACTAAGAAAAATCGTAATGACATCTATTGCAAGCAAGTATATTGGTGGAGACGTAGTAGCAAACAAACTAGCAGATATGGCAATTGATGCTGCACTAGCAGTTGCCGAACCCAGACCAGATGGAACAAAAGACTTTAGAATAGATGATGTTAAAATCGAAAAGAAGAAGGGTGGTAACGTCTTAGACACCCAGCTAGTATATGGTGTAGTATTAGACAAAGAAGTAGTTCACCCAGGTATGCCTAGAAGAGTTGAAAAAGCAAGAATAGCCCTACTAGACGCGGCCCTCGAAGTAGAAAAACCAGAAATAACAGCTAAAATCAACATTACAAGCCCAGAGATGATCAAGGCCTTCCTAGACGAAGAAGCAAAAATGCTAAAAGAAATGGTTGACAAAATAGCCGAAGTAGGTGCAAACGTCGTAATATGCCAAAAAGGCATCGACGAGGTTGCTCAGCACTTCCTTGCTAAGAAGGGTATTCTTGCTGTTAGAAGAGTTAAGAGAAGTGACCTAGAGAAACTAGAAAGAGCAACAGGTGGAAGAATAGTAAGTAGTATACGCGACTTGAGACCAGAAGACCTTGGATACGCAGAACTAGTAGAAGAGAGAAAAGTCGGCAACGACAAAATGGTATTTGTTGAAGGATGCAAGAATCCAAAAGCTGTTACAATACTAGTACGTGGAGCAAGCGACATGGTACTAGATGAAATAGAGAGAAGCCTCAAAGACGCACTCAACGTATTGAGAAACGTAATGAGGTCTCCATACATAGTTGCTGGTGGAGGCGCATCTGAAATCGAAGTAGCAATGAAACTCCGTGAATACGCAGCTAAAATTGGTGGTAAAGAACAACTAGCTATCGAGGCCTTTGCTAGTGCACTAGAAGAAATACCAATGATACTAGCTCAATCAGCTGGTAAAGACCCACTAGAAGTACTAATGGAGTTGAGAAAACTCCACGCTGAAGGCAAGAAAAACGCTGGCATAGACGCAATAACAGGCGAAATAGTTGAAGACATGACAAGGAGAAACATAATTGAACCACTACTAGTAAAAGAATCAATGATAAAGACAGCCGCTGAAGCAGCACTAACAATCTTAAAGATAGACGACATTATTGCTGCCAGTCCACTAAAGAAGGAGAAGAAAGAAGAAAAGAAGGAAGAAGAGTCTAGACCAGAATTCTAGAGTAGGGTTTTAAACCACAATTATCTTTTCTAACTAATTGATTTTTAAATCCCGATTTTTATTACACATTTAGATATCTTGTTTACTTGGTGGTGGAATTGAGTATTGCGCTTTTAGAAGTTTATAGAAAAGTGTTCAGCCAGAAATTAACAAGATTTGAAATAGCTAGAGTAGTTGGTGTTAGAGCACTCCAATTATCTATGGGTTCTCCAAGCCTAATAGATCTCTCCGAAGTCAAAGTATACGATCCAGTATACATTGCTATATTAGAGTTAATTAATGGATTATTACCAATGTCTATTTTAAGACCGAAAGAGACAGGAGGAGTAGAACTTGTACCCGTCAGCAAACTCATTACACCAGAAGTTAGAAAATATCTTGAATCTATTCTCGAAAGCTGGGATCAAAGTCGTAGAACTTAGAGACTACGGGTTTACAGTAGACCTAGTTCTCCAAGAACCAATAGAATCCAGTTTGTTTAGTAAACTCTATCGTCAATTACTATTGGAATATAATGTTTTAATGATTCAATTAAAAGACGTGTTTCCCATCGTTAGACTTCTTCCATATACTAGTAGACACCACTCCCTCTACAGGTATAGATGGATTCTCACAATACTCACATTTACAACTGTTTTTCTAACAGGATTTGGACTATCTCAATCACTTTATAGTTTAACTGGGCATATTTCAACAATAGAGTTAATTCTATATTCTCTCTCATACACTATTCTCTTCCTTACCACTCTTCTATCACATGAGCTGGGACATGTATTTGCAAGTAGGAAAAATAGTATTGAAGTAGAAGGCCCAGTTTTAATTCCAGCCCCTCCAATCCAGCTTGGATTTATTGGTACTCTTGGAGCAGTAATATTTACTAAAACACCACCACCTACAAGGAAGTCACTAGCACAGCTTGGAATATCAGGGCCTCTCACAGGGTTTATAATTGCAACTCTAGTTGGACTACTAGGACTTTATTTATCGCCAATTCTACCATTTGAAACAGTTGAAAAACTCGTTGAAACTGGTGAAGTTCAACCATTAGCGTTTGCTAGTTTAATATTCTACCTTATTCTTGGATTAAAAAACACAGAGAGCGGGGTTCTCATTATACATCCTATACTCTTTATTGCATACATTATGTATTATATTACATTCCTCAACCTACTACCAATTGGTCAATTAGATGGAGGCCACGTAGTGAGGAGTATTATAGGGAGTAGAGAGTTTAAATTCATTAGTACACTCACACCAATAGTATTTCTAGTAGTGGGGTTAACACTCCAGGTTTTATATGGAATAGGATTTGTATATATTGGTATTGGCTTATTGACCACCATATTGTATGTTATAATAGGTGTTCACGGACACCCCGGAGTGGCAAATCAATACGATGAAAGCAAGTGTAAATGGTGTATACTTACATATATTGTACTATTGGTTTTAACTATTCCAATACCTTTAACATAAATACAGTATTCTAACAATATAGTAGTAGGGGAGCAAGAAGATTGTACTGGCACACAAGTGAACACTATTTAAGCAAACTACAAAGACCAATCAGTATATGGAGCCTACATGGTAGAGTACTTGTAGTAGCTGAAAAACCAAAAGCAGCTAGAAAAATAGCTGAAGCACTGTCCTCTAACTACATAGTTAGAAAATACTATTCACTACCATACTACGAGATAAAACAAGATGGATTGACAATAATTATAGCGAGCGCTGCCGGCCACTTATACGAACTCTACACTAGTCAATCAGGCTATCCTGTTTTCACCTATGAATGGGTACCAGCATATATTGCAAATCAAGAAAAGAAACACGTAAAAATATACCTCGACCTACTTCGAGAACTATTTAAAAACTGTAACTACTATGTTAATGCATGCGACTACGATATTGAAGGAAGCGTTATTGGATATTTATTAATTAAAAATCATGGAGACGAAAAAAGAGCATTAAGAGCAAAATTCTCGAGTTTAACTCCAGCTGAAATAAGAGAATCATTTACAAAACTTTCCCCTCTAGACTACCCGATGATAGAGGCTGGTCTCTGTAGACACGAACTCGACTGGATGTGGGGTATAAATATTAGCCGGGCTTTAATGCACGCTGTTTTAACAGCTACTAGGAAAAAAGTAATACTTAGCGCTGGTAGAGTACAAACACCCACACTTAAACACGTATACGAGTACGAAGTAAAACGAGGAGTATTCATCCCTCTACCACAATACAGTATTACTGTAACTGTGAAAAAAGGAAGCGACTTAATAGTATTTGAATACGTTAAAAACCCTGTTGAATCCTCTCAAGAAGCGAAATTAATTAAACAAATAGTTGAAAAATCCAAGTTCTTAATAGTTAGAAACGTTGAATCTTCAAGTATAAGGTATAATCCTCCACCACCATTTAATCTAAGCGACCTACAAGACGAGGCCTCGCGAATATATGGTTTTAGCCCCATGAAAACGCAGGAAATAGCCGAGCAATTATATCTAGATGCGTTAATAAGCTATCCAAGAACAAATAGTCAAAAACTACCACCAACACTAAATTACAAAGCAATACTGAGCAAACTAGGAGAAAACAGAGAGTATAGAGACCTAGTTACAAGACTACTAAGTGAAACAAAGGGATTTCTAAAACCAAGAGAGGGAGAGAAAGAAGACCCTGCACACCCAGCTATTTATCCAACCGGTATTCAACCAGGAGAACTATCCAAAGAACAAAAAGCTATCTACGACTTAATAGTTAGAAGATTTCTAGCTACTTTTGCACAGCCAGCCCTAGTATACCACTTAAAAATAGAGGTATCAACACCAGACAATAAATACTTCTTTACAGCTACTGGTCAGTCAATAGAAAACCCCGGGTGGTTTGTCTACTATCCATTTCATACACCTGCAACAAAACTACTACCATATATGCGCCCCGGAGAGAAGCTAGAAGTTGTAAAGGTTACAGCGAGAGAGTCTTATACAAAACCACCACCTAAACTCAAGAAAATCGATATATTAAAATGGATGGAAAACATTGGAATAGGTACTGAATCCACGCGTGCTATAATTATTGAGAAATTATTTGACCGGGGATACTTGAAAAACACAAAAGATGGAGTTGAAATATCAGATCTTGGCATGGGAGTTATAGAAGTCATAGAAGCGTTTTTCCCAGACCTCGCCAGCGTAGAGTTAACTAGGAAATTCGAGGTATTAATGGATGAAATAATGCATGGAAAGAGAAAAAGAGAAGAAGTAATTATGGAGGCTAAACGAGTAATAAAAACACTCCTCGACAACTTCGACCAGAAAATAAACGAAGTAGGAGTAAATCTATCTAAAAAACTCGCATTAATAAACAATTATGAGAAGTGTATTATTCCAGAATGCCGTGGAGACGTATATACAAAGGGTTTATGTAGACTACACTATAATGCACTAGAATCAATAATTAAAAACTATGAAGAGTGGACTAGGAGAAAACAGATTTCATACAATGAATACCTAGAGAAACTAGCTAAAATGAAGTCGACTGGTAAATATGTTAGAGATGTATTAAACTACTATTTACTGAAAAACAAGAAGTAGTAGCAAGTTAACTCCTTATTTTCAATGCAAGTCCTCCAATACAGGGTATTTTAACAATATAATCGTTTATCTCTACGACTTTTCCAACTACTTTATCAAATGGAATGCGGCCACCATAATAGATGTCTGGTCCGGGGTTGTTGTCGCCTAGTGTAACATAGTAGTATTTACCTGCTTCGATAAATATTTTGATTACTCTGTGTACAACTAGGCTACCACTTGGTTCTTGGTAGACAATGACATCTCCCACGTGTATGTTTTCTGGCCGTGTTTTCACAATGAAAACAATATCTCCTTCTCTCAGAAGTGGAAGCATACTTCTTCCTTTAACAACAGCTATTGTTAGTACTCCAGTGTAGATGGAGTATACTATTATTCCTCCTATAACGAGGAAAACAATTAACGCTATTAATTGCCGTGAACGGTTTTCCTCGCTCATATCTATCTTATTCCTCGTCTTCTTCTCTAAGTATTTCATCGAGGTCCAATACTATTTCCTTAGGGGGTCTTGTTTCTTCTTCTTTTAAAACCTCTCCTTTACCCTCTACTTCTACTCCTCCTCCAACTTTCAATTTACTTACTACTCCCTTCCATGTGTAGTTGCAGTCTTTGCATTTGAATACTCCCATTACAGTAATTGTTATTCTACCGGCTTTGTCTGGGAGTGGCGAGACGAGATTCCATGTTCTAGTTACTTCTACATTTAAAGACCCGCATTTAGGGCATTTCTTTACATCTTCTTTCTTCTTCAATTTACTTCACCAGGGTATAGTATACTAGGCTTAATACTATTGGTATAGGTGTAGTAACGACAATATAAATATTTCTACGTAGTTTCTCCACAAAGACTATTATTGAGTATAACAGTACACTGGTAGCAATACATAGAAATACTATTCCATCCAGATAGGAGTAGTAAATCAATGGAAGAACATATAGCGCCAAGGGAAAAGCCAGGTATAACACCGTGTTTTTAACTCTACTATAATTTAAAACCGTGTATACCATCCACGCTATATATGATAACACTATATTAGCCAATAGCAATATATCTCCATCCATGGAAAACACCAGGGCGTGGTATATATGTCACTATTTGAAATATATTGGGACTCACTAATAATAAGAGACGTCAAAGCAAGAATGATTCTCGACAGCAGAGGAAATCCAACTGTTCAAGTTAGAGTTGTAACAGAGGGACTAGGTGTAGGAGTAGCAAACGCCCCCAGTGGAGCCTCGACGGGAATACATGAAGCAGTTGAAATACGTGACGGTGGAAGAGAATACATGGGTAAAGGCGTAAAGAAAGCAGTGGAAAACGTAAATAAAATTATAGCTCCCGCCATTATTGGAATGAACGCAATGAAACAACGTGAAATAGACTATAAAATGATCGAGATAGATGGAACAGAAAACAAGAGCAGACTTGGTGGAAACGCCATAGTTGCTACTAGTCTAGCTGTTGCAAAAGCCGTTGCAAACACGATTGGACTACCACTATACATATATCTCGGTGGTAAAACAGCAGAATACCTACCAGTCCCCTTATTAAACATTATAAATGGAGGAGTACACGCAGGCAACAAACTAGACTTTCAAGAATTCATGATTGTTCCAGCTGGATTCAACGACTTTACAGAAGCTATCAGGGCAGCCGTTGAAACCTACCATGCATTGAAGACACTACTCAAAGAGAAATATGGTCCTCTAGCAATCAATGTAGGAGATGAAGGAGGATATGCACCACCACTAGAAAAGAGTAGAGATGCACTAGACCTACTAGTTAAAGCAATTGAAAAAGCTGGTTATGAACCAGGTAGACATATAGCTCTAGCACTAGATGCAGCTAGTTCAAGACTCTACAGAGAAGACTTGAAACTATACATCCTCGAAGGAGAAGGCAAGCATTTAACTAGAGAAGAAATGATCTCGTTCTACGAAGAACTAGTTAGAGACTATCCAATAGTGAGCATTGAAGACCCATTACACGAAGAAGACTTTGAAGGCTATACAATGATTACTAAAGCACTAGGCTCAAAAATACTAATAGTAGGTGATGACCTATATACAACCAATCCAAAGAGACTAAGTAAAGGTATTGAACTAGGAGCAACAACAGCAATACTCGTCAAAGTAAACCAGATTGGAACACTAACAGAAACCATTGATGTCGTTAAAATGGCCCATGAAAACAACATGAAAACAATAATAAGTCATAGAAGCGGAGAGACGGAAGACACTAGTATAGCAGACATAGCAGTGGGATTAAACGCAAAACTAATAAAAACAGGTGCACCAGCGAGAAGCGAGAGAACAGCGAAATACAATAGACTACTAGAAATATATGAAGAACTAGAAAAACCAAGATACCCAGGCTTCCAGGTCTTTCCAAGGAAGCCATAAAACAAGAAAAAAAATACTTTATTTTTATCTTTTAAACTGGTTTAATCCTAGACTCTAAGACCGTTATATACTGCGTAGTATGCATCTACTAATCCATATCCATATAGGTAGTCGTAGCCAGAGGCGCCGAGGTCTATTGCTGTAGCTGTAATTAAGTATTCAACTGTACTTGGTGATAGCTTTGGCTTACCAGCAGCTAGTCTTAGAGCTTGCATTAGAGCTACCACTCCTGATACATGTGGACAGGCCATGGAGGTTCCACTCATTGATCCATATTTACCGCCTGGTAGAGTCGAGTAGATGTTTACACCTGGAGCTACAACGTCTGGCTGCCTGTTGCTCCAGCTTGGAACATTATAGTTGATGTCTACTGCTCCAACAGCAATTACTTCCGGATAACAAGCTGGACAGCTTGGAGAAGACGCTCCCTCGTTTCCAGTTGCTGCTACTAATACTACTCCATAGCTATATGCATATTTAACTGCATCATATAGTGTCGAAGAGCCTGAGCCGCCAAGAGACATTGAGATTACATCTGCATCATCAGCTGTTCCGGGCACGCCGTCTGGGCCCTTGGTTGCTTCAATGATACCCTTTGCAATGTCGCTAATGTATCCGCTACCACTGTCGCTTAGGACTTTAACGGCGTAGAGTTGTGCTTTGGGTGCTACGCCGGCTACGCCGTAGCCGTTTAGTCTAGCTGCTATTATTCCAGCGACGTGTGTTCCGTGTCCATTACGGTCTCTACACTTGGATAGGTCTGTTCCCTTGTAGAATGACCTGCCATTGTTGAGAGACATTATACAGTATTTAACAGCACCTTGTAAATCAGAGTGCGAGTAGTCAATACCAGTATCTAGTACTGCTACTTGTATAGTAGAATAGTATCCATAAGCTGCATCTCCATATATACTACTATATGTGGACCAAACTTCATCTGCATATATCATGTAGATGTTCCATTGGACTTCGCCGTGGTGTTTAACTTCTCTATCTTCTTCTATAAATCTAACAAATGGCTTCTTCATTAAATATGAAATGATAGATCTAGGTGCTTCTACAACAACTACGTTTATTTCGGGTATTTCACTTACTACTTTACATACTTTGCACTGTGAGAGTAGTTGATTTACATCTCCATTGAGGCCAATAGCTATTCTTACTACTCCACTATTTAACTGGTCTTCTGAAATTACTGGTGGTGTAGTTGAGATTAGAATTACTCCTATAAAGGCTAGTAAAACTAGTTTTCTACCCAGTATTGTGGTGGACACTATTAACCCACCTCATACTCGTAGTATAGCATACAAAAGAATGGACTTATAAACTTACAAAAGGAGTAGTAACTGGGTTTTAATGAATGGTTAATGTTGTAGAGTAGTTTATTCTCTATAAAAACACTATATAAACAATCCAGTTATCATTAAAATCAATGCTAGTGCTAACATGAATTTAATGAATTGCTTTACAGTCATATTGGGTATTTCTCTTATAGCAACAATTAATATTCTTATAAATAATACTGTAGCCATTACTACTAGTATTATAAACCCGGCTAGAAATAACCAGTATCCAATTCCCTGCATACTGGCTAAACTCTCACCTATTCTTGCTATAAACTCGCTGATTTTACTTATTGTTGGTGTATTCATTGTAGCCCCTATTTTCAATTCCTAAATAATTTGTTTTAAAGAGGGGGTCTAGTAGAATCAATAATATTGGTGATGAAGGTTAAAAGCGTGTAGCCCTTTCTCGGGGCGATGACAGGTGCCAGGCTTCTGACGGTTTTTAAGTAAAACCGAGTTGATTAAACAAGTGGTGTAAGATATGTGCACTACAATTGAAACTATTGGAGAGTGTCTAGGGAAACCAGTAGTAGACCCTTATGGTAGGAGACTAGGATACATAGTAAGCTACTATAGTGATGCCGATGGTAGAATAAAAGGATTGGAAATAAACATAAATGATGTTGAATATAGAGAAGTATCAATTGAGAGAATACAGGTTGGTCAAAGCGGCATTATACTAATACCCGAATACGAGTACGACGCGATCGTAGTAGAAAACCGTTTAAAAAACGTAAAGAGTAGACTCGCATCTCTCGAAGAACTATACTCAAAGAAGGAAATAGCAACACACGTATATGAAGCACAAAAGAAGAAACTCGAAGAAGAACTAGCAGTTATAAAAGCAAGAGCAAAAGAAGTAAAAGACGCATTGAGAAATAGATTACACGAAGTAGAAGAACAAATAGCTGAAATAGAAAAAGCTATGGGTGCACTAAAAACCGGATATCTCGCTGGTGAAATACAAGACAAACCATATCTAACAGCACTAGATATAATGAAGAAGACCATGGAAATGTTCCTAAAAGAAAAAGACAATATAAAGAAACACCTCGATAAAATAGAGTCTCTTGAAGCACTCCCAGTCTCACCAGTAATAGGGCTTCAACAAACCAAAGAGCAGTCGAAAGGACAATCAAGTCAGCCAATGAACGTTGTTGTTATAGAGTAGACTGTAATACCCACTACCATCTTACTAAAACACTGGTTTTTCCGAGTAATAATAGAGAATAATGTATAGGAGATGAGTTAAGAGAAAAAATTATGCTTCAGGTTTAGTTATAGGTATGTTTTCAATCGCGAGGAATGGTGCTCTAGTTGGTATTCTAACCTCCCACCAGGCTATATCATATCTATTCTTTGTAGCTCCAGTAATACTTGATAGTAGTCTTGGATAACTCGTAGCTATTCTAACTCTACCCACATGGCCCTCTATTTCACCATTTCTCACCAAGAGTGCAACGTCTCTAGAGACTGTTGAGAAATATCCCTCATAGTAGTTTTGTAGTCTTGTATACCAGTTATTAGTTATTATCAAGCCATTCTTTACAATAGATGGGAGTTCTTCTTCTTTTAATTCACCACTAGAAATCTCTAGATTCCACGCTCTTGGATATATCCAGCCAGCGTTTCCAGTGGATTTTAATTGTAGTTTTGATGCTGTTGCAGTGTTGTGTAATACGTTTTTAATTAAACCATTTTCTATTATTGGCTTGTCAAAGGTTTCAACGCCTTCATCATCGAAGCTTCTAACACCTGGTAGAGTTACGTCTCTGGGTTTATCATATAGACTTATTACGTCACTACCTATTTTCTCTCCTGGGGCGTATTTTGCGAATACTGAGAACCCTATGAGTACCCATAGAGCAGAAGCCATATAGGCAAGGTAGTTGAAGAGGTTGCCGGCTACGAGTGGTGATATTACTACGTTGTACTCGCCTGGTGATATATCGGCTTTCTTGTTTGTTATAGTTGCGTAGTAGCCGGCTTTTCTCCCTACTTCTCTTATTGCGTTGTGGTCTAGTTTTGTTGAGCCGTGTGCCCAGTGTCCGCTGAACTCGCCTTTGAAAGCACGTATATATGCTTCAACACCTGTTTTCTCTTCGCTACACTCGAATCCACGGGTGTCTACGAGTATGGTTCTTGTTTTTGAAAGTGTGAGTGTACCTGCTACTCTATCAACTCCCTGCGAGATGGAGGCGTCTACCATTTCTTCTACTAACCTGCTCGGATCGTTCATCGAGGATTCTACGTTTGGATCGTATGTATTTGTTAGTGGACTACACTTACCCGGCTCTGGTAGTGGAGCATACAACTCGGATTCTTCGATTCTACTAGCTAGCTTCAAGACCTCCTCGGCGTTTTTCACTATGTAGAGTGGGTCTTTGGAGTCATAGTCTAGAATCCAGAGCCGCCTGGATTTAGCTAGTCTCAACTGTATGCTTGTTTGCAGCCATGACTGGGTTACAGAGGGCTCTGAATTCCATAGTTTAACCATTACATTGTTTTTCTCTTCTATTAATACTGATACCTCGTCGAATTTGTTTTGAAGTGTTTTTAATAAGATATACGCGAGTTCACTCATTTCAATACACCTACTCTCATTTTTCCAAGTCTAACATTTGGACCGCCAAACCAGACTGGAACACCCTGTGACGGCTCGCCTTTACCACATGTGCCAGGATAAAACTCTAAGTTTCTATCTTTAGCTACTATATTACTATAGAACCAGCCCGTTGTAAACTCTAATACGGGGTTTAATACTGGTTCTGCTAGCTCGCCGTTTCTAATCATATATGATTCAAGACCCACGTATCTCTGGTTCCAACGGGCGTCGTCAATGTTCCACTCCATATAGGATTTTACAAATAATCCTAGTTCTATGTCTTCTATTAGTTCTTCGAATTTATAGTCTCCGGGGGTTAGATATGTATTGCTCATTCTTATAATTGGCTCGGAAGCATAGTCCATAGCTCTAGCTGCTCCATTACTGCTTGTATTGAATATTCTAGCTGTGTGTCTATTGTGGAGGGGTTCGTATAGCAATCCCTCTTTGTATAGATATCTTGGTCTAGCTCTTACTGCTTCATCATCGTATAAATAGAATCCATAACTGCCGGGTATTGTTGGGTCTTCTACAACTGTTGCTTGTTCATTTCCAACTCTGAATTTACCAATCATATCGGGTTTTACGTAGGATTCACCAGCTTGAGCTGCTTCTCTACCAAGTATTCTATCTGCCTCCATGGGGTGGCCCGAGGATTCATGTACTATTAATCCCACGACTTCAGAGCCCACTACTACATCTATTTTCTCGTTTGGTGGAGTGGTTCCCTTGATCAATACTTTCTCGAGGTTTAATAGTTCATCTCTTACTTTGACTTCGGGTTTCCATTCATCTATTAACTCTGCTCCTCTAGATGCTCCAAACTCGCTTCTTCTCTGGAGGCTCCTACCCTGGTATAGAAGTGTAGAGTTTACTCCTATGAATAATCTGGGTATGTATGACTCTACGTATCCCCCCTCGGAAGTAATTACTAGTTTTTCCTGTATGTGTATATCTAATGATTTCACCATTGAGACAAGTTTAGCTTCTTTTATTTCTCCAGCTGTGTTTTTATAGATCTCGGAGAGAACGTTTATTGCATCCTCTATTTTTAATTCTTGTAGTGGTTTCTTCTCGACTACACGGTATTTAGCGCGTCCAGGTCTTTCCTCGGAGAATTCAATGGGGTTTTTTCTAAGTCTACTGGTTGCTTTTGCTCTAATGTATGCGTTTTCAACTGTTTTATATAGGTCTTCTAAGTCTAGACTATTTGTTGCTGCAAATCCAAGCGATCCATTCACGAGAACTCTTATACCAACACCCTTTGTTTTAAATACTCCAGTACCCATTAACTTATTGTTTCGTAGAGTAACACTGTATCCATAGTCGTTTTGAAATCTTACTTCAACGTATTTTGCTCCCAGAGCTAGCCCGCGCTCTATTATTCTATAAAGAACATCCTCACTTACTTCCAATTAATACACCTGCAAAATAAACTATATCCAGCCTAGAAAATATAAATCTTCAAGAACACTAAATGTTAAAAAGTATTTTTAAGACCAGACTAGTAGCTGCTGAAAGAATTATTACGAGTACAGGATTGACTTTTAAACCAAATAGTATTGCAAACGCAACTATAAATACAATGAATACAATGTAGTCAAAACCCCCTGTTTTCAACATCATACTACTCGCTAATCGTAGAAACGCGTAGAGGATAATAGCTAATACTGCTGCATTAACTCCTCTAAAAAACGCCTTGGCAATATAGTGATCCATAAATGGTCTAAGCACGGTAACTATTCCAAGAATGATTATATATGATGGTAATACAACACCAAACGTTGCTATTAGAGAGCCTGGAAGCCCCTTTAACTCGTATCCAATCCATGTAGCTGCATTTATTGCTATAGGACCCGGTGTACTCTCAGCTATACCAATTATACTTAGAAACTCTTCCTCGCTAATCCACTTTTTCTCTTCAACTAGAATTCTATAGTATATACCAATACCTCCATAACCACCTCCAAACATTATAAAACCTATTTTTAAAAACACTAGAAACAATTCGAGATAAGACACCAATTTACACCACCATGTCTACTTCACATCAAATTTTATTTTAATACTTGAATTCTACATAATATGGTAGAGAGGTGTATATATGAACGCGCTTTCAAAGTTTTTCCAACCGGAAAGTGTAGCTGTAATAGGTGCAACACCAAAAGAAGGAAAAGTTGGTAGAGCAATACTAGAAAATTTTATTTCAAGGTTTAAGGGGAGAATATACCCTGTAAACCCCAACTACGATGAAATACTTGGATTAAAGTGCTACAAGAGCGTTAAAGAAATACCTGAAACACCAGACCTCGCCGTAATAGTTGTACCAGCACCACAAGTACCCCAAGTACTAAGAGAGCTAGGAGAAAAAGGAACAAAAGCAGCAGTAATAATTAGCGGTGGATTCAGAGAAACAGGAACAAAAGAAGGAGCTGCACTAGAAGAAGAAGTAGTAAAAATCTCGAGGGAATACGGTATAAGGATCATTGGACCAAACTGTATTGGAATATTTGACAATTGGAGTGGAGTAGATACATTCTTTACAACAAAGATGAGAAAACCACCACGTGGATATGTAGCCTTTATAAGTCAGAGCGGAGCGTTTGCAACAGCACTCATGGACTGGATGGCCTATCACGGAATAGGAGTTTCAAGAGCAATAAGTTATGGCAACAAAGTAGACGTAGACGACATAGACCTACTCGAATACCTAGGTGAAGACGATAAAACAAAAGTTATTTTAATGTACATTGAGGGAATAAAAGAATCGCGCGGTAGACTATTCATAGAGACTGCCCGAAAAGTATCTCTCAAGAAACCAATAGTTGTATATAAAGCTGGAAAGACAAGTAGAGGTGGTAAAGCAGCAGCTAGCCATACTGCCGCTATGGCTGGAGACTACTCGGTGTACAAAGCAGCATTTAAACAAGCAGGTGTAATAGAAGTTGAAAGTTTTGATGAAATGATGGATGTTGTCAGGATCTTCCTAGACCAGCCATTAATGCGTGGTAATAGAGTATATATAGTAACAGATGCTGGCGGAGTTGGTGTAATGCTAACAGACGCGTTAACTAATGCTGGATTTGAAATACCAGTAACACCACCAGATCTAAAAGAGAAGTTGAGAAGTATATTACCACCACACAATATAGTTGAAAACCCAATCGACTTAACTGGAGATGCAGACGACGAACGCTATATAAGAGTATTAGAGCTACTAGCTAATAGAGAAGACGTTGATGCAATAGTAGTTGTTGCATTACCACAAATACCTGGATTAAAAGGTACATTTGTAGACTACATAGCTAAAATCAAAGAAGAAACAAAGAAACCAGTTGTAGCATTAACTATTGGAAGCGAAATTTCAATTGAAACGGCAAAGAGACTACAAGAAAAAGGAGTTACAGTATTCGAATCACCTGAAAGACTAGCAAAGGCCTTAAAAGCTCTTAGAACTTATAGTCTACACGTAGCTAGGTTTAAGGGTCTCTAACCATGACACCCAGAGAAATAATTAGAAAAGCCCTTGAAGAAGGTAGAACAAAGCTACTAGAACACGAAGCTTTTGAAGTAGCTAAGTACTACGGTATACCAACTCCAAACGCCGTACTAGTTAAAACACCAGAAGAAGCATATAAATACGCTGATGAAATAGGCTATCCACTAGCCGCTAAAATAGTATCACCAGATATAACACACAAGAGCGATGTAGGAGGAGTAAAACTATTCATTAAAAACAAAGAGGAAGCATACAAAGCAGTAGAAGACATATTAACTACAGTCCCCCAGAAAGCACCTGGAGCTAGAATAACAGGCGTTATTATATACAAAATGGCACCACCAGGCGTAGAAGTCATAGTGGGTGGATTAAGAGACGGTGTCTTCGGGCCAATAGTAATGTTTGGTCTTGGTGGAATATTCGTAGAGGTAATGAAAGACGTTTCATTTAGAATATACCCAATAAGCACAGAAGACGCATTAGAAATGATTGATGAAATAAAATCAGCTAAAATACTCAATGGATATAGAGGCCAACCACCCGTAGACAAACAAGCACTAGCAGACATAATAGTAAAAACAGCAAAACTCCTCGCTGAAAACGAAGAAATAGAATCCATAGATTTAAACCCCGTACTCGCCTACCCACAAGGAGCAATGGCCGTAGACGTTAGAATTATATTAAAACAAAAAGGGTAATTGAATGAACAATAATTTAAACAATCTAAGCATTGAAGAACTAAATAAAAGAGCCGAAGAACTCGCCAGAGAAATATATGAAACACGAGAAGCCATTAAAAACCTGAAGGAAAAGAGGATAGAATTATTCAATCAAATATCTAAACTACGCCAGGAAAGAGCTAAACTCCTAGAAGAAATAAGAGGTATTAAAACCAAATTAAAAACAGCTAGAGAAGAACGTAGAAAACTAATTGAGGAGTATAGAAAACTCGTAGAAGAACGTAGAGAAAACGTACTACAAGTAAGAGCAATTAAAGACTTACTATCAAGTAAAGCCAGTGAAGTTCAAAGCCTTCAAAACCAGACAAAGGAAATAAGAGTACCTATAAGTGTTATCAAGCAGAAAATAGATGAGATAGAGTGGACAATACAAACAAATGTTTTAACACCAGAAAAAGAAAACGAGTTAATTAGAAAACTAAAAGCATACAACGCTCTTCTAAAGAGAGTTACTGCTATACGCGAATCACTAAAAGAGAAAAAAGAAGAAGTATTAGAGCTCAGAGCAACCTATATGTCTCTCCGTGCAAGAATAAAAGAACTAGATGAAAAAATAAAGAAGCTAAGAGAAGTCATAAACGAGAAAACAACTGGTGTAAACAAACTAAAAGACTCGCTTAATCAACTAGTTCAAAAATACAATAGTATAAAGTCGGAGTTAGAATCAAAGAAAAAAGAGTTAGAGGAATGCAACAACGAGTTAACAATGAAAACATCTAAATTAAACGCTCTACGTACTCAATACCAAGAAACACTCGCCGCAATTGAAGAAGCAAAGAAGAAACAAGTACTCAATGAGAAGAAGTCAAAAGTTGCTAGAGAAATAGAGCAAAGAGAGAAGAAGAGGTTGACTATTGACGAGTTAAAGATAATGTATGGCGATCTCGAAGACCTCAAAGAAGACTAGCGTCCAAACCTCCTCTCTCTTCTTTGATAACTCCTTATCGCTCTCCAAAAATCAATTTTTCTAAATTCTGGCCAGTATACATCACAAAAGTATAACTCGCTATATGCTGAGTGCCACAAGAGGAAGTTACTAATTCTCTCTTCTCCACTCGTTCTAATAATCAAGTCTAGATCTGGTATTTCACCTGTCGGCAGGTATTTTAAAAATAATTCTTCTGTTATTTCACTCGGGTTTAATTGATTGCTTACAGCGTCTTCTACAATTTTCCTTACTGCTTCAATTATTTCCTGTCTTCCACCGTAACAAAGCGCTATTGTCAATGTGTAATTTGAATACTTGGAAGTAGCTTCTTCTGCTTTTCTAGCTATTTCTCTCAATTCCTCTGGAACCAGGTCTAGGTTTCCCACTATTTTAATTCTAACTTTGTTTTCATGTAGTTCTCGAAGGGAAATTAATTCTTCAAGTCCATTCTTAATAATGTTGAATAGGTTTTGTTTCTCCTCTGGGGATCTGTAGAGACAGTTCTCTGTACTCATAGCAAATAGTGTAACATATGGTATTTTCAACTCCCAAATCCATTTTAAAACTTCTTTAATTTTTGTATATCCATAGTAGTGTCCATTAACTATGTCTAGCCCCTTTTCTCTAGCCCATCTACGATTACCATCAGGTATTATACCAATGTGTCTTGGAAACGGCCCGTTTTTTATTTGTAGCCAAAGCCACTTCTCGTATATCTTGTATAGTGGTTTAGTAAGTCTTTCTCCTACACTGAGCGTCATTGACTCTGCTTTTCTTTTAAACACTATTCTCCCCACTTGTATCCACAATCCTTCTACGAGGGAATTATTTAAAAGCCCTGTAAATAATGTTTATCAACCGGTGCTACATCATGGCTTACTATCAAGGCAATGATTTAAGAAAACCAACAGGTGGATTGAAAGCTAGACATAGAGATAAGAGAAAGTATGAATTAGGCTCCCCGCCAACAAAGACTACATTGTCAACTAGTGAAGAGAGAAAAATTGAGAGAGTAATGGGTGGAAATAGAAAGATTAGATTAAAGAAAGCACTCTATGTAAACGTTGCATTAAAAGATGGATCAACAAAAAAGGTTAAAGTACTCGATGTAGTTGAAACACCAGAAAACCCACAGTACGCTAAATTCAAAATTATATCTAAGGGCACCGTGGTTAAAACAGAACTAGGCTTAGTGAAAATTACTTCTCGTCCAGGACAAGACGGTGTTTTAAACGGAGTACTCGTTGAAAAAGCCTAATTGACGAGTAGAGTGGTGTTTTTTGAGTAGAGAATATAGAGGGAAGCGCATAGTAATATACCCAGCATACTTTGATGCAAATCTATCTAGGAGAGAAGGACGTAGAATACCAAAACACCTAGCAATACCTAATCCACGCCTAGAGGACATTGTAGAAATATGTAGAAAACTAGGTTTAAACCCAGAAGTCGAAGCAGACAAGGTATACCCACGCAATATATTCTCAAAGGGGAGAATAATAGTTGATAAACGGGGAAGTAAAATCAAAACACTATTTTTAATTGCATCAGAACTGAAAAAACAGTATAGGCAGAAAGCAACCACAGCTTCCTAGATCCAGGTTTAATCCAACGGTGTATACACATTGTGTGTAATTCTATTTATGGATCTAGATGGAACGCTATGGGACCACTATGACATATCTACTTTAAAACCACCCTTTAAAAAGACGTCTAGATATACCTTCATAGATTCAAATAATGTAGAAGTCCACGTATATGAATTAGCAGTTAAAATACTAGAGTATTCTCTAGAGAGGAAAATTATAACGTCAACACTTAGTTGGAATAACCCCGAAATAGCACTTGAAGCACTAAAAACAATAGAATTAGACCGGTTATTCCACTATCATGCAATAGAAAACCACCCAGATAAAGCTAAAATGGCACTAAAAATCGTTAACTTAGTAAAGAGGAGCCACGGGTGTAGCGAAGTATATCCTATCTACATAGATGACCGTGAATTACACTTAAACGACATGATCAACGCGCTTCCAAACCTACTCTACATTAAAGCATGGAAAACCTGTACTAACTTCAATGACTGTATTGCTCTAATAGAAAACTACTTGAAATCAACTAGTTATTAACACCCTCGTAGAAATAAAGTATTTTTGAGGAATACATGGTGGACTATTAGTGGAGAGAGCATTATTCATAGGGAGGTTCCAACCATTCCACAATGGACACCTCCACGCCATACTAGAGATCCTCAGGGAATACGATGAAGTAGTAATAGTTGTAGCAGCTGCTCAATACAATTATACTTTTGAAAACCCGTTTACAGCTGGTGAGAGAATAGAAATGATTAAACGAGCTCTGGGAGAACTTTACTCTAGAGTCTACATTATACCCATAGACAACATTCCAAATAATAAACTATGGCCTCAACACGTTCTCTCATATATACCACGCGTAGAAACAGTATTTTCAAACAACGAGTTTGTAAGAGAATTATTTAAAATATATGGATTGAAAACACGCGAGACAAGTATAGTCCCTGGCGTCAGTGGTTCTCTAATTAGGAGGAAGATAGTTGAAAACGAAGAGTGGAGAGACATGGTTCCACATGCTGTTGTAAAATTCATCGAGGAAGTCAATGGCGTTGAAAGAATAAAACTCCTCTACCGTCTCTCAATTAGAGCGCCTGGTGAGCGTTTTTGAGTGGGAAATACACTGTTTGTATTGTTGTAATTGGATCTGAAATTACAAAGGGTATAATACAAGACACGAATTCCCACTGGATTGCAAATAGAGTAACAAATATGGGTTTAGAAGTAAAGAGAATAATCGCCGTGCCCGACGAGGCCCCTGAGATCGCTTGGGCTTTGAAAAACTGTCTTGAATCAACCAGTATAGTCTTTACTACTGGTGGTCTTGGATTTACAAGTGATGATATAACATTGAAAGCTATAGCGGAGACACTAGGTTTAAAACTAGTCTTGTCTATTGAAGCCCTTGAAATGATTAAAAACAGGTTGAGTAGAGAGCCATCATACCAGGTAAAAGCAGCTTATCTACCAGAGGGAGCAAAACCACTATATAATAGAGTTGGTATATCTCCAGGTGTCTACCTTGTATACCACTCTAAACACCTATTCGTCCTCCCAGGAGTGCCCAGTGAAATGAAAGCTATATTTGAAGACCACGTAGTACCAGTATTATCAAATCTTGTGAAATCATACTCTAAGAGAATTATTATTAAAACACGTCATGCTAGTGAAGCAGAAGTAGACAATAGAGTAAGAGATATCAGAGAGAAATATCCCTGGGCGTATATTAAAACCCACGCTAAAAACCCCGTTGAAGTTTCAATACTAGTGCTTGCTGAAAGCCCTAGGGAGCTAGAAGAGAGAATACACCTACTAATAGAGAAACTTCGAGAAAACCTTGAAGTATCAAGTATTGAATACGTCGAGTAGAGGTCTTCCACTACTCAATTTATACAGACTACGCCATATATATACCGTATTTGCTATCTCAATGGATATCTATAGGCTTCCTGTTGATTGTATTATATGATCTTTTATGTGTTTGCATTAAAGACAAAATAATTCGTAAAAGAGACTTCATTGAAATCAAAACCCCCTATTTCTTATATACGATAATACGGTAATACCAAAACGACGGATAATGAGGGATTCTTCTTGCGCTTGCTAGGTGTCTCCGAGACTTGGACAAAAGAGGGATATCTTGTAGCAAAGCCATATATATCTGAAGTACTCAGAGTTGTTGGTTCTCTTGTATATGATGACTCAGGACATAGAATCGGGCGCGTTGTAGACGTTATTGGTAAAACAAGCGATCCCAGACTAGTTGTAAAACTAGAACACCCAGATATGGGAGAACTCCTTGTTTCGAGAAAAGAGAGATTGTATTATGTTCCAAGGAGAGAACGTGGTAGAAAGAAAGCTAGGTGAGAACTATGGAGCTGGCCTGTCCTGTCTGTAAGAATACAAATATTCTATTTGATTCTAGTTTACAAGCATATGTATGCTCTACATGTGGACTCGTAGTAGATGATAGACCAATATACCAGGGGCAGGAGACAATAGATAAAGATGAAACAGCAAGATATAGTGGTGCTTTTACATACAGAGTACACGACCACGGAGTTGGAAGCACAGAGATTTCTGGTAGTCTAAGAAAACACATTAAACAAGGAAGAACATGGGTTGCTAGAAACGTAGATGCAAGAGTGAGTAAAGAAGACAAGAAAGTCGTTAAAGCACTCCGCGAATTAAACGAGCTTGTTAGACAAGTAAAACCACCAAAAGTAGTTGCCGAAACAGCAGCAGAAATCCTCAGAGAGGTAGTTAAAAACCTAAATGTCAAAGAACAGACACTAAAGAAAATAGTTATTGGGGCGTTATTCCTCGCATACAAGATTTGCAATACACCGAGACCTGCAAGAGTTTTCGCCAAAGAACTAGGTATAAAAGAAAGCGATCTATGGGAGGGAGTAAGGAAAATTCGAGAAGTTAAAGGAGATATTAAAGTAAACCCTGAAGTCTTCGAGCCAAGATACTATGTAAACTTTATTACAAGCAAGTTGAAACTATCACCCGAAGTAGGAGCATTATCAAGTGAGATATTGAGCCACGTGAAAGAAGTACAATTAAGTGGAAAGAATCCTGCAAGCCTTGCCGCAGCAGCCGTGTATTTAGCCGGTATTCTCATGGATCAAAGGAGAAACCAGTTAGAAGTAGGCTCTGTAATAGGGCAAACAGATGTAGCTGTAAGAAGCGCGTATGACATGTTGATAAAAACACTCGACATAGAAATCTTGATTTAAACTCGTCTATCAAACAGCTCTACATTATTTTTATACATCACATAATTCTACTCGGTAGAAAAGTAAAATATATTATGGTTTAAAGAAAAGAAAATAATAGCATTGGTGCTGATTATGACGAGTTTGAATAAAACAGATGTTTTCTTGCTTAAATGGCTCAACAAGCAGAAAGATATAGTTTACCAAAACGATATCCCCAAATTAACAGGTATAGATGCTAAAACAGTGAGTAAATCACTATATAAACTCGAAAAACTAGGTCTTATAATAAGAGAGCAGACTGTCCATAACAAAAGGAAGACATATATTGTCAAAATAGATTTTGAAAAAGCCGCGAAGCAACTCGAGGAAATAGGTGAAACACTATTTGAACCACGCGATCTGTTCGAGCAAATAGCAGACATACCATGCCTTTCCTGTCAAAACATCAATAAATGCTACGAAGGAGGTTTCTACGACCCTGTCTACTGCCCCCTTATCTTCGACTACTTGTTTGGAGCTAGTATGAGAGAGAAATATCCTATGAGTAAAATAACTGCTAAGAAATAAATCCTTGTTAAACCATATTTATAGTTGGGATGACTACTAGAGAACCCCAGACTGACTACGTGATGACTCCGGGCGCTTTGGACCATTTAGGAGCAATAACTCCTCTTTCATGAAGCTCTATAATCCTCCATGACAATTCTTCTTGTTTAATCCAATCACCATACCCTCTACCCATTCCTATTATTTTCCATATCTCTTTCTTAATCCACTCGGGAATACGTGTTGGCTTCTTCATTCCAAAGGGTGTTCCTGGTAGTGGAATATAGTAGTGTAGGTGGATTCGTGCACCCATATTTACTAGTTTTCTAGCTAGATTGAGTGTTTTCTCCATGTCTTCTACTGTTTCTCCTGGAAAACCAAATATTAAGTCGACGTCTGGTATAAACCCGTTACTCAGGCTTATCTCGACTGCTAAAACAACGTCTTCTACTGTATGCCCTCTATTTATACGTCTAAGTATTTCCTCGCTACCAGACTGAGCCCCCATTATTATTGATTTATTTGCTACGTATTTTCTAAGTAGTTTAATTGACTCTTCTGTTACATGTTCTGGTCTTACCTCGCTTGGAAAACTACCTAGAAAGATTCTCCCACCAGTATTTCTTGTTTTCTTTGATAGTTCTTCTAGCAGTTTCTCGATTGCATCGAGGTTTACACTTCTAGATGAAGTTGTCAATCCATATGCAAGGCTATCGGGAGATATAAAACGTATATCTCTAACTCCTAGTTTAACTACTTGTTCAACTATAAAGGAGATTTTCTCTATGCTTCTATGTCTATATTGTCTACCATGAAGGTATGAGACTTGACAATAGAAGCATCCATGTGGACAGCCTCTTGTAATCTCTATTGGATTAACTATACCCCTCCAATATGGAAACGGGTCGTATTTATCTAGATCTATAGGTTTTCTTACACCAGTATATACTGGTCTATCATTGTCTAAAAAGAACACTCCTTTTACACTCCTTGGATCTTGTTTATTGAGTAGTGCATATAGAAACTCGGCTAGCGATTCCTCCGCTTCACCAATAAAAACATAGTCAAATCCAAAATAGCTTAATGTACCAATAGGGTCTCCAGAGGGGTGTGGACCACCAGTAATAGTTAAACAACCCATTTTCTTTAGTTTTTCAACCACACCTCGTAGTTCTATATAGTAGTTGTCTCGTACTAGTAGAGTTGTCAATAAGCTAAATGCAACTATACACTGGTCTCCACGATTTACAATTAGCCTGGCTGTTTCTAGTAGCTCGTTTAAATCCCTGACTAGATGGTATTTAACACCTTCAATTCTATCAACTACTGCTAGTAGAGAGTTAATACTATACCTTGTTTCAACACTGTATAGAAAAACCATGTTTAGAGTCAACGTAGAAACCCATAAATATTTGTATTTCAATTAATTCTAGGTAGATAGATATAGAAGGGTGCTTAAATTGAAGTCAAATAATGGTTTAAGCCCAGAAGAAATACAAGAACTAGCTCGCCGTGTAAGATTAAAAGTTATTCATGAAGACGGCGATGTAATGTTGTTTACTGCTCCAAACGAAGAAGAACTAGCCAGTATAGTTAAAGAACTACTCAGTTATAAATCAATGAGTTTAAAAGAAATACACATGATTCTCTCAGGGATAGCAAGCGAGGATAAAATCAGAAAGGCGTTGAATACACTATTAGAACGCGGAGAGATATATATTGGAAGTAACGGAAAATACATAGCTGTAAACATCTAGCGTAGTAGACCAGCATCACTAATCAATGTTAAAACCTCGTAGAAATCTCTCGCCGTCATTTTTACTCCTTCTTTAATCAAAAAGTGGTTTCTCTCTGGGTGTTTATTTAAACCTATGAATACGCCGTTTATACTTTTACAACTATAGTAGTCTGTAACATAGTCGCCTATACATATCGTTAAACCTGTAACGCCGTGTTTCTTCATTGCATATTCATATAGAGGCGTCTTGTCAAACAAGAACTTTTCTCGCTGGCCTAGATATACTAGGTCGTTTATAGTTAATACGTCGTCTATGTAGTCTAAAAACCCGTGTCTAGCGAGATCCCATGTAATATACCATGCATGTGTTTCCCTTCCAGAAACAACAATTGTCTTTATGTTCAACTTCTTCATAGTCACTAAGAATTCTCTAAGACCTGGTTGCGGTATTGAATGCCTAGAAATATATAGTCTGCGAAATACGCGAAAGAATTCTTCTGGATCTACGCCTCTAGGTATTTTCGACTGTAGATTGTTAGTTACCAGTAATTCTTGAAATTCATCATAAGAGATACACTTTGAACCAAAATGCAGTAATGCTCCACAATAAGCTTCATAGAAGTCAACAGTGTTATCAACCAGTGTTTGGTCATAGTCTAGTAAGACAAGTTCTAGGCGTTTCACACACTACACCTCAGGTTTCGGGAGATTCTTCACTAATCCGACTTCGGCAAATTCATCATCAGCTTCTACACTGTTCTATATTGTTTCATGCATTAAATACATAATCCACTTATATTTCTCCAATCTCTTAATAAATACGGGTTTTGAAAGTGAACAACGTAGAAGTCTATGAATGTCTAAAAAACAATGGATTTCAGTGTAGAGGATTAAACTACGAGGTTTTAAATGAAAACGTCGTTAAGATTACAACTAGTAAACCCATAGGTTTACTAGTAACTCACAGTCCCATCAGCTGTATTATTTGCACAGGTAGTGAATTCCAAGTTCTAGTATGGGGAAGCCAGAAACACACACTTTGGCTTCTCAAACCCGGTGAAAACTACTGTATTGAATTCAAAAACTGCTACATGGATCAATGCAGTGAAAACACAATTGCAATATCTCAACAACCCAGTGCCTGTAGAGAACTCACACTAACACAATGCGAAGAAAAACTACTCAATACACTATTACACTTAAACTACAAGTACCTGTTTATTACAAGCAATATAGAGTACGATATACCAATAGAGATACCCATAATAGTAAAGCATGGAAGTGAAAGAGAATGTATTGAGAAATTAAATAATATAACAACATAATACCAATGGTGGTAGAGTGTATATAGATGCACACGTACACTGTGTAGAACTAGAGAGTTTATCTAGTATAGATAGCGACATACTTGCCGTGTGCGTTGCAGACGACCTCGCTTCATCAATGAAAACACTTGAAATAAGCGAGAAATACAAAAACATTATTCCATGTATTGGAGTACACCCATGGGTAATCCACGAGCACAGTCTAAATGAAACTAGAGGGTTTATAGAAGACACGTTGAAAAACCATGATGTTAAATGTCTTGGAGAAGTAGGCCTGGACAAGAAATTCCGTGCTGAAACATTTGATAAACAAGTGGAATTCTTTAAACTATTTATTGAATACGCTAAAGAATACAATCTAGTATTAAATCTACATGCGGCAGGTGCTTGGAGAGAAGTATTCAACCTAGTGTATCATAGTGGAATAGACAAAGCATATTTCCACTGGTATACAGGCCCTCTCGACCTCTTAAAAGACATTACCTCTATTGGGTATTTAATCGGCATTAATGCAGCACTAGAAATACAAGAGAAACATAGAAGTGTAGTTGAACACGTAGACCTTAAATATATACTAACAGAAAGCGATGCTCCATACGAGTATAGAGGATTAAAACTCACACCTGGCCACGTGAAAAAACTAGTTGCTTTAATAGCTGGTATTAAAGGGATTGACGTCGAAGTAGTTAAAAGCACCATACTTGGAAACTTCGAGGAATTCTATGGATTTAAGAAATCTCGCTAAGAATACTGATTGCTCGCTCTAGTGCCTGTTTGACTTCTACTAGTTTGCTTTGTAAACCACTATATTTTACTGCTAGTTCTTCTTTTTCCTTTACTACTCTCTCTAGTTCGGATTTAAGAGTTTCAATTTGTGTTTCAAGGCTGGTTATCTTCGCTGTTTTTTCATCCAGTGCTCTCTTTAACTCGTCTCTTTCACTAATTACTTTCTCTAGTTCGGACTTGATGGTTCCAAGTTCTGTTTCTAGACTAGCTAGTTTTGTTGATTTTTCATTCAATGCATTCTTTAATTCATCTCTCTCTTTGGTTAATGATTCAACTAGTTCTTTGTATGTCTTTACTTGTTCTTTCAACTTGTCTATTTCTTCTCTGAGAACTCTGACTTCTTCTTCGGGGCCTGCTACTGGTGCTTTAATAAATGGAACAAGGAGTTTTAATTCACCTTTTTTAATTTTCTCGTATGTTTCAGCAACTAGTTTACCTGCTTTTGTCTTACCGTGTATGTGGCTTCTAATAGTAACTTCAGATCTCCCTAATTCTTCTGCTATTTGACTAATAGGTATACCTGCTTTATACCGGGCAAATGCAGCTGCTGCTACTGCGAGACTATCCATCCATGTTGAGCGCTCTATTGGATCACGTATTAACTCTAGTATTTCAGGTCTATATAGAGTACCAATAATTAAAGCCATTTCAAGCTGGCTTATTTCTTTTTTACCAATTGGTTTAATTGGCATATTAGTTAAATCAATGTAGATTGGTTCAGAAGTAGAAGTTGGAGTAGTGGGCTCTGACATATCAATCACCAGGTTATATTATTTGCATGGTCTCTTTTAAACTTTACAAATTGCATAATCAACAGTAATTTTAAAATGTTTATATTATTGTGTTATAAAAATTATTAATTGTTATTTTTAATTTTACTGTTTTTAATAAAATCTAGGAATGCCATGTATATTGGACTTGGTTCAAGTGGTCTACTCTTAAATTCTGGGTGTGCTTGTGTTCCTAGATAGAATGATTTGTTTTCTCTCAACTCTATTATTTCAGCATATCCCTCTTCGCTATATCCCGAAATCTTTAATCCAGCTTTCTCGAGGATGTCTACATACTTGGGGTTTACAATGTATCTATGTCTATGTCTCTCGTATACCTCTCTTCTACCGTACACTCTCCACGCGAGTGTTCCTTCTTCAATAATTATTTTTCTAGCGCCGAGTATCAGTGTTCCTCCAAGTCCTTTATTCAAATCTTGTGTTGGTGCTAGCGCTACAACTGGGTGTGGTGTATTAGGGTCTAGTTCCTGGCTATTAGCTTTTTCTAGTCCAGCTAGGTTTCTAGCAGCCTCTACAGTCATCAACTGCATACCAAAACATATTCCAAGTGTTGGTTTATTGTTTTCTCTGAGGTATTTTATAGCCATTATTTTTCCTTCTGCCCCCCGCCTACCGAAACCAGGGAGTATTATAGCTCCATCAACACCTTCTAGTCTACTTATTAATTGCGGGTTTGATTCTATATCTGTTGACTCGATCCATTCAAGTTCTGGTTTAATACCCAGCCATGTAGAAGCATGTGTTAACGCTTCTATTATGCTTACATAGCTATCTCGGAGTTTAGTGTATTTACCAATCATTGCTATTTTAACTGGTGTAGTTCTCTGTGTTAATTTCTCGATAAACACCTGCCATTGAGTTAAATCAGGTGTTTTTACTGGTAAATCTAGTTTTTCATAGATATACTTTGTAAAGCCCTGTTCGTAGAGTACTAGTGGAATTCTATATGGAGTATCCAGGTAGGGACAGCTGAATACACCATTTACTGGTACATTACCATATAATGCTAGCTTCCTCTTTGCTTCATCATCTAACTCCCTTATGGAGCGTGCTATAATAGCATCTGGTTGTATTCCAATACGCCGTAGTTCTTGAAGGCTGTGTTGAATAGGTTTTGTTTTCAACTCGCCGGAGGGTAGTATTGGCGCTAAACCCACATGTACATAAAACGTGTTTTTAAATCCTTCTTCAAACCTCATTTGTCTAGCTGCTTCGAGGAATGGAAGGCCTTCTATGTCTCCAACAGTACCTCCTATTTCAACTACTACTACATCTGCACTGGAATCTCTCGCTATACTTCTAATAGTATTCTTTATTTCATCTACTACGTGGGGTATTATTTGAACACATTGACCTAAATAGTCTCCACGCCTCTCTTTTAATATAACAGAGTAGTAGATTTGACCAGATGTTATATTATTCCTCCTCGATAGGTCTATGTGCAGGAATCGCTCATAGTGTCCAATATCCATGTCTGTTTCTCCACCATCTTCTGTTACAAAAACCTCGCCGTGTGCATATGGACTCATTGTACCTGCATCGACATTTAAGTATGGATCTATTTTTATCATTGTTACTCTATATCCACTGTTTTTCACGAGCATTCCTATAGATGCTGCTATTATTCCCTTACCTAAACCCGATAAAACACCTCCAGTTACAAATATATACTTCGTCAAGGTGCCCGGGTTAAAAATAAGCTTGAAACTAGCTTAAAAACCATTATTTACATATGGTTAAATATGGCGAGCCACAATACATCAGTAAAAACAAGATATATTAGCTGGGTTGACATACATAAAGCGCTAATTACACTAGTCAATAGAATGTCATCTACATTTAAACCAGACGTTATAATAGCTGTTGCTAAGGGTGGACTTATACCGGCACGCATAGTCTCTGATCTCATGGGAGTAGATGAAATAGGATATATAGAAGTAAAGTTTTACAAAGCTATTGGAGTACGGAGTGAAAAACCATTTATTAAATATCTAGCTATTCCACAATTAAAAGACAAAAATGTACTAGTTGTCGACGATGTAGTAGATAGTGGTAGAACAATACAATTAGTCATAGATACTCTTTCATCCCACGCACCAAGACAAATTAAAACACTAGTATTATTCCTCAAACCATGGAGTACATATACACCAGACTACTACTACGAAGTAGCAAATGAATGGATCGTGTTTCCATGGGAGATATGTGAATCTAAAAAAGAAGGAGTAGACAGTGTTGCACAAGAATATAGAGATCTCAGCACAGGCTGCCTCTAATCTCTCTACTCATCCAAATCTACTTGTCTTTAATACCTTGTCTGGATAGACTACAATACCCTTGTCTGTAATGTCGAATATATGTCTCTTCATACTGTGACTTGTACCTCTCATCTTCCATATTACAAGACTTCTAACCAGCTCGCCATTTATTTCGTCTAGGTCTAATCTAACAATACCATCAGCCGCGTGTTCTACACCAGGACCTCCAAACCCCCTTTCTGTTACTGATACCTGGGATACCAGTATACTAGTTGTACCCATTCCAGACAATACTTTCTTCAATTGTAATACTACACTTCTAGCGACAGAGGGTTTTGTGAGGTATAGAGTTGAAACGCTGTCAACAACTACCCTCTGGGCATTTATTTCTTTTATAGCTGTACGTAGTACATCAACGAGTTCTTCAACGCTATCGGGGTCTTTAACAACATATTTTTCTCTCTTGGCTGCTTCTCCAATACCAGCTGTAAACGCGTCTACAATGGCGAATTTTCCTTCTTGCTCGTATTGTTTTACATCCCAGCCGAAATTCTTCATGTTTATTCTTACTTGAACGGGGTGTTCTTCTAGGGCAACATATATGCCTGGTTCGCCCATTTGAAGACCATTCCACAAGAACTGCATTGAGAATATACTTTTACCAGTACCTGGACCGCCACTCAGTAATACAACGTTTCTCTTGGGTATTCCACCATGAAGTATCTCGTCAAAACCTGGAATACCTGTTTTAACTCTTTCGACCATGATTTCCACCCTATATATTTATTATACAAAAACGTAATAAAGGTTGTTAATTTACCCTTTTTCCATATACTACAAAACAGGTGGAAAGAGTGTCTCAATCACACAATAAAATGGATAAATCAATCAAGTTGAGAGTTGCAGAGGCGAGGTCTAGAGATATTGGTCGTAAAATAGCTAGAATTGATAGAGAGGCCATGAGAAAACTCGAAGTAGAACCCGGAGACTTCATAGAGGTTATAGGTCCAAAAGGCCGTGAAATAGTAAAGGTTTGGCCTGCTTACCCGGAAGACGAGGGTATGGGTCTTATTAGAATTGATGGAACAGTGAGAAAAACTATTGGTGTTTCTCCAGGTGAATACGTTACTGTAAGACCTATTAAAGTAGAGCCGGCGACACGTATAACACTATCTCCTACTCAAGATATGCCTAGAATTACCGCTGATCCAGAGTACTTCTCTCAACTCATTAAGAGAAGTCTACTGGGCAACCCGGTTAAAAGAGGAGATGTTGTAGATATACCATTGTATGGCTTCCTCCTTAGATTTATTGTTACCAGTGTACAACCCTCAGCTGTTGGATATGTAACAGATGATACCATAGTCGAAGTTAGATTACAACCAGTTAAACCCGGTATGGTTGGTGAAGGCGTTCCACTAGTTACCTGGGAGGACATTGGCGACTTAGAAGAAGTAAAACAAAAAATCAGAGAAATAGTAGAACTACCACTAAAACACCCAGAATTATTTGAGCGTCTTGGTATTGAACCACCAAAAGGAATACTATTATATGGACCACCGGGAACCGGTAAGACACTACTAGCAAAAGCACTCGCCAATGAAATAGGTGCTTACTTTATTACGATTAATGGACCAGAAATCATGAGTAAATTCTATGGTGAATCAGAAGAGAGACTTAGAAAAATATTCGAGGAAGCACAAGCTAACGCACCAGCAGTAATATTTATTGATGAAATCGACAGTATAGCTCCAAAGAGAGAAGAAGTAGAAGGAGAAGTAGAAAAAAGAGTGGTTTCACAGCTACTAACCCTCATGGATGGATTGAAAGAGAGAGGTAAAGTAATAGTTATTGGTGCAACCAATAGACCAGACGCATTAGACCCAGCTCTCAGAAGACCAGGTAGATTTGATAGAGAAATAGAAATACCACCACCAGACAGAAGAGCTAGACGTGAAATCCTCGCCGTACACACTAGAAACATGCCACTAAGCGAAGACGTAGATCTTGATAAAATAGCCGAGATGACCCATGGCTATACAGGTGCAGACCTAGCTGCACTAGTCAAAGAAGCAGCTATGAATGCTTTGAGGCGCTTTATACAACAGGAAAACATTGATTTAAACCAGCCAATACCAGCTGAAAAACTCGAAAAACTAAGAGTTACAATGGAAGACTTCCTCGTTGCAATGAAGTCTATTCAACCATCACTAATGAGAGAAGTAATAGTTGAAATACCCGAAGTCCACTGGAGCGATATTGGCGGGTTAGAAGAAGTTAAACAAGAACTAAGAGAGAGTATTGAGTGGCCTATGAAATACCCACATGTATTCGAAAAAATGGGTATTGAACCGCCCAAGGGAATATTGTTATTCGGCCCGCCGGGAACCGGTAAGACACTACTAGCAAAAGCTGTTGCAACAGAGAGCGGAGCCAACTTTATTGCTGTAAGAGGCCCTGAAGTACTCAGTAAATGGGTTGGCGAGTCAGAGAAGGCTATTAGACAAATATTTAGACGTGCTAGAATGGTTGCACCAGCAGTTGTATTCTTTGATGAAATAGACTCAATAGCTGGCATTAGAGGAAGCGATCCAAGCGGAGTAATAGACCGTATAGTCAACCAGCTCTTAACAGAACTAGACGGTATACAACCACTCAGAAGAGTAGTAGTAATAGCTGCAACTAATAGACCAGACTTACTAGACCCAGCGCTGTTGAGACCGGGTAGATTTGACAAATTAATCTATGTTCCACCTCCAGACTACAAAGCAAGACTAGAAATATTCAAAGTACACACAAAGAAACTACCACTCTCAGAAGACGTAAATCTCGAGGAACTAGCTAGGAGGACAGAGGGATATACTGGTGCAGACATAGCAGCTATATGTAAAGAAGCTTCAATGCTAGCTCTACGTGAAGTATATAGTAAAAGCGGGTCTCTACAAGTAACTAAGGTTGAAATGAGACACTTCCTCGAAGCACTCAATAAGATTCCACCAAGTCTAAGTAGAACAGATATCGAAATGTATGATAAACTAGCCAAGGAAGTCAAGAAAGCTGGAACTAGTGGAGGCTTTAAAAGACTACCAACCACTTTCACGTAGATTTGTTTTTTATCCTCAGTATAATTACTCGTCGCTATATTACTAGATAAAAGTGTCTATTAGTGATTATTAACTGGTGCTTTCTACTTGATGGAGCCAGGTAGTGAGAAAAAGAATAACAATGACGAAGTAGTTATACCCGCATCATATACGAGATTTGTACGTGAAATTGGAAAGTTAGCTGAGATTCTAGTTAAATCTAGAATTAGATCACTAATTGTATTATCAGGTTCAGACTCTATTAAACTGGGTCTATTTGCAGGTAAACTAGTTGACCACTATGTAAATAAATGGATGAAAATCGAAAAGAGAGAATTGAAAGGCCTCTACATCTACCACGATGAATTCCCAGAAGCAGTTAAAATGAAAGAGGTCTTTGAAGAGAAAATAGCGGAAAACGAAAAAATAAAATTTGAATATGGTGTCTACGAGAAAAGCGAGAAATACCTTGGTGTAACAGTACAAGTACTTGTAATGGATTTAACGAGAGACTTTAAACCAAACGATGTCGGTAGACTAGTTGGAATAGTTGAAGGCGGGGGAATAATAGTCTTTTTAATCCCCAACTGGGATCAATGGGATACATTTAACACTATTTTCAAAGAGACCCTTACAGTACCACAATTCCCAGAACCAAGACACGTGTTTCTAACATGGATTAAAAAGAAGCTCTTAGAACACGATGGTATAGGTATCTACGACGTCGACAACAATAAAGTCATTAAGAAATTAAAGCTAGAGAGAGAAGTAAAAACATATTCAAAAACTGCTGTTCTACCTCAATCACGACTATTTCCAGCAGAAGTCTATAAACATGCATTAACAATGGATCAAGTAAACGTATTGAAAATACTAGAAAACTTCTATGAAAAACCAGGTAAAGGCAAAAAGAAAGTATTTGTTCTCACAGCTGACAGAGGGCGTGGTAAAAGCTGTGCAATAGGCATCGGACTAGTTGGATTAATACACTTATTCAAAAAGGTCAAACCACGTTTTAGAGCACTAGTAACCTCTCCATCACCAAGTAATGTTCAATCACTTATGACACTAGCCGCTAATGTACTCGACACTATGGGCTATAAATACGATGTAATAAAGAAATCGGGATATATTGTTGAAATACGAGGCGAGAAATTCAGTATTGAATACTGGGAGCCTATTACAATACCAAAACTAAAAGGAGACATTGTAGTAGTTGATGAAGCTGCAGGTATACATGTTCCACTACTCTATAAAATACTAGAATCACACAATAGACTAGTGTTTTCTTCTACAATACACGGTTATGAAGGAGCCGGGCGTGGCTTCTCAGTTAGATTTCTAAAGAAATTAAAGAACATGGAGGGTATTGAACTCTACGAGTACGAAATGACAGAGCCAATTAGATATAACTACAATGACCCCGTCGAGGAATGGCAGTTTAAAGCACTACTTCTCGATGCAGAACCAGCCGAACTAGATGAAAAAGACCTAGAAGACATTGAAATGAAGAGATTGATATATGTTAAATATGATCCAAAACAACTCTTTGAAAACGAGAAAGAACTAAGAGAACTATTTGGTATTTACGTATTAGCCCACTATAGAAACGAGCCAGACGACCTTGGAATGCTGGCTGATGCACCACACCATTTTATAAGAGCTGTGAAAACAGCGAGTGGTAAAATAGTGTGTGCTATTCAAATAGCCCAAGAAGGCCCCATAGACACTAGAGAAGTAGATGAACTTCTACGTGGTGGAAAAATCCCAGGTAATATTATACCAGATAGATTTCTCAAACACACTAGACTAGTTGATTTTGCACATACAATTGGGTGGAGAATAGTTCGTATAGCAACACATCCAGCTGTCCAGGGAAAGGGTATTGGAAGCTGGGCGCTTGAAAAAGTATTTGAAGAGGTAAAAGAGAGGGGTCTCGACTGGCTTGGCTCCGGGTTTGGAGTGACTGGTGAACTATTAAAGTTCTGGGTTAAAAACGGTTTTAGTGTTATACATATGAGTCCAGATAGAAACCCTGTTAGTGGCGAGTACACGGTACTAGTTATTAAACCAGTAAAAGAAGAAGTTAAAAAACTAGTTGAACTAGCAAAACTAGAATTCAAATCAAAAATCATGAATAGTCTTTCAATAAACTACCGTGAACTAGAACCCGAAGTAGCCCAGTTAATTCTAGACGACGAGCCATTCATTTACCATGAAAAACCAATAAACGCGCTATCTTCAATAGCTCTCGATAGACTATGGACTTATTGCAAAGGACCCATGACGTTTGAAGCTGCTGCTGACATAATGCATATTATTGCAAAAATATACTGGTGGACGGCGAAACAAATACGTCCACAACTAGAACCAATACACGAAGTAGTATTGATAACAAAGGCCCTCCAGGGCTTGACATGGGATGAAGTCTCAGAAATAACAAAGAAACCGGTTAAACTACTACAGGAAAAAGGACATGAAATAGCCTGTATCTTCTTTGAATACTTAACCGGAGTAAAAAGCGATGAATTCAAACCAGGAATAAAGATCTCCGAGTACAAACCAGGAATAATCTTCATCTAGGTGTAAAAAGTGACTCTAGTATTAAAAACAGACCCTGTAAACCCGGATCCACATATACTACGTGAAGCAGCTGGTATTTTAAAGAAGGGTGGTATAGTAGCCTTTCCAACAGAGACAGTATATGGCCTTGGAGCAATTGTATACAATGAAGAAGCTGTGAAAAAGATATTCTGGGCTAAAATGAGGCCAATGGATAATCCACTAATAATCCACATATCAAGTATTGACATGCTGGAAGAAGTAGCAGTAAATATTCCTGAAAAAGCATATAGATTAATAGAGAGGTTTTGGCCGGGCCCTCTAACCCTCATACTACCTAGAAATCCACAAATACCCAAGATTGTTACAAGTGGATTAGACTACGTTGCTGTACGAATGCCTGCACACCCCGTAGCTCTTGGTTTAATTAGGGAAGCAGGAGCTCCAATTGCTGCTCCAAGTGCAAATATTGCTGGTAAACCTAGTCCTACATCTGCTGAACACGTAATAAAAGACCTCTATGGTAGAATAGACGCTGTTATTGACGCCGGTGAAACAATATACGGGGTTGAATCAACAATAATAAACATTCTTACACAACCACCAATACTACTAAGACCTGGAGCTTATGCAGTAGAAGACATAGAACGAGTACTTGGAGAGAAAATACATATACCTGAATTTGCAAGAGGGTTTAAAGAAGCAGAAACAGCTCTAGCACCTGGAATGAAGTATAAACACTATGCTCCATCAACACCACTAATACTAATTGAGACAGATGAAAGCAGTATTGAAGACATTGTAAAAACAACTAGATCTATTGCACTCAACTATGTCAGCGAGGGCAAGGAAGTGTGTATTGTAGCAAGTAGAGAAACGAGTAGTGGATATAGAGACTTAAATGTAAGAGTTTTAGTTATCGGCTCGAGAAGCAATTTATTCGAAGTAGCTAGGAACCTCTTTAAAACCCTCAGAGAACTCGATGAGTTAAAATGCAGTATAGCCATAATAGAAGGATTTGAAGAAAGAGGATTGGGCCTTGCAGTAATGAATAGATTGAGAAAAGCGGCAGAGAAAAAAATCCACGTGTATAGAAGTGTGATGTCTCCATGATTCCAAGGGGAATAAGCGTTAAAAAACTAAACAATTTCCTAGAGGACTTGAGAAAACAGGGTTTATGGGCTGAAAGACACTCCTATAGCATTAGAATAATGTATAATGGTAAATTTGTAGCTAGTTTACACCTCTACCCTGGATTTAACGAGGCAGTACTACGCCTATATGGCGATGTAGAAGTAAACAACATGGTTCAAGAAGTAGTATATAAAACAGTGAGCAGATACCTACCTGATTTCAAATTAAAAATACAAGTTATTAGTTTATAATGCAATAAATTAACAGGGATGATAAACTCGGAAATCTGAATACGTGATGAACCCGCGCAGGGTTGACCATTACAATTCTAGCTTTACGATTAATATATAAATCTTTTACACAATATAGATATATACATGGGACAAATAGGACATGTATTATAAATGAGGTTATAGGTGCTTGTAATGAAAAACGAGCATAGTGGTTCCTATAGGCACCACCATACGGGACTAACACACCACCAAAGAGGTACACGGCCACCACACCATGGAGAACACGGTCTGGATAAAGAGAAAAAGGTTATGCCTCAGCCAATAGGAGATAAATGTAATCCGCTGTGCCCCCTCTTTGTCTGTACTAGAAATGCTATGTTTATTGCGAGTAAACCAGTAAAAGGTAGAATTATCAAGATAGCTCAGTGTAGATTAACTGGTGGCGATTGTATTGGTGGAGAATGCCAGTATGCATCGTGTAAAGTCAACAGTCTACTACCAGATGGTAGATGTGCTAAAGCACTTGAAAAGAAGCATACGAGGCCTTCAGACGAGGAATTCTTTAAGGAAATGCTTAAAGTTGAAGAATACGATGTTTCAGAGTTTAGATAGCGATATACTAGGGCTTCCACCATTCTAAAATCATGTATTTAACTTCTCTTGTTTTCTCATTTAAAATAGCCAATAATAACTTTTTTCTAACAGAGTGTAGTAGGCGCCCAGCTCTTACAAGTTCTATTGGATCTACTTCTTCACTACTGGTATACACTAATACACCGAAGGGAGCGTGGTCTATTCCAGGTCCATATCTATAGACGAGGTAGTCACATCCAAATTTTAATCCTCTACGTACAATAAACCCTCTTTTTCTCAAATCCGAGTATACAGTGTATAGAGCGTTAAACTTTCTTACACGTTTCTCGGCGATTTCAAAAAGCTCGTTTGGTGTTAGAATTTTATTGTTTTCTCTAACGAGAATAGTGTTTCTCTCTGAGAGGTATACTGTTTCTACTAGCGAGAGTTCTAGGGGGCTTTTAATATCTCTACTTCTTGGTTTGTATTCGCCTAGAAATGTCCCGTAGTATCCATTCCAATACACTCTATTAGCACATTCATAATCAAAAACTACAGCTCTATTTCCAAGTAGAAAGGCCTCGCATGGAGTGGATTGCTCTATGGTTTCCTCGATAGTGCTAGATATCGTATTTCCTCACCGACGTTTTTGAGGAGGTCGCTTATTTCTTCTAAGTGCTCGAAGATGTCTTTTAATAATAGGAGTGCTGGTATATACCCAGCGTATTTACCATAGACTTCAAACAAGCTCTTTCTGAATATAGTGTCTATTTCTTCTTCTACATTGAATACTCTTTCTAGTTTCTCCAAGACTATTTTAGATGATACTTTTAGTTTTGATAGTGCTTCTTCAACGCTCTCTAATTGTGTTTTTTCTAGTTCTACTAGTTTAATGAATGTTTCAAGTACTCCTCTCTCAATTATAACTTTGTTTTCTCTTGCAAGATACATTCTATATGCTACTGCATCTACTTGTTGTATAATTCTATCAAGGTGTCTAACAATGTTTATATAAATTGGTACATAGAGAGCGATCTCACTGCTTTTAACGAGATATTGCATTACGCGTAGATAGTTTTCCTCGCCTTTGTTTTTAATGTTTCTAATTCTCTCGTAGAGTTTTCCGATATCACTATTCTCTTCTGAATACTTTTTCATCATTTCAACTAGTTCTACGAGTTCATCATGAATTATTCTTGTAATATTGACTATTTCCTCAATAGCTGTAATTTCAACAAGTGCACTACTCTCCTCGCTCATTGGAACATCACTCGCATCTTCAGGCATTAATAATACTCTAAGAGGTTTAAAAAGCATAATTAGAAATAGAGGTGAATAATCTGAAAACTGTTGTTATTGATACACTAGCTCGTGCTTCTGGTGAAAGATATTCAACATTTGATGTCGTAGGAGCTGGTCCACGCATTATTGCAGGTATTGCAGAGTTGTATAGTGATGTATATTTCTACCCGTTTGAAAAAGCACTAGTAGAGATAAACTCTATTATTGATGCTGATCTAGTATTAATCTCTGCTATGTCGAGCGACTATAATGCACTAGGTAAAATACTGGGTAAAATACGCTCACACAACTATAAAGGTAGAGTTATTGTTGGTGGACCAATAAGCTTTGAATACGAGAAAGTATTGTTAAATCTACCAGTAGACTACGTAGTTATAGGCGAGGGAGAAATACCACTCTTAAACATTTTTTCAAAACTAAAAGAAAAAGGCGAGTTCAACCCCACCGAGATACCAGCACTAGCATATAGAGTTGGAAGTAGTGTTAAAACCACGGGTAGACACTTACATACACCAATTGAAATCCTCGATTCAATTAAACCATGGACACGAGTAGACGAAGCATTCAACCACCCTCAAATCTATAGATTCTACGTTGAAGTTGTACGCGGCTGCAGTAATTTCCAGCGCCCGTTAATCACTACAGAGAAATACAACTGTATAAATTGCTTGAACTGTAGAAGCCCCATTCTAGAGAATAGACTAGTATGCCCCGTGGGAATTCCACCAGGATGCGGATTCTGCAGTGTACCATATATGTTTGGACCCCCTAGAAGTAGAAGTATTAAATCGATTAAACGAGAAGTTGAAGAGCTAATTCAACACGGAGCGAGAAGAATAGTTCTCAGCGGGCCCGACTTCCTAGACTACATGAGAGAAAAACTCGTTAGTAATGTATTAACAAACCCGTGTTACCCACCAGCTAATAAAGAAGCAATTGAAGGCTTACTCAATGAATTATCAAGTATTCCAGAAGTAGAAAGCGGACGTGTTGTCGTAATGATCGAGAATATCAAGGCATGTCTCGTAGATGAAGAAGTAGGTAGAATACTCGGTAAGTATTTAAAGGGGACTACTATTCACATAGGCCTTGAAACTGGTAGTGATGAATTCAACGAGAAAATACTGGGAAAACCAATACTTCTCAAACACGTTGTTGAAGCCTGTAGAATTCTACGTGCATATGGATTAAGACCCTATGTTTACTTAATGTATGGACTTCCATTTGCAAGCGAAGACGTATATCGTGATACGCTCAGAGCAATTAGTGTTTTAGGAAGTGTAGGAGTAGAGAAGATAACACTATATAAGTTTACTAGTCTACCAGCCACAGCCTTTGAGGGGCTTAAAACAGAAATAGATAGTTATTTAGAGTTGATCAAGTCTATTAAAAACACTATAGATAAATACAATATGGCTATGAAGAGAAAACTTCTCGGTGAAAAGCTAGAAGTATGGTTAGTTAAATCAAAGAAAAAAATATATGGATACCCCGTTAAACACGGCCCAGTTGTATTTGTAGAGTATCATGGACGTAGAAATCTTACTGGCTGTCGTGGACTAGTAAAGATAGTTGATATAGGTCCTAGATTTGTAAAAGGAGTACTTGTTTCTATTTTAGAGTGTCCAGGAAACTAGAGTATTCTTTAAATAGATTTCTCGCTTCACCCGCCTCATTTGAATACCCTTGTTTTTCTAGTATATCAGCTGCTGCGCGTACAATATCTGCAATATATGGAATACTAATGTATACTAGCATTCTATAGTAGACACTTATGTATTTTACTAGTTTATCATTTTCACTGGTTATATTATGCATTACTTCTCTTGTAGATGTAATTATTGGTTTTGAACGGGCAAGGAGATCTCTTGAAGAATCTATAAACACCAATATTAACTCGACATCTCTACTAGCAACTGCTAGTTTGCCCTTATCTATAGCTTCTTCGTAGTCATCTACTAGGTTTTTAAGTATTGTCATTGTATTGTAGAGCTCCATGGCTATGCTTTAACCCTCCTTATAGTTGCAATACTGTTGTCTGCTACACCTTGTTTTTCTAGGTCTTCAGGGTAGACTACAACTATGTTTTCACTGCCTTCGACTACTTCAGCTGTGAAGTATGCTTTTTTCTTTCCAGCTACAACTATTTCGACTTGATCTCCATTTTTAATTCCAAGCTCGTTTGCGAGAACCACTGGTATTCTCGCTATTGGTTTATCGAGTGATTTATCATACTTTATACGTATTCTCTTCTCTGAAAGCACTTTTTTCTCGCTTTTCAACTCGGATGCGGAGGGGACTATTGCCAGTAGTTTTGATATATCTACTTTCTTTGGTTCTTCTGGGGGTGTTTGTTCTGGTTTAACACCTTCAGACACACAACCACCATTTAAACTGATATTCTTTCTCCAATATATAGTTAAATCTCTATAAGAATTGTTCTAAACCTAGTTTTTCTACTAGGTATTTCTCTATACTGGATATTTCTATTCTTATCTGCTCTGTGGTGTCTCTATCTCTAATTGTAACAGTGTTGTCTTCGAGTGTTTGGTGATCTACTGTTATAGCGAAGGGAATGCCTATTTCATCTGCTCTTGCATATCTTCTACCAATACTTCCATCGTCATCGTATACTGCTCTAAACCCTCTAGCTACCAGCCTCTTATATATTGACTTTGCTATTTCAACCATTTTCACGTGTTCTGGTTTATTACCAGCCATTAATGGAAAGACTGCTACGTGGTATGGAGCTAGTTGTGGAGGTAGTTTTAATACTATTTTACCTTCTCGCTCTGTATAAGCGTATTCTAGTGCTACATATATTAATCTCTCTACTCCAAAAGACGGCTCGACGACGTGTGGATAGAACTTTTTACCGTGTATTTTTTCTTCTTCTCTCTTTACATAGAAGCAGTTAGCTGGTAGTTTAAATCCTTGAACTTCAACGTATCCTTTTTCACTTAGCTCTCTCGCCAATTCTTCTGGTTTTCTACTATATAGAGACTGTAATACTTCTCTTGTTTTTTCACTACCTACTAGTTTAGATATTTCACTTGGATTTGGATAAGCTAGTTCTTTCTTGACTATTATGGGTTCTTCAAACTTCTTGAAGACTTCAAAGTCTGCATTACTGTTTGCAGCGTGTCTCTCTATATCATAGCTAGTTCTATATGCGTAGCCAGCTACTTCTATCCATCCAAATTTCTCTGTTAGTACTTCTTGGTCAAAGGTTTGTGCTGAGTAGTGTGCTCTTTCATGTGGTAGTTTCTCAATAAACCTGATTTTATCTGGTGGTACCCCTAGGCTTTTAACAAACTTGTTTCCAATACCCATCCAGTAGGCTAGCCAGGGAGTTTTAACTAGTTTTCTATCTATTAACTCTCTTACAGTGAACTCGGCTGGTTCCTCGATATTCTTTAATCTCATATCAGCCGTTAAAACCCATAGTTTCTCGTCTTCTACATCACTTACTACTCTTGAAACCTCTCTATCTGCTTCTTCGGGGTCGAAGAAGAACTCTATTTCCATTATATTGAATTCTCTAAGCCTCAATAATCCTTGCCTTGGAGAAATCTCGTTTCTAGCTACTCGGCCAACTTGTGCTATACCTAGTGGAAGAGTATTTCTTAAGATCTTGAATAAATGTGGGAAGTTAATGAACATTCCTTGAGCGTGTTCTGGTTTTAAATAAGCTGTTTCCCCTCTATAGGGGCCTATTTGCGTTGTAAACAATAATAGAGCATTAAATGCAGGTGCAAAGTCGCCACCACACTCTGGACACTTCAATTCTTTTTCCTGGACTAGTTTGGTTATTTCCTCGGGGCTCCAACCCTCAACTTCAATGTTTAATAAGTCTTTGATTAAGTGGTCTGCTCTATAAACTCTTCCACACTTATTACATACTAGAACAGGGTCTGTGAAGTGTTCTTCGTGTCCACTAGCTTTAAATACTACTCTTGGATTAATAATGGGTGTTTCTATTTCTACAATGTTTTCACGTGAATATACAAAGTACTTTAACCACTGGTTTACAATGTTTCTTTTTATTAAAACACCAATGGGTCCAAAATCATAAAATCCAGCTACTCCACCATATATTTCAAACGATGTCCAAAAGATCCCTCTCCGCCTAGATAAATCCATTATTTTATCGTATTTATCTCTCTCACTACTAGTCATTACAAATACCCTTCAACGACTCTACTTGGTTAGATTAAACAAGAAAACACTATTAAAATCAATCTCTAATATATCTACGTTGAGTGTATTAATTAGAAAAGTGGTTAAAAATGGCGTGGAAATCAACACTTGTAAACCCGGTATTCGCGTGTATAGATAACGCCTTGTCACCACTAGCCGTTATAGGAATACCACTAGACCACACTGGAACATATAGACCCGGCACGAGATTTGCACCCCAGAAAATCCGTGAAGCAACATGTAATCTCGAAATATATAGTCTAATGGCAAATCTAGACCTTGAAGAAATAGGTTTTAGAGACTATGGCGACATACTCCTACAACCAGGTGAACCTAGAAAAGCAGTTGAAAGAATAGAGCTAGTTACAAGAAACTTGTTTGAAGAACACAGAGAATTCACAATAATACTTGGAGGCGAACACCTACTAACATATCCAGTCATACGTGCTCTAGGAAGCAAAATAGACACACTTATAGTATTCGACGCGCACTTAGACACGAGAAACGAGTATATCGAGTCTCAATTAAACCATGCAACATTTCTACGGAGACTAACAGAAGAAAAAGACATTAATGTTATACACATTGGTTCAAGAGCATATAGTAAAGGCGAACTAGACTATGCAAAAAAGAAAAACATTAAAGTATTTAATACACTCGACGTCCACAATGGACGTGTAAAAATAGAAGAGCTGGGACGAGTCTACATCAGTGTAGACATGGATGTATTTGATCCATCAATAGCGCCAGGTGTAGGCAATCCAGAACCCCTAGGGATAACTCCACTACAATTCATGAATATTCTAAGAGAAGTATTCGATAAATCAAGCAGGGTTTACACAATAGATATTGTTGAAGTTAATCCACTAGTAGACCATGGAGATATAACTAGTACCCTAGCAGCTAAAATAGCACTAGAAGCCAGTGGATTATACCTAGAACATAGAAGAAGCAGTATTTAAGAAGATGCACTCGAGATCAAAGAGTTATCTATCTAGCTTTTACAACTCTATATGTTCTAGCTACTTTGTAAACAATATCATAACTACAATGTGGACATCTAACTTGTCTACCATAAGTTCTAACCATTTCTTCATAGTCGAAAACATAACCACATCTACCACACTTGTATTTAACCATACAATCCACCTCTAGAGACCACTAGTCTCAGAAATCTACAAATAGGTTTTTAAGTCTTGATTAACAATATTAATTTTGAAATAAACCGGTGATGTGCAACAACATGCCCCGGCAGGTTTGCGGAGAGGAAATACCCGAAGAACTATGTGAACGACTATTAGTAGAACAACCACTAATTAAAATAAAACTAGATACAAGAAAATTCGGTAAAGCAGTAACAGTTATCGACGGCTTTCCAAACGATAAAGAACTCCTCAAACACCTAGCTAGCTTCTTCAAGAAAAAACTAGCTGCTGGCGGGACATTTAGAGAAGAAGAAGGGAGAATAGAACTACAAGGAGACCATAGACAGAGAGTAAAACAAATACTAATTGAAGAACTAGGAATTAACCCAGAAAACATCCTAGTAATAAGCTAGTTAACCAGTGAGATAGTAAACCCCGACTTGTAAACCCATATATTTTTGTCTTCTTATTCTTCAACTTCCATGCTAATAACTTTCATTAACTCTCTACATCTATTTCTAACAGTTACTTCTGTAACACCAGCTACACTAGCTATTTCTTTCTGCGATTTCTCCTCGCCTAGTTTCTCACATGCAAGATATACTGCTGCAGCCGCTAATCCTACAGGGTCTTTGCCTCCCAGTATACCGGCTTCTCTAGCCTTGTTTAAAATCTCAATAGCAACTCTTACTACTGTTCCAGATAATCCAAGTGCATGTGCTATTCTTGGAACGAAGTCTGCTGGGTCTGATGTAGATACCTTTATATTTAGTTCTCTTAGTAGTAGACGGTAGCATCTAGCAATTTCTTTTCTATTTACTCTAGAGTATTCTTCTATTTCATCTAGTGTTCTAGGTAGTTTTCTAAGTCTACAAGCTAGGTATATTGCGGCGGCAATAACGCTTTCAATACTTCTTCCTCTAACTAACCCCTTTTCAACTGCTTCTCTATAGATTTTTGCTGCTTCTTCTCTTATATAGGTTGGTAGATTCAATAGGTCTGCTAGTCTATCAAGCTCGTTCATAGCGTGAGCTAGATTTCTCTCGACACTAGTTAGAATTCTTGTTCTAGACTGCCATTTTCTAAGTTTGTATAGCTGGTATTTCTTGTTTACAAGGGTGTGTCCAGCTGCATCTCTATCTGAGTAGTCTATAGCTGTTGTAAAGCCCATGTCGTGTACTGTTGGTGTAATGGGGCCTCCTGTTCTCGCCCTTCTCTCTCTTTCCTCGGGGGTGAATGCACGCCACTCAGCTCTATCATCTATAACTCTCTCTTCAATTACTTCTCCTGTTTCAAGACAAACATATTCTGCTCTTGCAGCATCATATACTATTTGTTCTGGTGGACACTTTTGTTTCTTATCTCCTTGTTCTTGTTGAGGAGTTGTATTGTTAGAATTATTATTGTGTGATGAATTACTCATTAGAAATCACCCAACCTTGTGTTTACTTGTTTTAGCCCCTTATAAACTTAACGCAATGCTTAAAAACCTCTAGGTGAAAGGGCCTTTTAAATCCCATGAGACATTTAAGTTCTAGCATCAAAAACTTTTTTAGGCGGGTAATTATTGTAGAAGAATAATGGATGTAGCCGGGTCGTCTAGCGGCCAAGGATGCGGGGCTTTGGCCGAGAAGGAAGAAACCCCGTGACCGGGGTTCGAATCCCCGCCCGGCTACTTTCTATCTAGTTTAAACGGGCTTACATGAGAGCCATACTTGTATTTAGCTTCTTCTAGTCTACGCTTCTGCTCTAGTAGTATGTCGAAGAACTTCTTTGGTGTATCTGGTACTTGTTCAGCATATATCTTCCATATTCTCTCGTATTTAGTTATTAAGTTCTCTATTCTAATAGTAAATAGTTTCTCATATAATTGCTCGCTGAACTCTTTGTTTAATTCTCTTTCAAATAATTTTACTAAGTCTGTGTATATGGGGATGTAGCCTGTTGGCGTTTCAATAGCGTCTACATCGTTGTTTACTCTCAGCTCCATCCACTTCAACCATACTTTCTTGTCGACTTTCTCGGTTAGATACTTGCCTTTTTCATCTCGGAGGAAGTAGTTAACACTGAATATTCTTGGTTTTTCATCGAGTGTCTCGCCAAATCTAAAGTGGAGTTCTATAAATGCACCTGGAGATATTGATAGAAAGTCTAGTATTGCGAACGGATTAAACTCCATTACCCCAACCGCGCCGAGTGTTGCAGCTGTTTTTTCTGATTCTAGAGATGCTCCTTTTGTTACTATTCCGTGTTCCCAGTCAAATGCTTCTTCTACTGGTACCCATGTATTGGGGTCTCTACCACCAAAGATCATTCCTTTTACTTGGACACCATATGGATCGTTGATTTTTGGATCTACTCTCTTCAAATAGTATATACTCGTAGTAAACCTTGCATTTGGATGAGATGGAGGTATTTCTCTCCCCTGCTCGTCTTTTTTACCTGGCCACCATTTTCCAGCGTAATTTATACCTGGTCTTGGTGGAGTTGACTTTCCATTCCACCATACTTCGCCGTCTTCTGTAAGTAATACATTTGCAAATATTACTTCGGTTTCTCTACTTGTAAGTATTTCGTATATTTCTGGGTCGTCAACTGGGTTAACTCCATCAATAATACCAAACATTCCTATTTCGGGGTTTATTCCATGTGGTTTTCCATTGTAGTTTCTAATTATTGCTAAGTCGTCTCCCACAATAGTGTCTGATATAAGTGCTGTTGATGTTTTTCCACATCCTGCTGGAAACGCGCCTGTGAAGTATGTTATTCTATCTCCTGGTCCCTTAATTCCAGTAATAAACATGTGCTCACATAGCCAGTTTTCTTTGTATCCCTTGTCTACACATATACGTAGAGCAAGCTTCTTTAATCCAACGGTGTTACCAGCGTATTGTGTGTTTACGCTGTAGACAACTCTATCGCTTGTGTCGATATATATTCTCCTCTTGGATATGTCTCGAGACCATCCATTCTCGTCTCTTGGACCAGTACTATGTAGAAACCTCATGTATTCTATGTCTTCTCTAGTTGTAAATACATCATAACATATTCTATATAGGATGTTACTGCTGTGGATTACATAAGCGGAATCTGTTACTTCAACACCATACAAGCTGAATGGCGAGTCTTTCGGCCCGAAACAATAGAGTCCAATATACATTTCTCTACCAGTCATTATACCCTTGAAAAACTCCATTACTTCTCTTACTCCTTCACTCTTCTCTTTTGTGTTAACCATTGGTATTTTCACGCCGGGTGGTACGAGTATTCTCGTGTTTTCTCTGTCACGAGCTAGATCACGTATACCGTCAAAGTGGACAGTGTGTCTTGGATTATAACTAGAGGGTAGTTCTTCTCTGTTTTCAATAGCTCTTCTTCTAATGTATTCAAGGTCTTCTTCAGAGTCTGTTACTACGAACATTCTTGACGGATTTGTAATTTCTGCTACTTCAAGGAGCCATTTGAGTAAATCAGTGTTTTTAATACGTGATAGTTTTTCTAGGTTTTGTTGATCTACGTATTTTGTAAAAGCACGTAGCAAACTCTCTCTATAATTATTCATTTAAACCACCATGTTTTTGTAAAAAGAGTTGATTTTTATATATATTTCTACATGTGATACATACGTAACTTTATTTTTGCTATTGTAGATGCTATTTTATCAGCTATTCTCAATGGTTCCGGTATTGGACTATAAATACAAGTGTTTTTTACTACATTGAATGCTTCTTCTCTAGAAATACCCGTAATATTTATTCTTATGGGCTTCCACGGAGTATTATAATACATTGACTCAGAGTATACTTCTTCTATTACGCGATATCTCTCTTTCCAGTCTTCAAAGTGCTCGTAGAGCGCGTTTTTTATTCGTTGTAGATTTAATGGATACTGGAATACTACTATAACGCCTTTACCTGTTGTACTAGCTAGTATGCGAGGATCGACTACGTCGAATCCAGCGTATGTTACACCATCTAGTATTATAATTGATCCATTAAACTTCTTTGAAATCTCTATTATAGCTCTTTGACTCGCCCCCTGATCTACTCTTACACTAGTAATTCCAAGTCTTGACACTACTAGTTCACTATTTACCTCGACACCAGCTATTACAGTTGTACCTCTACCACCCTTGTAGAATACAGGGAAAAACCCGTCGTCATATGCTTCTATATAGTAGTTAGAGGTCTGCAAGAGCTCGTTCAACCGCTTTTACTACTTCGTCTTTTACTTTAATGATTTTTGTAAGTCCGTGTCTACCCATACTTCTAACTTCTGCTATGAGAATACCCATCATATCTAGCTGGGATAGCACTTGGCTTACACTCCTCTGGGATAGTGGTTCTAAACCCCTCTTTTTAGCTTCTTCGAGGTATGCCATGTAGACTTCGCCGGTGGTTGTAAACCCCTTCTTTGTAGCTAGTTCTACTGTTGTCTTCAATATTAGTTTTTGTTGGAGTGGTAGTGTTATTATACTCTGATAGACTCTGCCCTCTTCAATCTCTAATACTGCTTTCTTTACGTGTTCAATTGTTACAATATTTGCACCTTCTCTCTCAGCTATTTCCCCGGATACTCTGAGTAGGTCTAGTGCTCTTCGAGCATCTCCGTGTTCTCTAGCTGCTAGTGCTGCACAGTAGGATATTGTTTCATCACCTATTACTCCTGGATAGAATGCTTTTTCTGCTCTTTGCTTTAGAATAGTATATAATTGTTCTGCATTATATGGTGGAAAGAATATTTCTTCTTCTCCAAGACTCGATTTAACCCTGGGGTCTAGGTTTTCTACGAAGTAGAGGTTGTTTGTTATACCAATTATTGAAACCCTGGATTTATTTAGATCCTCATTTATTCTGAGTAGTTTGTAGAGGAGGTCGTCTCCGTTTCTCTTTACAAAGTAGTCTATTTCGTCGAGTATGACAATGTGTAGACCGCCCCACTGTTCAAGTGCACTCGTGTATTTCCTATATACTTCGCTAATAGCAAGGCCCGTATAGGGTATTCTTAAACCAAGACTTGAAGCTATTGAAGCAAGTACTTTGTATGGTGTATCGAGTTTTCTAGTGTTTACATATGCATAACTGAGAACTGTACCAATAGAACTTGCCTTCTCAGTTAGTTTTTTAACAACATATTTTGTTACTACTGTCTTACCAGTACCGGTTAATCCATACAATAATACATTACTCGGCTTTTCCCCCTTAGCTGAAACAACGAGTATGTCAGCTAGTTTTCTAATCTCTGATTCTCTGTGTGGTAAAACATCTGGTACATAGTCGGGGTGTAAAACCTCTCTATTAGCAAAGATTTTAGAAGCCAAACCTCTCTTTTTGATTATTTCATCTATTATATCATATTCTCCAAGCATAAATACACCCAGCAGTAAGCATGATCTAGTCAAGTAGCGGGTTCAACCCCAAATTTACAAATAAAAAAAGACTTTTAAGCCTGTTAATAAAATAAATCCTTTAACGGTGGGCCGGTAGCTCAGCCTGGAAGAGCGCCCGGTTGGCAACGCGCGCCAGAGTCCGGGAGGTCCCGGGTTCAAATCCCGGCCGGTCCACTAACCCCTCTCCTCTAAACCAAAATTGATTCTACAATGAAGAGCCAGGTATAACGGTATTTAAGCCCCTATCAACTTTTTCTAATTGAGGTTAAAGTGCTTTGAAGAGGGTGTATATGGAAGGGGAAATAAACATCCTTGAACACGAGTTAGTACCAAAACATGAAATCGTGCCCCCTAGCGAGGCAGTAGAACTACTTAAAAAACTAGGTATTGAACCATGGCAACTCCCCTGGATATCAGCCGACGACCCCGTTGCCAAAGCCATTGGAGCCAAACCTGGAGATATAATAAGAATTATTAGGAAAAGTCCTACTGCAGGAGAATTTGTTGCTTATAGATATGTTGTTGTAGAGGTGACTAAGAAGTCTTGAAGCCCGAGTTAACACATGAAGATTTATGGATTGTAGCTAGAAAATACATCGAGGAGAAAGGACTAGTTAGACAGCACTTAGACAGCTACAATAGATTCATTAGAGAAATACTACCATCAATTATTGAAGAATTCAGCGTTGTTCCAATAACAGAAGATGTAAAACTATACATTGAAAAACCGCAAATTGGAGAACCAAGATGGATTGAAGTAGATGGTACACCAAGCTATAAAACACCACTAGAATGTAGAATTAGAAATCTAACCTATATGAGTCCTGTAGAAGTAAATGTAAGACTTGAAGGAGATGGAATATATAAAGAAATGCGTCTTAAACTCATGGACCTACCAGTAATGCTTAAATCTGATATAGACCCGCTTAGTAAAATGAGTCCTGAAGAACTAATAGCACATGGTGAAGACCCGAAGGATCCAGGAGGATACTTCATTATAAACGGTAGTGAAAGAGTACTAGTAGCCCAGGAAGACCTTGCAAGCAATACCATTCTAGTAGATTATGGACAAGAAGGAACAGGTATAACACACACTGCAAAAGTTGTTAGTGCTGCTAGAGGCCGTAGATCCCAGTTAATTATAGATAGAAGAAAAGACGGTATATTCTACGCGAGCTTCCAAGGACATAAAATACCAGCTGTTATATTAATGATAGCTCTTGGATTAGATACACGTGAAATACTATACGCTGTAAGTCCAGATCCAACATACCACAACTATGTCCTCCCATCAATACTACAAGCAGAACAAATCCTTCCAAAACTAGAAATACCACAGGGACTAAGCGATGAAGAGCTAAGACAATACATGGAGGAGTACAAAAAGAAGCTAGTCGAAGAAGCCCTCGACTATATAGGTTCAAGATTCGCTATTGGCAGACCTAGAGAAGAGAGAATAGAGAGAGCACGTAGACTCCTAGATGAAAGACTTCTACCACACATAGGTACAGATTCAAGCCGTGAAACAAGGCTTCTAAAAGCAGTATTTATTGGTCAAATGATTGCCAGAATAATAGAGTTAATGCTTGGATTGAGAGAACCAGACGATAAAGACCACTATAGAAACAAGAGGCTTAAACTAGCTGGAGATCTACTGGCAACACTAGTGAGAACAGCACTAGTATCCTTTACGAGAGAAGTAAGAGCAGAACTAGAAAAACAACTATCTAAATCCAGGAAAATAGAGTTGAAAGTAGCATTTAAACACAGTATTATAACTGATAGAATACTCCACGCAATGGCAACTGGTAACTGGCCAGGTAACAGAACAGGTGTAAGCCAGCTACTAGATAGAACAAACATGCTTAGCACTCTAAGCCACCTTAGAAGAGTGGTATCACCACTAGCACGTGGACAACCACACTTCGAGGCGAGAGAACTACACGGTACACAATGGGGTAGAATTTGCCCGTTTGAAACTCCTGAAGGAGCAAATATTGGACTAGTTAAAAACCTAGCACTACTCGTAAACGTTAGTGTTGGAATAGATGACAAGCCAATAGAAGAACTACTATATGGATTAGGAGTTATACCAGTTGTAACAAAGAAGATCAAGGGTAAAGTAGTCAAGGGCTATTTAGACGACATAATCGAGAAACTAGAACGCGGCGAGCTAACAGGAGACGAGTATAGAGGTTGGAGTAGAGTCTTCCTCAATGGAAAACTAATTGGATACCACCCCAACGGAGAACAATTAGTTAAAACAATAAGAAGCATGAGGAGACAAGGTAAAATAAGCTCAGAAGTAAACATTGCACACATACGTACAGACTACATAGATGAAGTCATAGTAAACACTGATGCAGGACGTATTAGAAGACCATTAATCGTCGTTGAAAACGGAGTTCCAAAACTCACCAAGGAACACGTAGAGAAATTAAAGAAAGGAGAGCTGACATTTGAAGACCTCGTTAAAATGGGAGTAATAGAATACCTCGACCCAGACGAAGAAGAAAACGCTTATGTAGCTCTATCAATGGATCAAATCACACCAGAACACACCCATGTAGAATTATGGATACCTGGAATTCTAGGAATAACCGCCTCGATTATTCCATATCCAGAACACAACCAAAGCCCACGTAACATGTATGAAGCAGCTATGGCTAAACAAGCACTTGGATTAAACGCTGCTAACTTCCAGCGGAGAGTAGATACTCGTGGACAACTACTCCACTATCCACAAAAACCACTCGTTACAACGAAACACATTGGAGTAATTGGATACAATGAGAGGCCAGCTGGTCAAAACTTCGTCGTTGCAGTATTAACTCTAACAGGTTACAACATAGAAGACGCTGTTATATTGAATAAGAGTAGCGTAGACAGGGGATTAGCGAGATCGACATTCTTCAGACTCTACACAACTGTAGAATACAAGTATCCAGGTGGAATACAAGACGAGATTACAAAACCACCACCAAGCGTTAAAGGCTACCGTGGACAAAGAGCATACGAGCTCCTAGAAGACGATGGAATAGTAGCACCTGAAACCCCTGTTGTAGGCGGAGATGTATTAGTAGGCAAGGTAAGCCCGCCTAGATTTATTAGTGCACAAGAATACGCTGTTGGAGGAACAACGAGACAAGACACTAGTATTGCTGTAAGACACGGCGAGAAAGGAGTAGTAGACATTGTAATTCTAACAATGGATAATGAAGGAAACAAACTAGTAAAAGTCAAAGTAAGAGATTTACGTATACCAGAATTAGGCGATAAATTCGCGTCGAGACATGGACAGAAGGGAGTAGTTGGTTTATTGATTCCACAATACGACATGCCATATACAGAAGACGGTGTAACACCCGACTTAATAATCAACCCACATGCATTCCCAAGCAGAATGACTGTTGGACAACTACTCGAGTCAATAGCTGGAAAAGCAGCTGCATTGAGAGGAGAGCCCGTGGATGCAACTCCATTCTATAAAGAAGACATTGAAAACCTAAAACTAGTCTTGAAGAAGCATGGTTATCCATCAACAGGAGAAGAAGTAATGTATGATGGTAGAACCGGCGAGAAACTAGAGGGTATGGTGTTCATTGGTATAGTATACTACCAGAAACTACACCACATGGTAAGCGATAAAATGCATGCTAGAGCTAGAGGCCCAGTACAAATACTCACAAGACAGCCAACACAAGGCCGTTCAAGAGCTGGCGGTCTACGCTGGGGTGAAATGGAAGTAGACTGTCTAGTAGGACATGGTGCTTCACTACTACTAAGAGAAACCATGAGAGAGAGGAGTGACCTGGCAAGAATATATATCTGCGAGGAATGTGGAATGATTGGCTACTACGATAGAAACAAGGGCAAACTAGTATGCCCAGTACACAAAGACAAGGCAAGTCTAAAACCAGTAGATGTAAGCTATGCATTTAAACTACTAATTCAGGAGTTAATGAGTATGGGTATAAGACCCAAACTAGTAGTTGAAGACATTTTGAAGGGGTGATAGTTGTGAGTGTGCTTACTACTAGGATCTCTAGGATAAAATTCGGTATTTTATCACCAGATGAAATTAGAAAAATGAGTGTAACAACAGTTGTAACAACCGACGTGTACGACAACGATGGTCTACCAATAGATGGCGGAGTACTGGATAGACGAATGGGAGCTATTGAACCAGGAGAAACATGTCCCGTATGTGGAAACACTAGAGACAGTTGTCCAGGACACTTTGGACACATAGAACTAGCTAAACCAGTAATACATGTCAGCTTTGTAAAATACATATTAATGTATCTAAAAGCAACATGTGAATCATGTGGTAGAATCAAAATACCTGAAAACGAGAGACAGGAATACCTAAAGTTATTGAGAGACCTCGAAGAACTTGGATTAACGTATTTAAAGAAGAGATTCCACGAGTATATTAGAAAGCGGGCAACATCTACTTCTACATGTCCACACTGTGGATTCCAATCTAGAAAAATCAAGTTGGAGAGGCCATATACATTCTACATACAATCAGAAACAGAGCTTAGAAAACTAACACCAAGTGAAATACGTGAAAGACTAGAGAAAATACCAGATGAAGACGTAATATTATTGGGGGGAGATCCCAAGTCTGCTAGGCCAGAATGGATGGTTTTAACGGTTCTCCCAGTACCACCAAGAACAGTTAGACCATCAATAACACTTGAAACAGGTATACGTAGTGAAGACGATTTAACACACAAACTAGTTGATATTGTAAGAGTAAACAATAGATTGAGAGAACACATTGAAAGCGGTGCTCCAAGAGCAATTATTGAAGAGGAGTGGGAGCTACTACAATACCACGTTGCAACATACATAGACAACGAAGTATCTGGTATACCAGTAGCAAGACATAGAAGTGGTAAGGTGTTAAAGGGAATAGCTCAGAGATTGAAGGGTAAAGAAGGTAGGTTCCGTGGAGACCTTAGAGGAAAGAGAGTAGACTTCTCAGCTAGAACAGTCGTGAGTCCAGACCCCAGCCTCAGTATAAATGAAGTCGGTGTACCAGAAGAAATAGCTAAAATATTAACTGTTCCAGAACGCGTAACACCATGGAATATAGATTTCCTGAGAAAACTAGTTTTAAACGGCCCCGAGAAATGGCCTGGTGCGAACTACGTTATAAGACCTGATGGTAGAAAAATAAGCTTGAAATACGTTGATAGAAAAGCAGTTGCTGAATCACTAGAACCAGGCTTTATTGTGGAGAGACACCTACTAGATGGAGACATCGTTTTATTCAATAGACAGCCATCACTGCACAGAATCTCAGTAATGGCACATGTAGTTAGAGTACTACCATACAAAACTCTTAGACTAAATCCACTTGTATGTCCACCATACAACGCAGACTTCGACGGAGACGAAATGAACCTACATGTCCCACAAGGCGAAGAGGCGAGAGCTGAAGCAAGAATATTAATGCTCGTAGAAAAACACATATTAACTCCAAGATATGGAGGTCCAATTATCGGTGGACTACAAGACTATATAAGTGGAGCATATCTACTAACAGTTAAATCTACAGTGTTAACAAAAGACAAGGCGGCAACACTACTATCTGTAACAGGCTATAAGGGTGGACTACCAGAACCAGCAATATTGAAACCAAGAGAGTACTGGACAGGCAAGCAACTAGTCTCTCTATTCCTACCCAAAGACTTCAGCTATAAGAGAAACACAAAGATTGGTAGTGCATCAGCACTAAGATGTATCGATGAAGACTGTCCACACGACAGTTTAATCATTGTGAAAAAAGGTATTCTACTCGAAGGAGTACTAGACAAAGTAAGTATTGGAAGAGAAGAACCAGAAAGCTTAATGCACTGGCTTATAAAAGACTATGGCGAAGACTTTGGAAGAACATTTATGGACCGTGTATACAAGATGTTTGTACGCATGTGTGAAATATATGGTTTTACAATGAGCTACGACCACCTAGTACTAAGTAGAGAAGCACGTTCATCAATAGACAACTTGATAAAAGAAGAATTGAAAGAAGTAGAAGAACTCATCCAGCTGTATAGAGAAGGAAAACTAACACCAAGACCTGGTAAAACCCTCGAGGAAAGCCTAGAAGACGAAATCATCGACGCACTTTCAAAGAAGCTCTTGGATAGAGTAGCAGATGTTATAACACAACACTTCAAACTAGACAATCCAGTAGTTATAATGGCTAGAACAGGTGCGCGTGGAAACCCAGTAAACCTTACACAGATGTCTGGAATACTAGGACAACAAACAGTTAGAGGAAAGAGGCTTACAAGAGGATTCAAGGGTAGAATGCTACCACACTTCAAACCAGGCGATATTGGTGCAGAGGCAAGAGGATTTATTAAAGCAGGTTTCGTCAATGGATTAAACCCAGTAGAAATGTTCTTCCACGCAGCTGCTGGTAGAGAGGGATTAATCGACACTGCTGTTAGAACAAGCCAGTCTGGCTACATGCAGAGAAGGTTGATTAATGCCCTTCAAGACCTAAGAGTATTCTATGATGGAACCGTTAGAGTTGCAAATGGCGAAATAGTTCAATTACTATATGGTGAAGACGGTGTTGACCCCATGAAGAGTGATCACGGTAAAGCAGTAAACATAGATAGAATTATTGAAAAACTCCTTGCGTGATGAATTATGGAGAAATACATAACCGAACACGAAATAAACGAGTTATTAAACAATGTAAAACACTTAATAACACCGCAATTATACCAAGAACTCTCAACAAAACTAAAAGATGTAGCGAGAAAACGCAGTTTAACCAGAGAGAAGGCAATAGAGATTATAAACGAAGTCGTGAAAAACTATCATAAAGCACTAGTAGATCCTGGAGAAGCAGTTGGAACAATAACAGCACAAAGCCTTGGAGAGCCATCTACACAAATGACTCTAAGAGTCTTCCACTACGCTGGTGTAAGAGAGTTCAACGTAACTCTTGGTTTACCACGCTTAATTGAAATAGTAGATGCTCGTAGAAAACCAGAAACACCAATAATGGAGATTTATCTAACAGACGATGTAAAACACGATTTAGAGAAAGTTAAAGCAGTAGCTCGTCAAATAGAGTCTACACTAGTAGAAAACATTACACAGGAATTCAGTATAGACTACGCTGAGGGTATTGTATTATTGAAACTAGACCCCGACATGTTGAGAGATAAAGGAGTAAGCGTTGAACAAGTTATAGAAGTATTGAGGGGCCTTGAAGTCGGAGAAGTAGAGGTTTCAAGCGACAATCCATACGAGATAAGAATTGCTTTGAGTGAAGAATACCTAGACCCCACTAAAATAGAGAAGTTGAGAACTAGAGTACTACAAGCACACGTCAAGGGAATACCAAATATAAAGAAAACCATTATCCAGAAGCGTGGAGACGAATACATTATAATCGCTGAGGGTAGTAACTTAGAAGCAGTAATGAAGATACCAGGTGTGGACTGGAGAAGAGTCTATACCAACAATATATATGAAATAGAGCGTGTTCTAGGAATAGAAGCAGCAAGGGCCGCAATAATTAAAGAGATAAAGAATACACTAGATGACCAGGGATTAGACGTCGACATAAGACACATAATGCTCCTCGCCGATATGATGACGTGGACTGGCCACGTGAGACAAGTAGGTAGAATGGGTATAGCAGGCGAGAAACCAAGCGTTCTAGCAAGAGCAACATTCGAAACCACGGTTCAAAAACTCGTAGAGAGCGCTGTAGCTGGAGAAGAAGATAAATTACCCAGTATTACAGAAAACATTATAATAGGACAAATAATACCAGTAGGAACAGGGCTTGTACAAGTCTATATGAACCCCCAGCTCGTTAAAAAAGAATTGAGTGAAACAAGTGCTTCGAGGTGAATGATGGATGAGCACTAGTATACCCAAACCCGAGTTGATAAGAGCACTACAAACAGCATCTAGAACAGGCGAAGTAGTATATGGTTCTAAAGAAGTATTAAAACTAGTACTACATGGAAAAGCAAAACTAGTTGTACTAGCTGCTAATGCACCACCAGAACTCAAACGCGACATTAAATATTACTCCCAGCTAAGTAAAATACCAGTAGTAATATTCGAGGGGACAAACATAGAGTTAGGAAACGTTATTGGAAGACCCCACAGTGTTGCGGCACTAGCAATTGTAAACCCTGGTCAATCAAAAATACTCGATTTGGTACAGGTGAGTAGTGAGTGAGTAATAGAGATAAAGGCCAGGCTAAAATTACACCAGAAGAATTTAGATACATGGCTCTACTCAGCGAGCTAACAAACACTACTGTTAGAGACTGTATAATAGACGAGGAAAACAACCGTATTATCTTCCTAGTAAACCCAGACGAAGTTGGAAAAGCAATTGGAGCACGTGGATTCTACGTCCAGCAACTCAGAAAAATACTCAATAAAAACATAGAGATAGTTGGCTACAGTGATAAACTAGAAGAACAAGTAAAACTAGCACTCCAACCAGCTAGAGTAACAGATATGAAACTAGTAACGAGACATGATGGTACAAAAGTACTATATGTAGCAGTAGACCCAGCAGATAAAGCAATAGCGATTGGTAAAGGAGGAAGAAACATACAGAGATTAAAACTAATACTTAATAGACACTTTGGAATAGACTCGGTGGTAATAGCTTAAAAACGATTTTTAAGCAGATTTATGAATTTATATCTAAGCCAGAACCAGGGTGCTTACATTGGCTGGGAAGAAGGGTCCAAACGGTCTATACGCTGCTAGAAAACTAGAAAAGAAGAGACAGAAGTTTAGATGGTACCAGAGAGAATACAAGTGGAGAATGCTTAGAAAACTAGGATTAAGAACAGACCCACTTGAAGGCGCACCAATGGCTAGAGGTATAGTATTAGAGAAAGTCGGTGTAGAGTCACGTAAACCAAACTCGGCACTGAGAAAATGTGTTAGAGTTCAATTAGTAAAGAATGGAAAGGTAGTTACAGCATTCGTTCCATGGGACGGTGGAATAAACTACATTGACGAACACGACGAAGTAATAATTGAAGGAATTGGCGGTACACTAGGTGGAGCAATGGGTGACATTCCAGGTGTTAAATACAGAGTTGTAATGGTTAACGGTGTTTCACTAAAAGCTCTATGGCTTGGCAAAAAGCAAAAACCAGTAAGATAGGTGTAGATTTATGAGTGAGCAAAAAACCTATGTACTAGCCGTTAGAGAACCACTCTTATTTGGCAAGTGGAGTTACGACTGGATAGACATCAAAGACCCTAGTTTAAAAAAGTATATTTGTCTAAAACCAGTTAGACTTCCACACACTGGTGGACGACACGAACATAGAAAATTCGGTAAAGCAGAAGTACCAATAGTTGAGAGGTTAATAAACAAGCTAATGATGCCCGGGAGAAATGCTGGAAAGAAACACCTAGCATACAATATTGTAAAGAAGGCATTTGACTTAGTATACTTGAAGACAGGAGAAAACCCAATTCAAGTACTGGTTAGAGCAATTGAAAACGCTGCACCCAGAGAAGATACAACTAGAATAATGTATGGTGGAATAGTATACCATGTATCAGTAGACGTTTCTCCCTTGAGGAGAATAGATGTAGCATTAAAACACTTAACAGAGGGCGCAAGACTCAAAGCATTCAATAATCCAATACCTATTGAAGAAGCACTAGCCGAGGAAATCGTATTAGCTGCAAACAATGATCCAAAGAGCTATGCAATACAAAAGAAGGAAGAAATCGAGAGAATAGCTCTAAGCAGCAGATAGTTTTTCAATACATCTCCATACTCGTCAAAACCAACTCTAATTTTTATATACTACCCCTCAAAATCTACATTTATAGTTTCTACTTCTACCACGTTACGATACACCACTTGTAATCTTTATAAGCGTGAATTTTTATTTCCATTGAGAGAGGTATGGGTGATTTAAGAAATGAGCGCGCCGCAAAAACCCCACTTGAACCTAATAATAATAGGACACGTAGACCATGGAAAAAGCACTTTAACAGGCCACATGCTATATCGTCTAGGATACTTCGATGAAAAGACAATGAAAGAACTCGAAGCAGAAGCTCAGAAAATGGGTAAAGAAAGCTTCAAGTTCGCATGGCTACTAGACAGAATGAAAGAAGAGAGAGAGCGTGGAGTAACAATCTCTCTATCATACATGAAATTCGAGACTAAGAAGTACTTCTTCACTATTATCGACGCTCCAGGACACAGAGACTTCGTTAAAAACATGATCACTGGTGCAAGCCAGGCAGACGCTGCAATACTAGTTGTTAGTGCTAGAAAAGGCGAATTCGAAGCTGGTATGAGCCTCGAGGGACAGACAAGAGAGCACGCTATTCTAGCAAAGACAATGGGTATTAACCAGTTAATTGTAGCTGTCAACAAAATGGATGCAACTGAGCCACCATACAGTGAGAAGAGATACAAAGAGGTTGTAGACATTCTATCAAAGTTCTTAAAGAGCATTGGATACGATGTCAGCAAAATACCATTCATACCTGTATCTGCATGGACCGGTGAGAACCTAATCGAGAGATCACCAAACATGCCATGGTACAATGGACCTACACTAGTAGAAGCACTAGACATGCTACAAGTACCAGAGAAGCCAATAAACAAGCCACTTAGAATGCCAATACAAGACGTATACTCTATCTCCGGTGTTGGAACAGTAGCAGTTGGCAGAGTAGAAACAGGTGTAATGAAGGTTGGTGACAGAGTAGTAGTAACACCACCAGGACTAGTCGGCGAAGTAAAATCCATCGAGACCCACCACGTAAGAATAGATAAAGCAGAACCAGGAGACAACATTGGTGTAAACCTCAAGGGCATTGAAAAGAAAGACATTAAGAGAGGAGATGTACTCGGCCCAGTCGACAACCCACCAACAGTAGCCGACGAGTTCACAGCAAGAATAATGGTCATTTGGCACCCAACAGCAATAGCAACTGGATACACACCAGTAATACACATACACACAGCTAGCGTTGCATGTAAAATAACCGAGATAGTTTCAAAGATAGACCCCAGAACCGGTAAAGAACTAGAAAAGAACCCACAATTCATTAAACAAGGAGAATTCGCAATTGTAAAGTTCAAGCCAATCAAGCCACTAGTAGTAGAGAAATACGCTGAGTTCCCACAACTCGGCAGATTTGCCATGAGAGACATGGGTAAGACTGTAGGTATTGGTCAAGTACTAGATGTAAAACCAGCACAAGTACAGATAAAGAAGTAGTGTTTTCAATAGAGATAAATTTAAAAACATGTTTTTTACTCGCTTACAATGATTGCTTACACTTTGTCAAACCGGGGATATGCATTGTCGACACAGAGAATGGTTAAAATAAAAATGTGGAGTACAAACATAGATGTATTAGAAGACTTCGTATCAAAACTCGTAGATATAGCTAAGAAAAGCGGTGTAAAAGTAAGCGGGCCAATTCCACTACCAACAAAGAAAATGACTATCAGAACATTAAAACTACCACATGGAGAGGGCAAGAAGAAATACGAGAAGTGGGAGATGAGAGTACACAAGAGACTACTATACATAGCCGAAGACGAGAGAGTAATGAAGCAATTAATTAGAGTTAGAGTACCACCAGAAGTATGGATTGAAATAGAACTCTAGCAGACAAGTAATTTAAACCCTTACACCTAAATGTTTTTCCTAGGAGCCGGGGTGCCCGAGCGGCCTAAGGGGCTGGCCTGGAGAACCCCTACCAGATAGCCAGTGGGGGAATGCCCCCGCGCGGGTTCAAATCCCGCCCCCGGCGCTCGCATATAAAACCCTCTTAATCAGTTTTAAAAGCCTGGTTAACTCTAATATGTTAGGCAGTGGATACATGGTTAATCAATGCTTATGGTGGGTTTCGAGTGAGTAGAGAGTTTAGGAGAATAGTGAGAATGCTGGAAACAGACATAAACGGAGCTCTACCAATAGTGTATGGTCTATCAGCAGTTAAGGGAGTTGGCTACAACTTTGCACTAGCAGTGTGTAGAATACTCAAGCTAGACCCATACATGAAACTCGGTTATTTAACAGACGAGGAGGTAAAGGAGATAGAGAGCGTTGTTAGAGAACCACAAAAATACCATATACCAGAGTGGTATTACAATAGGAGAAAAGACTATACAAGCGGGTTGAACATGCACCTCGTAGGAGCAACACTCTTATTCTATGTCAAAGAAGACATTGAACGCGAAAAGAGAATAAAGAGCTGGCGTGGAATAAGACACGCCTATGGACTAAAAGTACGTGGACAAAGAACAAGGACAACTGGACGTGCAGGTATCACTGTTGGTGTAAAGAGAAAGAAGACTACTCAACAACAACAACAAAAGAAGTCTTAGGGGTGGTGTATAAATGGGTGACCCAAAGAAGTCTCGTCGTCTATGGGAAGGCCCTCGTCACCCATGGAGAAAAGAGAGATTAATAGAGGAATCCAAGTTAATGGGTATTTATGGATTGAGAAACAAGAGAGAATTGTGGAAGGCTGCTACAATTATCAGGTATTTTAGACACCGCGCACGATCACTTCTAGCAGCACCACCAGAAATACGTGAAAAAGAAGAAAAAGTATTGATTGGAAAACTAGTTAAACTAGGATTATTGAAAGAAGGCGCTAAATTAGATGATGTTCTAGGTCTACGAGTCGAAGACCTCTTAGAGAGAAGACTACAAACAATAGTCTACAAGAAGGGCCTAGCAAAAACCATTTATGAAGCCCGCCAGTTGATAACACATGGACACATAGCTATTGCTGGTAGAAAAATAACATCTCCTGGATACATTGTATCAGTAGATGAAGAAGCGCTTATTGACTACTACTATAAGAGTCCATATGCAAAGAAGACATTAACTCAAGAACAAAGCGCGTAAATAGAGGTGTAAACTATGGCGTTTGCATTTAGAGAACTAAAATGGGGAGTAGCCCACATATATAGTAGTTCAAACAATACAATAATACACATAACAGACCTATCTGGAGCTGAAACAGTAAGTATGTGGAGCGGTGGAAAAGTAGTAAAAGCAGACAGAGAAAAACCAAGTCCATACGCTGCAATGCTAGCATCTTCTAAAGCTGCAGCAGAAGCCATGGAGAAAGGAATAACAGCACTACACATTAAAGTAAGAGCACCCGGCGGACACGGCCCCAAAACACCGGGTCCAGGTGCACAAGCAGCAATTAGAGCCCTCGCGAGGTCTGGATTTATAATTGGAAGAATAGAAGATGTAACACCAATTCCACACGATACAACTAGAAGACCTGGCGGTAGAAGAGGAAGGAGATTATAGCTAGGTGTAGCAGTCTTGGAATTAAAAGTACTAGAAAAAACACCTTTTTCTCTAAGATTACTCGTAAAGGGTATTTCCCTCCATACTCTAAACTCTATTAGGAGAATTATACTTAGTGAAGTTCCAACAATGGCTATAGACTACGTAATATTCATTGAAAACTCTAGTGTATTCTACGACGAATACATTTCCCACAGACTGGGATTAATACCATTGAGGAGCGATATAGCATACGATAAATACAAACCACCAGAAGAATGCATTGAAATAGGTGAAACACAACAATATCCACCAGACTGCTTTGCTAAATTCGACCTTGAAGTAGAAGGGCCGGAAGAAGGCATACGCGTAGTCTATAGTGGAGACCTTGTTGCAAGCGACCCCGATGTAGTACCAGTTTACAATAACATCCCCCTCTTCAAATTGATTAAGGGGCAAAAAGTCAAGTTTGAAGCGTACGCTAGACTAGGACGTGGAAAAGAACATGCTAAGTGGAGTCCTGTTTCAATAGCTGTCCATAAATACGTACCCAATATATTAATCAATGAACAAGAATGTACTGGATGTGGTAAGTGTGTTGATGCGTGTCCCAAAAACATTCTTGAGTTGACTAATGGAAAAGCACGAGTTAAAAACCAGGTATTATACGAGTGTACTATGTGTAAACTATGTGAAAAAGTCTGCGAGGTTAGAGCTATAAAGGTTTCTCACGTTGAAAACGAGTATATTCTCTACTTAGAGTTTACTGGGGCTTTAAGCCCCAAGAAAACGCTTATAGAGGCTTCAAACATCCTTATTAAAAAGCTGGATGATTTTGAAGAGAAGCTTAAAAGTATGGGTGTATTGCAATGAGTGATCTAGGTAAAAAGACCAATTTAGTCTTAAGAGAACTCATCGAGACACTAGAAGAATACTCGAAGAAATACGATGCAAGAGTATGGAGAGCAGTAGCTGAAGAATTATCAAAACCCAGTAGAAAGAGAAGAGCTGTAAACGTTAGCAGAATAAACAGATATACAAATCCTGGAGACATAGTGGTTGTTCCAGGCAAAGTTCTAGGAGCGGGCGATATAAACCATCCAGTTACAGTTGCAGCTCTATCATTTTCTAAAACAGCACTAGAAAAAATCCAAAGAGCTGGTGGGAGAGCAATAAGTATTTTTGAACTACTCCGTGAAAACCCTGCTGGAATAAACGTAAAGATTATTGGGTGAAATCATGCAACAGGAGCAACAAGTAATATATATAGATGCATCCAACCACATTCTCGGCAGGCTAGCTAGTATTATTGCAAAGAAGCTATTAGAAGGATATAGAGTCTACGTATTCAACGTGGAAAAAGCAGTTTTAAGTGGCGAGAAGCAAAGAGTGATCGAGGGATACAAGGTATATCTGAGAATTAGAAGACACACAAACCCCGAAAGACACGGTTTAAAGAGGCCTAGAAACCCAGTACTAATATTCAAACACGCCGTTAAAGGAATGCTACCAATGGATAAACCACACGGTAGAGAAGCATATAAGAGACTAAGAGTCTTTATTGGATTACCGAGCGAGTTTTCAAATATAGAGCTAACTAGGTTTCCAGATGCTATGTCAACTAGACTACGTGGTAGATTTGTAACTGTTGAAGAAGTAGCAAAAGCTCTTGGATGGAAGGGTGTTGAGAAATGAGCCAGGAGACCCGAATGGTTAAAATAGTAATTGCAACTGGAAAGAGAAAAACAAGTATTGCAAGAGCTGTTATTAAACCAGGCGAGGGCAGAGTCTGGATCAACAATATACCACTAGAAATCTACCCAATTGAAATGGCCAGAGAGAAAATAGCTGAACCATTAAACCTCATTGGAAACCTAGCTAAACAAATAGATATAAAGATCAATGTAAGAGGAGGAGGTGTAATGAGCCAGGCCGATGCTTGCAGAATAGCAATAGCTAGAGGCCTCGTAGAATACTTCTCAGAACACCGCAATGAACTACTACAAATCTTTAAAGAATACGATAGACACATGTTGAGTGGAGACCCAAGACAAACAGAGCCAGAGAAATGGGGTAGATATAGCGCTAGAAGGAGGTGGCAGAAGAGCTATAGGTGACACGCGTGCTTTTCCCCGTTAGATGTTTTACATGTGGAAAACCCATTGGACACTTATGGGAGGAGTATATTAAACGCGTTAAACAAGGTGAACACCCAGCTAAAGTACTCGATGACCTGGGAGTTAAAAGGTATTGTTGTAGAAGAATGTTTTTATCCCATGTTGAAATAGCAGATGAAATACTCCACTTCCCCAAAGTGTCTTAAGAGGTGTTGTAAATGCCCGAGGAGATAAAACCACCTATTACAGTAGAACTCCTCATTCCAATAGAAAAATACCTACAAGCAGGAGTACACATCGGTACACATATATGTACAAAGTTTGCAGAGCCATTTGTATACAGAATAAGATCTGACGGCGTCTACATACTAGACGTTAGAAAAATAGATGAAAGATTGAGAATAGCAGGAAAATTCCTAGCATCATTCGAGCCAACAAAAATAGCAGTTGTATCAGTACGCCTCTATGGTAGAAGACCAGTAGAAAAAATGTGCAAGTATCTCCAGTGCAAGCCATTTACTGGTAGATTCCTACCAGGAACATTTACTAATCCATCACTAAAATGGTATTTCGAACCAGAAGTAGTAGTATTAACAGATCCAAGAGCCGACTCACAAGCACTCAAAGAAGCAGCCGAAATAGGCATACCAGTAGTAAGCTTCATAGACACAGACAACAAAACAGAATTCGTTGACCTTGCAATACCAGGCAACAACAAGGGTAGAAAGAGCCTCGCCCTACTATACTGGATACTCACAAGACAAATACTAAGAGAACGCGGAATGATACCACCAGACGCCGACCTACCAGAACAACCATCAGAATTCGAAACCCCTATATAACAATTAAATTTTTACATTCAACCGTTTGTCCCTTGATGCTTGTTGATATGGGTTTATGATTGTTCATTGCATCAAGGGGCTTCCACCTCGCCCACAGGGCTTTAGAGACCGCTGTGGGGTCATGGGCGGCCTTCGTCCCGAACGGCACGCGGGACACATCTACGATTATCCCCGCAGGGCTTGGAGCGTTGCTCCCATCGCCCCGCAGGGCTCTGAAAAATAGATTCCAGCAGGCAACCACGTCTCTATGCCACAGCTCGCCGCCAATACTACACTTGCCTATTCGAGAGCCATTATTGTAAACAATATGTGCTTTGTGTATTGGACATACTTTAGAGGTGTTCTTTGGATTTACATAAATTACTGGCACGCCGTATTCTCTCGCTTTTTCCTCGATTGCCTTTTGGATTCCTCTGAATGATGCCTGGTATATCCTGTGTCTTAATTGATCGTCTCTAAATCTCTTAATCATGTTTTCAACTGGCTTCTTACCAAGCTTTTCGAGTACGATAGCATATTGCTTCTCACAGGCAATTCTAACAATAATATTCGCCAGCTTCCACTTTACGTCTTGTTTCCTATTTCTCTCTGAGTTTTCTAAGTATCTTTCTCTTAGTTCTGGATTTAACACCGTAGAGTTTGTCGTATTTCTCCTGTATTCTCTTTCTACGATAATAATATCCCAGCACAAGCTTCTCCATATTTGTCTCGAAGAGATAAGCTACACCGTCAACCAGTACAGCAACACTNNCCCTCTTGAAAACCAAGTAAATGATTAACCACCGGTTTCTCTTGTCGAGTTTTATCTTGGCTTCAGATGCTAGCTTCCAACCCCTATTGAGATACCTCCAGTACCATTTATGTGGCTCGAATCCTACTGTTATCCATCCCTTGTGAGTGGCAATACTAATAGAGGTTAATCCGCTGGGTTTCCACAAGTGGTCGTCTAGCCAGATACTGATACTCCTGACCTCTGGGTATTCTCTACTTGTTAAACCCTGCTTTTTCAATTTCAGGAAGCTCTTAGCCCTCGTAGAAGCGTCTTGGCAAGCAGTGTAAACATAGTGGCTTGGTAGATGGGGATACTGGTTTCTCAATTCACGATACTTTAATGCCTTGAGTCTTGTGAAGCTGGTAACATTGTTTCTAACAGCGTACATAACTAGCTGTTCAACCATGTTGCGATACATACCCTCTAATTCAACGAAGACACTGAATACCTTTCTAGGTAGTTGAATGCTCCTGGCGACAACTGTTCTGGTTACACTGGGCAATCTCTCGGGGCCCTCTCCACGTGCTACTCTATGATTGTTACTGTGACGAGCACTCGTCTACCCAGTAGCTGCCTCCTCAACGCCTTTGGAACAACAATTATCGCCTTATCACCCATCTTTGAAACTTTAACGGGGCCGAACGATAATTGTTGATACATTTGACTCATTGAGTATATCACCATACATCCTCTTGGTATAACCCCCTATAAACCTTTACCACAGCGTCAAAAACACATAAAACAAGCAGAAACGAGTAGAAGAATTCTACACAACCAACAACAATAAACAAAATAAAAACCTATAAACAAAACAACCACTAATCAAAAATAAAGCAGCCTTCCTACCCTCTTGAAACCCATTACTACCATTGTCATTCACAAGTCCTTCTCCATCAAGGTATTCCCAGTTCAATTATAGACCATGAATAATAAGAGCTTAGAGAAAACATCGAAGAATCTAAAATCAACACAGCTCTATTTATAAACCACACAGTAATCACTACATCAACCTAAACATGCATGTCTACGTAATACTTGGTGATACACTTGTCTTTTGTGAACAAGGAATCAATTCAAAATAGAGTATATGATGCTAGGAGTATTGAAATCCCGAGAAAAGTACTGGGTTGTAGACTACCTGATCCCAAAGACACCAGAGGCCTTCTAGACGAGCTACTTGGAATTATATGAGTTCTAGATTGATCCTCGTTGAAGACTTCAACAACTACAAGTTATTCATTAAAGTCCCTGGTAGTAAAACAGCCTATATGATTTCCTGGTATGGTATGCCAAGTTTAATTCTAAAGGGGAACTCGTAGAATGCAAAGTTTCAACTCACGGCGATCTCGTAAATGGTATATGGGTCTTAAGAGTGGAAATAAAGTTGTTAACAATTGCTTAATCTAGCTACATTGAAATGGATCTCTTTACAAGAGGATGTAAGTTATCCTCCACCAAATATTTAGGTTTTAAATACGTATTAGCTGTATATGCTTTACTAGAGTGTGGCTTTACACTTGGAGAGGCCGAGAAAATAATTAGATTTCGCTAGGTTTTTACTAGCATACTATACTTGTATTTCTCTTTATTTTCGTCTTTCAATGGCTTTCTAAATATGTAGAGTTTTTCGTGTTCTATTAGTAGAAAGTCTCTCTCGCTTATTTTCCTCCATACTTCCCTCGTAGTCTTCGTTTTATGTTGTATCTTGATGACTTCCTCCTTGAGTATAAATCCTTCTTCAAGGAAAACACGTAGTACGTAGTGTGATATTGGAACGTAGTGCTTGTGGATCCTGGTGTCGCTAATGAGTATTGCACAATACCTTCCCGGTTTAAGCACTCTATAGAATTCTCTTGCACACATACGCGTCCATTCAAGGTATTCTTCGAGGCTTTTTGCTCTTGATAAATCTCCTTCTCGGTAGTCTCCACTACTATACTCTATGATGTTGAAGTAGGGTGGGTGAGTTGCAACCAAGTCAATGCTTTCATCGCTAATTAAATCTAGTTTCCTAGCGTCGCCGTGGTATATCTTAAACCATGATTTTTTTATCTCTTCTACTCCGGTTCCAGTAACCCCTAGAAACTCTATGAGAGACTTTCTTTCCTCGAGGTATTTGTTTAAATAGTAGAGTCTGTGAAGTGTGAGTATTACGGCATTGTAGTTTATATCTACTCCAATACAGTTTCTACCGAGTAGCTTGGCTTCTATACATGTTGTTCCACTGCCAATCATAGGGTCTAAGACGATATCACCGGGTTTAGTATACATCAACATGAGTGCTCTTGGTATCTGTGGAGCCCAGTTCCCTCTGTAATCACCTTTATGTGTAGCCCATGAGCCCCTCTTCGGGAAACTCCAAACAGTAGTAGATACATCCGTCAATTCCTCGCTAGCAGGGTGTAATCTAGTGATATCTATTGGTTTAAGCTCTATAACCTGGTCTTCAATAACCATCCTATTATTGTTTTTAACGAACTCGAGATACTCTTCAAGCAACACTTCACGCATTTGAATACCCATATCTAGCAGTCCTCTATACAAAAACCTTATTACACATCTTTAAAAATAAAATCCAGTAAAAACACATTGACGTTGCAAATCGAGCTATCCCACAGTAACTATTAGCTACTAGTGTCGAGAAATCACAGTCGAAGAGTACACCTAGAATTAATTAAAGCTTAATCCATAATTAAAAACGGTGTGTAAACTTGGTGAAAATACGTAGGCCAGTCGTAGCAGGCTATTTCTACCCTAGAGATAGAGCTAGACTAGTTGAGTCAATTGAATGGTCTTTTAAACACAAACTAGGACCCGGTACACTACCACAAGTAGCACAGGAAAGGAGAAAAAATGTTATTGGATATGTTGTTCCACACGCCGGCTACATGTATAGTGGGCCTATTGCTACACATGTTTTCCACGACATGGCGGGATATGGTGTTCCAGAGACAATAATCATTATTGGTACAAACCACACGGGTTTAGGTGCACCTATCTCAGTATACCCTGGTGGTTTATGGGAGACGCCTCTTGGAGCTCTCGAAGTGGATAGTGAACTTGGAAAACTAGTTGTAGAATACTCCGATCTAGCCGATTTAGACGTATATGCACACATTGAAGAACACTCTGTAGAAGTTCAACTACCATTTATTCAATACGTATTCAAAGACAAAGTAAAAATACTGCCGATAGTCATGGGAGTTCACACACCCGAAGCAGCTAGAGAACTAGCTAGAGCTATTCTAGAAGCTGTAAAAACACTGAAGAGAGATATTGTAGTCCTCGCTAGTAGCGACTTCAACCACTATGAACCGCACGATATCACAGTGAAAAAAGACATGGATGCCATTGAGAAGATACTTGCTTTAGACACAGAGGGATTCTACGAGACAATGATAAATGAATATATTAGTATCTGCGGTCCCGGCGGGATAATGACATTGATAGAACTATCTAAATCAATCGGTGGTAAAGCAACACTATTAAAACACGCCACTAGTGGAGACATCTCAGGCGATAAATCAGCTGTTGTTGGCTATGCAAGTATAAAATTCCACCTTGACTAATCTATTTTTTACTCTTCTACACCGTAGATAAAACGGTGCTTATTTAATGAGTGATGCAAAACGCAAACTAGAACACATAGAAATCAGTTTAAGAGAAGATGTTGTCTATACTGGTGAGTGCCGAGAACTATATAGTGAAATAGTGTTAATTCACCAAGCACTACCAGGTATTTCATTAAACAACGTGGATATTTCAACGAGATTTCTCGGCTATGAATTAAACGCCCCTATAGTTATTGAAGCAATGACTGGAGGCCACCCATCGCTAAAACCAATAAATGAAAAACTCGCACTACTCGCAAGAGAATACAAACTAGCAATAGGTGTTGGTAGCCAGAGACCAATATTAAAGTACAAGTTTAACCAGGAAGTCATTGATTCCTATCGAGTAGTAAGAGAAATAGCAAGCGACACTCCCGTTATTGGAAATCTCGGCATAGCGCAACTACATGAAACCAGTATTGACGAAATAAAGAAGCTTGTAGACGTAATCAACGCTGATGCACTTGCAATACACTTAAACCCCGCCCAGGAAGTAATTCAGCCAGAGGGAGATATAGACTTCTCGGAAGTACTTCTCTCCAAGATAGCTGTTTTGACTAGAGAACTCGGAGTTCCAATAATTATCAAAGAAGTGGGCAATGGATTATCAATGGAGGTTGTTTCAAAATTTAAAGCTATAGGAGTTAAATTCTTCGACGTAGCCGGTGCTTGTGGAACAAACTGGATTATGATTGAAGCACTTAGAAACCCTGAAGACTCAATAACTAGAGCTCTCGGAGTAAACCTCTTGAGTGTAAAATGGGGTATACCAACACCACTATCACTTATAGAAACACGCCATGTAGCACCAGAAGCCACGGTAATAGCGAGCGGTGGAGTTTGGAGCGGTATCAACGCGTGTAAAATGATTGCTCTTGGTGGAGACCTCGTAGGACTAGCACGACCACTCCTCAAAGCTCTAATAGAGAAAGGCTATGAAGGCATGAAGAAGTATATGGAGCTATACATTAAAGAACTTAAAACAACAATGTTTCTCACCGGCGCAACCAGTATAAAAGAACTTAGAAAGAAACCAATAGTATTAGGCCCCACGATAAGAAACTATCTTGAACAACGTGGAATAAATGTAAATAACTACCTTTCCAATACGAGGATTAGAGAGTGATACATTGAGTGAAAACTACGTATTCTATGAAGTATACGTTGAAGGCGTTGAAGGACCAAGATATCTATGTGTAAAAAACGACGAGTCTATTATAACATCAAATCCAGCTAGTATTGAATCATGTAGTAAAATACTCGGTTTAATCCCCTATGAAAGAGTAATCGACTACATAGACCTACTCGAAGGACGAACCAAGAAAACACTTGGAGTACTAATAGAAGACCCATCAACCGGGATTTATAGAGGTTTTCTACTAGGTGAAAACACTCCTATATGTCTACAAGAAGTACAAGGAAGTTACATTTTTATACAGTCAAAAGAAGGTTTTAGTGTAAAACCCGGTGATTTACTCGGCTATACAGTTTCAGATAAATTAGAAACTAGAAAAATAAAGTCTAATTGTGAAGGATTAATTGTTTTTATTATAGACCAGCCATGGGAAGAACCAAGAAAAACATTGGTGGTGGTTGCAAGTGAGTATAGATCAATCACTGCTAGAAAAAATCCGTGAAGTAACATATAAACACGCATTAATAAACGCTGTTAAACACGGAGGTAAAGCCGATTTAAAAGCTGTTGTTTCAAAAATAGCTGCTGAACTACCAGAAGCACGTAGAAATCTCAGAGACTACATGGAGTATATTAAATCCATTGTTGAAGAAGTAAACAAGTTGACGCTCGAAGAGCAATTAAAAATAGTTTCTACAAACTGGCCTGAAGCACTCGAAGAGAAAACACAAGAGTTTAAAAAAGAACTACCACCATTACCAAACGCTATAGAAGGCAAAGTAGTTACAAGACTAGCTCCAAACCCAGATTTCTCACTCCACCTTGGTAATGCAAGACCAGCACTTTTAAACTACTGGTATGCCGTAGCGTATAGGGGTAAAATGATCCTGAGATTTGAAGACACAGATCCAAGGTTAAAAGCACCATATCCAGACACCTATATAGCAATCAAAAGAGATTTAAAGTGGCTTGGAGTCTCTTGGAGTGAAGAATACATTCAAAGCCTTAGACTACCAATATTCTACCAGGTAGCACGAGAACTCATAGAGCGTAGAGGAGCATATGTAGACCTATGTGACGACAAGACGTTTAAAACATATAGAAACCAAGGAAAGGCCTGTCCACACAGAGATAGAAGCCCAGAAGAAAACCTCGAAGAATTCGATAAAATGCTCGAGGGTAGATATAGCGAGGGAGAAGCAGTTGTCAGAGTTAAAACAGACCTGCAACACCCAGATATTAGTGTTAGAGACTGGGTAGCCTTTAGAATAATAGATACTACTAAAACACCCCACCCGGTAACCGGCGAGAAATACATTGTCTGGCCTACATACAATTTCGCTGCTGCTGTCGACGACCACTTAATGGGAGTAACACATATACTACGAGCCAAGGAACACATTACAAATACAGTAAAACAGAAATACCTCTACGACCACATGGGTTGGAAATACCCAGAGACAATACATTTTGGTAGATTATCACTAGAAGGCGTTATTCTAAGCAAATCCAAAACAAAGAAGTTGATTACAGAAAAGGGTTTAACATCATACGCGGATCCAAGACTAGGCACTATTCAGGGACTACGAAGACGTGGAATACAAAGAGAAACCATTTGGCGGGTAATAAAAGATGTTGGAGTAAAAGGAATCGACGCAAAAATAAGCCTTGTCAACTTATACGCTATTAATAGAACAATAGTGGACCCAATAGCCAATAGATACATGGCTGTTAAAAACCCCGTGCCAGTGGTATTAAAGGGTATAAGAGACGAAATTAAAGCTCATATCCCCATACACCCATCTAAAAAAGAAACATACACCTATACAATAACAGATGAAACAAAGATATTGTTGTCCAGCGAAGACCTTGCATTAGTTAAAAACAATGTATTTAGACTACTTGGAATGGCTAACTTCGTAATAAAGAACATTGAAGAAGTAAATGGTAAACCATATTATGTAGCTGAATTCCACAGTCTAGAACACGACATTGTAAAAAAGACAAACGCCCCAATTATTCAATGGGTTAGCGAAGACGAGTATGTAAAAGCCATAATGCTAAAACCAAAAGGCATGGAGCTCATTGAAGAAGAATTGTTTGTCGAGAAAAGAGTAATGAGCGAAAAAATAGACTCTATAATACAACTCTACAGACTTGGATTTGCAAGAGTAGACAGTAAACTCGAAAACAAAATCACATTGATTTTTACACACGACTAGCAAAACCGAATCTATAAAAGCCTCTAAGTAGTCTTTTAGGAAATGACCGGGACGATACCCGGAGGAGGATGACCATGTCCAAACCATTTTATGTAAAATTCGAGGTACCACAAGAACTAGCAGAAAAAACATATGAAGCAATAAAGAAAGCAAGAGAAACAGGTGGAAAAGTAAAGAAGGGAACAAATGAAACAACAAAAGCTGTTGAAAGAGGACTTGCCAAACTCGTAGTTATAGCTACAGACGTAGACCCACCAGAAATAGTTGCACACCTACCAGTTCTATGCGATGAAAAGAAAATACCATATACATACGTACCAAGCAAGAAGAGGCTAGGTGAAGCAGCTGGAATCGAAGTAGCAGCAGCATCTGTAGCTATTATTGACGCTGGCGGTGCAAAAGACCTAGTTGACGAAATCATCAAGAAAGTACAGGAAATTAGAGCAAAGAGCGGCGTCTAGAGGGTGTAAATACTCTACAGGAAACAATATTGTGTTTTTAATTCTTTTTCAATAAAAACATTTTTCTTGAACAGTAAGTTCTCTAATGGTTTTAATAGTAAAAAGTAGTGGATTTATCTCTTTGTTGTTAGTTTGCGTGCTTCTCTCTCTGTCTCTCTTAGTATTACAATATCTCCGATTCTAACAGGTCCTTTAATGTTTCTCGTAATTACTCTACCTTTATCTCTACCCTCTAATACTCTCACTCTAACTTGTGTTATTTCGCCTGTTACTCCTGTTCTACCGAGTATTTGTATAACCTCCGCTGGGAATCCTATTTCTTCGACTATGTTTACTTTTGGTGGTTCAAACACTACTTTCTCTACTCTACCAGTGTTTTCACTCAAATCTAGCACCCTTAAGCACTCAATGTGTGAAAAATAATTTTTAAGGCTTTTAAAATTGTAGAGTTAGGTTTGACTAGGGAAAAAGGGTGTGTTTATGCCGAGAACATCAAATTGTACATTTTGTGGTAACCCAATAGAACCAGGAACTGGACTAATGTATGTGCTAAACGATGGAACAATATTGTGGTTTTGCAGTAGAAAGTGTTTTACAAGCTATAAGTTAAAGAGAGACCCGAGAAAACTAAAGTGGACGAAGAAGTACGGACAGGAGACAAAGTAAATTGTTTTATTGTGTTTGTTGAAAGACAAAGCCGTAGAGTGGATCAGTCTTTCTCTTTATTTTAATTATTTCTTCGAGAACGCTTTTTTCATCGTCTCTTAGCTCGCTCTTGTATCTTGTCAACCATACAACAACGTGTTCTTTTGGTATATCAGTGTAGAGTACGTCTCCCTCATCGATTTGTCTACCAATCATTACCTTGCCCTTGATGCTAATTGCTACTCTTTGACCTATAACTGCTTGTTTCAATACGTTATCTCTATCTCTAATCTGCATTACTACTCCTACTTCTGCACCATCGCTTCTCATTAACGGGTAACCTGGTTTTATTGTTCCACCTAGTACTTCTATACCTACTATTGCTGGGTCACTGCGTCTAAATACATAGCCAGGTAGTATTCTTATTTTACCTGGTCTGACAAGTGATTCTAGTTCTCTTAGTTTTTCTTGTTCTTTGTATTCTCTCAACCACTTCAAGTAGTCTTCGAGTAGCTGGTATATTACGTTGTTAGTAAATACCTTGATGTTTTCTTTTTCTATTAACTCGACTGCCTCACTCAATATCTTAGTGTTAAAGACTAGTATTACACCGTATTCTGGTTTCGACTTCTTAACTACAGCTGCTTCTAGCGCGTCGTTTTTAGATACTGGTCCTACATCTGCTAGTCTAATGGGTATATTTTCTCTCTTTAAAGCTTCAATGAGTGCTTCTAGAGAGCCGAGTGTATCGGCTTTGACAACTACTCCATCACTCTCGCTTTTAACAATGATTTGTTTTACTTCTTCAACAACTAGTTTACCATATTCTTCGGGTTGTTTATCGGGTGGAACAACGTAGAGTGGAGTACCAGCTATTACATCTTCTAGTTCAGGAGCAACTATTTTCACTCCAGCAGCAGCTACTACATAGTCTACTTGGATAAATCTACCTTCATGCATTCTCATATCTTGTAGTGGTCTCGGGAGTAGTAGTGCTCTAACCTTGGTTACTTTGTATCCATTACGGGAAGCAACGACTATTGTATCGTTTTTCCTAATTATTCCATCGTATATAATAGTGTCAAGAGTTGTCCCTAGTCCTGGTTCTTCTCTTACTTCGAGAACAACGCCTTTAGCGGCGTCTTCACTTGTAATTAATTTTTTCTTCATGAATTGCTGTGCTAGTCCCGCTATTAGTGCTAGGAGTTCTGGTACTCCCTCACCTGTTTTAGCCGAGACGGGAACTATTGCTACTGTTCTCCTAAAGTCTTTTACTCGGTCAAATCTCTCAGATTCAAATCCAAACTCGTATAGTTGACCTATAAGCGAGTATATTCTCTCTTCTAGTTTCTCTATTGTTTTTGGTGATTGTTTTTGAATACTCTCGAGAAACGGAGCGTCGGGATTGGGCTTCCACCCTTCAATTCTATCTATTTTATTAGCTGCAACAACAAATGGTACTTTTCTCTCTTTAAGTAGATTGATTGCTTCACGTGTTTGTGGTTTAACCCCCTCTATTATATCTATAACGAGAATAGCCATATCTGCAACACTACCACCACGCCTCCTTAGACTGGCAAATAATTCGTGTCCTGGTGTGTCAATGAAGAGAAGGCCTGGTATTTCGATTTTCAACTTGGGGAAGAATTTGCGGAGTGGTTCGGCTAGTTTTTCTAGTACACTAGCTGGTACTATACTAGCACCAATATGCTGGGTTATTTCTCCTGGTTCTTTTCTCGCTACTGCTGTTCCACGTATTTTATCCAGTAGGGTTGTTTTACCGTGGTCTACGTGTCCTAGAACAGTTATTATTGGCTGTCTAATCCATGTTTTACTAGTACTCAATAATCACCACCTCTTAAAGTGGGAATATATAAACGGCTTAATTAATGATTGATAATTAACCACCGGGCAACTGGTGGTCTATGTATGCCGGATTTCAAAATAGTTATAAACGACCCAGAAGCACCTAAAACAGCTAAAGCTGTAAAAGTAAAAGTTGTTGGAGATGGAGATATACCATTTACCGATAGAATGAAAGACCAATTCGAGCTACCAGTGGCAAAAGTAAACTCAAAACTAGCTAGTGAAATAGCTGCTAAACACGGAGTTGTATTAATAAGAATGAGGCGTCCAGACACAGGAGACAAAGTTAAAATGGTTTGTAAACTCGAAGTAGACGACTCTACACCAGATAACACTGTTAGAGTTAGTCTTGCTAGACTAATAGACTTGACTGGTACACAGGAATTAGATGGAGAAATACTTAGAGCTCCAGCATGGCAAATAAGAATAAACGACGAGAGAACAAACGCATTTATAGGATTGAAAATAGGAGATGAAGTAGCAGGAGAAATCGTTGGATTGAAAAACGTAAAACTAGTAATAACTGGCGGCAGCGACATAGCAGGCTTTCCAATGAGGCCAGATATACCAGGCCCCATTAAGAAACGAGCACTTCTCTCCGGCCCACCAGGATTCCACCCCAGAGAAGACGGTGAAAGAAGAAGAAAAATGGTTAGAGGTAACACTATAGCCCCTGACATCGTACAAATAAATACGAAAATAAAATATCTTTAATAACTAGGTGGTTTTTTGCAGCAAATTAAACCGCCCGAAGTAAACATTGGAATAGTTGGACATGTAGACCATGGTAAAACCACTCTTGTACAAGCACTTACTGGTATCTGGACTGCAAAACACAGCAAGGAATTAGAGCGTGGAATGACTATTTATCTCGGATATGCTGATGGAAATATTGCACTATGTCCTGGTTTAAACCCACCCGATGCCTATACCACCGAGCTCGTCTGTCCAGATGGAAGTGAAGCACAACTACTTAGAAGAGTAAGCTATGTAGATGCACCTGGACACGAAGCATACATGACTACAATGTTAAGTGGTGCAATGATAGTTGACGGCGCTATACTTGTTGTCGCGGCAAACGAGCCCTGTCCACAACCACAAACAGTAGAACACTTAATTGCATTGGAAGTCCTCGGAGTAAAAAACATTATTATAGTACAGAACAAAATAGATGTTGTTTCAAGGGAAAAAGCATTAAAGAACTACCAGGAAATACAAAACTTCATTAAGGGTACAATTGCAGAAAACGCCCCAATAATTCCAGTGAGTGCTCTACACAAAGTAAACATCGATGTCTTACTACAGGCAATACAAGAATTAATTCCAACACCCCAGAGAGATCTCTCAAAAACTCCAATAATGTATGTAGTGAGAAGCTTCGACATTAATAGACCGGGCACCCCCTACAACACGATTCAGGGTGGAGTACTAGGTGGAACACTACTCCAAGGAAGACTCAGAGTTGGACAAGAAATAATGATACTACCAGGAGTAAAAATACCTAGAGAAACAGGTAAAACAAAGACAACTATCTACCAGCCAATTACAACTACAATAGAGGAGATTAGATATGGCGACCTAGCAGTAGAAGAAGCAACTCCAAGTGGACTAGTAGCTATTAGAACAACACTAGACCCGTCTATTACAAAAGCAGATCAACTGGTTGGTTCTGTTGTAACAACACCAGATAATAAAATACCAGTTACAACATCTATAGAAATATCGTATAGAGAACTAGAAAGAGTTGTTGGTTTAAAAGGACAGCCACTAAAACTACCCCCACTACAAGTAAACGAAAAAGTAATAGTTGCAGTTGGCCCTGCTTCTAGACTAGCAACTATTAAATCAGTTAGAAAAGACCGTGTAGAGCTGAAACTAGAAGAACCCGTTGCAACATGGAAGGGTTCAAGAATAGCTATTGGTAGGAGAGTAATGGCTAGGTGGAGGCTAGCTGGTTGGGGTGTAGTCGAGGATATCTATGAATAGTAATCGTGTAATAGTTGTTTTAGATACAAATATGCTTCTTTTAATGGCTGATGGCGTACCAGTTCTAGACAATATAAAAGAAGCATTGGAAACAGAACCATTATTCATTGTATTAAAACCTGTCTACAACGAACTAGTCAAACTAGCAAGTAGTGGAGGAAATAAACTAAGAAGAAAAGCAAGATTTGCCCTTGAAATAGTTGAAAAATACTGTAAAATCGTGGATTTCGAATTAAAAGAAGGCGAGTCAGTAGACGATGGAATTATCAGGTTTGCACTAGAAAACAAGGCAATAGTTGCAACTAATGATAGAGAATTAAGGAGAAAACTAAGAGCTCTCGGTATACCAGAAGCATACTTGAGAGAAGAAGCTTGGAGAGTCGTAGTTGACTATTATAAATAACCCTGTTTTTATTTATGTATAACGCGTAGTGATTAAACAATGATAGAGATAGGTGCTTTTCAATATGTTTGCTCTTGTTGAAATACAAGACTATGTAAGAATACCACCATCAAAATTCGGTAGACAACTCGAAGAAACAGTAGAAGAAGAGTTAAAAGCGAAATACGAGGGTGCAGTAATATCAATAGAGAGAGGAGAAGAAGAAAAACCGATACTCGGTATTATAGTAGCAATTACTTCTGCAAACACCGATCCACTAGGTATAATAATACCTGGTGATGGAGCAACCTACCACAAAGTATCATTCAATGCACTAGTATTTACTCCATTTGAAAAAGAAGTTGTTGAAGGACAAGTCGCGTCTGTAACAAGAGCTGGTCTATACGTTAATCTCGGTGTTTTAGACGGCTTTGTTCACATTAACCAAGTAGCCGATGAAAGAGTAGTTTTCGACACAGCGAGGGGTTCACTACTACTAGAAGAAACACGTAGATATGTAGATAAAGGAGACGTTGTAAGAGCAAGAATTTATGTTGTAGGCTTATTCCCTGGCAAGGGTCTGAGAATACACATGACAATGAGGCAACCATGGCTTGGAAAAATAGAATGGATTGAAAAAACACGAGAGGGTAGTCAGAAATGAGCAGTAGGTCTAAGAGTAAACAGTTCAAAGCATGTAGAAACTGTAAAGCACTCGTAGATAGAGAAGTAGAAGTATGCCCTGTATGCAATGGAAGAGAGTTTGTCGAAGAGTGGAGTGGAGTAGTAATAGTAGTAGACCCGGAAAACTCTGAAATAGCGAAAACACTCAAGGTTAATCAGAGAGGTAGATTTGTTGTTAAACTCGAGTAGAGAACTTAAAATTCCAATACTACTTTTACCAAGCGAGTATAGACTAGACCTCTCACTACCACAGGGAAAACTATACGTTCACAAAACACGCGGTGTAATTAAGGGTTTAAAGTCGGATGTAACAGTTGGAGATATAGTATCTGAGAGACACTACTCCAAGTTAAAAATCATTGATTACAAAACCAAGAGAGTACACTCAACACAACTAAACACCGTGTGCGACCAGATTGTTGTAAATCCACCTGGAGGTGTAAGCATTAATAGCTCTACAATTCTAGATGCTCTCAGAGAAGGATATATCTGTGTCAATGGAGAAGAAGACCTACTAGTAATACCTCTCCTGAAGAAAACAGGAGTTAAAATTATATATGGCCAACCAGATATAGGTGTTGTAGAAGTAGAAGGCTCATTGGAAAGGGCTATAAAGGTTTTAAAAATACTTATACCACATTGGCATAATTATGGGTAGATAAAACCCGGTGTTTACAATGAGTAAACAGGTAAAATTATTAGACAAATACAGTGCAGAAGTATTAGAAGAGAGATATAATGGACTAGTTGAGAGAATAGAAGTAAAAATAAGACTTTTACACCTAGGCGAGGGGACACCAAGTAGAGGACTATTGAAAATGGGAATAGCAAAACTATACAATAAAGACCCGTCACTAGTATACATAAGAAAAGTAGAGTCTAAATACGGCTCGCCAGAGAGTATAATTGAAGCACACATTTATAACAGTCAGGAAAGAGCTAAGTTATTTGAACCAGAATACATTATTAAAAGAGATGAGGAGTCTTATAAGAAAGTAGCTGGAGCACAATAGGTGAGATAAAATGCCCTACATTCACAAACTCTACGAAGTAGACTACAAAAACTGGACGATTAAGAGAAAGAATAAAACCTGTCCAAGATGCGGTTCATTCATGGCATTCCACAAGAAGCCAGTTCCAAGATGGCACTGTGGAAAATGCAATTATGTTGAATATGTAAAGTAATTGTTTTAGGAAAGAGTGTACTTATGTCTATTTTCTCGAAAACATATGAATTTACTCCTTCTATTAAACCCGTCAAGGAACCAGTTATAATACTCGGTATTGAATCAACAAGCCATACTTTTGGAGTAGGGGTAGTTGAATACTCTAATAACAGTGTTAAATTCCTAGCTAATATTTCTAGCCAATACAAACCGCAATCCGGGGGAATACATCCAAGAGAGTCGTTTCTACACCACGTCAACAATGCTCCAAGAGTCCTTCAAAAAGCACTTGAAACAGCAAAAATTAATCCAAGTGAAATAGATGCTGTCGCGGTATCTGTAGGGCCTGGATTAGGCCCTTGTTTAAGAGTTGGAGCTAGTCTCGCCCGCTTTATTGCATCCTACTATGGAAAACCAGTTGCACCAGTAAACCATGCTGTTGCACACATAGAGATTGGTAAGCTTGTCAGTGGATTCAAAGACCCTGTTATCGTCTATGTATCGGGAGGCAATACAATGATCCTAGTGCAGAAAAACAAGAAGTATAGAGTTATTGGTGAAACACTAGACATACCGCTAGGCAATCTACTAGATACTTTTGCAAGAGAAATCGGTATTGCACCACCATATGTTGTCGAGGGAAAACACGCGGTTGATATATGTGCAGAGTGGAGTAGTGAATATATACCACTACCCTACACGGTTAAAGGCTGTGATTTAAGCTTTTCTGGTCTACTTACAGCTGCACTTAGATTAATTGGCAACAATAGAGACAGAGAAAACCTGGGTAAAATATGTAGAAGTCTACGTGAAACAGCATTCAACATGCTAGTTGAAGTCACAGAGAGAACACTAATGTTGACAAGTAAAAAGAGTATTCTACTAGTTGGCGGTGTAGCCTCAAATAAAGAACTCCGCTGGAAATTCGAAGTAGTAGCTGAACACTATGGTGCTGAATTCTATGGAACACCACCAGAAGTAGCTGGAGACAACGGGTTAATGATAGCATATAGTGGACTACTACACTTCCTCCACGGCAAACTCGTTGAGCCGAGCAGGGTTTTCACTAGGCAGAGATATAGATTAGATGAGGAGGAATATCCATGGCTACCATGAATACACAACTAGTAATGCTTTCACGTGGAGCTGAAGCCGAGATCTATCTAGTAGACTTCTTTGGTGTAAAAGCAGTATTAAAAAAGAGAGTGAGTAAGAAGTATAGAGCACCATTATTCGACGAGTTATTTATAAAAACCAGGACGCGTACAGAGGCGAGAGTGCTTTCAGAACTATATCTCTCAGGGTTAAAAGTACCAGGTGTTTTATTTGTCGACGAAGACAAAGGAGTACTCATTTTGGAATACATTGAGGGAGAGCGGGCTACAGAGGTCTTTGAAAAATCGGAATTCGAAAAACTAATTTCCATTTCAAGAGAAATAGGTAGATTTGCTAGTGTAATGCACAGTCTTAGAATATACCATGGAGACTTCACACTTGCAAATATTATAATAGCCGACGACAACGTCTACGTAATAGATTTTGGACTAGCTGGATACAGTGACGACATTGAAGAATACGCTATAGACCTACACTTAATGGCTAGAAGTATACATGCTTCAAAACCCGAATACGCTGAAAAACTCGTCAACGCCATGCTCAAAGAGTATAAATTACACTATAAGGGAGACGCTGAAGAAGTAATTTCGAGAATGAAGGAAATAAGAGTTAGAGGGAGATACGTGGATAGAGAGCTACGTAAGGCCATTATGAGGGAGCGCTATATTGATTAATCTATGCTTTATAACTGGAAACCAACACAAATACCTAGAAGTAAAATCAATTGCTAGTGAATATGGATTAAACATAGAGATGTGTACAGCGCCAAAAATAGAAGTTCAAGCAGATAGTATTGAAGAAGTTGTTTTAAAATCAGCAATATTGGCATACTTCTTCACTGGAAAACCAGTACTCGTAGAAGACGCCGGGTTATTCATAGAAGCACTCAACGGGTTTCCAGGCCCCTATAGTAGCTACGTGTATAAAACAATAGGAATACAGGGAATACTAAAACTACTCGAAGGTGTTGAAAATAGACGTGCTTGTTTTAAATCAGCTGTTGCCGTTGTACTAGAAAACACGATTATAACTAGTACTGGAGAAGTATGTGGTGAAATCTCGAGAGAACCACGTGGCAATCAGGGTTTTGGATTCGACCCGATATTCATACCAAGTGGTGAAACACGGACATTTGGAGAAATGAGTATTCAAGAAAAGAATAGATATAGTCATAGAGCAAAAGCTGTACGGAGTGTTTTCGAAGAAATAGTTTTTAAAACAAATATAAAGCCCTGAATGCAAAGGATTTTAAGTGGAAAAATACAAGCCTCAGATTTATAAGCCTGGTTTATCATTTCAACTGATAATGATTTGGGTGCTTTTCAATGAACAAGAAGCGTGATAAAGGTAAATCACACCCAACAAGACCGGCTAGAGCAGGTCCACCCAGATGGTTAAAACTAGACATGAGTCCAAGCGACATAGAACTACTAGTTGTAGAACTAGCTAAGAGAGGATATACACCATCAATGATTGGCATTATACTAAGAGACCAGTTTGGAATACCACTAGTTAAACAAGTAATTGGCAAGAAAGTAGAAGATATACTAGAAAATCACGGTGTTAAAATCGTTGTTCCAGAAGACTTATTCAACTTAATGAAGAGAGCTGTTAATCTCAGAAGACACTTAGAAGAACACCCCAAAGATACACACAGCCAGCGTGGATTAATAGAGATAGAGTCTAAAATACACAGACTTGTAAAATACTATAAGAGAATTGGTAAACTACCACCAGACTGGAAATACGACCCCGAAGCAGCCAAGTTAATTGTTTCGACGGGTATATACAGGTTCCAAGAAGCAGCTTAATCTATTTTTCTCTTTCTGTTGCTAGCGTAAACCCGGTGGTTTATTGAGTGGAGAAGAAGCTCTTTTGAAACTCATAAAGGAAAAAGCTACAAGTTTTGTTATAATTCCAGATACTTCTCTTGACTCACTACTAGCTGCTTCTATACTACATAAAAACCTCTCAGAGTATGGTTTAAATGTAAAGTTATCACTTGATCCCAAATTACTCGTAGATTACCCCAAAGACCCTGCTATATTGTTAAATCTACCAGCTATAAGTGATGCACAAATCTCTATAGTTAGAAGAGATGAAAACACCTCGTTAACTGGAATTATTGTTTCAATAGTTGATAAACTACCCGGAATAGACAAATGGGATAAACTACTAGCTCTACTAGCTGCTTTCTATCATGGATTATACGATATATCCAGTGAGACTATTGGGACCATTGAAACCAGTTATTTTAAAGAACTCTCAGAGGAGAAAATAGTCCATAGCACACTGGGGCTTAGAGTTTGGGGTGCAAAGAGAGTTGGTCTTGCAACAGCTCTATCAAGAACTCTCCTCCCATTTATACCAGGAATAAGCGGTAATCATGAAAATGCTCGTAGAATAGTTAGTGAGATATTTAAATCGCAAGATACAAATGGTATTCGTTTAAAAGAGTTTGCGGGGAACCAAAAAGATCCTCTACGCGAAGTACTAAACCTCCTCGTCAAACACATTCAAAGCAATAGACAAATACCTCAACAAATAGCATACAAGTTACTAGGCGATTTCTATATCTCTATCCCAGAACTCGGTGAGACTTCAGAAATAGAGGCAAGTGAGTTGCTTGGTGCGCTTGTAGTATATAATAGTGTTTATTCAAATAGTCCTGAAGACCTACTCTTTATCTCTATTGAAAAATCTATTTTGAATGTTGCTTTCACAGTGTATAATGAAGTAATAGACAGTGTAGCCGAGAAAATAGCACGATATTTTGAAGTAGCGAGAAATGGAGATCCTATTCCGGCCAGCGAGCTATATCCTATTACTCGACCAGATTTAATAGTTGATGTTTTATCCTACGCGGGGGTTTTGCCATTAAGTCGTGTAGTGAAAATAATGGTAGATGGAAATACATATACTGTTCTAAGAGAATTAATACGTGTAAAAACCAAACCGAGCGAGGCATACTCGATTTGCGAGGAGAGTCAGCTGTGTCCAGTAAAGTAAAGAGTATTTTGGAATTGAAAACAAGTAATTGTAATCTATTAGTTGCAGTGAAAAACTCGTTAAGCCCCGATAACACCCAGGTAACTAGAGACATGTCTATTCGTGAATCCATAGTGAGATATAATAATTCGCTTTATACCTATAGAGTAGAAGTGGAAGTAGTAGGTGATCTTCTCCACGCATTAAAGAGAACATCTTCTACAATTAACGAATTACTCTTAATACTTAAATCCATTGAGAAAACACTAAATACTATTACTACTGGTTCAATACAAGAATAACTTTTTAAAGGTGAATTCATTTTAAAGGTTTTAGTGATTAAATTAAAGATGCTGAAAGAGGTGCTTTATCAACGTGTCTTCACGACCAGTAGTAAAAGACAAGTGGAAAATGAAAAAATGGTATGAAGTACTAGCTCCAGAAGAGTTTGGAGGAGTTAGTCTAGGTAGTATTCCAGCAGACGACCCAGACAAACTAATTGGAAGAGTAATAGAGACAACAATGTATGATCTAACAGGCGATATAACTCAAGTACATGTAAAACTATACTTCCAAATCATAAAAGTAGAAGGAGATAAAGCATATACAAGACTCAAAGGACACGAACTAGCTAGAGACTACATGAAGAGCCTTGTTAGAAGAAAGAGTAGTAAAATCCAGGGAATTTTCGACGTTGAAACAAAAGATGGTTACAAGCTAAGAGTAACTATTGTTGCACTAACAAGTTATAGGTGTAAGACTAGTCAAAAGAAGGCAATTAGAAAGATCATGCGTGAATACATATATGAAAAAGCACCACAATTAAACTACTATGAATTCATAAATGAGATATTGAAGGGAACTGTTTCTAATGATATAGCTGAAAGAGCTAGAAAGATCTATCCAATTAGAAGAGTAGAAGTATACAAAACCAAGCTGTTAATGATACCTACACCCGAAGGACCCAAACCAGCAGTGGTTATATCACCAATTCAATTAAAGAAGACAGCAAAGTAGTAATTCTTTTCTACTATACAGTGTTTTCACATATATCAAGAACTCCTAGTTCTCAACATCTATTCAAAACACCTTATTTTCTCAATCATATTAAAATACATTGAGGTGTATGAATTGGTAAAAGCTATATTGCTAGCTGCAGGAGAGGGTACTCGTCTCAGACCTATCACCGAAACCCGGCCTAAATCCATGATACCTATTCTATGCCGTCCAATAATAGACTGGCATATCAAAGCACTCATTGAAGCAGGTGTTGAAGAAATAGTAGTTGTTGTTGGATACTTAAAAGAACAAATAGTAAAACACATTGAGTCAAAAGAATATAGAAGCAGAGTTAAAATAGTAGAACAGGGAGAACTACGTGGTACAGGAGACGCTATAGTTAAAGCTAGCGAGAAAATCGGTGTGGGTGAGGATGTAGTAGTAGCCTATGCCGATGTTTTCCTCGAGGATTGGAGTATATATAGAGAACTAGCCAATAGAGATGGATACTACATAGTAGGTGTTAGAGTTCAAGACCCTCGTAACTATGGTGTTCTCGAAGTCAGAAATTCCAATCTCGTAAAAATAATTGAAAAACCAGAAATACCACCATCAAACCTTGTAAACGCTGGAATATACAAATTAAATACAAGCGATATTCTTGAAAACAAGGAAATACCTTTGAGTCCCAGAGGCGAACTAGAAGCGACAGATTTAATTACAAAAATAGCTTCATTGAAACCCGTAAAAGTATTGGTCTACGAGAAAAAGTGGATTGATATTGGTAAACCATGGCATATAATTGAAGCAAATAAAATAGCACTTGAAAACCACTCATTTGAGGTAAAAGGTAGAATTATTAATCCAGTCTTTATTCGAGGTAAAATCCATGTAGACGAAGAAAGCACTATATATCCATTTACAACAATTGAGGGGCCTGTCTATATTGATAGAAACGTGGAAATAGGGCCAAACGCATACATCAGACCATACAGTGTTATATGTAGCGGTTCCAAAATAGGCTTTTCAGTTGAAGTCAAAGAAAGTGTCTTATTTGAAAACGTCCATGCACATCACTTAGCATACATTGGAGATAGTGTTATATGTGAAAACGTAAATCTGGGAGCTGGCACTGTACTCGCAAATCTAAGACATGATGGAGCTACTGTTAAAATGACTATTAAGGGTATTCGAGAAGACACTGGTAGGAGGAAGCTAGGAGCTATAATAGGAGCAGGTGTTAAAACAGGTATCAACGTTTCAGTAATGCCTGGTGTAAAAATAGGTTCTAATTCATGGATTCTCCCCGGCGTCGTAGTATATAGAGATATACCAAGCAATACTATATATCCCCCAAAAACAAACACTATAAATGAGTGAGATGAGAGAAATGCCTGAATACGAGATAGATGAGTTTAAAAAGAAGTATCCTAGACTAGCCGATGAAATCCTATCTGGTAAAACAAAACAAATCAATCTACAAATACAGTTATTAGACCCGTGGAGAGGCTATGTCCCAACAGTAGTCGATTATATCAGAAGGTGTAAAACCGTTGAAGAGGCATTTGAAGTTCTAGACTACCTTGTTAAAAGAGGCGAGTTAACCCAGGAACAGGCTGAAAAGTATAGAGAGGTTTTGAGAAGCGGCGGTATAGAGGCTTTTGGCGGTAGAAAAGAAGACGACTACTACTATAGAGAAGCAGTAAAGTACTGGAATAAACTAGCCAGGAAAATAAAACGTAGTGAAAGCGAGCTAGAGGAGAACATTGAAGAAACTACTTAGATTTAGCTGATACTATTTTAATAACATCATCGTCTTCTAAGACGTGTGTTTCACCGATTCTACGCTTTCTCTTCGCGTCTACTGCGTATAGAAAGCCTTCTCCAAGGTCTGTGTGTACCATGTATGCTAGTTCTCTAGCTGTAGTTCCCTTTTCCACTAGGTATGCATCGGGGAGTATGTTTCCATTGTGGTCAGTATACTTGTTTTCATCTTCTACTGGGTAAACAGTGATCATTCCGAGTTTGTCAAATACAGCTCTCTTCAATAACTCTTGCACACCTGTCGAACCATATACTTTTAAAACGTTTTTCTCAACTAGTTCTAGAGCCCTCAACTGCTCTCTACTAATTTCTCGCTGGATTATTTTAAACTCGCTGTCTCCAGGAAGGTATTCTACTACTCCACTCTGACTTGCTTTTCTCAGGATCAACTCTGCAAGTCCGCTAACAGGAACAACGTTTTCTACGCCGAACACCTCTATTAGTTTTTTAATGTTGTCTCTTGCTTCGGGATAGTCTGCTTTATTTGCTGCTATTATAATGGGTTTTGAAACCTCTCGTAGTTTAATAGCGAATTCTTCAATGTCGCTTTGACTCCATGTACGCGGGTTTTTATCGGCTAGTCCACTGAGTTTTATTGCTTCAACTACGTGTTTTCTCTTTATACTCAAACCCGTTAGGTTTTGATATATAACGTCTACTGGATTTTGCGCTGTAACTAGTACTCTCGAGATTTTAGAACTCCATACTCTTAAAACAACTGATTTAAACCACTCGTCTATTTCTCTCTTTATCAACTCGGCTTCTTCAACTGGGTTGTAAGTACCTGGTTTTCCCCTATTGCCCTCTAAATCCGTTGAGCCAGATGCGTCTACTACGTGGATTAATACATCAGCTTGTCTCAAATCATCCATAAACTTGTTTCCAAGACCTCTACCCTGACTAGCTCCTGGAATTAATCCTGCAACATCTATTATTTTCACTGGGATAAACCTATAGCCCCTTACGCAGAAGCCACTACGTGGATTACACGATTGTAGTCCTAGTTCGACGTGAACACACTTCTTTCTAAGATATGCTACTCCAATATTTGGCTCTATAGTTGTAAAGGGATGGTCTGCTATTTTAACTGGTATAAGTGTGAGAGCTGCGAATAATGTTGATTTTCCAACGTTTGTTTTTCCCACTATACCAATTATTTTTTCTGGGGGCGGCATTTTCAAGCAACCAGTTTATATAAAACCCCTAAAATCTATTAAAGTTAGATTTGGCAACGTGGTGTTTACGATGGCCAAGAGTATGTATCACTATCTAGCGGAAACATGGCATAAAATATACCAGGGGGAGTTAAAACACCTGTTGAGAGAGAGGTTAATAGAGTGGAGAAGACAGCCAAGTGTTGTTAGAATAGAAAAACCAACTAGACTAGATAGAGCGAGAGCACTTGGATACAAGGCAAAAATAGGATTTATAGTTGTAAGAGTAAGAGTACGCAAGGGTGGACAGAGAAAGCCAAGACCAGATAGTGGTAGAAGACCAAAGAGAATGGGTGTTTACGGATACGCTCCAGCAAAGAGTTTGAGGTTAATAGCAGAAGAGAGAGCTGCTAGAAAGTATAGAAACATGGAGGTTTTAAACAGCTACTATGTTGGAGAAGACGGTAAATACAAGTGGTTTGAAGTAATACTAGTAGATAGAAGCCACCCAGCTATCTGTAGAGACCCAGAGATAAAATGGATTTGCGAACCACAAAACCGTGGAAGAGTATTTAGAGGATTGACAAGTGCTGGTAAGAAAATGAGAGGATTAAGAAAGAGTAGAGGACTCAAGGGAACAATATACTACAAGTGGAAGAAGAAACAGAAAGAACGCGAACTTAAGAAACGCCATGAAGCAAGTAGGGGAGCGCGTGACCCATGGCAGGTAGCAGAGAGATTGAAAGAAGAAAAGTAGAGGTTTTTCAAGTAGAAATAACTACTTTTTGTCATGCTACGGAAGACTGTCTACGTGTAGAACACGCCATCAAGAACCTTTTACCCCAAGAACTCAGAAATGCTATTAATATAAGTGTAGATAGCCAGGAAGGATACTATGGAAATCCAATAAACATACTTAGTACTAAAATAACGCTGAAAAACCATATAGATGCACTACTAAAACACTTGTCTACAACACTACCACAAATTGAAAAATCAATATTGAAGACAACTTTTGACTTGCGATTCGACCCTTCAACAAGGAGGTTTATAATTAGGTTTTCTAAGCAAGACCTATATCTTGGAACACTGAAAATAAGTGATACAGACGACGTAGTTAAATTAGCAATGTTTTTCAAAAACGCCAAGCGTAGAAATGATGTTTTAGAATACCTTGCTAGTATTGGATTAATATAGTAATTTTTCTGCTCTAACTAGACATAGGTGTACTTATTGCCAATTAAAGTATTCGTGGATACGTACGTGAAAAAATGCGATTTAAAAACACTTAATACAGCTTTTAAACTCGGCTATAGAATTCTCGTGTGTGAAGAGATAAGTGAACAACTAGTCTCTAATGAAAACGTTAGAATTGTAAAGAAAATTGTTATATCAAGCGAGTCTACTGAGGATTTAAAAAAACAGTTATGGAGAATAAACCATAAGAAGTATTTTATCACAGTAGAACCATTATCAATAGAAGTAGCACGCTGGTCTGCACACGATACTAGAATAGATAGTATAATTATAACTCCACGCAACATCGAGTTATTTGATAAAAAACAAATTGGAATAATGAAACACTATTCAAAACCACTCGAAGTAACACTACCAGTACTCCTCAACGAGGGTAAAGCTGGGAGTTTACTATATAGGCGGTTGAGGTTATTTGCTTCTCGTAAAATTCCACTAATAGCTTCTTCTATGGCTTCAAACTGGTTTGAATTAATCCCTCCATACTCCTATATTGCACTCTTAGAAACACAATTCGATATTCCAAGAAACCACGCATATACAAGTATTTCTCTTACACCTAGAGTAGTGTTGAGTAGAAAAGAGGTGGTTTAAGTGTATTTTGAATACATTAGTATATCAATCCTTTTAATCTCGCTTATTCTACTAGTAGTAGTGCTTGGTTTACTCTTCAAGTCCATAAAGTACTATATTGGACTTAGAAAACTAGTTGAAGCAAAAATTAAACCCGTTGGAAAACCCAGAAAGAGATATATTGTCTTTACAGCACTATGCGAGGAAAAAACGAGTTTAAAAGACTTGGAAGAAGCCCTGAGAGAAATGATGATTAAATACTATGGAGTTGGAGTATATAGAAAAGCATCGCCCCAAATAATCTTCTTTGATGAAGCCAAGGGAGTGGGAGTTATAAGAGTACTACACACATGTACCAAGCACTTAATAGCAACACTTGGCTTGACAAAAAGAGTTGGAAATACAAATTGTATACTAATACCCTTAAAGACAACTGGTACATTGAAGAAGGCAAAAGAATATATTCGTAAAAACAAGATTTAACAGGTTCAAAACATATTGTAAAACGGATGATGAAGCCGCTCCAGAATGAATAGTGATTACTTCGCGACGATCTGACAGAGAAACAAGTAGATAATAGTATCGAATGTGTGTTGCATCAAACCGGTTTTATCTCCTAGTGTTTGTTTCCTGTTTTATACTGTATAAACCTAATATCTTGTTGATCAAAACCAGCAACAGCATTTAAACCCCCCTTTACTATAAATTAGATAATGGTGCGGGGGTGCCCGAGCCTGGCCAAAGGGGGCGGACTTAAGATCCGCTGGCGTAGGCCTGCGTGGGTTCAAATCCCACCCCCCGCACTCTCCTGAGAACCCTTGAATATTCATATAATTCTATTAATACTACAATCTACAGGTGATGTAGAATTGAAGTGTATAGAGTTAGAAGTAGAAAGCAAGGGTTGTCCAAGCTGTGTGAGAACTATAATACCTCACTTATTGAAGATAAAGGGTGTTAGAGGAGTAAGGACTATTCGAAATAAAGTCTATGTCATTATTGAAGACCATGTTGAACCAGGAGTAATTGTTAATAATTCTGAAATAAGGGATTTCTATATTATCCGCTCATGGAGTATACACAACGATACAGATAGGTGTAGTGAAAAAAGTGTTTTTAAACTCACAGGACTATAATGAAGAGTAATATTTTACTCCCTTTTTACAATACTGGTTTATAGTGTGTGGTGATATTATGGGTTTATCAATGGCTGCAGCTTACGATAGAGGTATAACTATATTTTCACCAGATGGTAGAATATACCAGGTTGAATACGCATTTGAAGCTGTTAGAAGAGGATGGACTACACTTGGAATAAAAACAAAGACGACAGCTGTTATTGCTGCCGAGAAGAGAAAGATATCTAATCTACAAGACGAGAAATCTATTCAGAAAATCTTCAAAATAGATGAGCACATTGGAGCTAGTTATGCAGGTATGGCTGGAGATGGCAGAATACTATTAGACTACGCTGTACAGAGAGCACTAATCCACAAATTCTACTATGATGAACCAATACCAGTAGAATACCTTGCAAAACTAGTATGTGATGTAAAACAACTATATACTCAACACGCTGGAGTAAGACCCTTTGGTGTATCAATTATATTTGCTGGAGTAGACGATAAAGGACCTCAACTCTACATGACAGAACCAAGTGGTAGATATGCTGGCTACTATGCAACAGCTATTGGAGAAAAAAGCAATAACGTACTTGAATTCCTAGAGAAAACCTATAAATACGATTTAGAAGTAGAAGACTCGATTAAACTAGCAATAGAAGCTATTGCAAGTATTATTGAGAATAAACCGCTTGAAAACTACATGGAAGTAGGATATGTAGATATATACACTGGTAGATTTAGAATACTCAGCCCCGACGAGATAAAAACATATATTGATAAACTAGTAAGCGAAGGCAGGATTAAACTATAACGTCGACTACATGATTTTCTACTTTTACTCTAAAACCAGGTGGTTTTTGCTTGAAGGATAAATACGTCGTTGTAAAATACGAAGCAAAAGGTCATAGATTTGAGATATTAGTAGACCCTGACAAAGCACTCGAACTCAAATCAGGTAAGAGTGTTAGTTTAGAGGAAGTACTAATAACAGATACTATTTTCAAAGACGCAAAAAAAGGACTTAGAGCTTCACCAGAATCCATGAAAGCTGTTTTCGGAACAGACGACCCTAGAACAGTAGCACTAGAAATAATTAAACGAGGAGAAATACCATTAACAACAGAACAACGTAAAAAACTAGTTGAAGAGAAAAAAGCACAAATAATCAATTTAATAACGAAAAACGCCATAGACCCCAAAACAAAACTACCAATACCGGCAAAGAGAATAGAACTAGCTATGGAGCAGGCTAGGATAAGTATAGACCCGTTTAAACCAGCAGAACAACAATTCGAGCAAATTGTAAGCCAGCTAGCAAAAGTTATACCAATAAAAATCGCGAAAGCATACGTTATCGTGAAACTACCAGCTGAACACTCTAGTAAAGGATTAAAACTACTACAATCAATGGGTACAATTAAAAAAACTAGATGGTTGAGTGATGGTAGTCTAGAAGCAGAACTAGAAATACCTGCTGGTCTACAACAAGAACTCATAGACAAAGTAAATGCTTTAACCAAGGGAACGGGAGACGTGAAAATAGTTAATGTAGGGTGAAAACTTGAAGATTCTCGTAGCAGATAGACAAATCGTTAGACCTGGAGACTGCCTCGCAATACTAGAAAAAGAAGAAGCACTCCCCGAGGGAGAATTCAAGTATTTTCCAGATAGACACATCTACATATACAAAAACAAAGTATTTAGTGATGTAGTAGGAGTAGTTAGTACAAACGAGGGAAACCTCACTGTTATACCATTAGAAGGAGTTTACATACCCAAAAAAGACGATATTGTAATCGGAGTAGTAAGCGATATTGGATTATCATACTGGATTGTAGACATTAAATCACCATATAAAGCAATACTGCCAGCATCAGATGTAATAGAGGGGTTTAACCCCGCAGTCCACAATCTAAGAAACTACTTGAATATCGGCGACTACGTACTCGCTAAAATAGCAGCGTTCGATAGACTAAGAGACCCTGTTTTAACAACAAAGGGTAAAGGACTAGGTAAAATAATAGATGGAATTGTAATAGATATAAAACCAAGTAAAGTAGCCCGTGTAATAGGTAAAAAGGGAAGTATGCTTAACATTCTAACTACTCTCACAAAATGCGAAATCATTGTTGGATTAAATGGATATATATGGGCGAAGTGTCCAGACGAGCAAACACAAAGTGCATTGATAAAAGTAGTTAAGTTGATAGAGTCTAAAGCACACATGAGGGGGTTAACAGAAGAAGTAAAAATGCTTTTAGAATCAATGCTTGGTGAGAAACATGGCGAGTAAACCAGTTCTAATTAGAGAAGATGGTAGAAGAATAGATGGTAGACTACCAGACGAGTTGAGACCAGTAAAAATAACAGTAGGTGTATTGAAAAACGCCAATGGAAGTGCGCTAGTAGAATATGGTGGCACAAAAGTAATAGCTGCAGCATATGGTCCACGTGAAGCAGTACCTAGACACATGGTTATACCAGATAGAGCAATACTCCGTGTTAGATACCACATGGCGCCGTTTTCAACGGAAGAGAGAAAGTCGCCAGCGCCGACAAGAAGAGAAATAGAGTTGTCAAAAGTTATCAGGGAGGCTCTTGAAGCAGTAGTATTTACCAATATGTTTCCAAGAACTGGAATAGACGTATTTATAGAGGTATTACAAGCCGATGGTGGAACGAGAACAGCTGGTTTAACGGCAGCATCTCTCGCACTAGCTGATGCCGGTATACCCATGAAAGACCTTGTAATCGGAGTAGCAGTTGGAAAAGTAGATGGTGTTCTCGTACTAGATGTAAATGAATTAGAAGACCAGTATGGTGAGGCAGACTTGCCAATAGGTATAGCGCCAAATCTGGGAGAAGTAGTATTATTCCAGTTAAACGGTGTATTGACGAGAGAAGAGATGAAAACAGCTCTCGACATGGCGTTTAAGGCTTCTGAACAGATCTATAAAATCGCGAAGGAATCACTACACAATAAATACATGAAGATGATTGAAGAGGTGAAAGTTCAATGAGTATTACTCCTGAACGAGAGTTAATACCGAGAATGCAAGTAGAACACATGTTGAAACTCATTAAACGAGGCGAAAGAATAGACAACCGTGGGCTACTAGACTATAGACCAATAAACATCATATTATCCCCACTAGAAAAAACAGAGGGAAGTGCACTAGTCAAACTTGGAAAAACACAAATACTAGTTGGTGTAAAACTAGAACTGGGTACACCATTTAAAGATAGACCAAACGAGGGAGTTTTACAAGTACACGCTGAATTCGTACCACTTGCATCACCCTCATTCGAGCCGGGCCCGCCAGATGAAAACGCTGTTGAACTAGCAAGAGTAATAGATAGGTCTCTAAGAGAACCAAAAGTTGTTAAACTAGATGAATTAGTAGTTGAGCCCGGTAGAGTAGTCTGGGTTGTATACAACGACATATACTTAATGGACTTTGCTGGAAACGCTATGGATGCATCAATGCTTGCTTCAATGGCTGCACTAGCTACATCTAAAATACCAAGGCTGGAAAAGACAGATGACGGATATAGAATTAATAGAAGCATCAAGGAAAAACCACTTCCAATATCAAACTACGTAGTAACAGTTACTATGGCTATAATAGGAGATACAATACTAGTTGACCCAACACTAGAAGAAGAAAACATAGCAGACGCTATTTTAACAATAGCAGTAGATGAAAACGGGAGAATTTGCGGAGCACAAAAACGCGGTGAAAAAGGAATTTCAAGAAACACAATGGAGAAAGCAATCGACATAGCACTAGATAAAGGTAAATGGTTAATAAGCCAGTTAAAAAATGTTTTAAATAACCCGGGTGAATACACTAAACCACTATCGGAGATAGGTGCTTAGATATGGGTAAAACCAAAGTTGTAGGAATAGCTGGTAGATATGGAACAAGATATGGAGCAACACTACGTAAGAAAGTAAAGGAAGTATTAGAAAAGAGATATGCACCACACACATGTCCATTCTGCGGGCACAAGGGAAGAGTAACAAGAATAAGCACTGGTATATGGATGTGTAAAAAGTGTGGAATGAAGTGGACTGGAGGAGCATATCTACCAAGAACAGAAGTCTCCAAGACTTTTCCAAACATAATTGTTAGGGAATAGGTTTTTTGATCGTCGTTACAACTTCTCGTAGAACAACCCAGAGAATACGCTCGTTTGTAAAAGACTTAGTTTCAATTCTACCCTCCTCAGTGAAAATCAATAGAGGACATAAATCCCTACTAGAACTAGCAATTGAAGCATGTAAACTAGGAGCTAAATATTTCCTAGTTGTTACAGAGTGGAGAGGTAATCCAAGAGCAATAAACATATATGAAGTAGAAAAAACACAGCCACACCACGTAGAATACAAGGAAATAGCGACTATTCTAATACGCGGAGTAAAACTATCACGTGAAAACCCAGAGTCTTCAAGAGCATATGGTATAAGTAGAATTGGAGTAGACTACTCAAAGTGTATTTCCGACGACTGCTTCTACCTCGCTGATTTACTAGTCAAAATACTACAAGACAAGATATCCGAGAAGCCAGAGTTGAAAATAGTTCTCGAAGAAGACAAGTTCATAGTAATTAAAGCTCTAAACATACACGAAAAACCAGTTGGACCAGTACTAAGAGTAGAAAAAGTGGTTAGACATGGAGATTAA
>DADP01000024.1:133307-134129 GCA_002495025.1 Desulfurococcaceae archaeon UBA285
AGTGGAAAACTAATTGTGAAATTCGAGTGTTCTAGTTTATCGAAGCTTATGGCTTTAAACAATAGTTTTATAGGTGTTTTAACAATGTTATTGGAGGTAGTGAGAGTGGTTAAAAATGAGTGAGAAAACTCTACCCCCAGAAGCACGTCAATTACTAGTACAATACCAAACACTTAGAGAACACTATGCCAGAATAGACGCTGAATTAAAAATAGTTGAAGCAGAATTGAGTGAAATAGAGAGCATTATGGATACACTAAAGACTGTGGGAGATGATGTAGAATTATACAAGGCCGTAGGACACATATTAGTAAAGAAGTCTAAAAGCGATGTATTAAAAGAACTAGAAGAGAGAAAAGAACTACTTACAATAAAGAGAGACAAGTATAGAAAACAACTAGAATTCCTAAACAAGCAAATAAGTGAAACAGAAAACAAACTCAGAGAAACTCTATCCAAGTATGGATTAATAGCATCAAAGTAAACACTACAACAAAACAACACTAAACTAGAATCCCCGAGAAAGGTGAATAATACTGAGTAAAAAAGAAAGAGAGAAAGAATACCTTGAAATACTGAGAAAACTCTCAGATGTAGAACTCGAAGAGTTGATTTCATACCTGGAAAAAGAGACAAGTAAGTACTTGGAGGAAATACTACCCCCAAAAACAGATTTCAGCGTCTCTATTAGTATTGCTAGGAGAGAAGAAGGCGTAGATGTCTCAGTAGAAGTTTCCATTAGAGGTAGACTTCAAGAATACCGTGAAGAAGCAAAATCAGCTATAAACTACGCTAGAAACAAATTAATTGAATGGCTTGAAT
>DADP01000024.1:134190-152984 GCA_002495025.1 Desulfurococcaceae archaeon UBA285
TACATTGTTTTGAGTGCTTAGTAGTGGTGTAGAATCTTGGTTAAATACAAACAAACACTAGAAGTATTAAAAATAATGAAGAACATTGACCAAATAAGAAACATAGGTATTACTGCACACGTAGACCACGGTAAGACAACTCTATCAGACACACTACTCAGCATGGCCGGCCTTCTATCAGAGAAACTAGCTGGACAGGTATTAGCACTAGACTACTTAGACATAGAACAAAAACGTCAAATGACAGTTAAAGCTGCAAACGTCAGCCTCTACCACGAATACAAGGGTAAACCATACGTTATCAACTTGATAGACACTCCTGGACACGTAGACTTCCAGTCTAGAACTCTCAGAGCTCTTAGAGCTCTAGACGGCGCAATAGTCGTAGTCGACGCTGTTGAGGGAGTAATGACACAGACAGAAATGTATTTGAGAGTTGCACTAGAAGAGAGAGTTAGACCAATACTCTTCATTAACAAAATCGACAGGTTAATCAAGGAGTTAAAGCTATCTCCATCTGAAATCCAACAGAGACTAGTACAAATCGTAAAAGACATTAACACTTTAATTATGAACTACGCCGACAAAGAATTCCAGAAAGCATGGCTTCTAGACCCTGCTAAGGGACAAGTAGCTTTTGGATCAGCTAGAGATAGATGGGGTCTAACAATACCACTCGCAGCACAGAAAGGTATAAAGATCAGCGATATAATCGACGTATACAATAGAGGAAAAGACGCCGTAGCAGAACTACAAAAAGCCGCCCCACTACACGAAGCAATACTCGACATGGTCGTAAAATACATTCCAAGCCCGAAAGAAGCCCAGAAATACAGAATTCCAAAGATTTGGCACGGTGATCCAAACAGTGAAATAGCAAAATACATGATGGAGTGCGACCCCAACGGCCCGTTAATAATGATGGTTACAGACGTAAAAGTAGACCCACACGCTGGATTGGTAGCTACTGGTAGAATATTCTCTGGTACACTTAGACCAGGCGAAGAAGTATACCTAGTCAACGCTAAATCACCACAGAGAATACTACAAGTAAGCCTCTACATGGGTCCATATAGAGAGCTAGCAGATGAAATACCAGCTGGAAACATCGGTGCAGCTCTAGGACTAGACAAGGCTAGAGCAGGTGAAACCGTAGTACATCCAAGTCTAAAAGACGTGATGGTTCCATTCGAGAGAATGAGAATGATTACAGAGTCTGTAGTAACAGTTGCACTAGAACCAAAGAACCCGCAACAACTAACAAAACTAATAGACGCTCTCTACAAGTTGCACTTAGAAGACCCAAGCCTCATAGTGAAAATAAACGAAGAAACAGGCGAATACCTACTAAGCGGTGTTGGTACACTACACATTGAAATAGCGTTAACTCTACTCAAAGACCTATATGGAATAGATGTAGTAGCATCACCACCAGTAATCGTGTATAGAGAAACCATTAGAACAGAGAGCAAGATATTCGAGGGCAAATCACCCAACAAACACAACAAGTTCTATATTAGTGTAAGACCACTAGACGAGGCAACAATTAAACTAATACAAGAAGGATTAATCACAGAAGACATGGATCCACGCGAGAGAGCAAAGATATTGAGAGAACACGCTGGCTGGGACGCCGATATGGCTAGAAGAATAATTGCAATAGATGAAAACATCAATATATTCGTAGATATGACAACAGGTGTACAACACCTAAGAGAAGTAAAAGACACTGTAGTACAAGGATTTAGACTAGCAATGAAAGAAGGACCATTAGCACAAGAACCAGTTAGAGGAGTACTCGTTATACTACACGATGCAGTTATACACGAAGACCCAGCACACAGAGGACCAGCACAGATATATCCAGCAATAAGAAACGCCATATTCGCTGGTATGCTAACATCACAGCCTACACTACTAGAACCAATACTCAAATTCGACATTAAAACACCAATGGAGTACATTGGAAACCTCTCAGTACTCATAACCAAGAAGCGTGGTAGAATAATAGATATTCAACAATCAGAAAACCTAGCTAGAGTAATAGCCGAAATACCAGTATCAGAATCATTCGACATGGCAGACATGTTGAGAAACGCTACAGCTGGAAAAGCAATTTGGGGACAAGACTTCAGCAGGTGGGCTCCAGTACCAGACTCTATGCTAATGGACTTAGTAGCCAAGATAAGACAGCGCAAAGGACTCAAACCAGAACCACCCAAACCAGAAGACTTTATTTCACTCTAGCACAACTAGTTTTTCTCCCAATCACTAATAAAAATCCTCAATTGACCCTCCTAAGTAAAAACAAATACTAACCAGGCAATAGTATCTATTACTTAATTGTATTGTTTCAAAAAGGAAAACTAGTTTAACGCCGGGGCGGGGATTTGAACCCCGGACCACCGGGTTTCTGCCAGGCTTGAACCCCAGCTAGTGGTTAACAGCCCGGCGCTCTTCCAGGCTGAGCTACCCCGGCTCCTTTATTCTTTTATTAGAAGGGGGATTTTAAACAATATCTCTTCGTGTTTTCTATTTACTCTTTAATTTCTACTGTTTCACCGTTTTGTGGAATATGTATTTCTAAGTCTTCTCCAAGCTCGTTTCTTATCTTGTTTGCTAATCCAAATGCTTCTTCTTCGCTTCCGTGAACTATGACTAGTCGTTTCAAGCTATCTTTAAATCTACTTATGTATTTCACTATGTCATCTCTTCCTGCATGACTTGAAAAGTCGAGCCATTCTAGTCTAGCCGCTATTTTCTCTGGGTTTTGATCGTCGAGTATGCCTGTCTCTAGTATTTTATGGCCGTTACTATTTGGAGCTTGATAGCTTACTAGTATAATCGAGTTTCTTGGATTTCTATACAAGTGTTTAAAGTAGTATAGTGCGGGGCCTCCCTTCAACATACCTGCTGATGCAATTATTACACATGGTTTCTTCAATATCTTCTTTCTCATAGAGTAGTCTGTTACAAAGTTTATTCCTTCAACTACTTTTGCAAAGAGGCCTGGGTCTCGAAGGTATTTCTTGTGTTTCAAGTAAACATCTGTTATATCTCTACTCATACCATCAATGTATATGTCTATGTAGGGTGCTTGTGAGTATATTATAGACATTACTTCTTGTGTCCTACCCACACTGAAAGCAGGAATTAAAACCACGCCTCCATTATCAATTGTTTCTTCGACTATTTCTAGTAGTCTCTTTTCTACTAGGTGTCGTGGAGGGTGGTTTCTATTACCATATGTTGATTCAACAATTATCGTGGTTGGTGATATAGTTGGTACATCAGCGCTTGGCAGAGTCCATGTTTGTATTGTATTAAAGTCTCCAGTATACAATACTTTCTCGCCACTTGGTGTTTCAACGTAAACAGTAGAACTGCCCAGTATGTGTCCAGCATTATACAATCTAACTCCAAATCCATTAATGCTTACTTCTTCACCGTAATCGAGGAATTCAGTGTTGTTATACATTCTATCAAATTCTCTTATTTCATAGTCAATGTAGTATGCATTAAGTCTTAGAAAGTCGAGAATTAACAGTCTTGCAACATCAAGTGTTGGTTTTGTAGCTATTGCTCTTGGAGCACCACTAATATAGAGGTATGGAGCTGCACCTACATGGTCTAAGTGTGCATGTGATATAACAACTGCTGATATATCAACCGGCCTCACGTGTAGTGGTAGTCTCGGAGTATCTTTCTCGTCGAAGTTTACACCATAGTCTAACAATATACTACCCTCTCTATCCTTCAACAATATTGCTGACCGCCCAACTTCGCGTCCACCACCAAGGATTTTTACCTCCATTCAACCACCATTAACGTATGCTTTCAAATCGCTGAGTCCACAACTCAACAATGAAAATATAAGCACCAACCTTAATAAAAAGTGGAGAGAGGTGTGCTTACTTGGCGTTTTACAGTCCACACGAACTTAAAAAACTTCTAAAACGCTATGGTGTAGAAGTAGAAGAACTCAAAGATATTGAAAGAGTAGAATTCTATAGTGGTAAAAAGAAGATCGTAGTATCAAACCCCCAGGTAATAGCTTTCAAAATGTCTGGTCAAATCTTCTACCAAGTAGTTGGAAGCGAAGTAAGAGAGGAGGCGATTGAAGAGAAGAAACCGGAAACTCCACAAGAACAAGTAAAGTTCTCAGAAGAAGACGTCAACTTTATAATTGAATATACAGGTGCTCCGAGAGAAAAAGCAATTGAAGCATTAATTAAAGCCAAGGGAGACCTAGCCAAGGCTATAATGATTATACGCGGCGAAGAGTCATAACCCTTCAAGCCCCCCAGGGGTAAAAACATTGAGCAATAACACGCAAATCAAGAACTCGTCAAATAATCAAATGAGATTTATTCTCCCATTTAGAAAACCATTTGAAAAATCCATTAAAACACCCCACTATTTATTAAATGTATACTACGATGGTAAACTAGGAAAAGCAGTAATGGAGTTTCTCAGCGAAGATGGTTCTAAACTAGTTAGAATACCAGACCCATATGGTCATAAACCATACTTTCTCACAGATGAAAACATTGAAGAATTAAAAGAAAAGCTAGGTAGTAGTGATGGAGTAGAGGGTTTTGAAGAAGTTGAAAAAATCAATCCTTTAACAATGAAGAAGATTAAAGTAGTCAAAGTGATTACAAAAGACCCACTAGTAGTCAAGAAAGTAAGAAACAAGGTTTCAAAAGCATGGGAGGCCAAGATAAAATACCATGCCAACTACGTATACGATATGGGTTTAATTCCCGGCATGAGGTACACTATTGGAAACAACGGCGAAAAACGCCCTGTACTAGTCGAGCCAGAAATACCAGTTGAAGTCTTGAAAAACATTGATAAATTATTCGAGAAGGAACCAGAGTCAACTAGGCGTCTAGCAAGAGAGTTTGCAAAACTATTTGAAGAACCACCACCTAAAGCACTGAGGGCTTCTATCGACATAGAGGTATATACACCGTTTAAAGGAAGAGTACCAAATCCAAAACTAGCAGAGTATCCAATAATAAGTATTGCAATAGCTGGTAGTGATGGATTTAAAAAAGTATACGTGCTTTCAAGGCCCTTTAAAAACACGTTTATCTATGAAGCAGAAAACATTTACCCACTTGATGCTGAAATAGAAGTTTTCGACTCGGAAATAGCATTGATTCTAGAAGTATTTAAAGACATCTCTCGGTATCCCATAGTGTTAACATTTAACGGTGATAAATTCGACCTTGTATACCTCTACATGCGGTGTTTAAGACTCGGTATACCGAGATATCTTATTCCAATACAAATTAAAGAAGACGCCGCGCGCTTTGATTCCAGTATACACATAGACCTCTACAGGTTTTTCTCGAATAGAGCTATTAAGAACTATGCATTTGGAGGTAAATACCAAGAAGAAAAACTAGATGCTGTTTCACAAGCACTACTTGGAATATCTAAAATAGGTATCGAGGGGACTGTTAGTGATATTTCAGCTGGATATCTAGCAGCATACAACCTACGAGACGCTGTAATAACACTCACTCTAACCACGTTTAGCAACGAACTCACTTGGAAGTTAATGATACTACTAGCACGTGTATCGAAAACAACACTTGAAGAAGAGTGTAGGAGACAAATATCTGGATGGATACAAAACATGTTTTTCTGGGAACACCGTAGACTAAACTACTTAATCCCAAATAAAGAAGACATTGCAAGCCAGGTAAGAGCATCTACAAAAGCCGCTATTGAAGGTAAAAAATACGCTGGTGCACTAGTTGTACTACCACCACAGGGAGTATTCTTCAACCTAGTAGTATTAGACATTGCATCACTATATCCAAGTGTTATAAAGAACTACAATTTAAGCTATGAAACAGTAGATATGAATTGGTGTAAAGAAAAGAAACCAGTTCAAGACGAAACAGGAAGACACCTACACACTGTCTGTATGGATGCACCTGGTTTAACAGCTGAAGTTATAGGGATACTCAGAGATTTCAGAGTAGGAATATACAAGAAGCGAGCTAAAGACCCATCAATAACAAGCGATCAAAAGGCCTGGTACGACGTAGTACAAAGAGCAATCAAAGTATTCATTAATGCTAGTTACGGCGTCTTCGGTGATGAAAGGTTTTCACTATATTCACCAGCAGTAGCAGAGAGTGTAACAGCACTCGGTAGAAAATCCTTTATGAGCATTGTAACAAAAGCAGCTGAAATGGGTATAAAAGTATTATATGGAGATACAGACTCTATATTCACATGGAACCCCACACGCAGGCAACTAGAACTACTCCAAAAATGGATACAGAAAAACCTTGGATTAGATATAGAAATAGACAAGGAATTCTCATACGTCATCTTTACAGGGTTGAAAAAGAACTATCTAGGTAGAACTAAAAACGGGGAAATAGAGATCAAGGGGCTTGTAGCCAAGAAGCGCAATACACCAGAATTCATAAAGTCGTTCTTCCAAGAAATACTAGACATGCTTAGAAAAGTAGAGAGCCCACAGGACTTCATATCGTTTATTGAATGGTTGGAAAAAGCAATTAAAGAATACTATAGTGGATTAAAACAAAAAGAAATACCGTTAGACCAGCTCGCTATTAAAATGGCTTTGACAAAAGACCCTTCAGCATACACTAAAAACAAACCACCACATGTAAGAGCTGCACTACAATTAAGAAAACACAATGTAAACGTCCAAGAAGGAGACGTAATAATAGTTGTTAAAGTAAAAGGTGGAGATGGATATAAAGCAATACAACTAGCTAGACAACACGAAGTAGACCCCGATAAATACATTGAGTTATTGAAATCAGGACTGGAGCAATTGTTAATGGCGCTTGGTATTAAATGGGAGGATATTTCAAAGGGAGCTAGTTTATTCAAGTATTCCTCTCAATAAAACCTGTATTTAAAACCCGTTATGTTTATTAATCTACCCGTGAAGTATATAATGGATTAAATCAATACTTGTCTTTGAGGGTGATCCATTTGCCCAAAAAGAGAGAAAGCCGTGGACGTAGAAAAGGCGACAAGGGATCAGTAGAGAGAATAACATGTGACAACTGTGGTGCACTAGTACCAGCTGATAAAGCTATATGTGTTGAGAGAATGTATAGTCCAGTACCTCCAGGACTAGCCGAAGAACTAGAAAAAAAGGGAGCTATTATAATGAAATACCCAGTTAAAAAGTGCTATTGTGTATCATGTGCTATACACTACGGTATTATCAAGGTTAGACCAGAAGAAGAGAGAAAACCAAAACAACTATCTATATAAACCAAGCTTTAATTATTAATAGACCGGGTTGATAGAATTGAAAGTAAGTAAAGTAGTTATAGTTACAGCTCAACACCACCCATACCATAAATTATGGGTTAGACTAGCTGAAAACCTGAGTAAAATACTAAATGTACCACTAGACATTAAACTAGAAGACTACGTTTACCTCATAGAACACGGCGACAAAGACGAGTTTGGAATGGCTTGGCTACCACAAATACTAGTTGAACTAGAAGACGGAAGCGTCCACTGGCTACTCTCACAATTACCATTAAATAATGCTCTACAACCAGACGAGGAAAAAGCAATTAGTGAAATGCTCGAGAAGCTGAAATCTCTAGGTGTTGAAGTCCCCTCAACACAACAACAATAACCTAGAAAAACATTTTTATCTCTGTATACCTGGTAAGGGGCGTTTAAATGGTCTTTGTTCCGTATGTTCCAACCCCCTACCAAGTTGTAAGAGCAATGCTTAAACTAGCAAATGCAGGCCCCGACGACATAGTATATGATCTTGGATGTGGCGATGGGAGAATTCTCATCGTAGCAGTTAAAGAATTCAATGTCAAGAAAGCTGTTGGCGTGGAAAAAGACCAGCAACTATATAAACTAGCATCTACGAGAATGATAGATGAAGGTATTGCAAATAAAGCTAGTGTTGTCTATGGAGACTTCTTCGAAGTAGATATAAGCGAGGCAACTATTGTCACACTATTCCTCTTAACCTCTGTAAACGAGATGTTAAAACCAAAACTAGAGAGAGAATTGAGAGATGGTGTTAGAATTGTCAGCCACGAGTTTAGAATACCTGGTTGGAAACCAGCGAGAGAAATAGATGTTAGAGATGAAAACGGCCTCCTCCACAAAGTCTACCTCTACGTGAAGGGTTCTCATAGAGAACAATAACGCCTCCCTCAAGGTGTTAAATAGCTAGTTTCCTTGCAAATACAATGTAGCCTGTATGCCCTATCATTTTAGAGTGTGGTCTTACAGCACCTGGTTCTACACGTATTTCTCTCTGTAGTAGTTCATACGAGTGTATATCTCCAAAATATCCACTATTCTTCATTGCAACTACAGTTTTTTCCACTTGGTTTATTGTTGGTAGATAGATTAATACTGTTCCCGAGTTCTTTAGAGCTTGTGCTATTTTATCCAGTGCATTCCAGGGGTCTGGTATATCTAGGAAAAAAGCGTCTAAACCCTCTACTCCAACTCCTTCTCTAATATCTTTTTTAAACAATGCAACTCTGTGTTTTAATCCTGTTTTTTCAAGATTTTCCACTGCTGTTGCTAATGCTTTTTCTGATATATCAAACCCGTATAGTATACCATTATCTCCAATAATCGAAGCTATAGCTGTTGTTAAAGCACCAGATCCAACTCCTGCTTCTCCAACTCTACTTCCAGGTCCTATACCAGACAAGTAAATCATTAATGCCGCGTCTTTAGAGTGGATGATTTGAGTAGCCCTCTTTAATACTGGAATATAGTCTTGGCGTAGTGGTCTATAGAGGTAGGCTTTAACACCCATACTCGTCTCGATTGTAGAACCATATGGTTTACCAATCAAATCATCGTGTTTTATAAAGCCTTTATCAGTACCAAGTATTCTACCCTTTTCTACTCTAATAACAAATCTTCTCTTTGAATCCAAGTAGACTACTACACTATCTCCCTCTCTAATCAAATCCAAGGCTGTATACCTCTCAGACCCGGTGTCATTCATCAATAATCAGTAATACCAGCTTTCAGCATCTATTTAATTCATTTATCTACACGGGTTATAAGCATGTTATCCAGTCTACTAGAATAGGGTTTTGAAATGGGAGTGCTTATAGTTCCAATCAAGCCGGTTTTTGCATATAGAATATTTACTGGTAGGAAGAGATATGATTTAAGAAAAATGATTAGAGGAGCTAGTAGAGTAGAGAGTGGAGACCGTGCTATTCTATATGTATCAGGCGATGTAAAAGCATTTATGGGTGAATTCACTGTTGGAGAAGTAATAACGGGCTCCCCAGAATACATTATACGCGAATTGAATAAGAGACCGCGTAGTGGTGTTGGAGAAGAAGACTTTGCATACATAAGAGGAGCTGGGCTTGCAGTCGCTATAGAAGTATTAAATCCTATCCTCTATAAAACACCAGTCGAAATGAAAGAAGTTTTAAAGATTATACCTGACTACAATCCACCACTCGGTATTCAAAAACTAGACGAGTACGAGCCATTAGTAGTATTAATACTAGACAAGGCAAGAGAGAAGACTATTAGAAAGAACTAGATGCTTCTACCTCTCTCATCCAAAGCTCTTTTCTCAGTAATTCACGTACTGCTACACGTATAACCTCACTTCTATTTCTATACTTTCCAATTCTAACGAGTTCATCAATACCCTCTAAGTATATATCCGGCATTTTAACAGTTATTATTCTAAGCCTTGGTCTCAAATACATTACATCCACCCATCATTAAATCCCCATAGAAAACCCTTTAAAACCCAGGGTGGTGTTCAAAACCAATAGATTTTTATTTAAAACCCCTATTGAATAATATAGTGATTGGAGCCGGGGTCGCCTAGCCTGGTAGGGCGCCGGCCTGCTAAGCCGGTGGGGGAAACCCCGCGCGGGTTCAAATCCCGCCCCCGGCGCCTACTTATTGTAGTGGAAGAAGACAAGTGATGTAAAATGGTTTTACATGGTCTTCTACGAATAGTGGCAATTATTGGAGTTCTATGTGTACTATTATTTCTATTTAATCCATGGGTATACGCGTATAACACTACACCCCTATACACAAATCAAGGAAATAACAATCTGGGTGAAATACATGGAGAGAAAAATACTACTACTAACAATAGCATTAATAACAATACTAGCAGTAGTAAACGCAACAGTATACGCCTACAGGTGGATCCAGGGTACAGTAACAATTGCACCACCAGACCAAGCAACTGGTGCAGCATGTACTGGATTCTACAGCTCAGTTGATCAACGAGGCATAGATCTACCACCTGCTGGTACAAACTTCAATGCACCAACATATGGAACTAATCAAATAATAATTACTCCTGGAAGGATAGTGTGTACATGGAATGGCTATGAGCTCTACGAGAGCATTGAGGTAATAATACCAGTTACAGTTGGATCTTGGTATATACAGGACTTCTATGGCTTCGGCTACTATAATGGCACTAACCCAGTATATGTATACTTCAGAGTAGACGAGGCAATCTCAAACCCAATAATATCCAGGGCTATTTTGAGAATACGTAGTGGTGAAAGAGTACTTGCAGAATTAAACCTACTCGAAGCTGGAGCTATATCACCTCAACTAACATTGAATCCAGGTGGGGGATGGCAACTAGACTTATTCATCGACGCTAGTGGAGCTGGTTCAGTGACATTCAAAGTAGGCGTCTATGTAACACAAGAAGCTGGAGAAATGCCAGTTGGAGCACCAGGTGTGAGTAGTGGTTTTTAAATCAAATTTTTTTTCTCGTAGAAAACTCTTCACCCGCTTCCTAGTCTACTCTGTATTATTTGTGTTTCTCTTATTGCTTATGGGTAAAGTATTCTACCTCCCCGTTACGCTAGTTGTTTCAACTAGCGACACTATTGCCTCTTCTAGGTGGGGCCTGCTAATTGGTCTTGCAGAATACGTGTCTAAACCAGTTAATCAAAGTGAAGTATTAGTCTGCCGTGTTGAAGCTCTCAGTACACCTTGTTTTACTGGTTTATACATAGTTAATGGTGTTAATGGTAATGGACGTGGCTTTGTATATGTATCGAATGGAAATGGTAATGGAGGGCTTAGAGTTAGTTTAAATGGCAACCATGTGAGGATATATAGTGTTATTGCTTCAATACCGCCCTATGTATGGATTCCAATACTAGTAGTCTATTTCGCTCTACTAGCCTACGTCTTGTGGAAGAATACTAGAATGGGTTATTTACGAGTACTAAGTGAATCGAGAGTTATCGAGTTTGGTTTACTAATGGCTATTACACTCAACGTGATACTTGTTGGAGCAGTATATGTGGATCAAGCGACTCCGAGATACTATCTACCAGGTGTTAGTGTTGAGTGGAGTTTCAACCTAGATAATAGCACACTTATTGCCAGATTGAATTTAAACAATGTATATACATTACTTAATGCTACCTGCTGGTATAAACCACCAGGCGTAGTCAATGGCTTTGCGACTAACAGCAATAGCAATGGAAGTAATGGAGTAAACTATCCCCTGGAAACACTAATAGTTGATTTGAGTACCATAGTAGCTATCATACCGCGGAGTGTCTACGAAGAATACTTTAATAACAGGATTTTAGAGCCTGTTTCCCCAGTTCCCGCCTATCTATCTGTATATGAGGCTATACCTGTATACTGTGAGTTTAAACTAGATAAAGCTGTATTTAAAGCATCATATCTCATTACATTCTACTGGAGAGACCTTGTTGTCCGTAGTGAGGGTTCAAGGGTAGTTATATCTAATCCAAACCCTGTTTCTATCAATGCAAGTATTCATGTATTAGACTTGAAGAAAGGGCATTTTGTATACTCGAATAACATGACAATAAGCGCTCTCGGAGAAGAAGTATTTGATTTATCGAGTTATGAACCCGGCGTTTACCGGGTTATAGTCCAGTACAAAATGCTTGGATTGGTGAGAAGCCGCATTGTTGAAGTTGAAGTTTCGTAGGGGGAGAAAAGAAAAACCACTTGTCTTACTTGTTAGAGAGGAGATTGAGTGGTATTGGTGGACGAGGCTTGGCAGACTTGGTAGGGGCTACTTGTTGCTCTCTAGTCTACTAGCTGTGGTTTCCTCTCTTGTAACTATGTACATTCTCTTCCAGCCTCTTGTCTACTATGATGGATTCCAACTATCTGGTTTTATAGCTCCACTGAGATACTCTCTCAGTATTGCGGGAGAGCCAGCTAGATATCCTGTACTAGATAGTCTCTCCGTAATCTCTATTTTCATGTATTTATTCGCTTTGATTACACTGTCTTTTGGAGTACTCGGAGTTATAGGTGTATTTAAAAAGTGGAGGACTTGGACAGCGTTTACAGTGGCTTCTACCAGCTCGGCCTCACTACTCGTATCTCTACTCTACTCGCTTTTAAGAGTATACTCTCTAAACGTTATTCCCTCACTACCCTACACTATAACTGTCTACAGTGTAGGCGGTGGAAGAATCATACTAAATCCACCTAGAACAACCTATACATGGGTCTACTGGCTTCCATGGAGACCACTATACTTCTTCATAGCATACACTCTACTAATAGCGTTTACAGCTGGATCACTAGTCCTCCTAGTATTAAACCCCAAACCACCGGTTGTAAAGTCAAAACCAAGGAGGAAAAAGGGTGGTAGTAGTGGAGCGTAGAATACTAATAGCAATAATTGCATTGTTATTAACTACAAGTATAGTGTTTGCAACAGTATATACTCATAGATACGCTCATTTCAATACATATATATCACAACCACATGTATGGTTTGAAGACCCATATACACCCAATGTAACAGTATATCTATACAACTATAAAACAAATGCAATTGTAGATATCACGGCGGGTAATCTAGGATTACATTTAGAGAATAGAACGGGTACACTGATAAATTTAACTCAAGGACAAAACTATGTTCTACAATACTTTAACGAAACTGGCCAAGGCTGCAACTTCTATTATACTGAAGAAGGGGGTATAATCAGTGTAACCGGTAATCCGAGTGGTGGATTGTATGGCGGATGTTCTCTGATATATAAATATCCATTTCAAACACCCGTCAATTCATCATTTATAATATTGATGAAAACAAATGATGTTGTATCTCCAACCGATGGTATTAGAGGACTCTCTCTACACAATACTAGCAACAACTATTATTATCTCGCTGGAATAAAGAATAATGAATCAGGATGGTATTTTGGAATATACAAATACAATGTCACTAATCCCCAACAACTCCCACAAGAAAAAGGAAGTAGAGTATTACCTGGTTTAAAGGAAGTAATAATAACTAGTAGTAGCTCTGGTATCGGCAGTATTACTGGTATATGGTTTGGTATTTCATTTTCTTATACACTGTATCCTAATGGTACTGTTTTATTGAGAGCATGGCTCTACAATATAACTGGCGGAGGTCGGCTAGTTGCTTATGTAGAGGCTTTAGATTACTGGCCGATCTATGTAAATGATTTTGGTTTAACAGTATATCAGATAAGACAACAGCCTTCAGCTGTTTTTCAAATAGATGGTTTTACAACAGAAACTATTGTAGTGTTTAAGGGGCTATCTTATTGCTGTAATGTATACGTTTATGACTCGAATGGAGCAATTGTTGGATGGGGGCATGTAAACGAATCTAATATTGTTGAAATTCGCCTTGGAAATAACGCTCTATATAATGCTACTATTGTTGTATCCTGTAATGACACAACATTTAATTTCACAATAGATGTATTGCTCGGAGGAGATGTATTTACAGTGCATTACTGGTTTGAAGGACCAATACTCATGGTATACACTGATCTACTCAATACTAGTTTTACTGGTTGGATTAGAGTAAACAGTGTAGAGTGTAATGGTTTAATACATGGAGTAAATATTTCACTAGTTAATTCTACAACGAGGAGTAGTAATGCAAGTATTATACAATTAGGTAGTAGTCTACTAATTTATCCAAGCGAGACAAGTATACTACTATTAACACCGAATTCCACTGGTTGGACTGCAAATATATCTCTGAGAGCTGAAGTCTACCCTAATACATATTGTACACTATATACTACATTCTACTATAATTATACGAGTGCATCAATAGGTGGATTAAACGCTGTAATAAATATAAAAACGAGCTAGTAGCACTTCAATAAATCTATTCTCCATTTTAAAACACGAGTATTCATGACCACTAGTTTAAACTGGTTTAAAGAGTTATTTCTTAACTAGTTTTTCTTCGTATTTAGCTATTAGTATTACAAGTGGTTTTAATGGCTTGATTTTTGAAAACGCGTTTACTATGAATTCTAGGTCTTCACGCCTCAATACTCCTAGAAGTGGTAGTAGTGTTAAGTATATTAATAAGTACACTAGGCCCCCCGCCATTAGTTTTAGTAGGTTTGATAGTACTCCAACAAGGTTTATTGTTGACGAAGCCATGTATACTGGTATTCCAGCTACTAGTGATGCTACTAGTATAGCTAGCGACGACTTGTAGTCTGGTTTTGCACGGTATCTCCTGTGGACTATGTATAGACTATACAGTATTGAAACACCATTACCTATAATCATAGAGTACACTAATCCATCTACTCCGAGTAGACTCGTCAATGGTATTGCTAGTAGTGTAAATAAACCAGCATAGATAATAGAGGCCTCTAGGTTTACTCTCGTATCACCTGTTCCACTAAAGAAACTACCTAGCACCATATAGCCTACTGCTATGTATAGATAGTTTACTGACAACAATGAGAAATACCTTGGTGTCAAATACAAGTAGTCTCTTCCAAACAATACTGCTACTAGTTCACGAGACATAATAATATAGAATACAGCAGCTGGTACTACGAGTATTGAGGAGTACTTTATTGAAACAACAAGCATTTTGCGTAGTTCTTCTCTATTACTACTTAGTTTTGAAAAAGCTGGAAACAACATTGTTGATATTGGAGCCATAATAATAGTTATCAATGTTACAAATCTAAATGCAGCGCTAAAACTACCAATAGTGTAATCATCTGCTATTCTAGCGAGAAGAGCATTTCTATAAGTGTCTATCAATGCATTAATAACACTAGAAGTGTATAGTGGTAACCCATAAGAAACCATCTCTAAGAGTATTTTTGTAGTTGGCTCATTATTATTATTGTCATCTCTAATTAACACGTAGTATTTATATAAATAGATCAATGCTGGTATACATGCCAATCCATATGCAATAGTATTTCCATAGAGAGCACCAACAAGGCCAAACCCTACTACTACGAGTAGAGGGGCAATTATTAATCTAAATACTTGTTGAACAATGTTAATGTATGTTACTCGTAGTGCATCACTAAAACCCAGTAATACACCCATAGATGCTGATATTACTGCTTGTAGTATTATTGTTGGAAGCAGTATGAGCGAGTAGTCTGCGAGGTCTGGTCTACCAAGTAAAATCCTTGATAATTCACTAATAAACAAATATCCCAAGAGGAAAACCAATAGTGATTCAAACACGGTGAATAGAACACCTGTTTTAATCATGGAGGCTAGTCTACTCGATTTCCCACCATTGTATAGACTAGAAATATACCTGGTAAGAGCAGAGTTAACACCGAAACCTGTAAATACCATGAGAAAACCCGGTATGGTAAAAGCAAGCGAGTATACACCGTATTGTTCCGGGCCGAGCAATCTAGCAATTAGTATTCCAGTTAAAGCTGAGAGAGCTGTAGCTATAAATCCACCACTAAACAAGAAGAACGCTCCAATCGTTGTTTCTTCTAGTACAGTGATGTAGTCGCTGTTTCTATTCAATCCAATAGTACACCCTTAAACCAGCTTGTTTCTCTGTGTTTTAACTGGTTTTACTCATAGTGTTCGTGGATATTTAAACTAACTGGTTTGAACTCTCCTTGATAATAAATTTATAAACTCATTAATTACTAAGTAATCAATGGGGAAACCATGGAGCTCGAATACTTGATTTCAAAACTCATTATTTCCGAGTCTAGTAGAGACCTAGTAGAACACCTAGAAAACGACGTGGTTATTGTTGGAGCAGGGCCGTGTGGATTAACAGCTGCTAGATACCTCGCTGAAAAAGGATTCAAAGTAGTTGTATTAGAAAAGAGATTGAGTTACGGTGGAGGTATAGGCGGTGGTGGTAGTTTATTCCATAAAGTCGTAGTTGATGAAAGAGGTCTTGAAATACTACGTGATTTCAAAATACGTTTTAGTGAAACAAGTGTAAAAGGCTACTATGTAGTAGACGCCGCTGAATTAATGACTAAACTCGCTAATGGAGCTCTCGACGCTGGTGCAAAGATTATTCTTGGAGTAGAAGTAGAAGACCTGGTTGTACGTGAAAACCCAGCTAGAGTAGTAGGAGTTGTATTTAAGTGGAGTGCTATTAGTGTTGCCGGGTTACACGTAGACCCATTATTCATGATGTCTAAAGCCACAATCGATGCCACGGGGCATGAAGCAGTATTACTCAATATACTCGCAAGGAAAAACAAAGACTTTGAACTAGTAGTTAAAGGAGAAAAATCTGGTTTCGCCGAGAAGGCAGAGAGAGACGTAGTTGAATACACTGGGAGGGTAATACCGGGCCTATACGCCACTGGAATGGCTGTGGCCGCACTACACGGCCTCTATAGAATGGGCCCAATATTCACTGGCATGTTGCTGTCTGGTAGAAGAATAGCTGAAATAGTATCAAGTGATTTAGGGAGGCCTTAATGAAACAGAGTAGAATACCTGTTGCAATGACTATTGCTGGAAGCGATTCTGGTGGAGGAGCTGGTATAGAAGCTGATCTAAAAACTTTCAGTGCTCTCGGAGTACACGGCACAGTTGCAATTACTAGTATAACAGCACAAAACACCTACTCTGTAACGGCAATCTATGATCTACCGGGTAGACTGGTCTACGAGCAGATAAAAGTAGTATATGAAGACATGGGAATAGACGCTGCTAAAACAGGCATGCTCAGCAATACAGATATTATTACACATGTTGCAAGCGCGGTCAGAGAATTCAATTTAAAACTCGTAGTAGACCCAGTAATGATTGCTAAATCAGGTGCTAGACTACTCCGAGAAGACGCTATTGAAGCATTAAAAACAAAACTCCTACCACAAGCACTCATTGTAACACCAAACGCACCCGAAGCCCAAGTACTCGCCGGGTTTAAAGTAGAATCGCTAGAAGACGCTGTTAGAGCAACTAAAGCCATACATGAAAAATACAGTGTTCCAGCTGTTATTGTAAAAGGAGGCCATTTAAACCTGGAGGAAGTAGTCGATGTATTATACTATAATGGAGAAGTATACTATTTCAAATCCCCCAGGTATCCACATGGATGCTTCCATGGAGCTGGATGCACTTATTCAGCAGCTATAACTGCTTTTCTAGCCAGAGGACTAAGTATAGTTGAAGCAGTTAAACACGCAAAAGAATTCATAGATTTAGCAATAGATTACGGTTTAAAAATAGGTAGGGGGCATTGTCCAGTAAACCCAATGGCCTACCTTGAAATCCCGGCATTAAAGTATAAAGCAGTAGAGAGCGTTAGAAAAGCCGTTGAAATACTACTTGAAAACCAGGAACTCATACTACCATATACGCCAGAAGTAGGCATCAACATCGTTGAAACCATAGATCCACGCTATGCTAGAAGCCCACTAGATGTCGCTGGAGTAGAAGGCCGTATTGTAAAAGCAGGAAAGAGACTTGTAAAAGTAGGTGATGTTAAAATGGGTGGTTCAAGCCACCTAGCTAGACTAGTACTAGCACTAGTGAGAAACGGGTTTGATGTACGTGGAGCAGTAAATATAAGATATGACCAGGGAGTAGTAGAGAAAGCTGGGAAAAAGGGGTATCGTGTTTTATTCGTTGATAGAAGGATGGAGCCGTCAAGTCTCAAAGATGCGCCTACTGGAACAATGGAGTGGATTGCCAGCCAGATACCTATTGGTGAAACACCTGATTTAATCTATGATATAGGTGATGTGGGAAAGGAAGCAATGATTAGAATACTTGGTAAGAGCGCTGTTGAAGCTGTTTTAAAACTAGTTGATATTTTAAAGTAGTTTTTCCTTGGAGCTCTTAAACAAAAATAAAGAATACGTGTATTGCTAGTCCAAGAGTACTCATTACTATAAATGTCTTTGATGAAGTTAAACCCGTATCTCGTAGAATACATGGAGGAGTAGATGTCAATAAAACACCTAGATATCCATACACTCCTAAAACTTCTTTTTCAACCACTACACCTGGTATTTGGAGAACTATATAGTAGGATAGGGCGAGAAGTAAAACCATGACGATAGAGTAGAATAAGTAATATCTCGACTTCTCATTGATAAACCGTCTAAGATTAACTACTTCACCAATATATCTCGCAACTATTGAAACATAGTTTTCACCTAGTCTAGTATAGCCTACTAGACTAGTTAATAACGCAATGATTTTTCTAGACAGCAATGGCAGTTTTAATTTCTCAGAATACATCCATACTCGTTCACCACTGAGAAAACCATACCATATAACTCTATACTCTACTAGGTGTGATCTACTGATAGAGTCTACAAGTGCTAAATCTACTGGTTCCCCCAGTATACTCCTCGAAAAAACCTCTCTTAGTATTCTCTGAGATTCTTCTTCGAGACTTATAATATAGTTACTCAACGGCCTTGTTGAGAAATACATTATTGTTAAAATAGCAAAGTGTATAAACGGCCATTGTTTCTGGAAAACTATTGTTAATCCTCCAAGTA
>DADP01000019.1 GCA_002495025.1 Desulfurococcaceae archaeon UBA285
ATACTCTACTTAGTAGTCCGACTAATACTTTCAACCATGTATACAACAAGTAAATTCGACTACGCCCCAGTGGGCTTATTGATTAGTGGCCCGGTGGGATACGTCATAGGTGCTACTCGGTTGAAGAAGAAAGTAGAATATTTAGTGTTTAGACGAATAGGCTTAGTGTTTACAGCTCTAGCTATTGTACTACTCTCTGTTTTGCTAGTCTACTCAATAGGGTATACATGGAGAAACTACCAGAATACCACGCTGTACTATGTTAGTAAAGAATGCGATATTGAATACAGTGTTCTCAAGGGGTATTTCCAGGGGAGAGAAGTAATTAAAACAGAGCAAAAAATACTTATTCAACCATTTGATGAAAGCGATATACGTGCAGAGTCGTTTAAAGGAAGAGTACACGGAGAATGTAGAGTTTTATATGAGCAGTCACGAAGCTACACCTACTACTCGTGGATAATAACTCTAATAATAGGTGTCATTTTGTTATCTACATACATAATAGCACTTTCGAAAACAACTAGGTCTTCATAGAAAATATTTTAATCCAGATCAAAGAATTCTAATAGAGTGAAAGGAGGGCCCGTCGTCTAGCCTGGTTAGGACGCCGCCCTCACACGGCGGAGGTCCGGGGTTCGAATCCCCGCGGGCCCATTCCAGTAATACTAAGAGTGTAGTTTCAACTCGGCTATAGTGCTTATAAAGAGAGATAGTGTAATTAATCCTCCACCTACTATCTTGTAGATTGTAATGTATTCAAGGCCCATTAACACTGAGAATATAGTGGCAAAAACTGGTTCTAAGAGAAATACTATTGCAGCAGTGGTTTCCGATATATATCTCTGTCCAAGTACTTGGAAAAATGTTGCTCCTATAGAGCAGGCTATAGCTAAGTATATAATATACAACCATGCTTCAATGGTTAAATCAAGCCCTGTTAGAAATGCTGGTGGCCCATATAGTGAGCCAGCTATAAACATTCCAAATAGGAATTCCAACATACTTGAAAACCCGTATTTAGAAATCAAGATTATTTGAAGAGCCCACATTATAGTCCCAGCAAAAACCAGTAGTCCTCCAATACCGAGCCCGCCGGTTGGCGATGTTAAAACATAGAGGCCGGTAATAGCTGAAACCAGTGCTACTAGATCCAGCCACGAATACTTTTTCTTAATAAACGCCGAGTATAAGTGGACGTGTATTGTTGCTAACCCGGTAATAAACGCGCTCATAGAAGGCTCTATGTAGACTGTTCCAGCTCCTTGGAGGACAAGGCCTGTTGAATAAGTTAAACCTACAATAAAACCATTCCGGAGGCTTTTATAATATAGTTTTCTATTGAGTAATTTGAATAGAATGAGGGGTAGTAGTACTAGAGATGCTATTAGTGTTCTCGTAAACGTATATGTAAATGGGCTTATCAAACCAACTGACAGCTTAATAAACGCGAAGCTAGTACCCCATAAAAAAGTAGTCATAACTAGCGAGAAAAAACCCAGTATTTTCAATTTACTTATCCTCAAAAACCCTACCCCGGTATAATTCTAGTACCTGCTTCTCCACGTAGTGCTTCAGCGGCGTTCTTTAAGTGAGCTATTATTGCTAGTTTTCCACCATTCTGGACAAATCTAATACCTGCCAGTATTTTTGGACCCATACTTCCCGGTTTAAAGTGTCCTTCATTGTATAGTTTGAGGGCCTCGCTCGCCGTGATTTCTCTTATTGGTTTTGCATCTGGCTTGCCATAGTTAATGTATGCAGCGTCGACATCTGTTAGAATTAAGAGGATACTGGCTTTTAATGCAGAAGCCATTCTCTCTGCTCCAAGGTCTTTATCTATTACTCCTTCAACACCAACTAGTTTTCCATTTTCATCTACTACTGGTACTCCTCCACCACCATCAGCTATTACTATAAAGCCGTTTTCTGCGAGTGTTTTAATAGCATCTATTTCAACTTGTATTATTGGGTCTGGTGATGGTACTACTCTTCTATAGCCTCCCCTGGGGTCTGGTTTAAATATCCAACCGAATTCTCTTGCTAGTTTTTCTGCTTCTTCTTTTTCATACCATGGACCCACGTATTTAGTCGGGTCTTTGAAGTCTGGATCGTCTTTTCTAACTAGTGTTTGAGTAACTACTGTTACTACGCCTTTAACCCTCGACCCTAGTAGGCCTTTTTCTCTGAGTTTATTGAGTATTGCTTGTTGCAGGATATAACCTAGCCATCCCTGAGTCATTGCTCCAATAATGTCGAGTGTCATTGGTGGTATATTCTTGTATTTTAATCCAAGCATCATTAGTTCTGCCAGTATACCGGCTTGTGGACCATTACCATGGGTTACTACTACTCTATATCCTTCTTCTATGAGTCTAACTATTGTTTCAGCCGCGATATACGCGTTTTTCCAGTAGTCTTCAACGGTTCCTCTATCGCCTTTTGACTGGAATGCATTTCCACCAAACGCTATTACTATTAAATCTCTATTGTTATTCATTTCAATCAACCACCTTTTGATACAGGTTGTAGTGTTGAAAAAGAGTAGTGTATATATCTGTAAATACTTATTTATATTTATATTTAAAGTTTAAATTTATATCATAAAGTCTGGTATTCCACTGGGATCGTATGCTATTCTAGGAACTAGTTTATTTCTACGTAGTAGGTCTTTGACGTGTGGATATAGTATTACATATTCTTCGTCGATGCATTCTGATAGAGCAGGGTGTATACTAGCTAATCTCTTTTTAAACAATGCATAGGTTTCCTCGTTTGAAAAACTAAGCATTACAGCGGGATAGAAGTCTTCGCATGGTTTTAACCCCTGAGAGTAAAGGTTTTCTAGTGCTTTAAACTGGTATTCATAGAAGGATGCATCAGCACCTGTAAGTAACTCGAATTCTCTTGGTGTACACCCTTTAAAGCTCACTCTAATTATTAATCTATGAAATCGAGAGAGTGTTTTTGTGTAATCTATATTTTTACCCAGGAGTAATCCATTGGTTTCAAGTATAAAGTAGTAGTTTGTTTCTTCAATGTATTCTAGTAGTTTGACTAGGTGATCTAGTCCTATAGTTGGCTCTCCACCACTAAGTCTTAGATAGCGGTATTTGTATTTAGAGGCTATTGAAACGAGTTTATTAAATGCTGATTCAGGAGTTTCAAACCAGCCTTTATCTCCATAGTAACTATACCTCCAGCTCCAACAAAATTTACAGCGGAGATTACAGCCAACAACATCTCCCGTTGCTATGCCACCATACCATCTACCCCCACGAAACCTATAATACCTCCTCTCTAAAACTCCATTTCTCCACCTGGTAACTTGTTTTTCAACTATTCCTGTGAGTTTAAACGGGTCTAATCCAGGCATGTAAACCAGCTGTAATCGACTCGTACTTCATGGTTAAGTATTCAATACTTCTTATTATGTATCAGTAGAAGCCAGTATCTCGATTAAACCTGGTATACGTTTTTAACTTTTGTAATTAACTCTTCGAATTCGTCTATGTAGTATTCTCTACTACCAACTAGTATTTCCTCAATACTGGTTTTTCTCGGGTTTTTCAGTCTACCATATACGTATATGAGTGATTGTATTACTCCATTTAACACACCAAATCTGGATTGTGCATGGCGGTATGGACAGTTAATACTGCATTGCTTACAGTATAGTCTACCATTACGTAGACACGCAGACTTAGAGATTAGAGTTATTTTCCCTAGTAGTTTAGCGTAGTGTCTATCTATTGGAGCATACTCTGTTAATCCATAAACATGTAGTAGATATGCATTTGCTGATTTTACACCAAATCCAGGTATTTTCATTAAACCAAGTACTTCTTCTAGAGGGGTTTTCCCATTTGTAACTACATTGTCTATTTGGTCTCTTACAGCATTGAATTCTCTTGGAATATAGGATTGCGAATCAATATATTTCTTTAATACTGCCTCTCGAACCCACTTCAATGTATTAACGTAGTAATCAGTGTTTCTCGAGAGGTAGATAGAATACGCTACTATCTTCTTGTATAGTGGTTCATAGACTAGTGTTACCTGGTTTGCAATACACTTCTCTATATTTAATCTACTACATACTTCTCTAAACAACCAGTGTTTTTCCAGTCCAAGTATTCTCTCTAGACTTGGAGCACTAGGGCTTCCACTTATACTACAAGTTGTTTCTAGTGTAGACTCGTTAAACCGGCACTCCAAACCCTTTAACTCTCCGTATTCAATACTGAATATAAATCCCCCTGCACGCTCATCTAAATTGATTACTGGTAGAAGATAGGAGTAGAGGAGTGTTAGTCCATAGTGTACTCCTTTAATAATCAATTCAATCCACTCGTAGAAACCTCTAATACACATCTTACAGTATCTAATATGTCTTGAAGAGGCAGTCCAAACCCTGTTTCTCTTCTCAACTGGTTTATTGTTGAGGGAGGTATGTGGAGGAATCCAGCTGGTACATTTCTTTCTACTCCATACTTCATAATTATATATGCAATAGTGTTGCAGAGGAATAGACCAGTAGATAAACTGGGCTTTAGTGGAAGTAGCCTCTTTTCTCTACACTCTACTAGTATTTTCTCTACTGGCAGTGTTGTATATAGAATACTAGGACCTCCCCCTTCAACATCTATGTATTTAGCTGTAAAACCATCTACATCTGGTTGTGTAAAAAACGCTTTATTTACACTAGCTAATTCCAAGTCAACCATGCGGGTTGAAGGATTTAATCCAAGACCGAGAACTAGTTTTGGCTTGAATGATTCAAGTATTTCACGGAGTATTACACGTGCTTTATTAAATGAAACAGGGAGTACAAAGCCTCTTACTCTGAAGTTATTGATTAACACACCATCTAGTAGTCTTGCAATTTCACCACTAGGGTTGTTCCAATATCCTCCGTAATAGCCAAAACCAGTAACAACTATATCCATTTTCAACACCAATATTTCAATAATTTACACTCGTAATCTATAAGTAGTATAGAATCTGGGCGGTTAAGCATTAACTAGATAGTATCTATCTATTTTTTATAAGGCATGAAAGGTTCTTCTTGAGCAATTATAGTTTTTACGGGTATGATTTAAGATATGTATTGTCCACTATTGCATATACTTCAACATAGTTTTTTAATGGTGTTGAATTTAGTTTAGGCATTAATACATTGTCTACTTGGAATAATCCTGCTTTCTCACTCATATAGACGTTTATTCTTACTGGTCTTTTATCAGAGGTTGTAATCTCCACCATTTTAATACTTAGTGCTGATATACTGTGTATTGATATACCGCCGAGTTTATAGGGTACTCTTGCGCGTCCTTCAGCCATGTCTAGTCCATCACCTACTTTGACGCATCCTGCTTCAATAGTGAGGCATTCTACATCGTAGCTTGTACAGTGTATTGAATGCATTATTTCCTGTCTTAGTTTAAACCTGGTGTATGGGTCTTCTACTATTTTCTCTAGTACTCTCTCAATAATGGGTTTTGCCAGGATAGCACCTATTTTCTCGTGTAGATCTCTGTGAACACTGTTTCCTATGTCGTGTAGTAGTCCGCCAATGAGTGGTACTAGCATAGCGTATTCTTCTCTATCTACTACACCATCTTTAATCAATGTGGATTCAACACCGTTTTGTCTTAGCAACTTGTATATGTATACAGCTGCACCTGCAGCTATTTTCGCGTGAACTGGTCCATGGTCGTTGTATTTCAATCTATTAACAGCCATTACATTAGCCATATACCAGAGTGATTGGACCTCAATATCGTTTTCAAGGAGATTGTATGCTCTTCGTAGCAGTATGTTTTCACCTAGAACTTCATCTAGTAGCTTAGTATTTACAATAACCAATACAACCACCAATATAAACGAATTTAAAATACTAAAATAAATCAAATGTATTAGAAGACAAGCTGGTTTACTTTGTAATACCCCAAATTCTTACTACTAAATGACTATTCGTATAGTTGGAGAGAACAACTAGGAGTTTTTGAGGCTCGGATATATCGTATTCTGTATTTCCAACTAGTCCACGCCAGGCAACAATGCGTCCTTCATAGTCTAGGAGAACTGAGATATCTATTCCCACAGGACTTCTCAGCGTTGCAATAACATACGTGTATTTCTTGTATTTATCTGACTCTCCCACAAAGAACGCTATTAAGTCCTCGACACTCCAACCAGGCTTTAAATCTAGTGTTGCTACTAGTGGTGCTTTGAGTAATACCATTGCCAGGTTTACAAGATCTAATGCCTCCTCGGGTGAAACAGGCGGTTTTGCGGGTGCAATGCCCGTAGGTGTTGTTGGCTTTTCTTCGGGTTTTACTTGAGTGGGAGTTGTTGTGGGTGGTGGGGTTGACAGCCTGCTCGGTGTAGGTGGAGTGGGCGGTTTTGGTGTTTCTTTTACTTCTGGTTTTGCAGGTGTTGGTGGTGTAGGTGGGGGTTTAGGAGGCGTAGTGGGAGGAGTTGGTGTTGTGGGCTTTTCTGGTTTGGGAAGGGGTAGATTGAATACTGTATTAATAGCTGTAAGTGGAGGATTCTTAACGTATGCTGATAGTGCATTTATATATGTTTCAACAAATCTTCTACATTTATCCAGGTCGCCACTGCATTTTCCACTAACAGCTATTATTACTTCGTGGTTGGGACGTATATCAAGTGTTATTTCGAAGTTGAAAGAAGTAGAACTACCTGTAACTACAATTTTGTTTTCATCAATACATTTACCCGTAATTGGAAGAGTTATAAACTCGTAAACTCTTCGAAAAGCTGATTTTGAAACAGTCCATCTAATTCTAAGGAAATCTTTTTGTCTCTCAATAACTTCAAAATCAGCTGTACTCTCAACGAAGTAGCTAATGTAGTAGACGAGTTTTTTTGTCACATCTGGAAGCGCGTAGCTCACTACGTATGAGCGTATTTCACTAGACAACAATACCCCCGTTTACCACTTAAATATTATATACCGTCAACAAATTAAAAAACAAATCACACATAAAAATATACATCTGCGTAAAATAACTATTTGTTGTATGAATTTATAAATATTTTCATGGCGTAAAAGTGGGAGATTAAATAGCTTATTTATTTTTTAAAACACCTTTCTATTAATTTAATAGATGATTTTTCAAACAATCTCCAATCTACACGGTAATTGTAGGTGTTTTCAAGTTCTTTCAATACACTGCGCAGTTCGCTAATCCCTCTAATTAGTTCTAAACAGTCTATCTCTCGTGATAGTGGACAGTAATCATCAATAATTACTCCTTTTTCTTCATTGTATATTAATGGATATACTCCACACCCTAATGGCTTATCATTGTAAATAGTGCACTTGCCATCTTCTCCGAGGAAAATACATCTTCCATTTATATTAACTAGCCGGTAAAATCCACCACTCTTTTTATAAAACCCTTTATATCCTCTCTTCTCTATTCTCTCAATATCTTGACGTGTAAGTATCATTTCAGTGTTATAACAACACCTAGAACACTTCATGCAGAAAGCATTGTTTTCTAGCACTCTGTTTTACACCTACAACTAGTTTAGTTTATTCAATAATTTAAAATTTAAAAATCCTCTAGTTGTTTATTTGGATTTTGGTGTTGGACAAAATGTCCAAGCGCATACAAAAAATAATTGTAGTGTATATCTTGATATTGCTCTCTGCGAGTATTTTAACTAGTTGGATAATTCAAACTCAGAATTCCATAATATTAACTGATACACTTGGTAGAACAATAGAGTTTAATAAACCACCCAGCCGCGTAGTTACTCTTTCACCATCAATAACAGAGATAATGAGTGAACTCGGCGTTCTCGATGCTATTATCGGTGCAGATACGTATTCATACAATGACTGGTATTTGAATATAAGTAGAATTCTAATAAACCAAAATGTTTCAGTAGTGGGTGGTTATTGGTGGAGTACTATTAAAGTAGAAGAAATATTAAAATTAAACCCTGATGTAGTTCTAGCTGATAAAGGTGCACATCGACCACTACTAGAAACCCTTGAGTCATATGGATTGAAAACCATATACTTACATGGTGGTTCTGCTACAAGCATAAACGATGTTTACAATGACATATACACTATTGGACTACTTTTCAATAGAACAGAAAGAGCACTAGAATTAATAAATGAAATAAGTGAAGTTTTAGAGAGTAGTAGAACACTGCTAGAACCATACCGAGAGAAGAGAGTTTTGGTAGTAATTGATTTATGGCAGGGTATATGGGTGGCTGGTAGGGGAACATATATAGACGATTTACTCTCAAAACTTGGATTGATAAATGCAGCTGATCTATATGGATGGGGAAGTGTAAACATTGAAACAGTGTACAGGTGGAATCCAGATCTAATAATTATCGCGTGTTCATATCCAGAAGACACTATTAGATCAGCCGGCCTCTACGACCTTGAAAAACCAGTAGTGCAATTAAATGAAACAGAAATAGATATATTATCGAGACCAGGGCCAATGCTTAAACTTGCACCCAGAGTAGTATTTAATACCTTAATAAAAGCTCTTGGAAACCAAACAAATACTACTCAACAACCAGTACAACAATTTACACGCGAGAAGAAAACAGATATAGACATAGTATTAACCACTGGATTAGTAATAGTAGCTGTAGCATTAATTATATTAGGTATACTAGTAGCAGGGAAAAAGAAGACTAGCTAGAATCTTTTTATCTAAAACACTCTTATTCCACCTACATAGGTTTCTAATACATTTATACACCTTAATTCTCTATCAGGTGTATCCAAGGGATCTCTATCTACTATTATAAAGTCGGCTAGTTTACCCGGTTCCAGTGTACCAATAGAGTGGCCGCTTCCTACAATTTCAGCTGAACCCTGAGTATATGCGTGGAGGGCATCTATTATTGATAACGCTTGATCCCTTGTGTCTTCATAGTATGGAATATTTTCATATCTACCCCGAGTTACAGCGGCGTATATTGTCTCCCATGGATTTACGGGTTCAACAGGGGCGTCTGTTGAAAATCCAATTGTTAAACCGTTTTCAATTAATGTTTTAAATCTATACAGCCACTTTACTCTTTTTTCACCAAGTCTGTTTTTAGCCCACCAATCCGTGATTATGAAGTGTGGTTGAACGGATATCATGGGTTTTAGTTCTCTTAGTACTTCTAACTGGTCGTCTCTTATGAGAGATGCGTGTTCTATTCTATGTTTTACTCTACTTGAACCAGCTTCTCTAAATGCTTGTAGTACGGTGTCGAGTGCTCTATCACCGATTGCGTGGACTGCTACTTGCAGTCCATGTCTACTTGCGTCTACTACTATCCTAGTTAATTCCTCTGGGTCTAATGCAGGCCCTCCACTATTGGATGGATCATCACTATATGGCTCACTAAGCCACGCTGTTCTAGATCCAAGCGATCCATCTGCAAATAATTTTATACCCATTATCTTCAAGTATTCATCTCCAAATCCAGATTTAACACCTAGATTCTTCAATAAATCGAGTGTGTTTTCCTCGCCGTCGCGGTGGTATAGGTAGAGTCTAACACGGATTTTGAGTTCTCCAAGAGACCATAGTTTCACTATTGCTTTCAACACTCGGAGGTTGCATCCTGCTACTCCAATACTGGTCACACCGTGTTGCAACAAGTGTTCTTGTGCTGTTTTAACGAGGTGTAGATAGTCTTCCTCGCTTAGGTCGTTTTTTATTTTTTCTCTTACATATCTCAGTGCGTTTTCAAATAATACTCCAGTAGGCTCTCCATTCTCGTCTCTATCTATTCCCTCAACTTGTTTATCTATAATGCCTGATTCTATTAACCCCTTGGTGTTTACTACACCAGCATGTAGACAGACCCTTGTTAGCAATACTGGTCTGTCTTCTACTACTTCATCTAGGTCTCGCCGGGTTGGCCATCTTTTTTCTTCTAGTAATTCGTGGTCCCAGCCGTGTCCTAGAATCCATTTAAATCTTGTTTTTGAAGCATATTCACGTAGCTTCTCTTTGATTTCTGCTATGCTTTTCACTCCCCTTAGATCAAGGGTGGAAATTGCTAGTCCAAGTGTGTCTATGTGTAAGTGTGAATCTATAAATCCAGGTAGTACAACTCTATTCTTTAAATCTACTACTTCTCCACCAAGTGTTTTTACTAGTTCAAGTGCTCTATTAGAACTGCCAACATAGAGCACTCTATTATTGCTTACAACCATGCCATCTGTTATTCTCAATGGTTTAAAAGATATATATATACGTCCATTTATAAAAGCTCTAATCAAATTCAATACACCATTTAATCCTCTCCAAGCATTTTATTTAACTCCACCAGGAATAAATAAAATAAACTACGTGGAAGTCTAGCGCCAGCGGCAAACGGATGTCCTCCACCATGAATACCTAGTTTTCTACTTAGTTTTCTCAGTATAGTGTTTAAATCGTGTTTTCCACTCCCACGTAGGCTTATTACATATAGATCTCTTCTCTCTTCTATTGCTAGCCCCACTTCTACTCCTCCATAGATCCGGGCGTAGTTTGCAGCTCGCCCTATACTGCCAGGTGGGTTTATAACATATGCGATTTTACCGTGGATTTTAAGATTGTTTTTAACCCATATCCGCATGTTTTCATCTATTTCTGCTTGTTTAATACTTCTAGCGACTAGTTCTTGGTATTGACTTGGTAGAGCGTTCTTCGACAAGTATTCTACTACTGTTCTCTTGAATTCATGGTCTCTTCTAGAGCCTTCAAGCCCCTGGGATAAAACACCTGCTTCGAGATAGATCATTCTTTTATCCCATCTCCACAATTCCTCTTTAACCCATGGCGTTTCATCGAGATAGTCTGAAATAGCTCCATACAAGCCAACACGTCCATACTCGTTTGAAAGGCCTTTTTCATAGAGATATCGATATGTCAGCTCGGATGCCGAACAACACGTGTTGTGAACCCACTCAATGCCTCTGGGGGGCTCAAAGCCTTCTGGTAGTGGGTGGTGGTCTATGTATACGACGAGTCCTTGGCGACTATATTCCTCGAGGGTTTTTACCAACTCGTTTGCCATTATTTCATCAATTGCAATATCTACTATGAATACATTGTCTCCGGGTTTAGTTGTCTCCCTGAGATCTCCTATTAATCCCACTGGATGTGTAAAGAAGACCCTTGTATTACACTTATCTCTTAAATACGTGAGGAGGAGTGAGGCCGAGCAAACGCCATCTCCATCTCCATGTGCTAATACAATACAATTAGACAAGTATAACACCATGGATCTCTAGTCTAATAAAGAATATATGTCTAACTCTTAGACTAGTAGCTAGCAGATGAGCAGTAGTAAAAATGGAATTTTACTTTTTAACTCCCCAAATCCTTACTTTTACTTATTTGCCGTAAAATGCTGGAAGTAGTGTTATTAGCTTTATTCTCTCAGAGATATCGTATTCTCTTCCACCGACAAATCCACGCCACGCCACTATTCCTCCGTCTTGATCCAATAGTATTGAAACGTCTAGATCTCCATTACTTCTAAGTGTAGCTATTACATAGTTATAATCTCTGAATTTACTCGAGGACACTACAAAGAAGGAGAGTAGATCTTCAATAGTCCACGTTGGTTTTAAATCTAGTGATGCTACTAGTGGTGCTTTAAGCAAAGTCATCGCTAGATTTACAAGGTCTAATGCCTCCTCGGGTGAAACAGTTAGTTTAGGTGGAGTTGGTGGCTTAGGTGGTGCTGGTTTTGCTTCAACGCTCGGCGGCGGGGGAGGTGTAGTGGGCGGCTTCGCTTCTACCCTGGCCTTTGGTGACTCCTCTTTCACTTCTGGTCGACAAGATACATCACCAGTAAGCACCCTAGTTTTATTGTATTATAGGCCTCTTAAATAAATATATAAATAAATATATATTGTAAATAAAAAAGATTCGCTTATTATCCAATTATTACTTCCACGCTGACGGGAAATATGTGGGATTTGCATGCTATGCATAGTGTTTAATCCTTTACATGTATTACATGGTAGCAACTATAAACTACTAGCTAATAGAGAAGCACTTGTAGGTTTTAATTCGAGGCTAAATAATATACGTTGTTTAAATGCTCGTAAATCATGTGATTTAAATATTATTTAACTAGTATTGATTTCACCAAAGTAGCTAGTTCGCTGTCCCCGGGTGATCCAGGGTAGACATTGTCTACTACAATAACTCCTTGGCTTTTTAACCAGGTTTTAATATGTCCTGGTATGCTTTTCAATGATGCTATTATTGATTGTTCTGGTTGTAGTATATCTTTAACTAATAGTATTTTCTTTACGTCTTTAGCCCATGTATTATAGTCCTGTGTATTAGTTATTATCATTAGTTTAATACTTGGATCAGTGGGTAAATCCTCACATGTACCAGCATGTGTAAAGACCAAGTCTACTTTGAGGTCTCCTGGTTCTCGACGGAGGAGTCTCTTGGCCCTATCATATAATTGTCGGAGTCTACTGAAATTCAAGTATTTGCTTCGATTTAACTAAATCCGTGCTGACAGTGTAGCAGTATTCATTTCCCCTTTTCTCTCTTATACTGGTATACCGTGAAATATGGATTAATCTATTACCCTCTACTATAAAATAGTATCTTCCCGCGTCAAAGCCTCGTAGTTTATCGCAAATGTTAATGGTGTTTTGCTGCAAAAAACACACCTATGCTGTTAAAATTTGAATAAGGGCTACTTTATTTTTGATTAATGGAAATATTTCTTAAAGACACTGCTGGGTATAATTCACCATGTAGAAAGATAGAAGAGATATATAAGTATTGACAGTATTATTGATTCTCCCAAGTGTTTTTCAACAGCGTCTTAGAGGAGTTGAAAACAAGTGTTAAAGCCCGAGTGCAATACTTAAATTACTCTCTGTTAGAATGGAGTCTAGTAGCTCCTTCGGGTTTATTTTTGGATACTCGTATTTCCTTGTTGGTTGTGGTTCATCGAAATACCCTAATTCTCTAAGAGTTTTCAAAATGAATTCTCTCCCTCTGTCATCAGGTATTTGTGAGTGATATATTGAAGAAATACTTTCAAGGATCATTTCTAGAACATGTGCTTCACCTTTCTCTGCATGTATATGTGGACTTAGAGATTCAACTTGGTATATTTCAACATGTCCGGGGAGCGATGGACACAAACCTCTATCTACATTAACATAGCATTTTTCAAGTATACTAACTAATTCCTGTGTTTCAATAGAAAAACCACTTCCATATACTAATTCCCTCGCTAGATCAATGCTCATAGCGTGTTCTCCACTATTCGACGTTTTAATTATATCGGTTTCGATCCTCCTCTTTAACGATAGTACTTTATTAAATACTTCGTTAACCGTGCTCGATGCTCTTCCCTGTCTTCTATAGTAGAATTCCTGAGAGGCCATCCATGCTTTATAACCCCAGTAGATTCTAACCATTTTGTATTTAGACTCGCTCATGGAAAGCATTGTATAATAGATTAAAGAATACTCTAATACAACACTTGGAATATAGTTGTCGGCATCTACAAATGCAATGTTTTTAGCTCCTAGTCCATCAGCTAATAAAACTCCTATAAGCATACCCTCGCCTTTTCCATCTCGTACTAGGGAATTATCGTCAATTAGAGATGAATAACGGTCTCTTAGTTTATCTGCTATACACTTGTCTTTCTGGTGTACTACTATGATTTCTCGACCAGTACTTCTATAAATTGTTTTTGCAACGTCTAATTCTAGTTTATATAGGTTGAAAGGAGCGATTGCAGAGTTTGAAACCACAATGATTGGTGAATAGTATGGTATAGCCCTTAAAACACCCTCTAATGCTAATAGATCCTCGTTTTTAACTGGAACTATAAATACAGTCGAGCTCGCCACGTCTTCTAGTTCTCTAAAACTGGAGATATTATAGCCGCCCGGCCTTCCACTACTACTTATTGAGAAGAGGGATTGGACTCTCGACAGTTCATATATTTCTACTGCACCATAAGCTTCAAATCTAACAGGGTAGTTAATGAGCATTGCTCTCACTGTCCTAGTTTATAAAACACTATTACGGTATTATATATGGGCTGAGTGGTTTGAACGAGATCATAGCATACTTCATTAAAATACTCGAGGCTATTGGATACACTTTTGTAATATGGGTACTAGGATATCTTCTTGGACACGCCTCTAAATACATTATTACTAATATACTTGGAAAACTAGGAGTAGACGAGTTTGTAAAGAGAACGGGTTTAGGTAGAGCTATAAGAAGAACTGGGTTAATGGGGCATGAATTCTTCGGAATTTTAACTGCATGGATCATATACTTGTTATTTGCATTTCTAGGTCTATATATTGCAGGTGTAAAACTAGAAGTAAAATTCATAATAGATATTGCTGAAACAGTAATATACGTGTACATAGCTGGTGGATTAAAACTACTCTTAATAGTGTTAATTGGTTTTACACTAATAGATGTATTTGTTGGATACATATATAAGAGTACAGAGTTAAAAGCAGAAATGCAAATCCTCTACCCCATGGCCGAGTATATTAGAATAACCCTCTATATAGCCGTAGTAACATACGCCGTCGAACAAAGTGGGCTCGGTGTGGGTGTTCTACCAATGCTTTTAATGCCGCTTATTTGGGGAATAACAATACTGATAGTATTGTTTACAATATACCTTATTCTTATTTCGATTAGAACTTCACGTGTAACTCAATAGTGGATCATTAATAATAGTTTTTACACGAGTTTGTAGTATTTGGAGTGCTTTAACTAACACACTGTGTAATTATAGATCGAGGGTTTATTCATGTTCTTTTCGATATCTCAGGTTTCTATAGATTGTGAATATAAGGGAGAATCCGAGAAAGAACGATATTCTAACTAGGTAATCAATGGTGTTTTCAAGTGGTTTAATTGTATTTAATATTATTATGAGAACTCCGGCTAAACTATTAATAGATGCTAGAAAACCAGTTGCTGTTGCCTCGTATTTATTTGTATTTCTCGATAATATAGCATATATACTCGTATCGTAGAATGGATATATTGGAATCAACCATAGAAGGATGTATAGTATTGGAGGGGTAAATGGGAGAACTAGAAATAATACTAGATAGGAGGAGAGAGCAGTCAACAACAATTTTTCTTCTTTTCTATTATCAACCAGTCTACCCGCTATAATTCTCGCTGGTGTACCAGCGAGTACTGGTATAGTTCCATAAAATAAACCGTAAAACAGCCTTGAATCAAAACTCTTGTTTAATATGGGTAGCTCTCGTATTTTATAATCTAGTAGAATAGAAGTCATACTTGAAGCTATCGACAAACCAATAGATGAAAAGAGTATAATTGGTGCAAACCAGTGTAATTCACTAAATACTGTTTTTAGAGCTGAGATTGGAGTAGTATTCTCTCTTTCCTTTCCACTATAACCAATAATGACTAGTAGTGAGCTCAATGCATAGATAGTACTCAGAGTAGTTGAAAACAAGTAGTTTCCAAGATAGTTAAATAAAGGCCATGCTATAAGTGCACCTATCCCCCAACCCAATCCCATGCCTAATCCCGCTACAGAGTACTTTGAGCCTATTCTAGCTCTATCTTCAATAATACTGCTCATCGCGAATGTAAAAACCAGCCATGAAAACAAATTGAATAAGCCCACGGAAACCACTACTTGACGCCAATCAGTAAGTGTAAATATATGGAAAAGAGGTATTACGCCAAGACCTCCAATAGCCATTAATACCCTTCTACCAATAGAGTCTCCTAAAGCACCCAGCATAAATGAAAACAAGGAAGGAGTATACTCCGCGCCAATTAGGTAAACCACCATCCAAGCTCCATATAAGTCGACACCAAAGTATGGGCGTGATATAGTATAGTACATACCATACACTACTTCAAGCATACTTAAACCAAGCACCATTACTAGAAATTTCTTCATAGTACTTACACCATTAGTCTTCTCGTTTCCACTGCACTGTGTTTGCTAGAAATTTATTGTATGTAATACGTGTATTATAAAGGATAAGAAATGCATGGTTTGAAAGAGAGATAAACTACGTTACAATTTTATTTAATTCTCCCCGCTCCACTGCTAATTTTACTTCTCTCGCTATTCTCCTACCTGTACTCATTGGTTCATTCCAGTATAGGTATGAGTATGGGCTTCCATTCAAGTATAGGTTTGTTCCAGCCACTATTCTACCAGAGAATTCGAATACCTTTATATTCATATTTCTGTCAATTATGCTTTCTAGACAGAATGGACCTATAATTCCAGGTGGTAGTTTCTCCTGCGTGGTTTTTACGAATTTTAAACCCATATCTAGTATTGCCGGGAGGAGGCTTTCTCTCAATACGAGTGGGATGTTACCAACAACTGTAAATGTTGGTTCTAATCCGAGTTCTACGGTGAAGTTCTGTGGAATTCTCTTTAATCCATCTATATCAGATTCGTATCTAATGTCGGCACCGAGTATTTCAAGTCTGTTGAGTATTGGACTATAGAAGTAGTGGTAGTATGCTGTTACACCAATAATGTATTCTTGTATAATTGCCTCTCTCGGGTCTCTAATAACACCTTGAGATACTAGTTTATTTAGTTTCTCTATTACTTCACTCGGTTTTTTCGCGATGAAATAGTCTTTTCCACCTTTTGCACCAGGTAGTTTAACAATTACTAGTTTATCGAATTCCTCGCCTAATTCGTAACTTCTCGGTATTGGTATGCCGGCTTCTTTTAACAAATTCATTTTGGCTTGCTGACTAGCTTCAACCTGGAGGAGGCTTCTCAGTCCAAATATGGGTATGGGTAGATTTAAAGCACAATCTAATCCAACATACTCCACGTAGCTTCCATGTGGGATGAAAACAGTGTTTTCACTTTGTAGCTCGTTTACAACTTTCTCACTACACAGTTCTCTCCAGTGGTCGACAACAATGTACTTATCTATTATGTGATTAAATTGCTTGTAAAACCACAATCTATTCTTTAAAACAACCAGAATTGTTTTAAATCCTTCTTGTTTAGCACCATGTACTATTTGAAGCGAGCTGTGGCTCGCAAGAGTACCGATAGATATTTTGTCAGAATCGTATTTTAAAAGTAGATCATCTATAAACATGGCCAATCATCTCAACACGCCCAAACTTTTAATATATAGTTGGGTGGGATTTAAATAGTAAATATATAAATTCAACCCTTCCTACAAATTAACGTGGGAGCAATGAATTCTCAAATCTATTATGAGGGGAAAAGCAAGCGTATTTACATAAAAAACGATAACGAGTTAATAATGGAGTTTAAAGATGAAGTAACAGCGGGCGATGGCGCTATCCGTGCAAGTGCTCCTGGCAAGGGAAAACTCTGTGCAGCTACATCTGTATTTTTATTTAAATATCTAGAAGAGAAAGGAGTTAAAACCCACTTACTAGGCTATGATGGTGATAGACGACTAGTAGTTAGAAGATTAAAAATTATTCCAATAGAGGTAATAGTGAGAAACTATGCGTATGGATCGCTATTAAAGAGAATGCCCATGTATAAACAACTACAACCCTTAGACCCACCACTCATAGAATTCCACTATAAAGACGATGCTCTCCACGACCCGTTAATACTCGTAGATGATATTTTGAGAACAAATATAGTTACACGTGAACAACTAGATCTAATCGTTGATATGACTATGAAAGTAAATAGTGAATTATCAAAGCTCTTCTCGTCCAAGAAACTAACACTAGTAGATGCAAAATTCGAATTTGGATTCTACAATGGAGAAATATATCTAGCTGATGAAATAAGTGGAGACACTATTAGAGTAATAGATGATCAATCGAGACATTTAGATAAAGAAGTTTTCAGGAGGTCTAAAAGCGTCGATGAATTATTGAAAGCCTATAGTGAACTAGCCCTTAGACTCGGCATACTAGGATAGAGAGGTGATTTTATGCCGGGCCTCCTCTCTGTTTTTTCATTTGAGCCTGGATGGCCACTATATGTTTATGCAAAATATGGATTGCTTACTCTACAGAATAGAGGAGAAGAGAAAAAGATCTTGTGTATGAATGCAAATAGTGGAGTCGAATGTAGAGATCTCTACGAGTGGTCTTCAACAAAGAATATAAGCAATGGTTTTATAGCTGGGGTTTTCAATAGCGTAGACCTAGATGGCTACATATACTGGAATGATAAACTAGCTGTAATAACCGATAGAAGATTCAAGGAAATCAGTGAATTAGCGGATTCTATAGAGAAACTAATTAGTGAAGACGCATTGTGGAGAAGCATTGAAAAAGTACTGAGTGATTTCAATGGTAAAGAAATACCTAGTTTTATAGCTATAACGAAGAATGGAGATGAAGTAATTTATAGATCACCTCTTGGATTAACACCGCTTTCAATAGGCGGGTATGGATTCGACTTGTTGATTGCCTCTTCAGAGTCTTCAACGATAGAAGTATTAGATGCAGATGTAAGACGATATTTAAAACCAGGCGAAGGAGTAGTTGTTTCAAGAAATTATCTAAGGTTTTTCCAAGTAGAACGGTCTCGAATCTGGAAGATCTGTGCATTTGAACTACTCTACACTTCAAGACACGACTCACTTATTGATGGTATAGGAGTTTATGAATTTAGAAAAACACTTGGAGCAAGACTGTCTAGGCAACTACAAAGTGAAAACATTGATATAGTTCTCGGTGTTCCAGAGACAGCTATTCCCTACGCTATTGGATTAGCACAAGCCAGTAGTAAACCATTTGAACAAGCCTTTATCCCCACACCCGTTAGGAGTAGATCCATGCTTAAAAATAATCCTCTAGAGAGACTCATAGCAATACATCTAAAACTAAACCCAGTTAAATCAGTGCTTGAAGGCAAAAGAGTAGCCGTTGTCGACGACAGCATGGTAACAGGTGCCACACTAAAATCTGTATCGCAAATACTTAGAAATAGAGTTGGTGTTAGAGAACTCCACTTATTTATCGCCAGTCCCAAAATAATAAAAGAATGCCCATATAGGATTTTCGAGTTTAACAAAGACTGCTTAATTTCAGCGAACTTGGATGATGAATTACTTAGAAAATACCTAGAAGTAGACAGTGTAAACTGGTTGGATTTAGAGTCGCTCAACGATGTAGCTAGAATGTATAATTGTAAACTATGTGGCTCGTGCTTTGGAAGAGAAGTTCTAGGTGTAGACCAATGAAAATACTCCTTGTTGGCTCAGGTGGAAGAGAACATGCATTAGCAAAACTACTTTTCAACAGTGCGTTGAAACCAAGATTATTCGTATTAGCAGACTACGTCAACCCCGGATTGAAGAGAGAAGCTGAAGCTAGTGGTGGAAAACTCTATACTGGCGATACAGTAAACCCGTTAGAAGTGGCTAGAATAGCTGATTTGGTTTCACCAGATATAATAGTTGTAGGACCCGAAGAACCACAATTTACTGGAGTAGTAGATGTACTAAGAGAAAAAGGATATTCAGTATTTGGTGCTCTATCCAAGACTTCAATGATAGAACGTAGCAAGGTGTTTGCTAGAACTCTAATGTGGAAGCATAGTATTCCAGGTAGGCTATACTTTAAAGCATTTAAAAACCTCGAAGAAGCCTATGAATACCTAAAACACGCTGGAGATGTTGTATTAAAACCAGCTAGACAAGCTGGTGGTAAAGGAGTTAGAGTAATAAGAGATACACGTGCCTATTTAACCAGTGATAAAACAGATGTAAAAATACAAGCTGCATCAAAAATATTCGATGAATTATCTAGGTATCAAGACATAGAATACAAGATCATTATAGAACAAAGAGTTGAAGGAGTTGAATATACTGCTCAAGTTATAACAGATGGATCGAGTATTCTACCACTACCACTAGTACAAGACAATCCACACGCATTTGAAGGAGATCTAGGGCCTGAAACAGGCGGTATGGGTGGTATTTCAGGGCCGGGATTCCTCCTACCCTTTATAACAAGCGATGAATTCAATACCACAATTGACATTATTCAAAAAGTACTTAGAGCGCTGGAAGTAGAAGTGGGCGAGAAATACACGGGTGTAATAGCTGGACAAATGATGCTGACTCCTATCCAGGGTCCAACAGTAATAGAATTCTATAGTAGATTTGGAGATCCAGAAATAGGTTGTTTAATACCACGAATAGAAAGCGACTTTCTAGAAATAATAGAGAGAACAGTTAGTGGTAGACTAGCTGGTGCAAAACTAGAAGTTAAAGACAATGTAGTAAGTATTGTAAAAGCCGTAGCACCCGTAGGATATCCAAGTAGTAGAAAAGAAGCTCTAGGTCACCCAGTAAGCATTAATGAAAAAGCAATAAACGAACTAGGATGCATCGTATTATATGCAAGCGTAGAAGAAGTAGGCAGTGTACTCTACACAAAGGGGTCAAGGGTTTTCGAGATAGTTTGTTATGGAGAAAACTATAACGAGGTATATAAACGCTCACTTATCGCGCTAACCCATATTGAATCACTAGATGGCTGGCCTCTCTTCTATAGGAGAGATATAGGTTCACCAGAACAAATAAACGAGAGGATAAAACTAGCTGAGAAAGCAAGACAAACATATACATATAGAGCTAGCAGAGGCCTGGTCAACGAGAGTATTGTCTGGATTCCAGGTAAAGGAGTAGTAGAAAACATGCTTTTTTCTACTCTAACTAGTTCTCGAGGTGGGTTTGAATGAAACAAAGGGATTGTATAGGTACACCTCTATTTGAATCCTCTACAAAAATCCTCTTACTGGGTAGTGGAGAACTAGGAAAAGAAGTAGCCATAGCGGCACAGAGACTCGGTATTGAAGTAGTAGCAGTTGATCGATACGACTGGGCACCGGCAATGCATGTAGCACATAGAAGATACGTAGTAGACTTAATGAATCCAGAAGCAGTTAAAGCCATTGTTAGAAGAGAAAAACCCGACGCTGTAATTCCAGAAATCGAAGCAATAGCTGTCGATGCACTATTAGAACTAGAAGAAGAAGGATTTGTAATAGCACCCAATGCTAGAGCAGTTAAAATAGCAATGAATAGAATAGAATTGAGGAAATATGCATCTAGAGAGTTAGGACTACCAACAACAAAATACGAGTTCGCTGAAAACCCGGAGGAAGCAGTACTAGCATGTGAAAAAATTGGATATCCATGTCTAATAAAGCCCGAAATGAGTAGTAGTGGACATGGACACGTAAAGGTCTTAGAGCCATCTAGACAGAGAGTAATTGAAGCCTACGAATATGCAATTAAACACTCTAGGGGTAAGAGTAGAAGAGTTATTGTCGAAGAATTTGTTGATCTAGAAGCAGAGTTCACGGTTTTAGCATATAGATACCTAGATGAAGGAGAGGTTAGAGTGGAATACTGTGATCCAATCGAGCATTGGAGATATGGACAATACCACTACATAGAATCGTGGCAACCATCAAATAGAAGCTCTAATATATTATCACAGGCCTCTGAAATAGCTATACGAGTAGCAAACGGGCTGGGTGGACTCGGTATATTAGGAGTTGAAGTCTTTCTCACCAGAGATGGTAGAATATTGTTTAGTGAGGTCGCTCCTAGACCACACGATACTGGAATGGTGACAATGGTTACACAGGAATTAAGTGAATTCGATATTCATGTAAGAGCAGTTCTTGGTCTACCAGTTCCAAAACCAAGAATTATATCCCCAGGTGCTAGTCTAGCTATATATACAGAACGAGAAAACACGTGGTCTCCTAGAATATGTGGATTATCCAAAATCCTTGCGACACAGGGAGTAGATATTAGAATATTTGGTAAACCATCAACCTACAGCGGTAGAAGAATGGCCGTTCTCTTGGCAAGGGGTAATAGCGTTGATGAAGCACTAGAAAAACTACGTAGAGTTGCTAAGTTAATCACGATCACGATCACTCCTCCGAGGTGAGTAGCATGGCCTGCAAGGGAAAAGTAAGTATAATCGTGGGCAGTCAAAGAGACCTATCATACGCGGAGAGAGCTGCTAAAATACTCGAAGAACACAGAATAAAATACGAAATAATGGTTCTAAGTGCACATAGAAATCCCAAAGAACTAGAAAAATACATTGAATCAAGCGATGCAGACATATTCATTGGAATGGCTGGACTCGCCGCACACCTACCAGGATTTATTGCATCTCGAACAAATAAACCAGTTATAGGAGTACCTTTAAACGTAGCACTAGGTGGACTTGACTCTTTACTGAGTATTGTTCAAATGCCAAAGGGTGTTCCAGTAGCGACAGTAGGAATAGATAATCCGGAAAACGCTGCCTATCTCGCTATAAGAATTCTCGGTTTATGCCTAGAGAAAGAGGTGAATTAAATGCCTTTGTTTAAAGTAGGGGTGGTTGTTACATATAAAAGAGAGTTAAGAGACCCGGAAGGAGAAACGATTAGAAGAGATCTATTGTTGAAGACGGGATATGATCGAGTAGCCAGTGTGAGAACCGGTAAATATTTTGAATTCTACGTTAATACTAACTCTCCCGAAGAAGCACTTTCATACATTAAAGAAATGTGTAGTAAACTCAGGATCTTCAATCCCATAGTTCACGTCCTAGAGGTTGTTAATATTGCCGAGGATAGCAGTAATTAAATTCCCAGGTACAAACTGCGACGAAGATGTTGTAAATGCATTTAAGAGAATTGGATCTAGCGTAGAAGCTAAAGTAGTGTGGTATAAGGAATTCAATGAAAAAGATTGGGATGCGATTATAATTCCCGGCGGCTTCAGCTACGGTGACTGGTTGAGAGCGGGAGCTATAGCGGCGAGAACCCACACAATGGAGAAAATTAGAAGAAGCGTCGAAAAAGGTATCCCGGTACTAGGTATTTGTAATGGTTTTCAAATCCTTGTCGAGGCCGGTTTACTACCAGGTGCTCTATTGCCTAATGAACACGGCAAGTTTGTATGTAGATGGACCAGAACAGTTATTGAAAATCCAAAAGGCCCCTGGTTAACACTAGCTAGTAGCGGTGAAGAATTAGATATGCCGGTTGCGCATGGAGAAGGAAGATTCTATATTGACTATGAATCATATAGTTTACTTGAAAAAGAGAGCTCTATATTGAGGTATATGAAAGGATATAACCCGAATGGAAGCATCTATGATGTCGCTGGAATAACATCTCGTGATGGATTGGTTTTTGGATTAATGCCTCACCCAGAGAGAGCAGTGGGGCGTGAACTCGTACCACGAGGCTTCAATCCCGGTGGAGAAGTAGTCTTTAGGAGTATTGAGTTCTCGTTGAAGAAGGGGTGGTAGAATGCCTCTTACCCCCGAGGAGATACAGGAGATAAGAGAAATCCTTAAGAGAGAGCCTACACTCGAAGAACTAGCAATGTTTGAAGCACAATGGAGTGAGCACTGCTCGTATAAGAGTAGCAAGCGATTATTGAAACTACTACCCACAACAAGTAAACGAGTAGTTATTGGACCCGGGCGTGATGCACCAGCTGTTGAAGCATTTCCAGGTATACTAGTTGTTCCAAAAATAGAGAGTCATAATCACCCATCAGCTGTAGATCCATATAATGGAGCAGCCACTGGAATAGGTGGCGTTGTAAGAGACATATTGACACTTGGTGCAAAACCAATTGCTCTACTAGACCTCTTATACTTCGGCGAGCCTGGAGAACCCCATTCATCATGGATAATTCGCGGTGTTGTCAAGGGTATTAGCGACTATGGTAATAGAATAGGAATTCCAACAGTCGCGGGAGACGTCTGGTTTGATAAATCATTTACTAAACAACCACTAGTCAACGTAGGCTGTATTGGATTAGCACGAAGCAGTGAATTACTTGAGGGTGTTGTAAAACCAGGCGACCTCGTAGTTATAATAGGGAATCCAACGGGTCGTGATGGATTACTAGGAAGTAGTTTTGCATCTAAACCATTGGCTGAAGATACAGATAGTGATATAGGTGCTGTGCAAATAGCAGATCCACTAACAGAAAAGTTGCTAATAGATGTTATTGGTGAATTAGTGAAGAGTAAACTAGTAAACTACATTAAAGACCTTGGAGGTGGTGGTTTAACAACCGCTATTAGTGAAGTAGCAACAGAATTCAATCTCGGTGTAGAACTAGAACTCGACAAGCTACACCTACGACTAGATTTAACACCACTTGAAATACTTGTCTCCGAGAGCCAGGAGCGAATGATGTTAATTATAGATCCAAGAAACCTCGGCGAAGTTGAGAAAATACTTGCTAAGTATGAATTACCATATAGTGTAATTGGAGCGTTTAATACTACTGGTAGAATTACTGCGAGATTTAAAGGACGAGTAGTTGCAGATGTTCCAGCTAGAGAACTAGCCAAACCAAGAAGTATGAGAAGGCCGTCTAAACCACCACTAGAAGCACTTAGAGGTTTAACGCCGATAAATGATCTACCGAGAGTAGACCCTGTAGATGCATTGTTAAAATTGATTTCTTCACCCAATGTCGCATCTAAAAAGTGGATTTACGAACAATACGACCATGAAGTCGGAGCAAGAACCGTGATTAAACCAGGATTTGGAGACGCTGCAGTACTCAAAATTGACGCTACTGATCCAAGAGGTATAGCTGTAAAGGGAGATGCTAATCCAAGATATACTAGTCTAGATCCATTTAATGGAGCAGCAAATAGCGTAGCGGAATGCTATAGAAATATCATTGCAGTAGGAGCACAGCCAATAGCTATTGTAGACGAATTGAATGCAGGAAACCCAGAGAAACCCGAACACTACTGGTATTTCGAAATGATGTTAAAGGGAATTGCATGGATGGCAGACGAGCTGGGAATACCGGTTGTGGGTGGAAAAGTCAGTTTCTACAACGAGGACCACATGGGTAGACAAGTAAAGCCAACTACAACAATTATTGGTGTCGGCGTAGTAGAAGATGTCTCTAAAGCTTTAACAATGGAGTTTAAACACTACGGTTCACCAGTAATGGTTATTGGAGTAACATACACTGAAATAGGCGGTTCAGAATACCTTTACAGAGTTTTTGGTTTAGAAACTGGTGAAATACCGAGACCAAGGCCCTCTTCGGAGATCCGTAATGCAAAATATCTAATAGAACTAGTAAAGAGAGATCTTATCCTCTCAGCACACGATATTAGTATAGGAGGACTAGGAGTCGCACTAGCAGAGATGAGTGTTCTTGGAGGTATTGGAGTAGAAGTAGATTTAAATAGTGTTCTATGTAGAGGGTGTGAAAGAGAAGATGAAATATTATTCTCAGAAACCCAGGCTAGATATATAGTTGAATTAAAACCAGATAAAGCACAGATCGCTTTGAAGCTCGCCGAGAAAATGGATATTGATGCAAGAATAATAGGTTATACCATTAAAGAACCCGTAGTTAGATTCAGAGCACATCAATCCCTCATTGAAGTACCGTTAGACAAACTCTCCCAACTATACTACAATGCATTTGAAGAGCAACTGGGATAATGTATGTGTGGAATAGCTGGTTATGCTAGCGGTAATCACGTTGATTTAACGAGTGCAATAGATGTTCTTCTATCACTACTAGTAGAATTACAACATAGAGGACAAGAGGCCACTGGAATAGTACTACTTACAAAAAACGGAGAATTTAGACAATTACATGCAAGAAGCCTGGTTTCAAACCTACTATTTAAAACCGATGTAATAAGGGAAAAGAGCGAAGAAGTATTCGCCGTATTAGGACATGTCAGGTATTCAACTACTGGTGGATACTGGGATAGTGTTGTACAACCCATTATAGTTGGAGATGACGACTTCAAAGTAGCTCTAGCATTTAATGGAACTATTCCAAATCATAAAAGAGTAATGGAGCAAGTGTGCGGTATTGAATGCCATGGAAAAAATGTAAAATCAGATACAGAATCACTCGCACTCTCTCTTTACCATGTAGCTAGAGAATTTAAAAAAGACGTTGTAGAGGGGTTGAAGGAGCTGTCGAGATACATTATTGGAGGATATAGTGTCTTAGTGGCTACATCAGAGCCGAGAATTATAATTGCTCGTGATCCATGGGGCTTCAGGCCACTAGCATACGCTCTTGAAGGAGACGAATTATACATTGCATCGGAGACCGGTGCCCTTACAACACTTGGAATTACGAATTGGAGGGAGGTTGAACCAGGAGAGATTATTTCATATGATGGTAAGTCAATTGAAAGAACTAGTTTCCCCGTGAAAAGAGAGCCCGCACCATGTATTTTCGAATATGTATACTTTAGCAGGCCCGATTCGGTGTTTAATGGTATAAGTGTATACAATGCGAGGTATAGAATGGGAGAGATCCTTGGAAGAGAATTTCCAGTTGAAGGAGACATTGTAGTGCCCGTACCAGACAGTGCGCGTATTGCTGCTCTCGGTTATAGTAGAGCAACGGGTATTCCAATAGCAGAGGCTTTAATCGCCAATAAATACATCGGAAGAGTATTTATCAACCCTCCAATTACACGGTTAAAACTCGCTGTATTAAAATATGGAGTAGTACAAGATATAGTAGCGGGCAAGAGAGTTGTGTTAATAGATGACTCTATTGTTCGTGGAACTACAATGAAGTATTTAATATCCAAGATTAGAAAGAGTGGTGCACGTAAAATCCACGTCCGTATATCAAGCCCTCCCTTTAAATGCCCGTGTTTTATGGGTATAGACGTTGCTTCGCGTTTAGAACTAGCTGTTTGGAGGGCGAGGGGTATCGATGATATTCGTAGAGAAATAGGCGCTGACTCATTGAACTATAATACCCTAGATGGACTAGTGAAAGCAGTTGGACTCTCCCGGGTTTGCCACGCTTGTTTTTCATGTTCTTATCCATTCAACGGTGTGACCATGGAAGAACTCGAAGAAATGGTTAGAAGGTGAGATTCTATGTCTGTAAACTATGCAAAAGCGGGAGTAGACTTGTCTAAACACAGAGAAATGCATAAAATAGCATTGAAGACCATAGAAGAAGTAGCCGAAAAACTGGGAGCCAAACTGGGAGGAATAAGTGGATTTGCACCCCACGTTTTACTAGGAGGTAGTGAACTAGCACTCCACGTAGACGGTGTTGGTACTAAAACCATTATTCTACAAAAACTCGGGGCCCTAGAAGTCGCTGGATGGGATTGTATAGCAATGAACGTCAACGACTTAGCATGCGGGGGCTTTAAAACCATTGCAATATCAGACTATATAGCAATAGGGGAATCTAATCCCATACTATTTGAACAAGTAATGAAGGGTTTAGCTAAAGCCGCCCTCTACGTTAAAGCTCCAATTATCTCGGGTGAAACAGCCATTCTACCAGGACTATTGAATGGAGTGGACGTGGTCTGCTTTGCAATAGGTGTGAAACATGCACAAATACCCGGAGTTGCCGGCGAGGGAGATGTAGTAGTTGGTGTAGAGAGCTGGGGGCTTCACGCCAATGGATTTAGCTTGGTGAGAAAGATCATTGAGGAGAAAATAGGGCGGTATGATGCAGTAATAGATGGACTAGACTTGGCTAGAGAACTCACAAAACCAACAGCCATATACCACGACCTCGTGTTAGAAGCTGGTAAACGTGGATTAATATCATCTGCTACACACGTAACTGGAGGGGGCTGGAGCAAGGCCAAGAGGGCGCTTGGAGAAAACCTAGATATGGTTCTCAAGCCTCCACGTCCACCCAGAATATTCGAGTTTTTATCGAGTATTGGAGGAGTATCCATTGATGAAATGTATAGGGTTTTCAATATGGGGATTGGATTGATTTTAACTACTCGCCCAGAAAACCTAGAACACCTCGTACAACTCATACATCAAATGGGTTTTAACCCTCATGTTTTAGGGCGGGTTGTTCCTGGTAGTGGATTAATCCACTTAGAGGTGGAGGAATATGGAGTTAAAATCCAGATTTGAACCCCGCGAGTTGTTGAAAGGATATAATCTACAGTCAATATCTATCTCTGCAATAGCTAGTCATTCAGCACTAGACGTATTCGACGGTGCGAAAGACGAGGGGTTTAAAACCATAGCAGTTTGTGAAAAGGGGAGAGAAAAGACGTATCTAAGATTTGATCGAGTAATAGACTACACTATAATACTAAATAAATTCTCTGAAGTCGTAGAACCCAATATAATCTCAGATTTAAGGAGTAGAAACACTATTTTCATACCAAATAGAAGCTTTGCCGTATACGTTGGATATGATGCTATAGAATCAAAATTCAATATTCCAATATTTGGAAATAGATATCTATTGAGATATGAAGAGAGAACAGGAGATAAAAACTACTATAAACTACTTGACGAAGCAGGGATTAAAAGACCAAAAACCTTCACTAGTATTGAAGAAGTAGATAGACCAGTAATAGTAAAACTCCCTCACGCTAAAAAACGCGTAGAACGAGGTTTTTTTATCGCTATTGATAGAGATCAATTATTTAAAAAAGCTAGATTACTAGCGGATAGAGGAGTAATAAGATATGAGGATTTATCTAAAGCCTCAATAGAAGAACTAGTTATTGGAGCCCACTTCAATGTAAACTACTTTAACTCTATTGCACGTAGAAGACTAGAAATACTCAGTATTGATAGGAGAATACAGAGTAATCTAGACGGCTTTCTAAGGCTGACAGCTGATATTCAATTGGAGTTAAAAGACTACGTAGATGTAGAAATGATAGAAGTTGGACACGTACCAGTCACTATAAGAGAGAGTCTGCTTGAAAAACTATTTATTGCAGGCGAGAAGTTCGTAGAAGCTACTAAGAAGATTGAACCACCAGGCATTATTGGTCCATTCACACTCCAACTACTTGTAACAAAAGACCTAGAGATAGTAGTATACGATGTATCTCCAAGAATTGGTGGAGGAACAAATGCATACATGGGTATTGGAAGTCAGTATAGCAAGCTATACTTTGGTAAACCAATAAGTATGGGTAGAAGAATAGCTATCGAGGTAAAAGAATGCTTGGAATTCAAGTGCTTAGAAGAAGTTATAACCTAGTTTAGATCGGGGTGTGTGTATGAGTAGCCAGCCACATATATCCTCAATATGTCCGTTTGAATGGAGGTATGGATCAAGCGAAATGAAAAGAATCTTCTCCGTGAATTCCCTTATCGAGAAATACATACTCGTCGAAAAAGCCTTAATATATGGTCTGGCTAAAGCTGGAATAGCACCCAGCCACTGTATAGAAGTATTTGAAAAGTGCTCTGAAACGGTTACACCGGGAGAGGTTTATACTAAAGAAGCCGAAATAGGCCATGATATAGCTGGTCTAGCATACCTACTCGGAGAGAAGTGTGGTGAATGCGGGAGATACGCCCACTTAGGAGCAACTAGCTACGACATCGTCGACACTGCATGGGCCCTTGTATTTCGAGAAGCTCTTGGACTGGTATCCGAGAAGCTACTCCGAGTTATTAATAGATTAAAAGAGTTGACAGTAGAATACAGGGATTTAGTAATGGTTGGTAGAACACATGCACAACACGCTGTCCCCATAACAGTTGGATTTAAATTCGCTAACTACGTGTATGAATTTACACGTAGTTATGAGAGAATATGTGATTTAAAGAAAAGATTAATCAAAGCGAAAATGTCTGGAGCCGTTGGAACAATGGCTGGATGGCTTGGAAAAGGATTAATAGTCGAAAGAGGAGTATGCGAGCATCTAGGTCTACCACCACACGAAATATCTACTCAAATAGCACCAAGAGACGGTTTTGCCGAACTGGTTTCAACACTAGCAATACTAGCTTCCCAACTAGACCGATTAGCCCTCGAAGTAAGAGAGCTTTCAAGACCAGAAATAAACGAAATCTACGAAGCAACAAAAAGAGTTGGTAGTAGTACTATGCCACACAAGAGAAACCCTGTTACAGCTGAGAGAATATGTGGTTTGGCTAAAATTGCTAGGTCGCTGGTTGTGGCCGCACTAGAAAACATTCCACTAATGCATGAAAGAGATTTAACGAATAGCAGTAGTGAAAGAGTATTAATACCACACGTATTCCTCGTAGTAGACCAAATGCTAGAAGATACATTGAAGCTATTGAATACTATATACATTGATAGAGAAGCAATAAAGAAAAACCTCGAGTTAACACGCGGAGCTATTATGGCCGAAAGCGTCATGGTGAGACTTGTATTAAAGGGTATGGCGAGGCATGAAGCCCATAAACTATTAATTGATATAACGAGGAATATGAAGCCAGGCGAAACACTGAAAGAAGCACTATTGAGAAATGAAGTAGTATCCAAATACCTATCGCAGAGTGAAATCGAAGAAGCAGTAGACCCAGAGAAATACCTAGGTAACATCAATGAATTAATAGAGAGAACAATGAAATACGCTGAAGAGGCAATTAGAAACTGTAGTAGTTCATAATATGTTATTCAATGATTCGTTTAATAGAAATTTATTAATACCAATAAATCAATAATGTCAATTGGTGTAAGTATTGACTAGAATCGTTATAGCTTATTTTGCAACCAAACTACACGGTGAATCCTACTATAACAACCTCTACGAGATCTTTAAAAAACACGTTTCAAAAACAGGTATTGTAGTAGAAGCTACTCAACCAATAACAAGTGTCGAGGAAGCGAGATCGCTTGGAGAAAAGTATAGAGATTACTTCCCAGTATTAATATCGCTCACGGGTGGAACTAGTAAGCTAATGTATGAATTTGCAAAAGCAACTGGTTCTCCAAGAGTATTATTGATTGGACACGGAGACCATAACAGTCTTCCATCAACTATTTCAGCGAGGTCTAGACTAGACTCTGATGGAGTATATACTTGGATTGAACACTGTAAGAGACCCGAGAGCCCTGAGTGTGGTTCAATAGTAGAAAAAACATTGATTATTGCAAAAACAGTTTCTTCACTACTAGGTTCAAAGATACTATTAATAGCTGAAAGAGAGGAGAAACCCGATGAAGCAGAAGAATTAGAAGCTCTTCTAGGAGGAGTAGTAGATGTTGTTTCAATGGATACGATAGCTTCAAAACTAGGCGAGGCGGATACAGCTCTAGTAGAGAGCTTTTACAAATCACTCGAGATATACGAGTTCACTATACCCAAAGACAGCTTGGAATATGTTGCTAGATTTTACGCCATTGTAAAATCCATGGCGTTAAATAATGGATATAAAGGTATAGCAGTAGATTGTTTTCCATACCTAGTTAAATACAGGATAACGCCTTGTCTAGCGCTCGCAGTATTAAATGCAGAGGGTATTGTTACAGCTTGTGAGGGCGACCTTGGATCACTATTATTAATGATGATCTACAAAGAGCTAACTGGACTAACCGGCTGGATAGCAAATGCATCTGTATTCCGTGGAAACAAAATATATTTCTCTCACTGTACAATAGCTACAAATATGATCTTGAGTGGAAAAATAGTAACACACTTCGAATCAGGGTATCCCTACGCTCTATCCGGTAGACTAGTACCATCAACATATACACTGACATCTATTAGTAGAGACTACTCAATCATAATGGGGGGAGTAGGAAAAATAACGACTAGTGGACTACTCTATAATACAATGTGTAGAACACAGGCTATTGTAGAACTAGACTACGATGTAGAAGAACTACCATTATATCTCCCAGCAAACCACCACGTACTAGTACCAGGAGATATTAGAAGAGAACTTAAAGCGGTAGCCTGGCTACTAGGAATAGACTATGTAGACTACAGCGAGATCGCTGGTTGTAAAAAATAATTAGTATTTTTCTTCTAACACTAATCCATTACACCCGTACCTAGACACATTGAGTTTATTAAAAACAGGACATCTTCTACTCTATAATCAAGTAAGTGGAAAATTGTGAATTCCTAGTAGTTGATAAATACGTATGAGTTAAGGTATTCTAGAAGTATTTTGTTGAATTCATCGGGTTTTTCTTCGTGTGGTAGGTGGCCGCACTCTTCTACTATTTTTAGTTCTACTCTTGTATATTGACCTAGTTTATCAACTAATTCTATACTACTATTAAGTGGTACGATTTCATCTTCTCGACCATGTATTATCAGCACAGGGTATTTTATTCTAGGAATAACACTGTCTATACCTGGGAATTCATAGTATTTCATTATCCAATACAATCCCTTATCCCAGTCTAGTGCGTTTAATGGGTATTTATAGCCTTCTAAGACCTCACTTGTCAACTTGGATTTATCATACCATGCTCTATACAAGACTTGTTCTAATTGTCCAACAAGTCCTCTAATTAATAGTGGTCCCAGCTTACTTGATAACGGCGCGTGAAGTAGGAAGTAGGTAGTAATGCCTTTATGTTGTTGCTTCCAAGCTGGTGCTACTAGTACTACACCTTCTACTTGGTAATTACATTTATCTGCAATCAGTAGGGCTAGACCACCACCCATTGAATGGCCTATGATAACTACTCTTGTAATATTTAATATCTCTGCTAGTTTACAAGTAATGTATATACTTCCCTCTACGCTATACGGGTTTATCCTCATAGATCCCGGTGGTTTTCTCTCGGTTAACCCGAATCCAGGTCTATCAAACGCTACTACTCTTCCATACTTTGAAAACTCGTTTACTACATACCTCCACGAAAATGTACTTGCACCAAAACCATGTAGTAGTAGAAAAGTTATGTTGCCGCTCCCTTTTTCCACGTAGTATACTTTTAATCCATCTACTTCGATAAATCCCCCTTCTCCCAACTCTAATTCTTCTACTGGAATACCAACTCTTGGTATTGGGATAGCATAGATCAATATGAGAGTGGTTAATACTGCTATCAGTATTTTTATTCTCCTGGGTAATCGTAACACTCGAGACACCTGTGTTAACACTAGCTGAGTTTAGATAGTATGTTGTAGATATAGGTGGCTACGTCGAGTTCGAGAAGTTTTTCCGTGTTCCCTATGGATTCCTCTAGTCTACTAGATTTTGGAATATAGCCTAGATAAACTAGTTTGTTTTCTTCTGCATAGTTCTGCAAACTACCATCTCCCATGTTTTCTAGTAGATATATTTCTCTAAATCCAGCTTCTTTGAGTATTTGGATTAGTTTCTCTATTGAATTCAATGATAGCTTACTCGGCGTTGATACAACTATTGGTTTTGTCTTGTCTTTCAATGTATATAGTAGTTCAACGTGTTCGTCACCTATACCTGGTGGAGTGTCAATGAATAACGAGTGTAAAGGACCCCAGTTTACAATAGCTAGTATTTCCCATAGAGCATTAACGGCTTCTCTTCCTCTTAGCGCTATTGGTTTATCCCTGGTATATGATACTATTGAGAAATAGAATAGATTATTCTTTACAGTATAGGGTTTAACTCCTTTTTCCTCTTCGTATTTGAGTTCTTCGGGTTTTAAACCTAGAAATACATGTGTAGATGGGTTTACGAAGTCTAAGTCTAACAGCCCCGTCATTCTATTCCTACTCGCTTCATACAGTGCTAGAAGAGTTGAGATTGTTGTCTTACCTACGCCTCCCTTACTACTAATAACCAAGTATACTCTTTGGATTTCACTTAGATTTTTTATCGCTTTGAGAACACGGGGGTCTCTACTCATAGTTTTCAACCTTTATTTCTCCGAGTCCTCTACCCTTAACTATTTCAAAGTCTATACTTCCACAGTTGGGGCATCTGAAGTAGGCATATATTGATTCTGGGAGGAAGTGTATTGCTTCTCTAATATCTTCGCTTATCTTGGAGGGATCTATACTCCACTGGAATCCACAACGATTACATTTCAACAAGGGTTCTTCTTCGAGAATAGTAAACTCGTTTATTTCTAATCCACGCTCTCTACTAATTTCTCGTAGTGCGAATTCAAGTATTTCTCTATCTATTGATTGAAGAACACCTATTTTGACAACAACCCTCCTCGCCCTTCTAACTCCCTGGTTTTCAATATATAAGAGTATTGACTCTGCAAGAGCCCATTCGTGAACCATTACTAAAACACCGTGTTTAAATTATCGTTTATTGTAAAAATAAACCTGGTGTAAGGTTTGACTGGGCAACAGAAAACTAGTAGAATAGAGGGGTTTTACAAACTCCCCCTTGAAGAAAAAATTAAAATTGTTAAAGACTGGGCCGGGTTAACAGACGAAGAAGTCGCACAGCTTTTAAACTTTGGAAACCTCCCTCGTGATATTGGCGAGCGAATGATTGAAAACGTTGTTGGAGCAATGTCTTATCCATTCGCGGTAGCAGTAAACTTCTTAATTAATGGTAGAGACTACTTGGTCCCCATGGTGATTGAAGAAGCAAGTGTTGTAGCAGCAGCTAGTAATGCAGCTAGAATGCTTAGATATGGAAAGGGGATAGTGGCCGAGGCCGGTCCCCAGGAAATGATTGGACAAATACACATACTCAATGTTACAGCTCCACAGGCTAAAGTAGCTAGAATACTCGAACACAAACAAGAAATACTTGAACACGCTGCTCAACAAGACCCGGTTCTAGTCAAATATGGTGGGGGACCAAGAGACCTAGAAGTCAGAGTTGTAGATACTAGAAAAGGCCCAGCTATAATAGTACACTTAATAGTCGACGTGAGAGACGCTATGGGTGCTAACGCTGTAAACACCATGGCCGAGGCAATAGCACCAATACTAGAAAAGCTAACTGGTGGACAGGCTAGACTAAGAATAATTTCGAATTATGCAACTAGGAGAATAGTTAGAGCATGGGCTAGAACACCAGCAGAAAACATTGGTGGATTAGAAATAGCTAAGAGAATAGAAGAAGCAAGTATTCTAGCCGAAGCAGACCCATATAGAGCAGTAACACACAATAAGGGTATAATGAATGGCATTATAGCAGTTGCTCTTGCAACAGCTCAAGACCATAGAGCAATAGAAGCCGGAGCGCACGCATACGCCGCGAGAACAGGAGTGTATAAACCACTAAGCACATGGGAGGTAGATGAAGAAGGCTTCCTCAATGGATACCTCGAACTACCATTACAAATAGGCATAGTAGGCGGTGCTACAAGAGTACACCCCATAGCAAAAATAGCACTTAAAATCCTAGGTGTAAACACAGCTAAAGAACTAGCCGAGGTAATGGCAGCTGTTGGACTAGCACAAAACCTAGCAGCTCTAAGAGCACTTGTAACAGAGGGTATTCAAAAAGGACACATGAGACTACACGCTAGAAACCTAGCAGTAATGGCGGGNNAAGCTCATTGATAAAGTAGCAGAGAGAATGATCAAAGATGGTAGAATAAGATTCGACTATGCCAAAGAACTAGTAGAAAAAGCACTACGTGGAGAACCAATATAGAAAACACTCTACGGAACCCTCTATGAGGAGTGAGACTTCAACATACACGGCATTAAAAGAGAGTTTTAAAGAGCTAAAAGAAGTTTTTCGTGGAAACGTTGGTGTAATGGCTATTTCATGGTTTCTATTTTCTCTCACTGGTTCATTAATAAATCCCTTTTTTCCAAAATACGCTAAAGACCTTGGTGCAAGCGATTACGATATAGCTACTATGAGAAGTCTAGGTACACTAGCACTAGCACTATCAGTTCTACCAGGGGGCATTATAACTGATCTCTTTGGACGAGTAAAAATAATACTGATAGGTACAGGATTAATAACACTAGCTCAATTCCTATATGCACTGGCACCAGACTGGAAGACGCTCACAATAGTCTATATACTAGACAACGCTGCACACTTCTATCAACCAGCATTAACAGCCATAGTAATGGATTCCCTGGGAAAAGGACGTGAATTCAAGGGCTTTCTAGCACTAAACATTGTTACAGCTCTACCAGGACTATTCATGCCTATTATTGGTGGTATTCTCTACGATGTAATTGGAACAAGTGGAATTAGATATGGCTTCCTCGCGCAGGGAATGGTTTCTCTAGTAGTATTGATTTTGAGAGTTAGATCTCTAAGAGAAACCTTTAAACCAAGAGATAGAGAGCTGAGTAGAATTATTCTTGAACTAGCTGGCTATAGAGGAGTATTAACGAAAGCAATTAAGCTATATATCTTTACATCTATTTTATGGCAGATAGCACTTGGAGTAGTAAACACGTATATGGCGCTATATGTAATAGAAGAACTAGAATTATCAAAACCCACATGGGGTTTAATCTCGGGAGTTTCTACGTTAAGCACTATTATATCATCACTCTACCTCCTTGGAAGACAGTTAAATATTGAAAAAGCCATCATCGGGTCTTCAATTGTGGTTTCAACGTGTATTATGCTCTACTCGCTTCCATCACACATAGAGAACAAGCTACTAATACTAGTCATTATACTCCTAGTAGCATCACTGTCGAATATAGCATCTAATATAATGGGAGCAGGGCTTTCAGCACTACAAACAAGGATTTTACCAGTAGAACTCAGAGGTAGAGCAGTAGGTATACAGAGAGTACTAGATAATCTAGGTGCATCAATAAGCGCGCAAATTGCTGGATTACTATACACCTATCTAGGTCCTTCAGACTCGTTTATTGTCTCGGGTTTAATGGGTTTAGCTAGTACTTTCTACTTGTATGTTATAGTATTCTCGAGTAGACGAGTAAGAGGGAAATAGAACATACTAGTGTTTGGAATAGTGCAATGAACAATACAACGTCTTTTTCATAGCATTTACCCTTAATTCTCGTAACTACTCTTATTGCTATGTGTGTTAAACTATATGATTTATCATAGGGTGGTTTTAACGAGCCATCTTCTTGTGGTATTCCAAAATTCTCTTTGTAAACACCGTTTTTCAAACCTCTAAGGAATAATAGTAGCTCGATAAAGTAAAGTGTAAAAGATAAAACAGCGTACTTCTCTAAGTTCCAATATATCGCTATTGTTGCATATAGTGCTCCAATACCATATGTAAAAGAGTTTCCAGGGAATGCTTTAGCCGGGTATTTATTGTACAGTAGTAAAAAGACTGTAATTGCCGCTATTGTTGGGACAGTAATATATATCGCGTCGAATCTACCGGTTAAATATGATAAAATAGACATATAGAGAAATAGTATTATTGATTGAGACGCCTCTAGTCCATTATAGCCAGCAATCATATTAAAACCATTTGCAGCACCCAAAACACCAATTGGTATAATTACGAGTGGATAGATTAAACCTAGATCTAAAACGCCAATAAAGGGTAGTTCTATTGTACTACTACCAGCTTTTACAACGACTAAGGGGAGTGAAACAGGAATTGTAAAGACTACTCTTTTCAGTGGGCTAATACCCTTCTTCCACCCCAGTATATCATCGAAAAACCCTAGTAGACCCGCTAATAGTAGCGTGGATGTAATAGAGAGTATTGGAATAACATCTGTTCTAGCATCACCATATCTCTCAATAGCGATATAAGACATTATACCGAAAACTATTGATAGAATAACCCATACACCACTAGCTTCTACAGCGTATACTTCTCCAGGTTTATTCATATCTCTACCTTTAAAACCTAGTTTCGACGCTGTATTAATCCACCAATCCATAAACAACTTGACTATTATACTTGAAACAACTAACGGTACTATTAGATCAAGCATTTTCTACTTCACCCCTCCACTCTGTGTTGAATATAGCATATATTTCCTGAGCACGTTTTTCACCAATACCTTCTACACTCATTAATTCATATACTGATGCATTAGATATATTTCTAAGTGTTTTGAATTTCTCTAGAAGCCTCCTGGCGAGTACTGGGCCAACCAATCCCTCTGCAACGTAGAGTATTCGCTCTTGTATACTCATAGGTTTCTTTTCAACGCGCATTCTCAATACTTTTTTCTCTTCGGTTTTACCTAGGCTTTTAGCCTTAGCTACAAGCCATGCAATAGTGGCTTCTTTGTGTGGTGTGTGAAGTACTGGTATATTGTATTCTAGTAGTAGTGTATCTATAACTCTAAGAATACTCTGGATTTTCCAATTCCTGTATTTTTCAAGTACTGCTAGAGAACCCTCAATTATAATAAGGGGTCTGTGGCCATCAACCTCGGCTGACTTCTGTAGTAGTTTAGACTGCTCCCATATCCTATTATCTCTAATACTATTGGCGAAATCATCGACGGTTTTTCTCTCTATTAAAAGAGATTGTTTCCCGGGCGGGGCGAGTAGTAAGAAGTCTCCAGCTGTAAGTGCTTGAACAGCTACTCTTAAACCCTCTCTCATAAATAACTGTCTAAACTCTGGGTGTTTAGCGTCTTCTCTACTATCAATAACTATGTCTACAGGGGTGAGTAGTTTAAGAGACATTGATGTGCACCGTGGAACCGGGTTTATACTAGCGTTTTATTAAAATGACAAGTATTGAAATCAAAGCCGCCACTATAATAGCTATTAGTAGTATTAGACCCGTGTCTAGTATACTAGTTTCTCTATTAGTTACTGTTGTAGATGGCGTTGTAATAGTATTTGTTTCTTTAATCATTGTAGTTGTAGGTGTTGTTTCATTTTTCTCGGTTGTTTGGAGTTGTGTTGTTTGACTCGGAGTATAATGCGTGGTGGTTGTTGGTGTTGTACTAGTAGTAGGCTTCGTCGTGGGTGTTGGAGTAGTGGTGGGTATAATGGTGGGTGTTGTAGTGTTTGATTGCCCTCCAACTTGTTTTTTTATTCCTGCTTTTACATACAGGTACTCTAGTGTCTTGTTAACTGTGGCTTGCTCGCCAAATATTTTTCTAAATTCGTTTTCAGTATAGACAGCTATTACTTGTGTACCATTGATCTTCCTGTGGAATTCTACAACTTCTTCTACTGCTTCTTGTTGAACACTAGTGTCAATTGTATACCCATCTATAATAAATGGATACATGAGCATAGACCCTGCCAGATAGTCGAGAGATATCCAGCCATATCCAGGTAGATAAGCCATAACATAAGCGTGAGGGCCGTTATTATTGAATACATATGTAACGTTCTCGAGGGGTATGGATATTTCAAATCCATTTATAAATACATATCCAGAAACTATTACAGCTGGTATTCCATAATAGTGTAGAAGGTTGACGAGTATTCTAGATATGTCGTCACAATCGCCTTTCCTATCTTTTATTACTTCATCAAGGGTTCTTGGGAGAGCGCTTGCATTATATTCTATGTAGTTGTAGACAAAGAAAGCACTTGTTGAAAGCAATCCGAGTTTGCTCATAGATGATATGCTGATATTGTAATTCTTATTAATCCAATCCTCGTATGCTGGTACAATTACTTCTACTACTCTGCTATAAGGCTCTCTTATGTATTGTTTTACTAGGTATTCAGGTATATAGGTTTCATTAAACGGGTCGTATCTGGGGTCTTCAAGTGCTTGAATTAAATGGGCTAGTGATTGAGTAGAGTTTTTATAGCATATTTCTACGCGTACTATAAAGAATCCTTCATATTCTTCGCTCTGAGACACGTTAAATACATATACTCCACTCGACTCGTTTAATACAGTATTATATGCTAGTATAGGAGTAACACTCTGAATAAATCCTCCAGTTAAACTAGTATTTCGAGGTGTTTCAAGATAGAGTGTTTCATTTATAGTGGAATTCGTAATTATTATTCCATTAAGGAAGTAGAATGAGTGGCATTCGGGTAATTTCTCGACTACTTGAATTGATTGAATAGTAGATAGAGGTGTAAAGACTACTAACAGTACCATTGTAAACAATATGTATTTGGTATTCATGGAATAACACCACGTTGATTCAATATTATCCACTATAGCATAGAGGATAATTAACTTATATAGAAGAAACTACGTGGTTTTATCTAAAAACAACTCTATACTTCTACATCTAAAACTACTTGGTGTGTTCTCGGACCTACATTCCTTATTTTCCTTACCTGGTGTATTTTGTAATCATCTACCTTTAATTCTCGTAGTTTGTCTACAAGTATTTTTTCTGCTTTGGATTTCCAGTGTTCTCCTTTCTCGGTGAAAACATGGAGGTATACGTGGATCCAACCTCTGCCTTGCTTTAGTGCTTTTAATGCTGTTGAAAGATATTCTAGTGCCTTCTCCGGGTATGGCATTAATACTCTATCTGCCACTCCAACGAGTTTTTCTTCTACTACTTGTTTTGCATCTCCCAGAAGGGGGATGACTACGTCTTCTACATTGTTTAGTTTAATGTTTTCAACCATGTATTCATAGGCGTAGGGGTTTATGTCAATACTGTATACTCTACTCGGTTTTGAATGTTTTGCTATTATTATACTGAACAATCCTGCACCGGCAAACATGTTTACTACTACTTCTCCTGGTTTTACAAGTCTAGCTATTCTAATGTGTTCATAGTTGAGACTGGGAGAAATATAGACTTTGTTAATGTCGACTTTGAATAAACACCCGTGTTCGCGGTATATAGTTTCACTCCTCTGCTCGCCAGCTAGCCACACGTTTTTTCTCAGTCTATACTCGCCTTCAACTCCTGGTATTGCCGCCCACACTGTTTTAACATATGGTATTCTCTTCAATATCTCTTCTGCAACTGGTTTTAATTCGAGAGGGTCTAGGCCTAGGGGCGTTCTTATTAATGCAATATCTCCTATGAATTCAATTCTACGCCAGAGTTTTTCAGCGTATTCTTCCCCCATAACTTCTCTAGCTATTTGTTTGAGTAGTTCTCCTCTAGTCATTTACTGCTAGCACCGTAGGAGCAGTGGTTTCTAATTACACAATTTATACAATCTGGTTTTCTAGCTTTACATGTTTTCCTACCATGTGTAATGAGGAGTAGGTGTAGTGGTAGGTATAGTTGTGGATTGGTGTTTTCCATCCAGAAACGCCTTATTTCTTCATAGTTTCTTCTAGCTACATATCCCAGTCTAAGTGTTATTCTTGTAATATGAGTGTCTACGGGGAATGAAGGGGCATTAAACCACATGAGTAATACTACATCAGCTGTTTTAGGACCTATACCCGGGAGTTCTAATAGTTTTCTCCTGGCTTCTTCTACACCCTTCTCTCTAAGTGTCTTCTCTACTTCGCCTACAATGTCTCGTTCTATGAAGGCCCCTGCCAGTTCTTTGATTTTTCTTGCTCGCTGGTATTGCATACCGCTTGGTTTAATTGCTTCTGCTATTTGATCAATACTCGTGTTTAAAATTTTACTTGGAGTTATCTCGCCTGCTACTTCTAGGAGTCTACTATATGCTCTCCACGCGTTTACATCACTAGTGTTTTGACTTAGAATAACGGCTACAGTAAACTCAAAGAGATTTGTATGTCGTAGTCTAGGTGCTACGAAGTCTTCTAAATCAATACTATATGTGTTTACAAGTCTCTCATATATAATATCACCAATGAACCTATCATCCACGATTCATATCACGCTCTTTACCTACATGGAAGAAGAGCGGAAAAACATGATTTCTTCATAATTGAATTATATTGTTTTTCGAGTACTCTATGGATAAACCCTCTCTCTAAATCTTGGAAATGGCATTGTTTCTCTAATGTGGTCTAGTCCCGCAATCCACATTACAGCTCTCTCTATTCCAAGTCCGAAGCCACTGTGTGGAACCGACCCATATCTTCTAAGGTCGAGATACCACTTGTAGTCGTCTGGGTTTAATCCCTGTTCTACTAGTCTCTTGTATAGTGTTTCATAGTCGTCTTCTCTTTCACCACCACCAATTATCTCGCCATATCCTTCTGGTGCTAGTAGGTCGAATCCCAAGACTACTTCTGGTCTAGACCTATCTATCTTCATATAGAAGCTCTTGATTTCCTTTGGGAAGTGTGTTAGGAATATAGGAGTATCGAACTCCATTGTTAGAATTCTTTCTTCGTCGGCGCCGAGGTCATCACCCCACTTGATGTTTACTCCCTTCTTTTGTAGTATTTCTATTGCTTCATCGTATTTTACACGTGGATATGGTGTGTTTAATGCTTTCTTTAATACTTCTATGTTTCTTCCAAGGTCTACTAGTTCGCTTTTTCTCTCTTCTAGTACTCTTTCAACAATATATGATACTAGCCCCTCAGCTTCTTTCATCATGTCGTCCATGTGATACCATGCTGCTTCTGGTTCTAAATGCCAGTATTCAGCGAGGTGTCTTCTTGTCCTGGATTTTTCAGCTCTAAAACTCGGTGTTAAACTAAATACTTTTTCTAACACGTAGATTAATGCTTCTAGGTATAACTGGGCGCTCTGACTTAGATATGCTTTGCTTCCAAAGTAGTCAACTGGGAATAGTGTAGCTCCTCCCTCGCAGGCACTGGCTGTAATTATTGGTGGTGTTACCTCCCAGTAGCCTTGTTTAATAAAGTATTCTCTTCCAGCTTTGAGAACACTGTGTTTTATTTTGAATAGCTTGGAGTATTTGGGGCTTCTAATAGCTAGGTGTCTATTGTCTAAGAGGTAGTCTATACCCTCTCCTCCCTTGATTGGAAAGTCTCTACTATAACCTACAATACTGAATAAATCCGCTTCTACTTCGTATCCACCAGGCGCTTTCTCGGATTTCTTGACGACCCCACACGCTACAACGCTTGCTTCTAGCCCAATATTCTTTAATTCATCTACTAACTCCTCTCCAAGTTTGCTTGCTTCAACTACTACCTGTATTACACCAGATGAGTCTCTTACACGAACAAACGCTTTTTTACCAACTACACTCCTCCTATAAATCCAGCCCCGTATACAGACCCTCTGATCAACCACTTCATCTCTAAATAAATCACTAATAGGTTTAAACTCCACCCATTATCCCCACTACTAGCTTCAAATACTCTTAAAAGAGAAGCCGTTATTAAGGATTAAAGTAGACCCGGTGTTTTGAAATATTACTTGTTAGCGGAGTCTACATAGATGGGTTTTCTCTCGATTTATATGGAAACATAGTGGAATGAAAAACGAACCAGCTGTAAGTAGATGAGGGTTTACGCTAAAACTCTAAATTGTTAATTACACCCTTTCATTAACAGTATTTTGTTATCCAATACTTTTATAATGCCGTGTTTCTCGAGGTTTCTTAATGCTTTTTTGAGATGTATTGTGCTTGGTTTAAAACCATAGAAGTTTTTAATATCATGTACTAGTTTATCTATGTCTACTGATTGTATTTCTTGTTTCTTGTATTCGTCTACGAGTATTTTTACGAATTGTTGATAATCAGATATCCTCGACCATGGGAATTGAAACCAGACAAATCGCTTTGGCTCTATAAACGTATAGTCTGGTTTTAGCGTTGATGTTTGTGCTTTCCATACTAGTGTAGCTGTTTTTACTTCTGACGACCCCCACTCCAATAGTATTTGTTTAACTTTTGCAAGATGTAAACCCGTGGCAGTGACTTCTTCTACTGCTAAACTTTTCATGTTTTTCAAGTCTGTTTGTATTTCTACTGGGATCGTAATTGAGAGGTTTCTAACGACGTTGGCTATACAGGAATCTACTTCTCTAGTCATAAAACACCTTATTAAGTCAGCTAGATAGTTCTCTCCCTCTCTTTTTTCTTTTTCACTCCATTTTATTGGAACAGCTATGAGTTTATCTACGTCTATATAATCACACAGCAACCTTGAAACAATATATCCACCTCTGCCTACAGCTACAACTACATCTGGTTTAAAACCCGAAGATGCTATTTTCTCTGCTAGCCGCATACTCCAGTCTTCTACTTCACTCCACGAAACGTGTTTAACAGGGTAGATGGGCATTTTGAATCACAATGGTTTTTTAAAAGCGGCCACTTAATAATGTTGATGATTGAGAAATGTTTAAATTGCAGAGCTTGCTTTATTTCTAGCTCTGAGAGAGCTGTTTTTTGCTGGTGATTAAATACTGTGAGTGGTGTTCTTTGAGAGAACAGTAATGCATGTCTCTAATTCTCTATTAAGTGTAAAAACACTATTTTGATTAATGAGTGGCGTGATTTCAATATAAGGGTTACTATGGTAGTTTTCTAGCCATTACATATGCGTCTTCTCCATCTAGGTAGTAGCCTTTTTCTACTTTTACTACTTTATAACCTAGTTTTTCGTAGAGTGTTATAGCTGGTTTATTTGATACTCTTACTTCGAGGTATGTTTCACTACACTTGTATTCATCATACATTGTCTTCATCGCGTAGGCCATTAGTGCGTAACCCAGGCCTTTACCTCTGTGTGCTTCTAAAACAGCTATACTTACAACGTGGCCTGATTTTACTAGCCAGTGCTTGAAAAAGCCTGGTTTTGTCTCTATTCTATTCATGATATAGCCGACAATTTCACCGGTTGGAGCCACTGCGACATAGAAGGCCTTGCCCCAGTCTTCTAGTAGTTCCTCATAGAATATTCTGGGGTAGTGTTCTGGGAGTGATACCTCGTTGATCTTGATAACGCTGTCTAAGTCTTCTCGAGTAGCATTTCTAATAGTGTATCCAGGAGCTTTCTCGCGCAGTTTTCTCTGAGCCTCCTCGAAGATGTTGTATACGTGTAAAGCCTCCATAAATACCCCCTCAACTCTGAATATATGGTAGAGGGATAATTTATGGTATTATCACGTACGCCCACCGTTGAAGAACTAGGTCTTCTAGCAACACAGCCGCTTAGAGACAAGAAAATACTTTTAGGTGTAACTGGCTCTTCATCTATATATAAATCGATTGATTTAGCACGTAGACTTATTCGTATGGGTGGTATTGTAAGAGTAGTTATGACTAGGTTTGCAACAAAGTTTATATCACCAGACCTTTTCTACTGGGCAACCGGTCAAAAACCATTTGTAGAAATGACTGGTGAAACAGAACACATTGATTTAACTAAGTGGGCCGACGCGATGGTTATTGCTCCTGCAACACTAAACACTATGAGTAAAATAGCATATGGAATACTCGATGAGCTTTTAACACTCACAGCTGTAACAATGCTTGGAGATGGAAAGAGAGTTATAGTTGTTCCAGCAATGAATACTAGATTAATGAATTCACCACAATACAAAAAAGCACTAGATATACTCCGCGAAGAGGGAGTTGTAGTCATACCACCCAAAATCGAAGAAGACAAGGCGAAATACCCACCCCTCGAAGACCTCTCACACTGTATTGATGCAGTAGTTAATCGTGGTAGAGATCTAGAGGGCTTGAAAGTACTAGTAACAGCTGGAGCAACAGTGGAACATATAGATCCGGTCAGAGTAATTACTAATCCAAGTTCTGGTTTAATGGGCGTACTAGTTGCACGTGAAGCGGCTTGTCGCGGGGCAGATGTAGTCTTAATACATGGTAATATGTCGGTTGAACCACCATACATGGTTAAAACAATTAGAATAGAGTCGACAGAAGACATGGCTAGAGCTGTAAGAGAAATTACTACAAACCATGTATTCGATATAGCGGTATTTGCAGCCGCTCCCGCAGACTATAAACCAGTATCTACAAAAACAACAAAGATTAGTACTAGAGAACACCCAAAACTAGTAGTTGAATTAGAACAAACACCAAAAGTAATAAAGAACATTGTAAACAAGCCGAGATACATTGTTGCATTTGCGGCTGAAACAGTAGGCGGCGATCAACTACTAGCAAAAATCCAGGAAAAAATGAACGACTATAACTCAGACCTCATAGTAGGAAACAATATTCTATCAGAACACGCTGGCTTCGGCAAGGACTTTCTAGATGCAGTAATACTAGATAAAACTGGTGTAATAACACGCGGACTACTAGCAAAATACGAAATTGCGAGATTAATACTAGACAAAGCTGTATCAACTATAAAACATAGGAAACTAGACACGTAGCTATCGTTTTCCCATTCCACTTGGATTCAACTTCACACATTGACTAGCTACTACATTCTAGTTTGTTTTCTACTATTCCCTCGATGATTTCAACTGGCGAGCCAAATACCTCGTAGAATCTACCATTATACTTTGATTTAACTACTTCTATGAATTTTTCAAGTGTTTTAGTTACAGTTTGATCTAGTGGTGTATCTAGGGGTCTTGGAGCATAGTAGTCCAATCCCTTTAGCAAACTAGTTGCAAACACCCATAGTGTCTTCTCTACCTTTCTACCTTTAACCTGCTGGCCTGAGAAACCCCTTGAACTAAATGATGAGTATACAATGTATATTTCGTCTACTATATTTTCATCTAGGTCTATAATGACTTTTTCTTCGAGGTCTACTACTTCATATCCGTGTTTCGTTCTACTCGTCGGCTCGAGATGTATATTAAATAACTCTTTGACTTTAGGGTCGTAGACGAGTACGCGTGAACCTCCAAGTATTCTCAGTGAGCCCTCATCGACGCCGAGAATAGTGTTTTCAGTTGAGTATACTTTAAATCCTTTTGCAACTGCTAGTGTTGTAATAGTGCTCTTTCCAGTGTGTGGGTATCCAAGAATTAATATATTTCTACCTGGTAATCCAATAGAGATTGAATCAGTGAGCATAACATATCCTTTCTTTGCAAGTCCTCTAGCTAGTACTTGGAGTAGAAAGAAAACAGGAGATTCATTTATATAGGGAGATGGAGGTTCTCCTTGTACAATATATAAATCGTTTCTATCAGAGGAGAAGCTAGTAGATAATACTTCAAACCCCTTACCCTCAAGCCAGTATATAGTAGCTACTGGTGAACTACAATTAGAAGTAGAGCTTAGTCGTGGAAGATAGCGTCTAGCAAAATCAGTTGTAAAAGCACTATATAGTGTATTAAAATCCCTATGGTATACTTCAATACATACATCTAGTATTTCCAATCCATTCAAAGCAAGCCCTATAATGATTAATTCAGAGAGGAATAAAAAATAAAAAAAGTGAATTAATTCGAGTAAACTAGTCTCTCATCAACTCAGCTAAACACTCACTAAACGCTTTACCTTGAGATATACAGTATTTTTCCTGGTATTCTCGTGAATTCACAATCCCTACATACATCATGTAGATCAATATGTATGGATTCATATCCATACCCTTAAGTAAATATCTTCAACAACCCCTTTTATACTTGAATATATATCTAGTAATACAGTATATATTTTGATGGGATTTTAGTGGGATAGCTGAATTATATAATGGTAATGGTTTAGAATTAGTGTAGAGACAGAGCTAGAATTGAATTACTAGGTTGGAATTTGATAATTGTTTTAATCTCTCATTTATGTGTGTTAATGCTTCTTGTAGAATCTTATTGTTATCATAGTTCCTTAGTATTTCTTCAAGGTAGCTCTTGGGTTTTAATTTGAATTCTCGGGTTTTCTCGATCATTAGTGGTATTGCTCTTACTACATTATCTACAATTGTTATACTTGCTGCTCTAGCTGTTCTTGACAGTGGATTTAAGTCTATTGCTATGACTGTTTTACCCATTTTTCTAAGTGCTTCAGTTCTATCGCCGTCTTCTAGTGGGACTAGTACAACGTCTGCTATTAGTATTCCACGAGGGCTTACTCTACGCCTCTCACTGAAGAGCTCTGGAATAGTTGCTGAGGCGTCTTCTCCTACACCCAGTACTTCTTGTGCGCCGTGTTCGCGGAGCCATTTTGCAATTGCTTCTTCTCGCTCTCTTGTTCTATAGAATAAATTAACCTCTATTTTTGCATTTAATTCTCTAGCCAACTCTACTATTTCTCCTGGTACTAGTGCAGCGGTGTTTCCATTGACTGATATAACCGGGTGTTTGGCTAGTAGTAGTGCTGCTACAGCTGCTTCAATAGCTTTTACTGCAAAGGGCTGTGTAGACTCGCCGATTAAGTAGTCAAAACACTCTCCTCTACCATGTGCAATTAATCCTTCAGGGGCAACTAGCCCTTTCTTAAATCCTTCTACTAGTTTTTCACGTATTAATAGACTCGTTCTTCTCGGGTGGTTTGGTGGAATAAACACATGTAACACCAATATGCGATATAGTTGTAGAGAGGGGTTTATACCCTCTCTTTTCCAGTATTGATACTGCTTCATCTATGTATTCTCTCTCAATCCAAATTATCAACGCTGATTTCTTCATGTAGTAGTCTACAACTCCCTTCAAAGACTCTACTACATCCTGGATCAATGAGTAATCAAACAATCTACTAGTAAAGAGACGGGCTGATTCAAAGAATACACGTAGATCTTCTGTTTCAATAAAACGGTTTAACAAGAATACACCGTAATCCAATAGTTCTTTATTCATTCTACTAAGCATTCTACCAGTATCTTCTCTAAGACCAGTTCTTACAACTAGTAGATTCACGTATTCTCTAGGTATTAATCTATAAGCCCTCCCAACGCCTGGAGCTCCAGGTTCTACTCTAACTGCTACTCCACCAGTATACTCTGCAATTACGTCGCCCAGGCCTGTTTTATACTCTACTTCTAATGTGTGGGCTAGTTGTAGTGCTTTGAGTGATGGTTTGCCAGCTTGTAGATATGAGCCTAGTGTATGTGTAATTAATATGTTTGCTGATACTCCAAACCCCTCTCCCAGGTCTACTGGGGAGACTATTCTGGTTTCTACGGCTCTCCCTGCTTCTCTACAAATAATTTCTGCTTGTTTATCTAGTACGCTCTTCTCATTGAATACTATTCTACAAGGCCCAGGTCTAGACTCGCCAATAGAGTATAATGCTAGGTTTAATCCTACACCAATACTCCCCGTTTCAAGGGGGTTGCTGGTATATCTAGGTATCCAAACACCAGAGACATGTAGTGGTGTAAGTATCTTCATAAAAACCATCAATTTAAGATTTAATTACGTGTAGTGGTTAAGACAGGTATTTCTCTACTAGCATTGGTAGTAATTGCCATCCATGCTCTAATAGCCCTATTGATCCCTTTAAACACTCTCTCTCAGTGAATCTCGATACACTATCGCCCTGTATACCCGGCGCGTAGAAGGCTAGTGGTACTGGGTCGTCGGTGTGTGATTTTCTACTGGGTGGTGTAGCATGGTCTGATGTTACTAGTATAGCATATTTATTTAAGTAGTCTAGTAGTGGCTGTACATAGTATGCATCTATATCTTCTATTTTCTTCTTTTTCAACTCTACATTTCCATCGTGTCCCGGTTCATCTGGCCCCTTTAAGTGGACGTATACTATGTCGTAGTTTCCAAGTGCTTTTAGTGTTGCTTCTAGTCTCTTTTCATAGTCTTTTCTGGGGTCTCCAGTGGGTGGTTCTAGTGGTATTACGTGTGCTCCAAAAGCTCTACCAATACCTACTTCTACTGGCATTTCAGCTAGAACAGCGAATTTACACTTGTATTTTTCTCCTAGTGGTGTAGCGTGTGGTAGTTTTCCACCAGCATCTCTGAGGAGCAGTGCATTAGCTGGTAGCATGTTCTTTCTTGTTCTATCAATGTTTACTGGGTGGTTTACAAGTATTTCAACTGCTTTTTTAAAGAACGCGTTTGCTAGTTCAGCTGTTATTCTAGCTTCTTCAGTGTTTTCCAATGGCTTTATTGGTTCAACATATGGTTTTGGATTTGGAACTGCAATACTCGCGAGGCCTTTTCTCTCGTATGCGGGATCGTTGTTGCTAACCATAGGGGATAGCTTTCTACTCCTACTACCGATTACAACTACTGCTCTATGACCAATAGTGGCTACTACTCTTGCATATCCATCGTATACTCCGAGTTCTAATCCATCAAGGGCTTTGGCTAGTTCTCGTGCTTCTTGTGTAGAGAGATTTCTACCAACACGTCTATCAATAATCTTCATTGTTTCAGGGTCTATTGTTGCAAAGTTGGCTCTAAACGCGACCTCGTATTCTTCTCTAAACTCTAATCCAGCACCAAGTGCTTCAAGAGGGCCTCTCCCCGTGTAGACTTCATGTGGGTCATAGCCTAGTATCGAGATTACAGCTTCATCGCTTTCAGGGGCTATACCCTTACCCACTGTATACATTGCTCCACATATTCCTCTACGAGCTATTTCATCTAGTCCTGGTTTTACAGCTAGTTCTAGTGTTGTTGCAGGGTCGTTGAGGCTGTCTGGAGCACCATCTATTACGAGATATACTAGTTTATACTTCACTCTAAATACACCTCTCCTTTGAATTCAAACTACTCTAGAGTTATATATAGTCTAAGTATTATAGTATTCTATAGTGGTTAATGGGGGTATAGTTGGATACACTGGCCGTGTATGTTGAAAACCTCTACAAGGTCTATGCTAAATCAACTATTGCATTGAATGGTCTTTCATTTAGTGTTAAACAAGGAGAAATATATGCGTTGATAGGGCCTAATGGCTCTGGCAAAACAACTACTCTACGCATACTAGCAACACTGATAAAACCATCAAGTGGTAAAGCACTTGTATTCGGCTATGACGTTGTAAAAGAACCATTGAAGGTCAGAGAGTTAATAAATTATCTCCCCGAGGAGGCGGGTGCATACAGAGACCTCACGGGCGAAGACTTTATAGAATTCATGTTGTCAACGAGGTTTAAAGGAAGAGAATTAGAAAAAACAATTAGTGAAGCAGTCGAGATAAGCGGGCTCGGTAGAGACTTGAAGAGGCCTGTGAGAACATATAGTAAGGGTATGAAGAGAATACTAGCACTAAGCGTGGTATTAGCAAGCAAGCCAAAACTACTAATACTCGACGAGCCAACAGCTGGATTAGACGTAGAGAAATCTGTTTACATAAGAGAATTAATCAAGAAGTACAATAGGGAATACGGTATCACAGTACTTTTAAGTAGCCACAACATGCTAGAAGTAGAATACCTGGCACACAGAGTAGGCATAATATACAAGGGGAAAATCATAGGCGAGGGAACACCAGGAGAACTAAAAGAAAAAACACGATCACAAAACCTCGAAGAAGTATTCATAAAGCTAAAATCCACTGCAGAAACAAAGTAATGTTTAAAAATATAGATTTTGGAGTAACATATAATTCATTCTATTTGTTTTATATAGTGGGAAATTCGTTCCACCACAATAATTATTTTAACCCCACCCCACATTAACCTACATATGAAACACAACACAATTTATATAAAAGGAGGAACTGCGCTAATAGTTGATTACGGAGGGCAATACACTCATTTAATAGCGAGGAGACTAAGAGAACTGGGCGTTTTATCCTTTATAGAACCATATACAAACATATTCAACACTGATCTCTCGAAGTATTCAGCTATTATATTATCGGGTAGTCACAGAAGTAGCTTACAAGGCGATCCACTAGTCGAAGAAGTAGCTAGAAAAATACTCTTCGACACAAACACACCTGTTCTAGGGATTTGCTTTGGACACCAGTTAATTGCCAAAATACTTGGTGGACGAGTTAAAAGTGGTTGTAGAGAGTATGGAAGAGTACTAGTAAAAATAGTTGTAGATGACGCATTATTTAGAAATTGGAGTAGAAGTGAATATGTTTGGATGAGTCATGGAGATTGTGTAGAAGAAGTTCCAGACAATGGAGTGGTATTGGCTTATTCTGAAAACAACTATATTGCAGCCGTTAAATACACTGTAAACAATAGACCAGTCTACACTGTTCAATTCCACCCCGAGGTCTCTCACACTGTTAAAGGACTAGATTTACTAAACAACTTTATTGATATAGCTGGTTTAAAGAGAGAGTGGACACGAGACTACTACTTTAACACAGTAGTGAGTGAACTAGAAAAATACAAGTCTGTCGACGGCCCAGTGATATCGGCTATTAGTGGTGGAATAGATTCAACAATAGCCACCTATATAGCTAGAAGAGTACTGGGTGATAGAGTAATACCAGTATTTGTAAATCACGGGTTATTCAGGTATAATGAACCAGAAGAAGTAGTTGAAATGCTGAGTAGAATTGGATTAAATCCAATGGTAGTAGATGCCTCCGAGAGCTTTCTCAGTCGACTAGAGGGTGTTAGAGACTGTGAAGAGAGGAGGAGGATTATAGGCGAGGAATTCGCAAAAATATTTGATGAAATAATGGAGGAGGAAAACGCAGAGTTGTTTATTCAGGGAACTACGTACCCAGATATCGTAGAGAGTGGAATGACTGGTGTAGCAGACAAGATTAAAAGCCACCACAATGTTGCTGGTTTACCCGGTTGGTTTAGAGAAAAGTATGTTGTAGTCGAGCCATTGAAATACCTCTATAAAGATGAAATAAGGGAAATAGCGAGAATGCTCGGACTACCAGACTACTTTGTAAAGAGACACCCGTTTCCAGGCCCAGGACTAGCAGTGAGAGTTATTGGCGAGTTCAACAGGAAGAAGCTAGAGATTTGTAGGATAGCCACATACATAGTTGAAGAAGCTCTCAGAAAACACGGGTTATATGACAAGGTATGGCAGGCCTTCGCCGTGGTTGGAGATGACAAGTGGATTGGAGTTAAAGGAGACTCGAGGAGAATCGGCTACATTGTCACAATAAGAATAGTTGAAAGCACTGACGCCATGACTGCAGACTACTCGAAAATACCATACTATGTACTAGACGAGATCTCGAGTAGAATTACCAGGGAAATAGATGAAGTTACAATGGTTACATATGCTGTGACGACTAAACCACCTAGTACAATAGAACCATGTTAAAGAGGTGGTGGAAGTGCTCACGGTTGTAGTTGGAGGATTCTTTGGTGATGAAGGAAAGGGCAAGATAGCTGGGTATATTGGATTAGCCAAGAACTATAATTACGCTGTTAGAACAGGAGCTATTAACGCTGGACACACAATTGTCTATAATGGAAAAACCTATAAGTTAAGGTGTATTCCAACTAGTTTTATTAATCCATCAACTAAGCTAGTAATACCACCAGGAGCACTCATACGGCTCGACGTGTTCTCTAAAGAAATAGAAGAGACAAATACGAGAAACAGAGTGTTTATTGATTATCAAACAGGTGTAATAGAAGAACAGCACGTGGTAAGAGAGCGAGAAGACGCTGTTTTAAAGAGTATTGGTTCTACTCTCCAAGGAGTTGGAGCAGCAATGATGGATAGAGTAGCACGTAGATTAAAACTAGCAAGAGACTTTGTAGAGCTGAGAGAATTCCTTGTTGATACAGCGTTATTATTGAATACGGCTTTAGATAATGGAGAAAAAATATTGGTTGAGGGTACACAGGGAACATATCTATCTCTCTATCATGGAACATATCCATATGTAACGAGTAGAGATACAACTGCTTCAGGTATACTCTCAGAGATCGGTATTGGACCAAAACGCGTAGACAACATAGTAGTTGTTTTTAAAGCATATGTAACGAGAGTTGGTGAGGGTCCTTTGGAGGGCGAGTTAAAACCCGAAGAGGCGGAGAAGAGAGGGTGGGTTGAAAAAGCATCTGTAACCGGTAGATTAAGGAGAGCGGCTCCATTTAACTTTAAACTAGCTGAGAGAGCGGTGATGTTGAATTCTGCTACATGTATAGCGATTACTAAACTCGACGCTTTATTCCCCGAGGCGAGCCATGTTAGAAGCTGGGATAAACTACCAGGAGAAGCCAAGAAATGGATTGAAGAAGTGGAGTCGGTTTTGAAGAAACCAGTGGTTTTAATTGGTACAGGTGAGTTTTTAGAAGATGTCGTTGATAGAACGCGTGATCTAGGTGTGGAATTATGAGAGATTATGATGTTGCAATTATTGGTGGAGGCCCAGCTGGACTATTTGCAGCAATTGAATTAACAAAATTGAGAAACGACTTGAAAATAGCTTTATTTGAAAAGGGTGGAAGGGTAACTGAGAGAAAGTGTCCAATTGCAATTAAATCACCAGATTGGTGGAGATCGCCGGCAAACGTAGTCAATTGTAAAACGTGTGGTATATGCCATGTACTCCACGGTATTGGAGGAGCTGGTACATTTAGTAGTGGAATAATTAATCTAAGACCAGACGTAGGTGGAGACCTAGATAAACTACTGGGTAGTTGGGAGGCCGCTGAAGAAGTCATTAAACGAGTAGACGAATTCTTCTTGGAGTTCGGTGCACCACAAGACAGCCTCTTTACACCAGACCCCAAGAGGGCGAAACACATAGAAAAACTAGCCGCTAAAGCTGGAGCAAAATATATTCCAACACCTCAACGAATACTTGGAACAGAAGTCGTAATTAAAATCGTTGACAATATAACCAGCTACCTCGAAGACAAAGGCGTTAAAATATATAGTTTTACAAGCGTGGAAGACGTTGAACGCGGAGAAGGCGGTTTTAAACTAAAAACGAATAGGGGTGAATTCCACGCTAGGAAATTATTGATCGCGCCGGGTAGGGGTGGAGCAGACTGGTTGAGGAAAATAGCTGAGAAACTAGGTGTTGACATTAAGCCAGGAGTTCTAGATGCTGGTGTGAGAGTAGAGGTTCCACACTATATTACAGAACACGTTACAAGTATAAACTACGACCCCAAGATAATAATGTATACTAAAACATACGACGACATGGTTAGAACATTCTGTACTAATCCACAGGGATTTGTAATAAAAGAATACTATGTTGATGGAACAGTCGGAGTAAACGGCGAGAGCTATAGAGAGATAAAGACAAAAAACACTAATTTCGCACTACTCGTTAGGCTCAGACTTACAGATCCATATACAGATGTATTGGAACTAGGTAAATCTATTGCTAGAATGGCTACTCGAGTAGGAGTTGGAAAACCAATAATACAGAGACTAGGCGACCTAGAAAAAGGTAGGAGGAGTACATGGGAGAGAATAGCTAGAAGCACTATTACACCAACACTGCGAGATGCAACACCTGGTGACATAAGCCTTGTTATGCCACATAGAGTATTGGCAAATATCTTAGAAGCAATTAGTAGATTGGACATTATCTACCCTGGAATAGCCTCACCACAAACACTAATCTACGCTCCCGAGATCAAATACTATAGTGTGGCTGTAGAAGTAAATAGAGATATGGAGACCAATATTGAGGGATTATACGTGGCTGGAGATGGAGCAGGGCTATCACGTGGAATAAATGGAGCAGCGGCAACAGGCATTATTGCCGCTCGTAGTATAGCGGCTACCTTATGATTACTTTAATCAATGCTTCCGGGGGGATCATGGAGATACATTATATTTCTTGGAGTAAAGCAATAGAATACTGTTATAAACTAGCCTCTCTTCTCTTGGATGCTGGTGAATCACCCGAAGTCATAGTTGCTATATCTAGAGGTGGATTAATTCCAGCTAGAATAGTAAGTGATATTCTAGGAGTCGATGAACTAGTCGTTGTAAGATCAAGGTTTTGGGGGATAGGGGGAAGAATACATAATGAGCCAGTCGTAGAGTCGTTTAAAAGCCATGGATTTAAAGACAAGAAAATACTCGTTGTCGACGAGGTAGTTGATACAGGTTCAACTATGAGTAAAATAGTAAGAATACTCTATGATTATGGAGCTGTAGAGGTTAAAACAGCTGTTCTCCACTATAAATCTACAAGTGCGTTTAAACCAGACTACTACGTGGAGAAACTAGATAGATGGGTTTGGATATTTTATCCATGGTCTTTTAGTGAAACACTATATAGTCTAGCAAAAATGAGAGGAGAAAACATTGTTGAAAACGCTTTTACTATTCTCAGAGAAATAAATGCTAGTGAAATATATTTAGACCCATTGAGAATAAAACTATCACTAGAGAGATACAATACAGAAAGGTAGTGATTAATGGTCTTTATTAAACTCGTTAAAAGAGAAATAAAGGCTTTTCTCAAAAACCCTGCTTTTATAATCTCAATAGTTCTCTTACTAGTAATGTTTGTATTTATAGGCTCGGTGACTAGGACTAGTATAGAACAAACACAAAAACTCGTTTTAACAAGTGAAGTTGGAGTTGTTTTAGAGGAAGAAACAGAGTTTACAAAGACCCTTATACTCTACTTAAATCAGTCTTTTAACGGGAGGATTAAACAATGTAGTAGTCTAGTTGAAGCAGTGGAAAAATATGGAATCGGGATCTCAATACCAAGGGGCTTTACAGAGAACTCTACTACGGGGCAACCAATAGTATTTCTAGATGCTATGTTTAAAGTAGACTCTTTCTCACAGAGTAGTATACAAGCTAAAGCAGCCCTAGTAGATGGAGTAGTTAAAGCATTTGAATCGTTAATACCAATAGTAACTGCTCAATTATATGGAGTGGAGCAACCCCTACAAATCAAAGTTGCTACTAGATACAATAGAGTCCTATTTTACGGGAGAGAAGTGAGTCAACAAATATTGTTTGGATTATTTGTACTCGGCTCCTTTATACCGTTTATTCTAGGACTAGTTATGGGTTTAAACGCTGGTTACGCGTCACAACTAGTTGCATATGAAAAAGTAGAAAAAGCATTTGAAATGCTCTTGGCACAGCCAATTAAGAGGAGTAGAATAGTGGCTGCCAAGATTATTGGGGCCTCTGTAGCCACTATTATATTTGGACTCGTGTATTTCGGAGGAATATTTGGAATGATCTATAGTTCAATGCCTATACAGCAAGAACAAGGCGTTGAAATAGGATCGGTCTTCGAGGATATGAGTAGAGAACTAGGATTTGATGTGGGTCTACACCTAGCTGTTTCATTTATAATTCCACTCTTATTGGGGCTCTTCCAGTCGGGTGCGATGGGTATAATTCTCGGCTCTCTATCTCAAGATGAGAGAACGGCTAGTGTGCTCTCTACGCCTATTACTCTTGTATATATCGCTATTGCCATGATAACGATGTATATTGGTCTAGAAGTAAATATCTATACGAGTATACTGGCCGGCTTCGTCCCTCTAATTCTACCAGCAATATATTTAGTCTCGTTAATTACAGGCTCTATTATCAATCTATTGATTCCAGTAGCGTTAAATGTATTAATTACTGTTTTGCTAGTTATTGTAGCCATAGTGATATTTAATAGAGATATAGTGATACTCGGTGTAAAAATAAAAATTGGGAGGCGGGAAGCACCGTAGATTTATTGTTTTTGTTTTTTCTCATATGAATAGAAGTAGTGTTCTCTACTTGGAAACACTCCCTTCTTTACTTCTTCTACGTATTTTTCAATACTAGATTTAATGATTTGTGATAAATCAACGTATTTCTTCGCGAATGGTGGTGGATTCTCGGTTAATCCTAGAACATCGTGTAAAACTAATACTTGGCCGTCGCAGTATGGTCCACTACCAATACATATTGTGGGAACACTGACTTCTCTTGTTACTTCTTCGGCGACATCTGCGGCTGTATACTCTATTACAATAGAGAATACTCCTGCTTTTTCTAGTGCTTTTGCATCTTCTATTATCTTTTCTCTTTCGACGTCGCTAACGCCTCTTTTTCTATAGCCTCCAATGAGTAGTGCTCTCTGCGGGTTTAAACCAATATGCCCCATTACTGGTATACCAGCTCTAACAAGTGCTTTAACCACGTCCACGTATTCTAATCCACCCTCGAGTTTAACGGCGTCTGCTCCAGCTCTAATAAATAAACCAGCGTTTTTCACGGCTTCTTCGATACTGGTTTCATAGCTTAGAAATGGCATATCGCCTACTACTAGTGCCCTCGGCCTAGCTCTCGCTACACTTGAAACATGAAAAAGCATTATTTCCATTGTAACTGGGTGTGTTGATTCAAAACCGTGGACAACCATTCCAGCACTGTCTCCTACGAGGATTATATCTACACCTGCAGCGTCGACGAGTTTAGCCATTGTATAGTCGTAAGCAGTGATCATCGCTATTTTTTCAACGCCCTTCATTTTTAAAATGTCTCTTACCGTAATCTTATTTTTCATTTTTAATCCCAGGTTTTAGTATTGAATAATAAAAGTAATAATTATTATCAGAAGTATATGTTAGTGCCTACTCTGCCGTGTTTTTTCCAGTAGTTTAACTAGGAGTGTAATGGCTTTATTAACGGGTGCTTTTTCTCCTAGAAGAGATACAATGTATCCATTGAGATAGTCTATTTCTGTTTTACTACCACGGGTTAAATCCTGTAGCATGCTCGAAGTGTTTTCAGCAACTATTCTAACATTTCGATTAATGTATTCTAGTAGTTTGTCTAGTTCGAAGTTGTAGCCTTTCAACCTGGCTGCTTCAATAAACTCTATTAGTATTTGTCTAGCTAGTTCTTGTGCTTCTACTTCCAGGACTATTTTGTTTTTAGAGCTTGTAATAGCTGTTATTGAGTTTACAACGGAGTTTAATGCTAGTTTAAGCCATCTATAGTAGTCTATGTCATTTGTATATCTGAAGTCTAATCCACCAAGTCTCAGTAATCTGCTGAGTTCTATTATCTCGGGGCATATTGTTTTTCTACAGCCAGCTATAATAGTGTTTCCACCAGTATATGCGATAGTTGTCGGTGAAATTCTTTCTGCTCCATAGTATACTACTCCACCAGCTACTTTACCATGTACTACTTGTTCTTCTACTAACTCCAAACTACCAAATCCATTTTGAAGCATTAATACTACTCCACCTGGTTCTAAGAGTTTCTTCATTGAGGCTAGAGTGCTTGGAACTTGGTATGCTTTAACAGCATTGAATATAAACCTGCATTTGTCTATGGGGTTTTGAATCCATCTTGGTGTTATGGGAACCACTACTTCGAAACCATGCACTCTATCTACTACATTAATGCCTTTATTTCTAGATACTTCTTTTACCGAGTCGATATTAGAGTAGTAGACGGGTATGTAGTCTACTCCGCTCTTGTATAAGTAATAAGCTAATACACCTCCAACAGCTCCTCCACCAATAATACATATCTCGCTATTCAACTACCTCCACCCTTATCTTTTCGAGTAATTCAATTAGCTGGCTGGGTGTTTCTGTTATAATGTAGATCATTGGTTCAAGTCCCAGCCCGCCGGCATCACATATTACATCTGGTTTTTCCACGCTACTGTTTTCAATAGCAGTCCAATACTCATCTTCGTTTTGATGAGGCCCTGTTTTAACTAGTTTTAATCCAAGTGATTCTAGTTTGCCCAGTATTCTCCTATCATACTTTATATTAATACAGAATTTCGTGTTTGACTTGTATTTTGAAACCAATAAGAGAATGCGTCCGACGTGTCTACTTCCACCATACATGGGGAAGCCATAGAATGATACTCCACCCCCTGATTTTACTATTCTACCGGTTAATCCAATTATATCACTTAGACTTCTAGGTGGGCGTGGAGCATATGCTAGATTACTCCCTACCTCGGGAATTAAAGATGCAAGGTTTGGTATTGAGAGAACTCTATAAAGTATACTTCTATAGTACTCTATATCTGGGTCTCTTAAATCGCCTTCTAGACAGATACTAGTTAACTCTTTATAGTTTATACACGCTGCCTTCATTGCCAACTGATTTATTATTGTAAATGATGTTGTAATATATCTCTCATATTGGTCGTTTACTATTAAATCAACGAGTATGTTTACATAGTGGTCTAGAATGCTTCGTGGTATCCCTAACTCCAATAGTATTCTATAGTACTCGTCTATACTAGTCTTTAATAACCTGCTAATCATGGGTTGCGTTATTTCTAGATAGCGGGCTATTCTACGCTGGCTTATACCGTGTTCGTTTAGTCTATGCGCTATAATCCCTCTCAGTGCTGGTAGGATTTTCGACTGTATTAATTCGTGTATCAGCATCTAGAGTTTCACCGGTCTTCTTCATTATTATTCTACTTCTTGGTTTATCTATTTTACTAGATACAATGTCAGCTAATCCAAGGATTTCCTTTAACACGGTGATTTCAGCTGTAAATACTTCTTCATAGTTCTCCATTTCACTTAGTAGTTCAATGATTTTGTCGAGTGTGTTAAAGACAAATTTCTTGAATTCCTCTCTCTCATGTCTCGAAAGGTTTTCTTTAAGTGCCATTCGTCTCAAAGACTCGAGTATGCTTCTAGGTTCCAGGCTACGATATTTGATGAGTAGTGCTTTTACACGGGGGTCTTCAACCTCTACTCCAAAGTATTCTCCGAGAACGCTTCTAACCGCTTCTAAATCTACTATTCTCCACCATGTTTGATTACTTGAAACATAGGATTTCTCGATTATCCCTAATTCTTTCTCGAGGAGTCTAAGCATGTTTATTGGATTATAGACTAAACCCATGGATCCAAGTTTTAAAACCAAGTGTTTATAGCTGAAGTCTCCAAGTCTGTGGTCTATAGTAGGGTCTTGTGAGAGTTCATACATCGCCCTTAAAATAAAGAGGGCTTTTTCACCATATTTCTCAATGAATAATCGTAGCGCTTCGCTAGGGTTTACTAGTGGCAATAGTACACCCGGAGTTTAAGTATAAGGGTATTACAGTTAAATATTTTTTTACATAGTGGTTGATAGTATGAGTTTTATTGTTGAAGTCGTAGGTGTTCGAAAAGTATATGGGCGTCTAGAAGCACTTAAAGGTATTACACTTAGAGTTAGAGAAGGAGAAATCTATGGTCTTGTAGGCCCTAATGGAGCTGGTAAAACAACTCTTCTTAGAATTGTAGCTGGACTGGTAAAACCAACTAGTGGAACAGTCAGGGTAGCTGGACTAGACCCCTATGTAAACTTCAGTGAAACACGAAGAATTATCGGTTATCTCCCCGAGGAAGCTGGAACATATGATTTTCTAACTGGTTATGAACACTTTTACTTCTATTCAAAACTATATGGATTGGAAAAAGAGAGTATTGAGTATGGTATTGAACTATCTGGACTGGGAGAGAGACTTAGAGATTACACAAGGAGTTATAGTAAGGGAATGAAGAGGAGGCTCTTACTAGCACTTGTATTAATGAGAAAACCGAGACTGGCACTCCTCGACGAGCCAACAGCTGGATTAGATGTCCATGCCAGTCTCAATGTTAGAAGAGTGATAAAGAAGTACGTTGAGGAAACCAGAGCATCTGTAATTGTTAGTAGCCACAATATGCTGGAAATAGAGTATTTATGTGATAGAGTTGGCTTGATCTTCAATGGTAGAATAGTTGCAGAGGGAACAGTTGGAGAACTACTAGAAAAATATAGTGCTGAAAACCTAGAAGAGGTCTTTGAGAAAGCAACGAGTGGATATGTATGAAGAAGACGTTAAATGCTGTTTTATGGAAGGAGTTTAAAGAGATAACTAGAGATAGAAAACTACTAGCAACAACTATACTATCACCAATACTGTCTCTAACAGCAATTGCATTTCTAACTGCTATACTACTCTCTTATCAACCAGTAAATATTGCACTAGTAGATATGGATAATAGAGATGTGTCAAACTGGTTTATTGAAGCCCTGGGGAAATCACTTGTAGAAAAAGGATATATTGTATATGAGACAAGCAATTATGAACTAGTGGCGAGAAACCTATCTTTCGACTTAATAGTTATTGTACCACGTGGATTTACAGAGAACTATACGAATTATAGAGTTATGTATGTAGAAATCGTTAAGAGAGCTGGCGTGTCAGAAGAAAGGGTTTCTAGAGCTGAAGGAGATGTTAGAAGCATTATATCATGGTTATCTACTGTGTTATCACTTGAGAGAATTAAAGAGTTGGCTTCTAGAGCTGGTATGGAGGAAATAGATCCAAATGCTATAAGAGATCCTATTCAAATTAAAATACCTATATACATAGCACCTACTGGTGAACCAGCTAAACCAGAAGATATTTTAAGGCCTTTTATAGCTAGACTTTTAATTTTAACATTTACATTTATTGTTACACCAGCAGCAACATATATTGTAGATGGTATTGTTGGTGAAAGAGAGAGAAAAACCATTGAAATGCTACTCTCTTCACCCGCTGGAATTAGAGATGCAGTTATTTCTAAAATCATTGCTTCTTCGATTATAGGGTTAATTGCGTCTATATCAGACATTGCTGGTTTACTAGTATATTATGGTCTACTAGTAGTAGTTCTTGGCGGGTGGTTTAGTGGAGCACTAGATGTTATACTCATTGTACTCCACGCGCTCACGGCATTTCTATCAATACTGGTAACAGTCTCTATTTCTCTACCATTTGTAACCCGTGCTAAGAGCATTAAATCAGCTGGGAGTATCGCCAGCTTGATTTCAATAATCAGCTTGGCCTTCTTCGTGTCGGGTTGGATAGTAGACTTCTACAAACTCCCGCCAAATATTCTAACTATACTGTATGTTTCACCATATACACACAGTATTCTAGCTATTCAAAGCTATGTATATAGAGACTACGCTTTAACAGCACAGTGTATACTAGTATTGACACTGGTATCAATCGCCATACTATATATCTCGCTTAAACTCCTCGACAGAGAGAAAATACTATTAGCTAGTGAAAAATAGTAGAATATGGAGATTGAATTGGAATCAACTTTAGAATTCAAAAATGAATTAGAAGAATATCTTCTTAGAGCTCGATGGTGGCCCTGGAAAAACACGAGGCAAGAAGTAAACATATTGGTTTACGACCACGTCGATAGATTGCACTACCTGTTAATAGAAAGCAATGGATTAGTCTTTCAACTCCCACTAGTGGAAGTAGACAATGTGCCATCCAGCTTGGAGAATAGGGGTTTTTGTACTAGTGGAAAATGCTATGTAGAAGCCGAGTATACAACTATATTCCTCGATTTAATTAGAAAACTATCTAAGACGAGTTATAGAGAGATAACGACTCCAATAGAGAAAATCAGTGTTTACAATTCAAAACCTTTAACACTAGAATCTACGAATACAATTGCAGTCTATGAATCCAATTATGGTAAACTAGTACTTAAGAGTTATAGGTTGCTACCAGGTGTAAACATCGAGGTTAAAATACTAGAGCATCTTGGTCGACTACGCTACAGATACATTCCCAGGATCCACGGCCTATTGTTCTATGAAGGACGTGCAACGAGTATTATAATGGACTATGTGGCTGGTAGGGGGGATGGTGGAACGCCATTCTATTATTCTCTACTCGAATACTTAGAGAGAAATAGAAATGCTGGTGAAATAGGATTAGCCTCAAAGCTAGGAGTGATTATCGGAGAGCTCCACTTGTATTTAAATAGAGAGAGCGAGGATTCATTTTTTGGAGTAGAAAACACTACTGGCAGAGACCTATCTAATTGGGAGGCTAGAATAGAGAAAATGTATAGTAATGGTCTAAAAAGACTAGATGAAGTTGAAGCATCTCTAGGAGAAACAGAGAGAGAAGAACTAGAATACTGGCGTAGAAAAGCAGAAGAGGCTAGGCCCATAGTGGAAGAAGCATTAGACTTACTATCCAAACTATACAAAGACGCGGTGAAAGCACGTATCCACCAAGACTTACACCTAGGTCAAATGATATATACTGGAGATGGAGAAGTAGACTTTGTAATTACAGATTTCGAGGGCGAGCCGGGCAGAACAAACGAGGAGAGATTGGAAAAAGAACCCGTTTTAAGAGATATTGCTTCAATGATTAGGAGTTTCCACTATTTATCACATGCTGGAATAATGAATGCACTATCACTCACTAGACATAAAACATCTCTTTTAATGATGGAAAACGATCCTTCACTTGAATGGAGAATAAGACACGTTAAAGCAATGACTTATAGCTACTATGCCAGAGTCTTAAAAACAATATTAATGCCCCAGGAAGCCTCATCTCCTAAAACAATATGGTTCTACCTCTACCCGTGGATTGTTGAAAGAGCTGTCTATGAATTCTATTATGAATCCCTATACAGACCTCTATGGTCTTCAATACCCATTACTGGGCTGTATGAAGCAAAAATCTATACTAAATTGAAGATTTAACAATAAAGTATTTTTAGAAAAGTCTTCTAATTTTATACGTGAAGCAACTTGGTGAGTAAATGCCCAGTCTTGTATTTTTCTTTGAGGTTCACCAGCCATATAGACTTAGAAAAAACATTCATGTTAAACTAGTTGAAAAAGCGTTAAAGGGTAGATTGGAAGTTAAAGACGTTGAAGAAGCTATATTCGACGAGGAATTAAACAAGTATGTTTTAAATAGAGTAGCAGATCGATGCTATATACCTGCTACTAAGATAATAACAGAGAATATCGAGAGATATAAAAACACAGAAAAACCCTTTAAAGTAACATTTAGTATTAGTGGCGTTCTCCTCGAACAGGCGTTAAAGTGGAGGAGAGATGTAGTAGAAGTATTTCAGAGAGCAGTAGATACAGGTATGGTTGAACTAGCCGAGCAAACATACTATCATAGTATAGTTGCATTCATGCCTGGTTATGGATTTGACGAGCTCAGAGAGCAAGTATTAGAGCATAGAAAAATAATACAGGAATTATTCAACTACAACCCTGTTTCAATAGAAAACACCGAGTTCACATATAACAACGATATAGCATGTTTCTTTAACAACATGGGTTATAAAGTAATGTTAACAGAGGGTGTTGACTGGGTTTTAGGCTGGAGAAGCCCGAACTACGTGTATAAAACACGAGACTGCGACATAAGGGTTTTAACGAGAAACTATAGATTGAGTGATGATGTTGGATTTAGATTTAGTGATAGAAAGTGGGATCAATACCCGTTAACAGCCGATAAATATGCTTCATGGCTTTCTGCAACACCAGGAGATGTAGTATTTATAGCTATAGACTATGAAACCTTTGGTGAACACCACTGGCCTGAAACAGGTATTTACGAGTTTCTCAAGTGGCTACCAGGCGAGATAAGAAAACACCAAAACCTAGAGTTTTCAACGCCACGTGAAGTAGTCGAGAAATATCCTCCAAGAGACGTATATGATGTACCTCCATGGGCTACTATTAGCTGGGCGGATGAAAGAGATATCTCGGCATGGCTTGGCAACGAGTTGCAGTGGGAGGCCTTTAAAGCACTAACCGAGCTCAGACCCTTTGTAAAAGCACTAAATGATCCAGAGATAACAAAACTATGGAAGCTATTAACGATAAGCGACCACTTCTACTATATGGCGACAAAATTTGGAAGTATTGGAGAAGTCCACGCGTATTTCTCACCATATAAAAACGCTGCAATAGCTCATGGATTATTCATGGAGGCTCTTAGTGCATTAATAGTTAAAATAGCCGAGAAGATCAAGGAGAAACCACGTGAAATCCTAGCTAGACTAGTAGTACCAGAAAACAAAGCCTTCCACTTCAATCTATCAACAGGGGAATACACTGGTTTATCAGCTAGGTCAATAATAGAGTTTCTAAATACACTAGATAAAGCACCATTAGAGTCAATATTATTCCACTTGAATAGAGGAGATATTGAAGCATGGATTAGAAACGTATTCTTCCTAGATGAACTAGCATTAGCAATAGAAGAAATTAGAAAAGAACCACTAGATATTATGGAGAAAGTAGTTAAATTAAAGAAGGTTATAAGAGACTGGATTGAAGGGTAGATTAATTATGCCGTCGAACTTCATCTTTATACTTCACTTCCACCAGCCAACGGGACAGCTACGCTATGTAAACGAGAGGATTTTTGAAAACAGCTATAAACTCCTCCTGGATATATTCAGGGAATTCAGTGATCTAAAGTTTACAGTTCACATTAGTGGACCACTACTACTATATCTTAAAGACAATCACCCAGACTGGCTCGAGGAAATGTTTAAACTAGGCGAGATTGGAACAATAGAGTTTATGGCTGGAACAATAAGCGAGTCTGTACTACCCCTTGTTCCAAGCGACCTACGCGTTGGGCAAATAAGAAAATACATCGAGGTATTCGAGAAACTAGCTGGTTTTACACCAAGAGGGTTCTGGCTCCCCGAGAGGGTTTGGGAGCCCTGGCTACCAGAAGTTCTAGCAAAAGCTGGTTTAGAATACGTAGTTATAGACGATGCTACACTGAGAAAAACAGGGTGGTCTACTGAGAAGACTAAATACGCGTGGATTACAGAAGAGAGTGGTTATATTACAAAGGTTTTATTCATAGATGAAAAACTAAGATATATCCTCCCATGGAGTAGTCCAGACAACGTTATAAACTACATGGCTTCATATTCCGGAGACCCAGATGCAATGTTGTTGTGGGGTAGTGACGCCGAGAAATTCGGTGAGTGGTGGGATAGAGAAGCCAGTAGAGCATGGCTACGTGAATTCCTAGGTAAAATGAGGAGTGAAAAAAGAGTTGTAATGGTACACCCCTCGGAGTATCTGAGAGAACACGGTGTAAAAGGATATATTTACCTTGATACCGGTAGCTACGATAAAATGCTAGAGTGGAGTGGAGGCTTCTTTAGAAACTTCCTCGTGAAATACGCAGAGAGCAATAATATGCACAAAAAGGCGTTATGGGTAAAGAGGAAAATAGATAAAGCAAGAGATAAACTCGGTGAAATACCACTAGACTACTACATGGCATTTTGTAACGACGCCTACTGGCACGGATTATTTGGTGGCGTCTACCTAGCCCATCTACGACAAGCACTATATGAACACATGATTAGAGCTGAGAGGACAGCAGAAGAAGCAATAAACTACTATAGTACAAATGGAATAGGATTTAAGAGAATACTTGCAGACTTCGACTATGACGGTGTAGAAGAACTGCTCTTAGAATCACCTAGTCTCAATTTATACATTGACCTTGCAGATGGAGGAACACTATTTGAATTCGACTACAAGAAACCCGGCTTGGAACACAATATACAAGATACAATGACGAGGTATAGAGAGCCATATCTAGAGGGATATAATGTAAATCCTGATTGGTATAGGAGAGTGAGCTGGAGAATCCATATATGGGGCCCTGAGACAAGTATACATGACTGGATGTTTAATACTCCATTTAGAGATATGAGTGATCTAGCATTAAAGAGGTATAGCGTAGCTTTCACTGAAGAACCAAGAAAACTCTATTTGAGAACAACTGGTGGAGTATACTATCATGGCTCAAAAGCCTCCAATCTCTTTGTCGAAAAAGAATTAAATGTAGATGTCAATGGATATAGAGTTAAATACACTGTGAAAAACCTTGGAGGCGCTGTATTGAAAGGCAAAATAGGAATAGAATACCACCTCGCATGGAAGATTGATAGAGAGAGCAATAGGTCTCCATGGTATACAGTAAATGGAAAGGGATATGATATAACCTACTGGTATACCGGTAGAGCAAACAATATAACACTACACTCTGGTGTATATCCATCAATCACGTTGAAAACCAATAGAGATGTAGAGACATGGATAGCTAGACTAGTAAGTTATGCTAGAACAGAAAAGGGATTAATGGAGATGCCTCAAGGCCTCGCAGTAATGTTTGTTGAATACGTTGAACTAGATAAAAACGGAACATTCGAGCTAGAAGTAGAACACAGAATTGAAGGCTAGTAAGGGGTGTAGAATTGAAGTCAATAATGTTTACTTTCGAGTCAACACTAGTTAAAAAAGTAGGTGGATTAGCCGAGGTACCACCACGTCTAGCACAAGCACTAAGCGAGATTGGTATACCAACAGAACTCTACCTTCCAAATCATGGATTTATAGATACATGTGAAAACCCAGAATACTCTTTTTGGATTGATGGAACAACATACTGCGTGAAAAAACTAGAAGGTGTTAAACCAGTACACTACTTGATAGGAGGTGGTGTACTAGACGATCCCGTAGTATACTCTCCACAAACACTGATTTACAAATCACTAGTATTTGCGAGAATTGTAAGAGAATACTTGGATGAAAAAATACATGGTATAAACGAGAAAATAGTGTTTCACGGCCACGACTGGCACTCTATTCCAGCACTTTTAACAGTAAACTCGCTCAGTATAGATAGAGGGCTTAAAACGGGTTTAGTACTTCACTTCCACCTATCTACAAAGAATAAAATTGAACTACACGATTTATGTAGAATAACACGTATATGCGAGCACACACCTATAAAGGGGGATCTCGGAGTAGTAGAGTTTCAACACTATTATCAACTTGGAAATGGATTAATAGAGAGAATTGGAGCGTTAATAGTTGACAAAGTATTAACGGTTAGTAAAGGATTTTCAAAACAGCTCACTAGGTATATTGGTGTAAATACAGCGGGGAAAATAGACTATGTATTTAATGCATCACCATTTACTTGGGGTGAAGTAGAGAAAACACTTAGAGAAAACGGCGTTGAAAACCCACAACTACTTAAAACACGCCTGTCTTTCCGTGAACAACTACTTCGCAAGAAGCTCGAAGAAATAAAAATATCTCTAGTAGACCCGGAGCAGTCAAAAATACTTTCAAGTATACTGGATAGATATGGAGTGGTATACAATAGAAACTTCAGTAGTGATGGACCTCTACTCTTTGGTATTGGCAGGCTTGCAGGGCAGAAAGGGTTTGACTACTTATTGAAAATACTTGATAAATTAACCCTAGAGATACCTAGAATTAAAATAATTCTAGCTCTTGTCCCACTAAGCCGTGAATTAAACGAGTTAATACCGTGGATTGAAGCACTACTCTCATATCCAGACCATCTAAGAATATTGCCGGGATCGATTTCAAAGAGAGACACTATTCTAATGTACTATGCGTCAAATGCTACTGTTATGCCTAGTCGAATAGAGCCATTTGGATTAGTTGCACTGGAATCCATGGCGGCTGGTACACCTGTCGCTGCTTCTAAAACAGGTGGTTTAACCGATATTGTAGTAGACTACCGTGTTAACTGGGAGCGTGGTAATGGAGTGTTGTTTGGCGTTGGAGAGCTCGGTGAAATGAGTAATTCAATAATAGAGCTTGTAAAACTCCTAGAGCCGGGTTTGAGTGGAGAGGAGAAGATAGGCCATATTAGGAGAAATTGTATTATGAGAGCAGAAGAGTTTAATTGGATGAATTCAGCTGAAAAAACAAGGAAAATATACGTGGAAATAGTATAGTCTATTCTTTAATTTCAAGTTTTTTACCGAGTTTTCCCGCTATTTTAATCAACATATCTTTAACCATAGCTTCAAAAGTCCAGTCTGGCTTCCAACCCCACTCTTCTCTAGCAACACTGTCATCTAGGCTTCTAGGCCATGAATCAGCTATTTTCTGACGAAAGTCTGGTTTGTATTCTACTTTGAAGTCTGGTATGTACTTTCTAATCTCGTCTGCTAGTTGTTTAGGTGTAAAACTAAATGCTGTTACATTGTATCCCACGAATAACTTCAATTTTGATTTATCTGCCTTCATTAAGTCAACTATTGATTTAATAGCGTCTGGCATATACATCATTGGTAGCTCTGTGTCTTCGCGTAGATAGCAAGTGTATGGCTTTCCCTCGACTGCATAGTAGAACATTTCCACGGCATAGTCTGTCGTTCCACCACCGGGTAGTGCTTCACTACTAATTATACCAGGCCATCTAACACCTCTGATATCCAAGTCGTATTTGTAGACGTAGTATCGTGCTAGGAGTTCACCAGCATATTTTGTTATTCCATACATGGTTATCGGCTCTATTATTGTTGATTGTGGAGTTTTTATTTTTGGTGTTGTTGGGCCGAATATGGCTATTGTACTAGGCCAGAATACTCTAAACCTGTATTCCCTGGCTAGTTCGAGTACATTGTAGTGTCCAATCATGTTTACTTGCCATGCTAGTTGCGGGTTTTTCTCACCTGCAGCTGAGAGTATTGCGGCTAAATTATATACTTCGTCGACATCGTATTTCTTAATGACTGTTTCAATGGACTCTCTACTTGTAACGTCGACTTTTTCCACGGGGCCTTCTAGGAGTTTGGGGTGTTCGGGTTTACGGTGGTGGTATCCAGCTATTACATTGTCGTTACCATATAGTTTACGTAGGTATGGAACTAGCTCTGTTCCGACTTGTCCAGTAGCGCCGATAACTAGTGCTCTTGTCAATAATCTTCACCTATATAATACCTAGTTTCCTACCATACTTTTCATATAGTGCTAGTGCTCTGTCAAGGTCTTCTCTAGTGTGTCCTGCACTAACCTGGTTTCTAATTCTCTCTGTTCCGCGTGCTACCATTGGGTAGACTATTGGTACTACAAACACTCCTTCTTCGAAGAGCGATTTTGCTAGTTCGCGTGTTTTCTTAGTGTCTCCAATTATAACTGGGATTATGGGTGTTTGGCTTCTACCAGTGTTAAAGCCCATTGACTGTAGTTCTTTTCTAAAGTAGTTGGCGTTTTCATGTAGTTTTCTTATTCTCTCCTTGCCTTCAGGGCTCATTACGATCTCTATGGCCTTAATATTTGCTGCTATAACTGGAACTGGTGGGCCAGTGCTTAGTAGCCAGCTTCTCGCTCTGTTTCTAATATACTCTATTATCTCTTTGTCTGATCCTACCATTCCACCGCTCGAGCCGAGTGCTTTAGAAAATGTTCCCATGTGGATGTCTACTTTTTCTTCTACTCCAAAGTGTGCCGGTGTACCATGTCCCTCGCCGAGTACTCCATCGCCGTGGGCGTCGTCTACGTAGAGAATTGCATTGTACTCCTCGGCCAGTTTGGCTATGTCTCTGAGTGGAGCTATATCTCCATCCATTGAGAATACTCCATCTGTAACAATCAAGACTTTTTTGTATTTATCTCTATTCTTTCTCAGCTTGTCTTCTAAATCTCCAACATCACAGTGGTTGTAGATCATTTTTTCCGCTCTAGAAAGCCTTATTCCATCGATTATACTGCCGTGGTTGAGTTGATCAGATATTATTAAATCTCCTTCTTCAACTAGTGTTGGAATAGTACCCTGATTTGTAGCGAAACCAGTGGGGAAGAACAAGCCGGCTTCTGTTCTCTTAAACTCAGCTATCTTCTTTTCAAGTTCAGCTAGGATTTCATGGTATCCAGCTATTGCCCAAACTGCTCCAGGACCCCATCCATACTTCTCCATTGCCCCTATAGCGGCTTGTTTTAACCTAGGATCATTAGCTAGATTCAAGTAGTTATTAGATGCAAGAACTACTACTTCCCTCCCCTCAACTATTGCACGGGGGCCTGCAGGACTCATAACCCTTTTGATCTCCCAGAACTCGCCTCTTTCATACATTTCTTTGAGTCTAGATGCATAGTATTCTCTAACCCATCCTTTAGCCAAGAATACCCCCAAACTACATATTATGTGGATGAGTTTTTAAACTATCTATTGATTTATATCGTATTTACTTGAAAATACCATAAAATACCATATAGTAAAGAATCCTCCCTATGAAACACCAGTATATAATATGCTTTAATTGAATTATAGAAGCATGGTGGGTTGAATGGATAATAAAACACTAGTTGAAAAGATAAGTAGACTACTAGAATTAAGTGAAGAAGAAGCAGAAGAACTATATGACGTAGTAGATACATTGTACAATGAATATTCATCTAAGTACATTGAAGCTATTTTAAAACCAGAAGAAAACAGGGAATTAGTAAACCAGTTTATTACAGTAACAAAACAACTACTAGAGAAGGAAAATAGAAGTTTTATTGAAGAACTCGCTTTGATCGCTGCACTAGATATTATAGCAATGGCTCTACACGACAAGTTAATTGGTTTTATCGAGGTAGAAGAAGAAGAGGAAGAGGGAGAATTGTAGTCAGCTGGGGCGATGCGCTCACCAATCACTCGAGGACCACTTCATCACACCAAGTAATTCTATCTTTTTCACACGATAATAAAACTAAATCCTTCTTGGTTAAATCTAGATACTAGAAACCAGTAATGCCAGCTCTAATACTGGTGTCGACATGACTGAAAAATACAAGTGGTTTGCATCAACACCTATTGGAATAGAAGATATTGGTGCACAAGAAATAAACGAGATCACTGGTTGCTCTACAACTATTGAAATGGGTAAGATATTCTTTGAGGGGCCTCTCGACGCAATGTACTTATTGAACTATTATGCTAGAACAATAAATAGAGTCTACTTGTCACTGGCGAGAGGGGTATTCAATGATCTAAGGGATATCTATCATGAAGCTAAATCCATAGATTACACTACAATAATACCAGCAGAATCAACATTTGCAGTTAGATGTGAGCGGGCTGGAAGCCACGAATTCACTAGTCTCGACGTCGCCCGCGTCGTGGGACAGGCAGTAATAGACTCCTACTACGAGGCAACTGGGAGAAGACTAAAAGTAAACCTTGAAACACCCGATGTTGAAATACACGTATTCATTAGAGATAACGACTTCTTGATTGGTGTAAACACGACTGGTGAAGCACTCCACAAGAGAAAGTATAGAGTATTCGATCACCCCGCAGCGTTAAAAACAACTCTTGCAGCCGCTATGCTTAGAATAGCTGGCTACAATGGCGAACCATTACTAGACCCGCTGTGTGGAGGAGGTACTATTGTAATAGAGGCGGCTCATAAATCCAGGAAAACCCCTATTTTCTTATTTAGAAAAGAATACTTGTTTTCAAAGCTGAAAATACATGATTCCTTACTAGAAGACCTAGTTAAAAAGAAACTATTAAGTGAGATGAATAGAGACCTCTATGAAATAACATGTATGGATATAAGTGTTAAATCCATTGAGGGAGCACGTAGAAATGCCGAGTCAGCACTTGTATTAGACACTATTAAATTTAAAATCGGGGATGCTGCGAGAATTGAATCGTATACTGGTGTAGAAGCAGAGTTAATAGTTACTAATCCACCATATGGAATAAGGAGTCACAATTTAAAGAAAATAGAAGGGTTTTACAAAGACCTATTGAAAACATGGAGAGACAGGTATCCAGGAATTAAAGCAGTAGTTATAACAGCTTCAACCAAGCAGTTTGAAAACGCAGTACTAGCTACAAATGTAGAGATTAAATCTACTAGGTTTGTTATGCATGGTGGTTTACCAGCAAGAATATACTTAGTTAAAACATAAGTTTTATTGATCATATTTGTAGATATAAACTTTAGTAGTGTAGTTTCTAATAGGGGTGTAGTCGTGTCTACACCCGGTTATAAATGTTCTAGGATACCCATAGTCTTCGCTACATTATCTATTGCTGTCCCACTAATATTTATTGCAATGGCTGCCACACTATCAGGCTGGTTTAATATATATGAAAATGCCCTCAGTGATCTAGGACATGCAGTAAAAAGCAATGTGGCATGGATATTTAATTTGGGATTAACCCTTGGTGGGGCGCTAATAATTGCTACCAGTGTAAAATACATTGTAGACGCTGATAGATTAGTAGGCGGTTTAATCTTGTTTATGGGTTATGCATTAATCTTGGTTGGAACATTTGACAAAGTCTACAGAGAGCTCCACTTCCAGGTTTCAGCATTATTCTTCATTCTTCTATTGCTCACTGTATTAATTTACCCTATTCGTAGTGGAAAAAAGAAAATAGTTCCAATAGCGGTATTAGTTATCGTTGTAAACATTATTGTATGGTATTTCCACTTTGCTTCTAGAATACCTCCAGGAGCTGCAATACCAGAGTTGATATCGGTGTTTTCAGCACTATACTTCTACATTGATGCTGTTAAACACTATTCATTAAAGACTTGTAAATAATCTTCCATTATCAACAATTCTAAATAACTTCTTTTTTAAACAAAATGATTAATCCTTCATTGAGGTTTAGTTAGTAGTGGGTTTGCTCTCTAATTCCTGGCATAATTTATCTATTAAAGACTTATATTCTTGGCTGGATGATATAGCTGTTGAGATTACTTGTTTCAACCCTATTGTCTTCACGGCGTAGTCTACGGCTTTAAATACACTACATGTTTTTTCTAGTTCTTTAACTCTATTTAAGAGTATGTTTTGTGTGAATTCTCCGATTCGAGCATCTATACTGTCTGCTAAGTGTACTATAAACCCTTCTATTGTTGAAAACGGTACTTGACCGTGTACTTCGCTTATAGCTCTAATTAGTTTATCGGGTGCGTTTCTCTTTGCTAATTCCGCTATGATGCTATAGTCGTGTGAGAGATACCAGTCTTCGCGTGCTTTATATCCTCCTCCAACGGGGTCTATAGTGTACTGGTAGTATTTGAAGATATCGTGGAGTATGGCTGTTGCTATAACTAGGTCTCTATCTACTTTCAATCCATATACTTCTTCGAAAACATCTACAATCTTCAGTGCGAGGAGTGTTACTGAATACGTGTGTATTATTAATCCACCAGTGTAGAAGTGGTGTTTTCTAGGTGCTGCTGGTGATTCCTCGATTTTTATTAGTGGTTTTATATCGGTGAATGCTAGTACTGGGTTGTCTATAATGTCTAATACTAGTTTTTGTAGTTCTACGTTGTTTATTTGACGGGCTAGTTCTCTAAGTGATTCAAGACTGGTATTCATTAACTACACCTATTTCTACACGTCTTGTTTTTATACCTCACGTGTAATACCTTAATATGGGTTATCAAGGGTGTATGGTTTGGAACGAGTATTTATTATTGGAGTTGGAATGACAAAAATAGGTAGATTCTACGAGAAGCATGCAAAAGAATTGTTTGCTGAGGCATTGTGGAAGGCTATAGAAGACGCTGGTGGAGTAAAACCACAAGCAATAGTTGTTGGAAATATGACTTCAAGCGTGTTAATGGGGCAGGATAGTCTTGGTGCAATGATGGCTGACTACGCTGGTTTCAGGGGTCTACCAGCATTTAAAGTAGAAGCAGCTTGTGGCAGTGGTGGAGCCGCGCTATATGCTGCTTACGCCCTTGTTAAATCAGGTATGGTAGACGTCGTAGCTGCTGGAGGAGTAGAAAAACTAACAGAAGCAAATACAGAGTTTGTAACACGTGCTCTCGCTCAGGCTGCAGATGCCGACTACGAGGTATTTTATGGTGCCACATTTACTGGATTAAACGCAATGGTTGCAAGACTGTATAAATCACTCTTCGGCTACACTGATGAAGACCTATCTCACTGGCCTGTTAAAATGCACGAGTATGCCAGCTACAACCCCTATGCACAGCTACCTAGAAAAACAACACTTGAAGAAGTAATGGAGAGCCCGTTAATAGCAGATCCAATAAGACTATTCCATGCAGCTCCACTAGGTGATGGAGCAGCAGTTGTACTACTAGTAAGAGGAGAGGAGAGAGCTAGAGAAATAGCTAGAAAAATAGGTAGAGACACACTCATAGAAGTAGCAAGCGTGGCACTAGCTACAGATAGCGTTGATTTAACAACTAGAAACGACTTGTTAACAATGGACTCTACTGTTAAAGCAGCTCGTGAAGCACTACAAAAAGCAAACATAGAGTTGAAACAAGTAGACTACGTTGAACTTCACGATGCATTCCACGTAACTGGATTTGTAGCACTAGAAGACCTTGGATTCGCGCCAAAAGGACTCGCCGCTAAATTATTCAAAGAAGGAAGATTCCAAAAGGGAGATAAACCAGAAGTAAACTTTAGTGGAGGACTCAAAGCCAGAGGACACCCTGTTGGAGCTACAGGTATATACCAGGTTGCAGAAGCCGCTATGCAGTTAAGAGGAGACTTCCCGGGCTACAAAGCAAGTGATCCAGCGGTAGCTATGACACACAATATTGGTGGAATAAGTACAATTGCAGCTGTTTCAATTCTAAAGAGGGTAAAGTAATGAGTAGTCATGAAGAGCTATTGAAAAAAGTAAGAGAATACCGCGAACTATCTATCCAGGGAGGAGGAAAAGACAAAATACAGCAACAAAAAGAAAAAGGCAAGTTATGGGTACGCGAGAGACTTGATAAACTCCTAGATCCAGGTTCATTTGTTGAATTACAATGGATGAGAATACATAGATCAAGCTACTTCGGCCTCGACAAGCAGAAATTCTATGGAGACGGCGTAGTTACTGGTTATGGTAGGATAAATGGGAGACTAGTATTTGTCTATGCGCAAGACTTTACAGTGCTAGGAGGAAGTATTGGAGAAGTACATGGAGAGAAAATCGCGAGAACAATAGAACAAGCAATACAAGTCGGAGTACCAGTAATTGGACTTTACGATTCTGGAGGAGCCAGAATTCAGGAGGGTGTTGCTTCACTACATGGTTGTGGAAGAATATTTCATGCAAACGTCAAAGCTAGTGGCGTAATTCCCCAGATAGCTGTAATTATGGGTCCATGTGCAGGTGCAGCGGCATATAGTCCAGCACTAATGGACTTTGTAATAATTGTCAAAGGATCATATATGTTTATCACAGGCCCCGAAGTAGTTAAAGCAGCTACTGGTGTATCAGTTACATTTGAACAACTAGGTGGAGCAGATGTCCACGGATCAATAAGTGGTGTAGCACACTTTATAGCGGAAAACGAAGAACACGCATTTGAAATCGTCAAGAAACTACTATCATATCTTCCAAACAACAGCGCGGAAGAACCACCATTTGTTCCATCCGACGACCCCGTTGATAGACGACTAGAAGAACTATACGAAGTAGTTCCAACTGATTCAGCAAAACCATTTGATGTAAAACAAGTTATTAGATCTATAGTAGACAACGGCGACTTCCTAGAAGTCCACGCAAACTACGCTAAATCAGCTGTTGTAGGTTTTGGTAGAATAGGCGGGTATACAGTTGGAATAGTAGCTAATCAACCAGCCGTTAATGCTGGTGTAATAGATATAGATGCAAGCAATAAAATAGCGAGATTTGTAAGATTTTGTGATGCATTCAATATACCAATAGTAACACTAGTTGATACGCCCGGCTTTATGCCCGGAGTAGACCAAGAACACGGCGGTATAATTAAACACGGTGCAAAAGTACTCCACGCATACGCTGAAGCAACAGTACCCAAAATAACAGTAATTATGAGAAAAGCTTACGGTGGTGCATACATAGCAATGGGTAGTCTCTCACTGGGCAGTGATATCAACTACGCGTGGCCAACAGCAGAAATAGCTGTAATGGGCCCCGAAGGAGCAGTTAGAATACTCTATAGAAGAGAAATAGAGAAAGCACCAGACCCAGAAGCATTCTATAGAGAAAAACTGAAAGAGTATAGAGAAGTATTTGCAAACCCGTTTAGAGCAGCTGAACTAGGATACGTTGACGAAGTTATAGATGTAGCTGATACTAGAAAGAAGATATATGATGCACTAGTATTACTGTCAACTAAGAGAGCTGAACTACCACCCTTCAAAAAACACACTAATATACCGTTATGACGTAGAAGGCCGGATTTTAATTATTTTATCTCCTTTATTCACTGTTTTACCTTGTTCAACATATACTTCTTCTACTGTACCAGCCATGTGTGCTTTTATTTCAATAATCATTTTCATAGACTCCAATAAAGCAACAGTATCTCCTTGTTTAACGAGATCTCCTTGTTTAACTTTTACTTCCACGACCCTACCAGTAATTGGAGATGTCAATACGTTTTGTTCGAGTACTTGGATTGCCATGGTTTCTTTTTGCCTTTTCTTCTCTTCTTCAACCACCTCGTATTTCACATCAAATACCAGTGGTGGTATATAGTCTACAAAAACACCCGATTTACTAGAGCGGACAATGTGTTTTTCTCCGTTGACGTTTAAAACGTATTTTCCATTATCTGCTTTCTCTACAACTACTCTGTATAAAACACCTGATTTTACATCTTTAAAGACAAGGCTTCTCTTAGATTTCTCTTGTAGTTCGAGTTCTATTTGTTCACCGGTAATTGTTTTCAACTTGTATATCTTTGGCAATTAACTTCCACCTCAGTAACGCCAACCTTCTTCATCAATCAGTCGCGGGTTCGCTCATCACTCAACTGTATTAATACGCTATGTGATTATTAAGCATTCATATATGAGTTTCTATATTAGGCACTATATAACGATGTTATAGTAGAGGTGGCTGGGTTGACTATAGACTTTAAAGCTATTAAGCAAAAACGCGAGGAATTTTGGACTAGTAACCCGGTATACAAGGCTATATATGATAGATTAGTCAAGCAAGGATATCATTTAATTGGTACAATAGGAGCAGTTAAAAGATGTCACTGGACAAAAGAAGCAGTGCTAAGACATAGATTTTGCTATAAGTGTTTATGGTATGGTATTGAAAGCCACCGTTGTATACAAATGACTCCTGTCGTAGCATGGTGTTGGAATAGATGTCTACATTGTTGGAGAATACAATTCGAAGATATTGGAATGCACTGGGATGACACTAGACCACCAGTAATAGACGATCCAGAAGTATTAGTTGAAGAGAGCATTATGACTCATAGACAAATAATGGCTGGCTACAAGGGTAATCCTAAAGCAGATCAGAAAATGGTTGAAGAAGCAATGAATCCAAAACACGCGGCGATAAGTCTCGCTGGAGAACCACTATTATATCCAAGACTAGGCGAGCTCATAGAGGAATACCATAAACGTGGTATAACAACGTTTCTTGTAACTCATGGTACAAGACCAGATGTATTGAAAAACCTGGAAAAAGAGCCTTCTCAATTATATATAAGCATGGAGGCTTGGAGTAAAGAGACCTATGAGTACTTCAATAGACCATCTGTTCCAAGAGCTTGGGAGCTCTTCCAGGAAACTATAGATTATGTTAGATCCTTCAGGTCCCCCGTTGTTTATAGAATAACTATTGTAAAAGGATTTAACGATAATGAAGAAGCACTTAGAGCATTTGCTAAATTCATTGAGAGAGGTAATCCACACTATGTAGAAGTAAAAGCCTATATGTTTATAGGTGGAAGCCGTGCGAGATTGACAAGAGATAATATGCCATCACATAGTGAAATTAGGAGTGTAGCACAGAAACTAAGCGAGTTAACTGGTTACAAAGTGCTCAGCGAGTCAATACCAAGTCGTATTGTATTACTGAGTAGATTAGATAAGCCCATAAGACATGGTAAGGGCTGTCCAGACGGTGTAGAACACCCAGAGAAATATGCACCTGCATTGACAGAGGAATACGAGGAAATGGAAGAAGGCTAGGAGACTAATCTATATTCTTTACCCGCGTGGAGGATTACAAGAGCTTCTCTCCTCATTTCTTCTAAGAGGAGTTTTTCATAAGTAGTGAGTTTGTCTATGTCTGATACTTTTAGTGGAAATCTAGATTTAAATTCATGGTAGAATGTAGAGTCAACTACCAGCGACCCTATTCTCACGAGTTTGTTTTCATTAATTAATCTATCTATTATACTACCGTATTTAGTATATGCTTCGTTATAGGGTTGAACTGGCGGATCAATAGTTAAACCATTTTCTCTTTTTTCTCTTCTACTTTGAAGTGCTAGTTCAATGTTTCTTACTTGGTTTTCTAAGCTAGCTACTTTCTTTTCTAGTAGACTTATTCTATTCAGTATTTCATTTATTAATTCTCTGTATTCAATACTGGTTTCTCTGTTTACGGTACTAGTAGCACTCTGTATTTCAGTTAGTTGAATTGCTTGTTCTTCTTGTGGTGTTGGAGGTTGTGTTTCTCTTATTTCACTGGTTTTCTTCTCGCCTGCCTCACTAACCCCTTTTTCTAGGTATTCGAGGAATTTCATACCACGCTGAGTAAGTAGAAATCCCTTGCCGGCTTTTTCAATATAGCCGGCTGTTTTCAACTTATATAGAATTACTTTGATTTTGTTTATGTCGACTTCGAGTATACTAGCTAGGTCTTTTGGTGATAATCCAGGATTGTCTCTTAGAGTTTCTAGTACTCTGTGTTGAAGTGTTTTCTTCAATTCTACCTCCACTATAAATTAAGTTTTTAAAGGTTTTTTTCTCTTTAGTTATAACCGAGTTATAGGTGTAAACATAATGAGTGCTTTATTCGACGAAGAGACAGTAAATGAATTGAAAAAAATATTTAGTGGACTAAGAAAGAACATGAAAGACGTTTTAATAATAGACTCACTAGAGAATCCAGGTATTACTGGAGAACACCATCACCACCACGACTACGAAGAAGAAATAGAAAAATACGGTTTAATCGTACACTGTCATACATGTGGAGAAGCAAAACTACTAGCTGACGAATTAACTAGAATAAGCGGTGGAAAACTAAGTTTTGAAGTACACGATGTTAAAACCGGTAAAATCTATAATCCACGCTATCTACCAGCATTTATATATGACACACCAGGTAGAAATGTAAGATACTATGGAATACCCAGCGGGCAAGAATTCGCTCCATTTATATTCATACACGAATATATATCAGAAGGCGTAAAACTATCAGAAGAACTAGTAGAGGAAATTGAAGCTATTGATACTCCACTACACGTAAAGGTATTTGTAACACCAGAATGCCCCTATTGTCCACTAGTAGTCGACTTTATGAATCAAGTAGGAGTACTCAATAAAAACATTATAGTCGAGACAATAGAGGCCTTTGAAAACCCAATTGAAGCCGACAGGTATGGAGTACAATACGTACCATTTGTAGCAATAACAAGAATTGAAGACTACCACGTCTACGGTGCTAAACCACTAGAAGTAATACCCGGCTATATGCCAAACGAAGAAATGGTAGAAGTAATAAAGAAAGCAGCTGCAAAAGCAAGAAAATCTAAATAGATGGAAATATAAAGACTAAACATACTTATTTTTTCTAGGGATGAGGAAAGTCCTCCTGAACGAGGGATGAGTGGTTCACGGACCGCCCGACCCGTGGTTTATTAGTTTACTACTATGAATACATTTATCGGGGTCTAATTGAGCGTTGATTTCAATAGAATAATAGCTAAAGCAAGCAATTACGAAGCTATAATGTTAAATCAAGCCCTCGAGTTAATAGAAGAAATAATTAATCTCCAAGTCGAAGTAGACCAGAGCAACCTAGATGACGAGTCAAAAACAAAACTGAAAAGTCTACTTGAAAAACTAAAAGAAGATGTTTTAAACGAGTTGTTCTACCCACAGTAATTGATTTAAACCCCTATAATATCATGGTTGAAGTAGAGTTTAGACAAGGGCAAATATAGAAATGGACAGCAATTGGAATATAAACATAGCAAGAAAAATTTATGGATTAGAAAACTATGTGAGAGAATCTTATATAAATGTAGATGAAGAAGGTTATCTATATATTAATGTAAACAATAAGAAAATCAGAGTAAAAGAATTAATGGACAATTTAAAACTCGACATTGCCTATATAAGAATACTACCAGCAATCGGTAAAACAATGGATATGGTTTACACAGCATTTAAAACTATAGCTGAAGGACTGGGCTACACGGGAGGATTCCAGCCAGTTTTCCCCATGAAGGTTAATCCAACACCAATAGTAATAGAAGCCATATTTGAATATGGAGAAAAGTATAAATGGGGATTTAATACAGGGTCAATTGGCGAAGTACGCACATTGATAAAACTAGCCGAGAAATACCAGCCTAGAATACTGATATACGACGGTGTAGTTACAGAAAACGTTGTCCAGGAACTACTCAAGCTATATAGACTTGGCTGGAGGATATTTGTAGATATTGAAAGTGAAAACGACCTTGAAGTACTATCTAAGTATCCACAGTTAGAAATAGGAATTAGAGTAAAACCAATTGTTAAACTCCATGGAAAGTGGTCTGGCTCGGTTGGTCTTGGAAGTAAGTTTGGAGTGACAACTAACGCCCTGGTGAAACTGAAAACAGACTATAAATTCATAACTGAGAGAGCAAGTTTATTACACATGCATCCCGGCTCTCAGCTCTACAAAATACAAGACCTTAAAAACTACTTTGTAGAAGTTAGACAAGTCTATAATGAATTAAAACAACTTGGATTTGAAAACATTCAAATAGTTGACCCTGGAGGAGGAATGGCGTATCCATACATTGATGCACGTGACGGCGAAGAAGAATCACCAGATTATACTGTTACAGACTACTTCAAAGAACTATTAAACACTATGATATCTATTACACCAAATCCAATACTGGTTTTTGAAGGAGGTAGATTTATTGTTTCATCACATAGAATAGTTGCAACTAAAGTAGTTGATGTAAGAACATATTCAGCAGTACACGCCCTCCGCGAACAAGTAGCAGATGTAAAAGAATTTAACAATCTAGAAGAGGTAAAATTGTTTCTCGATAAAATAGAGAAGTTAATCCACGATATAAGATCTGCGCCGCAACTAGAAAACGGCCGTAGAGAGTTATACGAAGAACTCGTAGCTATGCTACGCGAAGACTTACCCTCTAGAGTAATGGAACTTGTTAAAACAGGGAGAATTAAAATCGAAGATTTAGTTAAAGACCAGAAAATATTTAGGTTAATAACGTCTCCAACAAAGAGATTTGTATTGAATATGTCTATATTCGCTGATATACCAGACGCTGTCCTCGTAGACCAGTACTTCCAACCACTACCAGCACAAAGACTCAACGAGCCACCACATGTACTAGCATCTCTTAGTGATTTAACATGTGATAGTATGGGAGAAATAAAGTTGTTTATTAGTGATGGAAGAAAACTACAATTGGATTCACCAATATTTACTCTCCTAGATGGAAAGCTCATTGGTATACCAGGATACAAGATAAAAATACGGGGTGTACCATTACACCTACCAAGTAAACATGAAAACTACTACGTAGTCTTTCTAGATACAGGTGCATATCAAGACCCACTAGCAATGAAACACAATTTAATATATGGAGCACCCGAAGTCATTATTAGAGAGAAAAACGGCGAGATAAGTATTGAACTAGTAAGACACGAAGAACTATACACCTAGATAAACAATGTGTTTTTTACTCTTAATACATCTAGAATAGTGTCTAGATCTAATACTACTCCTGGGTAATTAGTTTCAACAACAAGTGTCCTATCGAGGTATTTCAAAGTAACTTCTTTTAAGCCCTTTCTCTCCTCGCTTATTTCTAGTAGTGATGGAATTAATCTATATGAGAATATTATTGGGTGTCCCCGCCGACCCATGTAAGATGCTACAACTATATCTTTTGATTCAAGGAATTCATAAAAACGCACTGTAAGGAGAGAGTATATTCCCGGATGGATCCACGCGCAATCGCCTGGATTGATCATTACTCCTTTAAACCCATTATAATGTTTTAAAACATATTTTACACCGTGTTTAATTGAGGTACTCATACCTACAGTGTAGTCTGGGTTGTAAGTGATTTCTACGTTTAACCCGTGTTCTCTGATTACACTACTTATTTCTTCATGCATATGCCCAGTAACTACTATTACATGGTCGATACAATTACATTCAATGATGTTTTCAATTGTTTGTATAATTAATGGTTTCTCACGATATTTATACAGGAGTTTGTTACCGGGAAATCTCTTGCTCTCTCCAGCAGCTGTAATAATAGCTATAATCAATATAAAACACCAGTAAGTTTCGAGTTTTAAACTGTGTTGTTTTAGAGTTATATTCGTGTGATAAAGTGGAGTCTATATAAATCTGCAATAGACTCGCATTTATCGCTTATTTCTTCAATGTCGTCTACTACTATTGGTAGTGCAATACATACTACGTTATAACTAGTCATGCAGTATTTGTATACTTCTTCTAGTGTTTTTAATCGTAATTCATCTACTTCTTTTTCAATCTTCTCTGTTATTGAAACAATTTCTTGCTCGTCTATACTGGTGGATTCGTGTGGTTTAACTAGTTGGAGGAGTTGTCCAGCTGATTTAACAGATAGACTTGTCATTTCTTTTAGGAGGCTGTGTATGTTTTCTGGAATGACAAGGTTTATGTGTTTAAATATCAGGAATTTCTTGGCGATTGCTTTAGCTAGACCTGTAATGTCTTCAACGCTTAAAACAAACTTCATGTAGTCTTCTTTATCTTCTGGGTGTAGTCTACTAATTCTTATTAAGTTAAATAGTGTTTTCTTTAACTCGTCTGCTTCGTGCTCTATAGTATTGACTTCTTCGTATTTTGCACTCAAAGTGTTTAAATCTATAGAGTTGTATTGCGAGACAATATCATTTAATATTTCAACGGCTCTAACAGCTAGTTTTATGTGGAGAGATATATTGTTAAGTAATTCTTCGAGAAGCTTTCCCCCAATAGTTTTCATTATTAACCCCTTGCAATTTTATCTAGTATCCTGGGTCTCTTATATTCGTTTGGAATACACATTTAAAATACAAACTTATAATTTGCAGGTTATTGTTAATGTAAGATATATAAGATTGATAATATATAAGATGTTTTTACAAATAAAGTAATGGTGTTTGAAATGGAGTATCAAGACATATGTGGAATATACGATATAAGATTTCTAGTTAAAAGAGGTATTATTATAACACCACCTACATTGAAAACACTAGATGCAGTTATAACATTGAAACGCGCTACAGCCGACGACGTCGCAAAGTATACTGGTAGAGCTAGAACTATTGAATCTAGATATCTAGCGAAATTAAATAAACTAGGTATTATTGCGAGAGTTAAAGAAGGTAGAAAGACCTATTATCTAGAGCCAATATATGCAGTACAACAATACTATAGCTTATATGGAGAAAGTATTACACCAGAACAGCTAGCACACATGATTGGTATGCCAGCAGACATTGTAAAAATGATCATTGAAATGATGAAAACAAGTAGTAAGCAGACACAACAATAAACTATTCTTTCTTTGACTTCAAGGGAATTACAACACTAATAGCTTCTTCTCCCCCAGTTTCCGGGTTTTCAACATAGAATTTAAGCTCTAGTTTATACGCATTATAATTAGATTCCTTTATACCTTTAGCAAGTGCTTCAACAATTTTTGTTATCAATAGAGTACGAGAGACCTCAGCATTCAGTGTCGCAAACCTATCGAGAACGGCGAGGACATCTTCATCCAACCTGAGGGATATAGTCTTCTTTCTCTGCTTTAATGGCAATTCAATTATAATTCCACGCATCGCTGAATTGCTGGGATAGCTGATAACAGCATTCACCGATTTTCCACCAATTTTGAGTTAAAGAACTCAGTACTTAAAACTGGGATAATGAACAGGTTTTATACAAAAACTAATGAAAATTTATTTGAAACATATATATTTTTTACAAAATACAAAAAGATCTTAGGTAAAAATATCAACATGACATTTTAAAACCACTCAGAGTATATAGTAAAATGAAGGCCTTTGCAACGCCCCCTAGAACGGGGGAGAATGAGCAAAGGCTCTCTCCTGGGCCATTCCTACTATTACAGTATAATAACTATTGAGGGATTGTAGTGTAAGGGAGGAGAATACATGGGTATAAGTGGATTTATTGGTCTTCTCGACTATTTATCCAAACAGTCAAAGATAATTGAATTAAATAACTCAAAATACGTTGTAAAATCATATGCCTCCGAACACGGAATACTTAAATGGTATTTAGTAGCACTGGGTAATATACCAATTCAAAAATTTCCATTTGTACACGACCCAGTTAAAAGAATGGAGAGAGAAGTATCTTTTATGAGGAGAGCAGACTGCTTTAGTAAACCAGAAATATATATTGTAGACTATAAAGAAGTTAAAATAGTGCGGAGTTTTATTAATGGAGTAGTTTATGGATTTAATGCACCATTAAATATACACTCGCTTGTTGCACGAGAACTTGGAGCGTGTCATGAAGCAGGCTGGGTGCTCGGAGATACTAAAATATCGAATTTTATAGTTGGAGATGGAGAGGTTTATATAATTGATGCTGAACAAGCAATAGACAAGTATAATCATGAATTCGCGGCGTGGGATCTCCTTGTGTTGATTTCAACACTGTCTATAGATGGATATATTGAATCTATCACTACAAATAGATATGGCGAAGTAGTAAAAACCATACTATCTAGCTATCTAAATGAATTTAGAGAAGCAGGTGAAGTAATAAAAGCTCTTTCCACAAGCGAATTCAAACTACTAGCATATATACTAATTCCGTTTCCATTGAATATTACATACCATAGAGTTATCAGCGAGTTTAAAAACTCTAAGTAGCGCTATGTCTCCTCAGCGTAATAGTTATAATGGTCTACAAGAATATCCATTATTGGTGATGAATTACCTCCGGCTCGATCAGTGAAGACAACTTACCCGGCTGATCATGTATGATACGTGTTTTACTAATAGGCGACACCCACATACCTGACCGGGCAGAAGCAATACCAAGACCTCTACTAGAATACATTGAGAATTTAAAACCATGGGATATAGTTGGATTTACAGGTGATTTAACCAGCGAGGAGATATTAGAGTGGACTAGGTCTCTCGGTAGACAAGTATATGTTGTTAGAGGCAACATGGATTATCTACCACTACCTAAACACAGTATATTCAATATAGGAGACATTGTATTTGGAATTACACATGGCGATGGAGTCTATCCACGAGGAGATATTGTTAAGCTATCTCGACAAGCCCAGGAACTAGGAGTACAGGTATTCATGACGGGGCATACACACAGAGACTTTGTTAAAATAGGAACAGGTGGAAAAACACTATTATTAAACCCAGGCTCTCTAACCGGTGTATGGGGTGGGGGCGGTGGTTCCTACACTCCATCTCTCATAGAACTAGAAGTTGAAGAATACAAAATACTAGTAAAAACAATAAGACTAGAGAGAGGAGAATTAAAAACTACTATAAACCATGCAGAGCTACACGAGTATACATGGATTTTAAAATAGATTTATTCTTCGAGAGGTAATACTACAGTATTCCTCCATGGAATTGTTATTTCGAGTGTAGACCCTATAGTTACATCTAGATAGCTTGGAATATAGACTAGTAGTTTTATACCACCTATTTTAACACGGGCTTCAATTTTCTCGCCAGTAAACATTGCGAATTCTAATTCTCCCTTGAGAACAGCATCTCCCTCCTGTGCATTTTCTCTTCCGAGTTTTACTATTTCGGGTCTAATTACTACTGCTACTTTCTCTGGTAGTTTTTCGAGTGGTGTAACGCCTTTTAATACTATATTAGCATCTTCGAGTTCTACTACTACTTCTTTTCCACGTTGTTCTACTAGTCTACCTGGATATATACTGCTCCGTCCTAGAAAGTCGGCTACAAAGAGGGATTTGGGGTATAAGTATAGTTCTCTCGGGGTGCCTATCTGTACTACTCTGCCTTTATTCATAACAGCTATTCTATCAGACATGCTCATAGCTTCCAATTGATCGTGTGTTACATAAATAGTTGTTATACCAAGAGCTTTTTGAATGCGCTTCAATTCTTCTCTCATTTCAATTCTAAGTTTAGCGTCTAGATTGCTCAAAGGCTCGTCTAGTAGTAGTACTCTTGGTTGTACGACGAGAGCTCTCGCGAGAGCTACTCTCTGTTGTTGTCCGCCACTTAATTGTAGTGGATATCTGTTTTCAAATCCACTTAGTTTGACTAGTTCGAGAGCCCATTGAACCCTCTTTTTAATCTCTTCATCTGTTAATCCAAGTTCTTTCTTTCTTATTTTCAATCCATAAGCTACGTTTTCAAAAACTGTCATGTGTGGCCATAATGCATAGTTTTGAAATACCATTGCTGTATTTCTCTTATATGGTTTTAGAAATGTAACGTCTTCATCGTCAAAGTATACGTGTCCTTTATCGGGTATTTCAAAACCAGCAATTATTCTAAGAGTTGTTGTTTTACCACAACCGCTAGGTCCAAGTAGCGTAAAGAATTCTCCTTTATTTATCTCTAAGTTTACATCGTCTACGGCTACTACGTTTCCATAGTATTTAGATATACCCTCTAGTTTTATCCTAGTCACCGGGTTTCACCTCTAAACACCTATAAATGCATATCTCTGTTTAAAGACAAATACGATAATTACCACTATTACTAGTTGAACAATGATTAACAGTGTACCCATGGCGGCTACAAGGTATGGTCCAATACCGGCTGCACCGGTAATAGCGTCTTTCATGTAGAATGTCAGAGGTGCTTGGTCTTGTCTAATACCACCAAAAGTCACGCTTGTTGAAACCTCTGTTGCCATATAGATAAATCCTAGTAGTGCACCACTCAAGACATAGCCTATAATGAATGGAAGTATAACACCAAACACTACTTTGTAGCGTGATGCACCAAGGTTCATTGCTGATTCTTCGAGTGCTTCGTGGACTTGTTGGAACCCGGCAAATACAGATCTCACAACGTAGGGTAGTCTTCTCACACTAAAAGCTATAATGAATACAATCCATGCCTCGAAAGCTGTGCTAACAGGGCTTATAATTGACGCTATACTACTTGGTAGTAGTTCTGATAATCCAATAAAGAAGTAGAAGTATCCAAGAGCCATAACGAGTCCTGGAATTGCGAGTGGTGATGTTGCTAGAGCATCTAGTATCGCTGGAATTCTCTTAATCTTTAATCTACTAACACTATATCCAACAGAAATAGCGAGGAAAACTGCAATAACTATTGATACGCCTGCGTATAGAATAGTGTTTACAATATATCTAGATATCAATGGATCTACTAGCAAAGTCTCTATGTATTGAAGTGGATTAGAAGGTATAGTAAATACGAGGTTAAATCCGCTCTTATATGGGCTAAACACGCCGAGAGCCATTAATATAACTAGTGTTTGTGGTAGCATGGCAAATACTACGAGGGGGAATACTCCTAGATAAATTGCTAATAGACCAAGCAGTCCAGGTCTTCTGGTTCTAGGCTTCCACCTTCCACCTCTACTAATCATAGCGTATGATCGCATACTTACATAGTTTCTAATAGCTAGGAAAGCTGTTAGAGATAGTATTAAGAGAACTACTCCGAGAGCGGCTGTAGTTGGAGAGATCATTCCTCTGGGGTTTTGTAGATTACTATAGATCTCATAGCTTATCAATCTCTTCTCATTGAATACTATGGGTGCTCCAAGGTCTTCAAGACTAAATACAAAGACTAGTGTAGAGCCGGCAATAATACCTGGAAGTGCAAGTGGAAAGGTTACAGTTCTAAATAATCTAAACCCTTTAGCTCCTAGGTTTTCAGCTTGTTCTTCTGTTGATGGATCAACATTGAGGAAGGCCGTATAGGCATTTAAATAGACTATGGGGAAGAAAGTAAAGATCTGGGCTACAGCTACACCAATTAAACCTTCAACAGCAAGGTAGCACCCAGTTAACCAGTGAAAGACGTGGGAGATTGGACCGGCCTCGCTCCAAATCAATTTAACGACATATGCATTAATAAATGGAGTGTTAAATAATGGTATAATACCCATTATCCTCAGCAGGGTATGCCCTGGAAAAGTATATCTAGCTAGTACATATGCAACAATAATACCAAGAAGAGTAGCTACTATTGTAACAATTGATGCAATAATTAAACTATTCAATACAGGACCATAACTCACGCCAACAGCTCTTATGATACATGTACCATCGGGCAGTCTAACTACTTGAACGGGGTCTTTAACCAGTGGATTGAAATTAACGTATTTTTCAGTTCTCAAAACAGTCTTGAAATTAGTTAGCCAATCACCACCAACCGGTGGTGTAAAAGCTTCTTTTAATACAAGCATTATGGGTGTCAACATAAATAGTATTAAATATCCAAACGCGAAAATCATGAAAAACCACATAGTACCATCTAATTGGTAGAATGTCGCACGTAGACGCCTCCATAGAGGAAGAGCATGTTTTGCTTCTCTTTGAAAACGAATTCTAGCTTTTCTACTCTCAATTATTGAGCCGAAAACGTAGACTCCTAGATAAGGAGTTATAAATACTGAGATTGCAAAAAGTAAACCTGTTGCACCTGTTAAGAGTATTATTAGATCATATAGAAAGACAGCCACGACGAGAAATGTAAGTGAGAAACTATACTTTATTCTATAGTAGTCAAAACCCCACTTCAACAAGAAATAACCCGTTAGAAACGAGATAAATAGAATGAAATATGCAAGTATTAATGCTTCAGACTCAGCTAGAAACGTAAATCCAATTAGTGAAATAACTGCGAGTATAGTACTAATTAATATCATTTTCAACATATTGGCTGTAAAACCGGTTTTCTCCATGAAACTACCCCTTATACGTATTCTTCCTTGTCACGGCTAAAGTAAAGGTAATAGGAAAGGAGGTATAAAAATATTTAGATTATTTATTTCCTCCTTGTAAAAACAAATAATACTCCAATTACAATAACCACTAATACTACCAATCCTATGAGTAGTGGTGAAAATCCACTAGGTGCCTCAGTGGTTTGAGTAGTGGTTTCTTGTGGTGTTGACGTAGTTGCAGTAAGCATTTGTTGTAGTAATTGTCGTACGTATTGATAGCGTTCTCTTGCACCATTTATCCACGAGTTCTTTAAGGGGTCTGCTATTGATTTATTCGACATGTATTTTCCAATAGTCACAGCGTATTCGAGAGTGAATGAAACCCGGTTTCCTGTTAGTGGATCAGTGAAGGTTAATGGTTTAGCTAGCTCTCTAGTTAAATATTCAAATTGTTCACGGGTAATCTTTCCATCAAGGTAGGCTTTTGCTATTTCAGCCCAAGTGTATTGTAAATCATCATGGACGTCTACGAGTGTTGCTTTAAAGTAGTTGATTACAGCGTCAATCCATAGAGCAGACAATGTCTCATTAAACAATATACCACGTGTTTCAAGGATTTTATTAAATGCTTGTTTCAAATCTGGCCTTTTTTGTCCTTCTGGTGTATTAAATGTATATGGGTTTATTGGAATTCTATTGATTTCTTTGTCTAGCCATATTTGTTGTCCTCCAAACTCGCTTAAAACCCATGCTACAAATGCAGCCGCATGAACTGGGTGCTTTGTAGTTGTTAGAATAGCTATTGGGTCTGCATTGACTATTGTCTCTCCTTCGGGAGCAATGTATTCACAGTTGGGGTTGACGTTCATTGCCATATATCCATAGAAGTCTATTGTAGTTGCAATAGCTACATCTCCACGTATTGCAGCATCACGTGCATCACCACTACCAGAGTATATTATTGCATTAGCGGCTAGAAGTGTAAGTATTCTCCAACCCTCTTCCCAGCCCTTTGCTTGTAGAATTATTTCGAATATTCTGGCATTTGAAGTACTCATAGTTGGATCAGCTGTTGCTATGAGTGGAGTTCCAGGTAGGTATCTAGCGTATTCAGGGCTTGACAAATCCTCCCATTTCACTGGTTTTGGAACTCCATATCTGTTTAATACGTCGTGGTTAACCGTGAATCCAAAACTACTTATACTCGCTCCAATCCACCTGATATTGCCCTCGGAGTCTTTCTTGTATGTTTCACTACCAGCTATCTGTTCGGGTATTTTACTTAGCTCGTACATTATTGCGTAGTGTTCTGGATTCCTGGCTGGGTTAATGGGCATTAAATAGCCGAGATCGTCGATGTAGTTAAATAGTGTTGGACCACCACCCCACGCTACATCTATTGAAGTTCCTCTTTGTTTTGCTTTTTCGAGGTAGTCGGGCCATGACTCTGCTGCTACATATAGAAATCTAATGTTAGTTATGCCCAGCTTTTTGGCTACTTCGCTCTGGAGAAACATTGTTCTAGTCAAGCTCTGAATTGATGCTTCATGCCTCGTTAATATGACTAACTCGACATTTCTCTCACTAGTAAGACTGGCAAGATAATCCAGCCACGGATACTTCTCACTACTTGGTGTGCTCCAGGGGTATTCAGCGAGCACTATAGTGTTGGATATAATTAAGAAGGCTAGTATTAATAATACAATGATTTTTCTCGCCATGTTTTCAACACCCGTAGAGAGAAATATACAAAATGCATTAATAATTTTTAGAAATAGAAGAGAAAGACGATGAAAAAAATATTGAAAGATGAGAAAAACTATTTCTTCTTTATAATATAGCCTATAATGAATCCAATTATAATTGCTATTACGCCGACAATACCAGTTGTTGTCATATCTGGCTGTGTCACTGTTTCAGTCTTGGTTTCTGTGGTTGTCTCTACTACTGTCTGTACTTGTGTAATGGTTTTCTCAACGGTTTGAGTCTTTGTTACAGTTACTTCAACTGTA
>DADP01000004.1:0-7364 GCA_002495025.1 Desulfurococcaceae archaeon UBA285
GTGTAATTAGGGCCACTATTCCCCTGGGTGCAAATGTTAATGTTGTAAGAGATTGTAAAGCTATCAAACTCCTTGAATACCTAGAGAAAAACCTCGTACCCTTTGAGATTGAGTCAAGTAGTAGAGAAGTTAAAGAGGTAAGCTGGGATCCTCTCATCGAGTGTAAAAACTTCTATTTAGAGGTAACTGGTGCACCGTATCCAGGACATATTGGTAAGTGTTTATGGGCTTATGACACACATCAAGATAAAGATAAAATAGAGGGGCTCGAAGTTGGAGATTGTATAATTCACTATCTTACATCTAAATCACCCAGTTACAAATCGAAAGCGGTGGGGGTATCGCGTGTAATTGAAAAATACATAAAACTCGATAGAAACGGCCTAATAGAGAAACTAAAAGAAGCAGGTATTTGGGGTGAAGACTACCAGGATTTTGCAAACGAATGGCTAAATAAATATAATTCATTCTATTTTGTAAAGCTATCAGGTTTTATCGAGTTTCAAAACAAGATCAACATTAAAGAAATACAAGAACTCACTGGAATATCACCAGTGAAACTCCAGGGGAGATATCTAGTAGAATTGGAGAGAGAAAAGGCATTGGAGATACTTAGATACGGTCTAGGTGGATATACAGTAGAACAGAAGACTAGACATCCTACGTTCTATACCATGGGAACCCTACTTGGAAAACCTCTGAGAGACGAAGAATTTATTATTCTACTGAATTTATTCAGTGGCAAGAATGTTTTGCTTGTCGGACCCCCTGGTTCTGGTAAGACTAGTTTCTTGAAGGATTTGCTCGGAGAGCTTGGTGTAGCTTATGCCATAGTTACTGGTAATCCCGAGTGGACTCATTTTGACACTATTGGTGGTGTTATACCTGGGAGGAGTATAGGAGAAGAGTTTGTAAAGAAGGGGTTTATATACAAGGTGATCGAGGAGAGCGTGGAGAAGTTAAAGAATGGAGAGCTATATTGGCTTATACTCGACGAGATCAACCGTGCAAATGTAGACTTGGCTTTCGGTAAATTCTTTACTCTACTAGACCCTGCACACAGAGAAAAAGAAAAACTAGAAATCTATGGCCATGAAGGAGTAAAAGCCAGCATAACAGTTCCATTTTCGTTTAGAGTATTGGCCACTATGAACAATTACGACCGTGCACTACTATTCAAACTAGGATACGCATTGACAAGAAGATTCGCTGTTATAAACCACAACTACCTTGAAAACTTATCCAGGTACTGCGAGAATTACCCAAAGAAAGCCTTGGAAGGAAGCACCTTAGAATTATTAATCAAATACTCCGGGCTACCCGGGGATTTCGGAGAATTCAAGAAGATAGATTTTGAGAAGATAAGAAAAGAGCTAGCTATGTGTAGAAAGTGTAGAGAAGAAGAACCAGTAGATAATCCATGTGACTGTATTACACCAGTAGACTTTTCCAAGAAGATAGAAGAATATGGTGATAAATGGATCGAAGAAGTGTACTCACTTGAAGTTCCTGGTTCAAGTATTAGACTTGATAAAATCCTAATTGGACTAGTAGGAGAAGTGAATGCTGAACTAGCTAAGTATAATGACTGCGAGATATGCCCGGTTCAAGTAACACCTGGTCTCGTAGCGGATGCATTGAAATACCTGGCTATAGGTGTCTACGCATATAAGACTACTAAACTAAAATGCATTGAAGATGAAGTGAAAAAACTTAGTGAAGAGAAAAAACTCAGCGATGAGGAACAAGCGAAAGTACGTATACTCGCATATACACTCCTACTGCTAGACTCTGCTTTCTCTACATACATTATTCCACAACTAGATATACTGGCTGACTACGCCAATAGAGAGAAGCTGTATCGTGGTAGACCAGGAGTAGTAGAACGACGGGAGAAGAAGAGCATAGTGGATGTACTGAGAGAAATCAAAGAAGAAGTGTTTGAGAGATCTGGCCTGGTTTACTCAGCTGAACTAATTGGAAAACTAGTGGACGGATATCATGTCTTCTAGCCAGGACTACACAATTGAAAAACCATGTTTAAACGAGAAACCAGTTTACTTTTCAAGTAGGGATAAAACACTATATATATGTCTAAGAGAAGACAAATCTGTAGTAGTTAGTGAATTAAAACAGGGTATCAGAGAATATGGTTTAAACCCCGGAGACATAGTGGATAATAAAGTAGCTGGTTTTCTANNTCGCTACCAAAAATCAAAGAAGACAAAGTTGATCCAGGTGAGTTCCCCGGTAACTACTTGCTCGACGATAGTAGTGATTTAAAAATTGTGTTGCATGTAGAGCCCAAGATAGGGTGGAGTGGATATAATAGAATGCTCCGAGACACCAAGCGTTCGATCGATGTATTAGTAGCAGAGACCGGTGTACTAGAACCACTACTTGGAAATCTCCACTATCCAACACTGTCTTCACCAGTATCTTACAGTATACTACTACTACGCCTCACAAATCTAATACTGTCTTCAAGCCCGCCGAGAAAAACCAATAGTGTAAAAACAGTCTCAGAGGATATTGTTGGACATCCCGTTTTACCAGATACACTGAAGTATATTTGGCAGGGCTACCCGCTCGGTGTATACGAGAGAGTTAGAATTGAAATACATGATTATCCATACATGCTTCTAGCTAAATTCCACTACGACCTAACTCATACATTGAATAATTCAATAGAGATACTCTTAGAAAACATGAAGAGTGCTTACAACGAGTTTATAGCTAGTGGTATCGAGTGGCTACAAAGACTCCACTGGTTTTACCTCACAACACCTCCATTAAACAACTACTTCAATATATTGTCAAAAGAAGAAGTCGACGTTCAAGACCTAGTAGGAGAGACTAGAAGGGCTAGTAGAATAAACCCCTATTTCACTATACTAGCAGACCTCTATGAAATGTATATTAGTAATATTGGTTTAATCCACGAGTACATTGAGAGAGGAGTCATTATACCAAGTGCCTCTAGTAAAATCTACGAACTCTGGGTTTTGACAAGTATACTTAACTTCCTAGCTAGAAAATACGGTGTGAAAATTAGTGTTTCAGAATACCGAGACCTCTATGTTAAATTCAACGTGGGAGGTATAGCACTAGACTATAATATCCCCCGTGAATGGTCATTCTTTGAGAAGCTATCGGGGAGGAAAATCCATTTAAGACCAGACTACATTCTACAAGGGAGTAAGGGTTCAATAGTATACGATGCAAAATACAAATCAAGAATCTACAGAGGCGACATACAAACAATGTTGACTTATATAGTGGAATACGCTAAACCCGTAGAAATAAAAGGAGAGAAGAAACTACTCGGAGTATTCTATAAACTAGCCAGTAACCCCGAGAAGCCTGGTAGACCGCGCTCCGGAATCAGAAACACTGAAATACCTGTTAAAATAGAGGTTTATGTATACCCGTTGGATCCCAGGATGAGTAGTGATAAGCGTGATGAAAACATATGGAAGTCTATTGAGCCGTTTTTATCTCACTAGTCTCTATAGTGGTTTAATTCCATGATTATATCTATAATCCATGGTTTACAGGGAGGGATTGTAATTCATTTACATCGACAAATATCTATTCTAGTAGTGGTTACTCGTAGTGTTTGATCCTTTGATAAAACAGTATGGTTAGTGTGGCAGTTAAGACAGTAATGCTTAATGCTACTGTTAATACAATGCTTTGAATCGTACTTTGCTTTACAGGTATACCTAGTAGGGCCCATATAAATACTAGTGTAAAAGCAATATTCCGTCTTCTCAATTAGACCAGCAATGTGGTTGGTAGCGCGATAGATATGATTATAGTGGCCCAGGTCTCCTGTGTCAATCCAAACCCGTCCCAATCGAGTGAAACCAGTGTGGCGGCTACGTTGGCTATAGAGGCAATACTATCCACCCGGGGTAGACGCTGAATTGTAGGTGGAAGGCTATTTTCTCTCGTAGTGGTAGTCTACGCTCTCCAATACCTAGACGATGATATATTGCTACTAGACTAGCCAAGAGTAGAAATATGACGACTACTGAGAAGACAAGGTATTCTAGTTGCCAAAGAAACAACCAGGCAATATTCAATATACAGCTCGCAATGAATAACCAACCTATTTTCAATACATACTCCTCTCCCCGAGTAGACTGGTAGTAAATAAACACTCCGAGTAATACATAGATAACCACCATATAGAAAACACATATCCCGCCGGAGTCACTAGAGTCGAATAGCATCTGATACTTGACCAGTGGTTTCACCGCCAATAATTGCTGTACTACCAGCCAATTAGTTGACAACGACAGCCATTATGAAAGCCACAACATTCAACCATTTCAGAATACCCGGCTACACAATCAACATTACGCTATATATCGCCATACAAGTACTTAAACTATAAACCCAAACAGAAAACACTACGAAACACGTAATCTCCACTGGTCCTCTCGTTGTAAACAACACGAGGGAGTGGCGTGTAGAATACCCACTAGTCTATATTCATATCATCCTAGTTGAAACAATGGAAAATACTGGATTCTACTCTGGATGTTTTAATAGGATATATTTATAAATGCAGGGGGATTGTATTTGCTTATAATTTATGATGTGTGGTGTATTGTATTGGAGAGGAAATATGTAGTTATAGCTTTACTGGTGGTGGCTACATTAATACTCATGTATATACTAGCCACGTTGAGGCCTCAGAGGGAGCCAGATGGATGGCTTTTCACCGTGGACGTCAACGGCGAGAAATTCAAAGTCCTCGTAACTAATCCAGAGACAGCGAAGTTGCTGAGAGAAATGATGCGTGGTGAGAGACAGGGGATCATAGTGGGCGAGCTTAGGAGGGGTGACGGTGGATTCAACAAGCCGTGGAGTTGGCACCTAGACCCGGAGACAATAGAAATCGCAGAAATAACAATTGAATTATGCGATGGAACACCATCATTTATAGAGAGCGAGCTAGACTACTGGCTAAACACAGTGAAACGATACTGTCCATGGGGCGGCGTAGTAGTCGCGGAGGAACCATGGTATAGAGGGTCTTAGAAGACTTACACTTAGAATACTCAGTATACAATAATTGGATCAACCCATAGTCTTGGATGGAATAGTGTAGTTTAGTGTTTGCCTGAGTGGTGTCTGAGTAGGAGTATAGTGATTAATACTAGTAGTGTAATTAATATGAGTAGCTTGGCTTCTACTCGTCCCTGGTTTAACAATGCATCATAGTGTTTGTTTCGAGTATGAATTGATTGATTAATCGCTATTGCCACTAGACACGCTGTTTCCAAGTTGAGGTCTCCGACTCCAGTCTTGTTTTCCGTGTAGAGTGTTGTTAACGGCTTTACTTCTCGTATCGCCTCGAGGAGTCTTAGTGCCTCTTCATCATATCCTACCATACTATATGCTGTGGCCGCCAGGGCTAGTTTATATGTCTCGTAGTATCCATTAAATGCCTTGTCTCTAAATCCTACTCCATTGTAGAGCCTGCGTAGTTTTTCTAGTTCCCTAGCGGCTTCTTCTCTCTCACCTCTCCTGGCATGGTGTATTGCCTTTATAGCTACTAGGTTAGCGTATTCATCATAGTCCTCCATTACTCTATCTAAGACTATAACGTGTTTAACCGTGATCTCTCCTACACGGCCCGCTACAACATGGCTTGTCGCATTGAAGGGTAGCTGGATGGGTAGACCAAGGAGCACCTGGTAGTAGTCGTAGAAACCAGTCTTGTATAATTCCAGGAATCTCTCTACATTCTCGGCGAGAACACTGTTTCCACATATACTTCGCAACACATACACGGCGAGCATGTTAGTACTAGTATAGCAGGTATCAGACTCCACCACGGGGCTCTCCACGAGACAGCCGTAGCCGGGGCCGAGTTCTCTATAAAGACCCTCAATAAACAAGCAGATTTCACCTAGTGTAGTATTCTCTACGTATTCAAAACGTCCAGTACTGTGAAAACCCATTACGAGATATCCAAACAGAGTATACAGTAGAGCCTGCAAGACAACAACTACAACTCCTAAAACCACGGGGCATCGGTGTGTTTTCATCCGGTGAAAACCCCTCTACAACATAGATATATAGAGCTTTTTAATAAGGAAAACCATATTGGATAACACGTGTACTAAGAGTATAGTTGGAAGTAAATAGATGAATACTTGGTGGGTAAATGGGGGAGCCCGGTTCTCCTGGTATAAACCCGTCGACAAGTGTTTCTAATACAAACACTGATTGCACTGAGTATAGAGAGTCTTTGATCGATAGAATACTTGGAGTAATCCTTGGTAAAACGGCAACTGTAATGAAAATGAGTGATGAAACATGGTTGAGACATGCAAATCCATGGAGTTTTGCAACTAGGCTTCCACTCTTACTACTCATCACTATTACCTGCTGGTCTCGCGTGTGGATTGGCTGGTTCTCTCTAATTCCACTAGGTGTGATCATCGCGTGGACCTATCTAAATCCAAGAGTCTTCCCCAAGCCCCGTTCAACTCGTAACTGGATCAGTAAGGGTGTTTTCGGCGAGAGAATTCTCGTGACTCGTGAATAGAAAAAAAGTATTGTATTGAAATACCAGAACACCATGTTAAAGCAACATTTGCACTAACAATACTGAGCATGATGGGAGCTATCATCCTACTATACGGATTAGTCAAACTAGAACCCATATCAACAATAACAGACTGTACCATCACCTACCTTGGTAAACTATGGTTTGTAGATAGAATGGTATGGTTATTCGAGGATTTAAAAGAACACCCAGAATTCAAAAACTGGATCTACTGAAGAATAAAAATACGTGAAGCCCCATCAACAACTCATATAATACACTAATTCAACACAAAACTACTTTATTCAAGGTTGTGATGAGAGAGAGAAAAAAAATAAGTGTGATTTCAGGTAGGGTTTTTGAGGAGTACTGGGCTACTTCTTCTTCTTTTCTTCTTTCTTAGTTTCTTGTTTCTTCTCTTCTTTCTTCTGACTCATAGGGGTCACCCCCAAGGGTCTCCTCATCTAGGGTGTGTTTGAAAATTTTTTCGCGGGTAAACACTGTGGTTTTCTTCGCCATTGGAGTTCCAGGTTGAATCTTCAACCAAGACGGCAACTAGTCACTTATTTCAATAGAAGTCATTGGACCCCATGGAATTGTAAATTCACGCTTCAACACGTTTTTAAATACTAGTTCTTGATTGTTTATTTCGTCTCAAGGTCCATCTATGAGTCCCGTAGTATCTAGAGTGTTACCTAGTATTTTATAGCGACATGGTTTGACTAGTTTTTATTTGTTTAAGGGCTTCTGCAATCCATCCTTCTTCGGGTAGGGCTGAAAAGTTTTTGGGGTTGTA
>DADP01000004.1:7387-14105 GCA_002495025.1 Desulfurococcaceae archaeon UBA285
TGCTCCAAGCCCCGCGGGGATAAACCTAGATGTGTCCCGCGTGCCGTTGGGCTCGGCAGCCACCCATGACCCCACAGAGATAACTAAAGCCCTGTGGGCGAGGCAGAAGTCCCTAGAGGAAACCCTCTAAGGACAAGCGGTGGTATGAAGACACTGAATATTTTTAATGGTTCTCTGCTAGTGTTTTCTACTCCATGTACAATTCCTGCTTTAATTACTAAAACAGTGTCTTCTCCTATGTCTTCTTCTTGTTTTATATTGTTTTCCACTATGGTGATCCTGCCTCTCCCCGAGACAATAAATGCTATTTCATCGGATGAGTGTTGGTGTAGTGGTATAATTCCCCCCGGGTTCTATAATGGTTGATAGAATGTGGTTTTCTCATAGTTTCCAAGTCTGGGATCCAAGACTACTCTCACTAATCTACGATCAGATGTTTTAAATACTGGTAGAGGCTTAATATCTATCTTCATAAATCCCACAATATAATACTACTGTGCCACGGGGTATACAAATGTTATTAAGCGGGACTTGGATGCATGGGCTATTGATAAATATTGAATTAACGTATTGCAGTCCTAGGAGATGCCTAGACTACTTGTAGCAGTGTGTATTGTTTCTAAACTCTGTAATACTGGTTGCTTCTTTACGTGTTTTACATGGATTAAGTTATACACTACTATGCCAGCCACGAATACTAGTAATGTAATGATAATAATTGATGGAATATCGAGTTCACCTCTACCGGTTGATTCATTTATACTTGTTTCTACTCCAAGTAGTTCTTTTACACTTGTATCTATTAATTCTACTTCTATTAGCATTACTGCTCCATGCCAATAACTCAAAGCCATATATCCACGTGTTAAAACACCGTTTTTATACTTAGAAGATATTGTCACATTATACTGTTCACTCACAACTGTATTAGTGTATTCTCCACTATAAGAGGAGTGTACTAGATATAAAATCCCCATTGTGGAATTGGGATATACGTTTACTTCGTGTTCTTCTATTGTACTATAATTTAATGGTGGAATATAACTAGTACACTTACCAGTTCCATTAACCCCGAAAAACGTTGCATTGTATACTACTACCGGGTGGTCAATCCTTGCAATATTTATTTTGATCTTGGCTTCTGCTCTACAAGAAAAACCTCCCTCTATTTCTTCAACGACGAGTCTATATATGAAGTAGTCGCCTGGTCTATATATTGGTTGAATATCACCAGTAATAGTTATCGGGATGGTTGAAACATAAATGAGGATTAATAATGCAATAGAGTACTTCAATACCTGTTTAATAACCATGAATACATAACACCCCTGGTATTGACAATACAAATCTCTACAATATAAACACCTTCCACTAGAAACAAGAAGACTGGTTTAAACAGTACTCCTCATTATAATTCAATGTGTAATAGTGGATGTAGGTATATAGAGGGTTTTGTACTTAGTGTTTTATGTGGGCTACGTGAGAGAGGCTAGGTTATACGAAGTCTTAGGGGATGGCTGGGTTAAGTGTTTGGTTTGTGAGAGGTTTTGCAGTGTTCCTCCTAGTGGTAGGGGTGTTTGTGGAAACTATGTTAATATCGAGGGTAGACTATACCACTCGGGTTATGGTAGACTAAGTGCTGTTGAGAGCAGGCCTATTGAGATCAAGCCATTGTTTCACTACTGGCCTAATAGTACTGCATTAACATATTCTAATTATGGCTGCAACTTCTACTGTCCATGGTGTCAAAACCACTATTTGAGTTTTACTCGCCCCAGCGGCTCTGAACCAGTAGTAGAGCCATTTGAACTCGTCGAGTTGGCATTAAAGTATGGCGATGAGGGTTTATCGGCTAGCTTCAACGAGCCAACAACAAACTTCGACTACATCATAGATGCAACACTAGAGGCTAGAAAGAGAAATCTATACTCTATGATCGTTACAAATATGTATATGTCTGAGAGGGTGCTGAAAACCCTTATAGAGGCCGGCGTCGACGGCTTCTCAGCCGACATCAAGGGTTGCCCGGGATTGAAAAGGGCTCTTGTGGGTATAGACCACTACAAGGTGTTTAGAAACGCCAAGCTAGCACTAGACCTTGGTGCACACGTTGAAATGGTTTACCTCGTAGTAACAAACACTAACGACAGCAAGGAGTGCTATGAGTGGATACTTAGAAACCACGTTGACACTCTCGGGTCAGAAGTACCACTACACATTAACAGATACTACCCTGCACACAGGTGGAGCGAGCCCCCAACACCAATAGAGAAACTACTAGAAATTAGAGATAAAGCAAGAGAGCTAGGAATACAATACGTATACATAGGCAACATTGGATCAAGCATTTATGAATCAACATACTGTCCAAACTGCAACAAACTACTAATAGCAAGAAGCCATTATAGAGTAACATACTTCAAACTAGACCACTCGGGAGACAAATACAAATGCCCAAGATGCAGTAGAGAAATACCAATAAGAGGCAGATACATCGAGTGGAAGAAATACTAGATATAAGCAAAAACTTCCTCAATAGAAGACAACTAGTAGTTATACAGAGACTAGTTTACTTTATTAAATCAATAACTCTAGCTGTAGTACACGATACGTGTTTTTAAAGAGATTCTTGGTTTGTTTTTACTGGTTGAAATATATGAATAGATATGGATTTGACGGTAAAGGTAGGTTTTTCATCGAGGATTATAATAAATCAAGGCCTTTCGCCAGCTTTCTACCCGGAATTGCTGGTAGAAAGGGTATTCCTCTCTGGGTTTTCTACGTTAACAGGGTTCAATGTATTAGTTCTTTCGGCGTACAGGACAAAGACCACCCAATAATGGAGTTTGACTCAGCTGTCAGAGCTTACCAGAGGATTAGAACTCATGGTTTTAGAACATTTATCAAGATACCAGGAGAAAACGTATTATACGAGCCTTTTACCTACNNTCTGCCCCCTCGAGAAACACTGTGCAGAGAATGTATATTGGGCGGAGCGAGCTGGAAATAGAAGAAATCAACGAAGAACTAGGATTGAAAATAAATGTCTTGTATTACACTATTCCACAAGAGAAAATACCTGCACTTGTACGAAGGGTAACAATAGAGAATACTAGTAGTAGAAAGAGGAGGATTGAACTACTAGATGGATTATCCTTTATAGTCCCCTATGGATTAAACGACTGGGTTTTAAAACACATGCTTACAACACTGAAAGCGTGGATCGAGGTCTACAATTTAGACAGGGGAATACCATTCTTTAAACTCAAATCCTCAACCGAGGATGTTCCAAGAGTAGAAGAGCTGGCACAGGGCAACTTCTACCTCTCCTTCCTGGTTGCCAGGGGAGAGAAGAAACTCGTTAAACCAATAGTAGACCCAGACCTAGTGTTTGGTAGTGACACCTCGCTCATACACCCAGAGAACTTCGCTAGTAAACCACTAAGAGAAATAATGAATACAAAACAAGTAATTTTCAACAAGCTACCATCAGCGTTTACACCAGTAGAAATAGAGTTAATGCCAGGCGAGAGCATAAAGATATATAGTGTAATAGGATACGCGCCAAGCATGCATGTTCTAGAAGAATACATCGCGAAATTCGCCAGCGAGGAATACCTGGAGGAGAAGCGCAGAGAAAACAATGCTATAATAGAGGAGATCGTGGGCGACGTCTACACCAAGACTTCATCTCAACTATTTGATGAATACGTTAAACAATGCTATTTAGACAACGTGTTGAGAGGCGGCTACCCGATAATACTAGACAAGGAGAGGCCGCTGGTCTACTACCTCTACATGAGGAAACACGGCGACCAGGAGAGAGATTACAACTACTTCGTATTGACTCCAGAGTATTATTCGACTGGTAATGCAAACTACCGTGATGTAAACCAGAATAGACGTGAATACGTATTCCTACACCCTGAGATAAGAGACTACGATATTAAATTCTTTGTTAACCTCATACAAGTAGATGGCTATAATCCACTAGTAATAAATGGCGTGAAATACCACTGTAGAAACATAGGTCTAGAAACACTGCGAGAACTCGTAGATAGACCAGGAGAACTCCTAGAATACCTGAAGCAACCAGTTACACCTGGAAGACTATTAATGTATCTAGAGGAAAAGGGAATAAAGCTCAAAGTATCCGAGGAAGTATTCCTAGAGGAAATCATTAAATACTGTGAGGAGGAAGTAGATGCTGTCCACGGAGAGGGCTTTTGGATAGACCACTGGACATACAATTTAGATTTAATAGAGAGCTATCTTGGAGTATACCCGGAGAAAAAGAGAGAATTGTTATTTAAAGACCCCAGCTACACCTACTACGACAATCCATTCATAGTACTACCAAGGAGTAAAAGGTACGTCTTAGATAAAGGCAGGGTTAGACAATACAACTCGCTATTAGAAGACCCGGAGAAAAAGAAGCTCATTGAATCCAGGAGAGAGTATAAACACCTTGTTAGAACAAATAGAGGCCGGGGCGAAGTATACAAGACCACGCTAGCAGTAAAACTCTTCAATCTAGCCCTTGTTAAATTCGCCACGCTAGACCCTGATGGAATGGGTATTGAGATGGAGGCTGGTAAACCAGGATGGTATGATGCACTCAATGGACTACCAGGACTCTTCGGCTCCTCGGTCGGCGAGACAGCCGAGTTAATAAGGCTAATAGACTTCCTCATAGAGTCTTTCGAGGAATACCCTGATGAAGAATTGAAAATACCAGTAGAAGTCTGGGAGTTGTACACCAGTATACTCAAACTACTAGAAGAATACAATAAGAGAATAAACGATGAGAGGAGAGACCACTGGTTATGGGACAACCTGTCTAGACTACGCGAGGAATACAGAGAGAAAACCAAACTAGGCTTTATGGGTAGCGAGGTAGTAGTTAAAACAAGAGATGTTATTACTGGACTAGAAGCAATGAGGGAGAAATTATGGAGCGGTATTAATAGAGCAATAGAAGAAAATAATGGATTACTACCAATGTACTATTACTACGAGCCAGTAGAATACCAGGTGGGAGAAAACGGGGAAATAATAATCCATAGATTCGAAAGGAAGAAAACGCCCCTGTTCCTAGAGGGAGTTGTCAAGCAATTCAGGATTACAAGGAATAGAGAAGCCCTGAAAGAAATCTATAGAAAGGTAAAAGAGAGCGAGTTATATGATAGAAAACTAGGGATGTATAAGGTTAATGCTCCACTTAGAGACCAGCCAATAGAGATTGGACGCGCGAGGGCCTTCCCACCAGGCTGGTTGGAAAACGAGTCTATATGGCTACACATGGAGTACAAATACATGCTTGAACTAGTAAAGAAGGGGTTATACGAAGAGTTCTACCAAGACTTTAAAAAAGTCATAGTTGCATTCCTAGACCCCGGCGTCTACGGTAGAAGCCCACTAGAAAACTCATCATTTATTGTTAGTAGCGCATACCCCGATGAAACACTACACGGAGCGGGCTTCGTAGCCAGGCTGACAGGTGCAAACGCAGAATTCCTCAGTATATGGAAAAACATGTTCATAGGAGACAAGCCATTCAAACTAGAAAACGGAGAGTTAGTCTTAGAATTCAAGCCAGCACTACCAGGATGGCTATTCGACAATGAAGGAAAAGCCAGTTTCAAACTACTAGGTAAGTGCATAGTGACATACTACAACCCGAGTAGAATAGACACGTGGAGGTTAAACCTCGAAGAAGCAAGAATAATAGTATACTTGAGAAACAATGAGAAAATAGAAGTCAAAGGCAACAAGATACGGGGAGAACTAGCATTGAAAATAAGAAACGGTGAAGCTACATCAATAGAAATACATCTACCAAACAAACCAGAAACAACACATTAAAACACAACGAGAAGTAGGCGGAAAAACAAGAGAATTAGAAAAACCAGGTATTAAAAAGTAATAAAGGGAGATTAAAACCTCCTAAACCTCCTCGTAAAGAAAACAATCAATACACTAGCAACAACAGTAACAACCAAGCCAACAACATATGGTTCAGGTATCGGATAGTATGGCGGTTGAGTTGCAAAATACAAGTCTATGTAGTAGTCTACATCACCATCCTGGACTTCATCCCATGTATTACCCGTTACATTAGTAATTGCATCTAAGGCATCCGAGTAACCTCCTATATCCCATGCACCACCCTTATTTTCATCGTAACTAGACCATCCTCTACCAGTTATCAATGAGATTCTTAGGAAGAAACTACCTCCGCTTGGTGGGCCTCCAATAGTACTCCATTTAACTCTAAATTCTATTGCCTCTCTATACTACTGGGCTAGACTTGAAAATTGATAGACTACGTATTCTACATGTATTGTTTTACGGGTTTTGTATTGAGGTATTATATTGCTCTAAGTGTTTCTCCAAGTATTGATCCCAAAACGTATAGTATTATTGATACACCGAGTAAGAGTAGTGTTGTCTCGGCGAGCTCTCTCACATAGTTTCTACTGTATAATACAGCTGTGTAGAACGACATGTATGCAACTATACCAATAGCTATAATCAGCATTATTATAAACGCTAATAGTATACTATTTGATAATAGGTATGGGAGAGCTAGTAGTAGTGCTACAGTTATATACGAGGTAAACGTGTAGAGTGCTGCACGCCATGGTTTCATTCTACCCTCGTTTTTAGCCTGTGTATATGATGCAACACCCATCGAGATAGATGCTGCAATACCAGC
>DADP01000036.1 GCA_002495025.1 Desulfurococcaceae archaeon UBA285
TCAACTTGAATAAAACATACAATATCAGCATCTCCGAGCCAGGGAATAGATACAAGGCAGAGTTCTATGAATATGCCAACCAAATACTACTAATATTGTATGAATATAAATTGACAATTACTGGCGGCTTTGTATACATGATTCACACGCCAAGTGGACAAAACAAAACATATACAACAGAGAACTTGACTGTTGTTGGTACAGTAGTGAAGACTCCAACATGGAAATTCACTCATGAAGGATATACATACCAAGTAAACTGGGTATATGATGTTGAGGCAAAAGTCGTTACTATGACAGTAACGGTTAGTCTACCAGAAACACCATACGAGTTTAGAAATGTCTACTACTTGGTGAGACCAGTATTAATGTTCCTAGTAGGCAATGAACTACGCAAGACTTATCCAACATCAGTAATGCCAAACGAGACCATTACAATAGTGGCTTTTGGCTACTCACCAGGCTATGGATGGTATGATTTCAGAAACAATCTAACTGTAACCCTAGACATGGTGTCACCACTATTCACTGGAGAACTAGGTAGAGATGGTAACTTAACATTCAAGATAACAATACCACCAGGTACAACATTTGGTGCCCACTACATACACGGTATTGACTCTAGAGGATACGAGTACTCTGTTGCAATAGTTGTTGGTGCAAAAGGAGTATTCATAACTGTTGGTAAGCCAACCAGTAGAGAAGCATCTGCTAGCTACTACAACACAAGAATCGAGGCCTGTCCATGTGCCGTATACGAAGGCAAGTCATTCTGTGACGTCTGCGTAGTATACACTGGAGACTGCGACTACCTCGGTGACTACATAGAAGTAGAACTATATGGATTAAGACCAAACGAGACGCTAATAGATGTATATCTCAATGGAACCAAAGTACCTCCATCTCTAATAACACCGTCAAAACCAGTTGCAGACTCCAATGGTTATATGACTTTCAAGTTCCTAGTTCCATCAATTCCAGAAGGCGAATATACAATTAGAGTAATCACTAGTGTCTCTGGAGAACAGATATTATCCTGGAAGACCAATACGACCTATACAACATTTATAGTTAAACCCAAGCTATTATTGGTAACACTAGACAGTAATTTAACAAGTGGCAAGGCAATTCTACCAGTAATAGTTGGTAGTGGTGTAGTTAGAGTTATTGGAACAGGATTCAAACCTGGATTAACATTTGATACCATAGTAGTCAATATGACTGATGCATTTAGATCACTCTACACACATGTAAGAGACTGGAAAGTAGACACTAACGGTATAATTATTGGTGGAAAGGTAGCTGGCCAAGACTTGTATCCAGCACTACTATTCCCAGTACTACAACCAGGTAAATACGAGGTTAGAATTGTATACTATGAGGGAACAACAACAAAGATCTCTGAGCCAGGATACATCTACGTAGTCAACAACCTGACATTTGTTGCAACCAAAGACGATGTAACCCAGTTAAACAACGCGATTAACACTGGATTCAACAATGTACAAACCAGTCTCAACAATATTGTATCAACTATAACTACAAGCCTCAATACATTTAGCACTAAACTAGATGATATTTCAAGACNNAGTATCAACAGGCTTCACTGATGTAAAGAGTATGTTAAACGACATTAACAGCACTCTAACTACTGTAAGAAGTGATGTAGGCGCTATTAAGAGTGATATGAACACTGTAAAGACAACATTGAACACTATACAAGGAATGTTAGCATCACTCGGTGGTAAATTAGACAATGCTCTAGCAATACTCACTGATGTAGAAAGCAATGTAACACTAATCAGGATTAAGACAGACAAGATTGATGAATTACTAAGCAAAATCAAGACTGACGAATTAATAGTCAAACTCGACGCACTAACAGGTAAAATAAGTACACTTGAAACTAAAGTAGGAGAAGTAGATACTAAAGTACAACAACTAAGTAAAAACACTGAAGATAGATTTAGCGCTCTCGACAACAAGGTATCATCAACAACAGCTAGTGCATCGACAAGCATGTACATCTCAATAGCTGCAACAGTCTTCGCACTACTAGCAACAATCTTCAGCCTACTAGCATATACATCCATTAAGAAATCAGTAGCTCCAAAGTAAAGAGTAAATACCAAACCCTTTTTCTTTTTTCTCTAATTTCTATAATTTCCTAAAATCTCATTCTACTCTACTAGTATCTTACATATTGTTAACTCTGGTCTCTCTTAGTAGTATACCTCTCAGTAAGGGTTTTAATTGTAATCTCCTATTTCTTATACAGGTGGTTTATTTGAAACTATATGAATATGAAGCCAAGGAGATAGCTAGACGCTATAATATTCCAGTACCACGTGGAAAACCCGTTTCTACACCTGAAGAAGCCCAGCAAGTAGCAAGCGAGCTGGGAGGACAAGTAGTCATTAAGGCACAGGTTTTAGTTGGCGGTAGAGGACTAGCGGGAGGAGTGAAATTTGCTTCTACACCCGGAGAAGCAAGAGAAGTAGCCGCTAAACTATTATCTACTGAGATACGTGGGTTAAAGGTTTCAACGGTGTTAGTAGAAGAAAAAATCTGTATATCGAGAGAACTATATTTATCACTAGTAATTGATAGAGCAGCTAGAAAACCAGTCTTCTTGATCTCAGAGATGGGCGGTGTTGAAATAGAGGAATTAGCTAGAAAATACCCTGATAAAATAAAGAAGATCTACATTGATCCCGAAGTAGGATATTCCAGTTACATGTCTAGAATCGCAGTTGATGTATTAAATCTACCATGGAGTAGCATTGGCGAATTAGATTCGATAATGAAGTCAATGTATAAGATAATGATAGACTATGATGCCGAACTAGTTGAATTCAATCCACTAGTATACACGTGCGACGGTAAATTAATAGCTGTAGACGCCAAGATTACAATAGACGATAACAGTTTGTTTAAACACCCTGAACTACAAGCACTTTATGGTAGAGAATACAGTGAATACGAGAGAAAAGCAAAAGAACTAGGATTTAGCTATGTAGAACTAGATGGAGATATAGGCGTTATAAGCAACGGTGCAGGATTGACAATGGCTACAATGGACTCTATTCTCTACTATGGTGGAAAACCAGCAAACTTCCTCGACATTGGTGGCGGTGCATCCAGGGATAGAGTAAAAGAAGCAGTAAAACTAATGCTACTACACCCAAGACCGCGCGTCCTCCTAGTAAACATATTTGGTGGTATTACAAGATGCGACGAGGTGGCAATGGGTATTATAGAGGCACTAAGAGAAACAGGTAGCACTAAACCCATTGTTGTTAGAATGCTCGGTACAAACGAAGAAGAGGGTAGAAGGATATTAATAGAAAACGATATTGAAGTCTATGTAGAAATGGATGATGCAGTTAAAAAAGCAGTTGAATTAGCAAAGAGGTGAGGGGTTTATGGGCATACTTGTAAACTCTAATACAAGAATTATAGTACAGGGAATTACTGGTAGAGAGGGTGCATTCCACACTAAGCTAATGCTTGAATACGGTTCTAAAATAGTAGCTGGAACCTCCCCGGGCAAGAAGGGAACATATGTACATGGAGTACCAGTATACAATTCAATAGATGAAGCTATAAGAGAACAGGGAGCAATAGATGCATCAATAATATTTGTTCCAGCAAAATTCGCAGCAGACGCCGTGTATGAAGCAATAGATGCTGGATTGAAACTAGTAGTAGTAATCACAGAGGGAATACCCGTACACGACGAAGTTAAATTCGTAAACTACGCGAGAAAGAAAGGAGTAGTAATAGTAGGCCCCAATACACCTGGAGTAATGACAGTTGGAGAGTGTAAAATGGGTATAATGCCAGCCCACGTGTTCAAACCAGGTAGGATAGGACTAGTTTCGAGAAGTGGAACACTAACATATGAAATAGCACGCGAACTAGGAAAACACGGAGAAGGAGTATCAACCGTAGTAGGCCTTGGAGGAGACCCTGTTACAGGACTAGACTTTATCGACGTAGCAGAATTATTCTTCAAAGACCCAGCAACAGAAGCCATGGTACTAGTTGGAGAAATAGGTGGCGATGCAGAAGAAAGATTTGCAGTATACTACAAGAAAACAAGCTATAAGAAGCCAGTAGTAGCCTATATTGCTGGTAGAACAGCACCACCAGGTAAGAGAATGGGCCACGCTGGAGCAATAATATCAATGGGTATGGGAGACTATGCATCAAAGAAGAAAGCACTAGAAGAAGCAGGTATACCAGTAGCAGAAACACCCTCACAGGTACCAGTACTACTAAAACAAGTTCTAAGACAATAACACAATTTTTTTACCGTAATACAATATTTTCTCTAAATTGGTGAGTAATAATGAGTATATTTGAGAAAATCGGACCCGGCGAAAAAGCCCCCGAGGAAGTATATGTATTAATAGAAATTCCAATGAATAGCGGTGTAAAATACGAATTAGACAAAGAGACAGGTGTTTTATTCGTAGATAGAATACTATATACATCAATGGTCTATCCATTCAACTATGGATTTATACCGGGAACACTAGAAGAAGATGGAGACCCAGTAGACGTATTAGTTATTTCGTATGACACGCTAGTACCCGGATCCGTTATTAAAGCAAAACCAATAGGTGTACTTGAAACACAAGACGAAAAGGGATACGACTCTAAAATCGTAGCTGTTCCAGCTGATAAAATAGACCCTAGATTCCAAAATATAAGAGACATAAACGATCTACCAGAAGCAATCAAGCAGAGAATAGAACACTTCTTTGCACACTACAAGGAGCTAGAAAAAGGTAAGTGGGTCAAGGTAATTGGCTGGAAGAATAGAGAGGTTGCACTAGAAAAGATTAGAAAGGCTATTGAGAGATATAGGGAATCAAAGAAGTAAAGTGGTTTAATGGAGTCTACTACACGCGAGAAAATAATAGAAATATTGAAAACAGCTGGAAGACCACTTACAGCAGAGGAAATAGCTGGTTTTTTAGGTGGCGATATAACCGCCCTCGCGACGTATACGAACATCTTCCTCATATCTCAAAGTCTCTTAGAGCTAGGAGTAATGGAAGAGAAATACTTGTAATGGAGCCTCCATACTGTAGAAAATGTGGTTTTGAATTTAGAGAACTAGATAGACCTAGAAAGCCAAGTAGATGTCCGCGTTGTAAAAGCGAGTGGATTTCTCCTTCACGCTTTACAATTATTATTGTAGACTAGTGTTTTTTAACTACTACTTCTAATACGTTTTGCGGATTCTTTCTCTTCACTCTTCCAACTAGTAGTCCATGTGCTATTATTGGTAGAGCTATTGTTGCATCAACGTGTACTGTTCTCTTTTTCGCGTGTGGTGATACCTTGCCCCAGCTAACGGCTTCTTCAAGTGTTGCACCGCTTAGTCCACCCCATTGCGGCATATCGGTTGTAAATTGAACTATGTATTCAAACCCCTTGTAGTAGTCGTGTCTACCCTCTTCGTATTCAGCTATTAGTGTTTGTGCTACAGTCATTAAGTTAACGTAGTCTTTGGGTACTCCACCACCAATATATATTGCTGAGACTTTCTTGCTGTGTCTACCTATTTCTACTAGTTGATAGAAGTCTTTAACCATGTCTAGTACTATGTGTTTTCCACTTCTATATGCTAGTAATAGGCCCATTCCATAACCGCTATCTACTAGTGCAGGCGAGAAAACGGGGACTTTTGCTCTATATGCTGCTGCTACAATGCTATCTATTCCCTTCTCATTGAGGAACTTTCCGAATTCATATAGGAATTCAGGTGTAGAGTATACTCCTTCTGGTAGAGTCTCAACGAATTCTCTTATCAAACCCTCCATTTTCCTATAGTCTAACTCGTTTGCAACCGTGTCGTAGAATCTATCATACTTTCTCTCTAAGAGCATAGCGTCATCTATACATGGATGTACTTTGTAGTATTTAAAGCCCATTGCTTCATATATGTCCTCGCTGATTATTGCACCAGTAGATACAACTACGTCAACATATCTCTCTTCAACCAGCCACTTAATTATCTTCCACATACCAGCAGTACTCATCGAGCCAGCCAGTCCGAGGAATATCGTGTTCTCTGGGTCGTTGAACATATCAATTAGTATTCTATAGGCTTCGCCGAGCGCGCGCCCCTGGAATGAAATATCATTCATTGCTAAGAGTAGTTCGTGAATACTCCTCTCTTTAACATCTAGCGCTTTTACTTCTCCATATGCAAAATCCGGTATTTCACTCACTATTCTCCACCATTAAAACCAGTAATACTTACAAATAGTTTAAATAAAAATCAGATTTAAAGCACTTTCCAAGGACACGATAGAACTGGAGTGCCGCCGCCGGGATTTGAACCCGGGACAACCGGATCTCTCCTGGGCCGACCCCGCTGTCCTCCAACCCGTATGAGTCCGGCGCTCTGGCCGGGCTGAGCTACGGCGGCACTCCCTGAGAGATAATTTATTTAGTATTCAGACTTAAAAACTCTTTCGCGTATATCTCTGATGTAGTTTATAGGGTAGGATGGGTGGTTTTATTGAGTAAAATAGTTTTGGAAATATCGCCTTTGAATATTGTGCTACTAGTATCTATTCTGGTATTGATTTCTCTAGCTATATGGATATTATACACTGATAGCAATACTGGCTATATATGGGTATACCCGTTAGATAGAGAGAGAATAGTATTTACATTGTTTAAATCAGAGGTTTTATTATTGAATTCTAGGGTTATCGAGAATATTACCAGTGTTACGGTTGTAACGGGTATACCTAGTTTTATTGGTGTAGGTGGTACAGGAGACTACGTTGTAATGTTAGTGCGCGGTCCAAGCATATATGTTTGGACTATAACTATATCGACAGTTGCTGGATATATATTGACATTATACAAATATAGAAAAGTAGTAAGAGAATACTCTATTAAAAACATTGCATTACTACTAGTCCTCATAGTATTATTCGTAATGCCCATAGTATCCCTTTTTATATATATTAATGAAGGCTTCAATAATGGATTTAACTACCATGAAGTAGTCGTATATGAAAACCTTGAATGTAAAACCATCAACATCACAGAGCTAGCTCTAGTGGGATATAACTGCGTGGACGGTGTAAAAGATGAAATCCAGGGAGACGTGGGTAAAATATATCTAGTTGCTTTTAAAGTAGATTTAAAAGACCAAGAGAATCCATTAGTAATCTTCACAGTGGATAATAAACCATTAGGAATAACTCATGGTATGTATGGTATGTCGAAGTTTATAACGAGTGGAAATGTAAATATCATAGTGTTATCAAGACAACCACTTGCAAATTCAACTCTGATTTACTATAAAGGAGAATTCACTGAAAAACCGGGTTTTTCACTAATAGTAGCAGTAATACCGGTATTAATGCTCGTAGTAGACCTAGTTATAGCAGGGGTTTTCTATTACAAGTTGAAGAAAGTATAGTTGTTGAATAGTATTGTTGAGTGCGGGGGGTGGGATTTGAACCCACGCAGGCCTACGCCACCGGGTCCTCAACCCGGCCCCTTTGGCCAGGCTCGGGCACCCCCGCTCTATTTTATTCTAGATTTTTACCAGGGTTAAAAACATAGTTCATGGGATTTAATAATATTTGTTTCACGGTGTTTACAGCGTATTCATATAGTTCTTTCGTTATTACTCCCTCTCTGTATAGTTCTACTAGTTCTTCTTCATCTACTATTTTAACCTCGCCTGATGGATGCACTACTACGTCTACTAGGAGGTCGTGGTATTTAATAATCGAGGGTGTGATTTCTGGCGGGGTATTGATGTTTATATATGTTCCAAGCCAAACCCCGCTTCTATAGTAGTTGTGTGTAATTATTGGAGAGCCTGTTTCTACAACCATGTAGTCTATATCTCCGGGTTTCTTGTCTACTCCAAGCCCGTCGTATATACCCTCGCTCTTCATAACTCTCTCTAGTACAATGAGTAATTTGTCTCTATTGTATTCTACTCTGTATAGTCTACCATGTTGTAGTCGTAATACTTCACCAGTTGGTTTAACGTGAATTAACTCGATTCTAGAGGTTTCTCTTAAACGTCTAGCTATATAGTTTAAAACTCCAATTTCAGTGTTTTCTCCCCTTGAAGGATGTAATGGCGACATGACTTCTTCTGCGAAGTCTACTAGGTCGCTGTATCCCATAGACTTCAAGCTGTGATGATAGTCTATTGTAAAACACGTTGTCCTTCTATACTCGTCTAGTTTCCTCTTAGCTATACTTGTCAAGCCAATTATACCGATGAACTCGCCATGTCTTAGTTTCACTGGTGAATCCTGTTCTCTTTGTTTTTGAAGTATCTGCTTGTATTCTTCTAGCAGTAGATCTATTTCTCTAGATAATTCGTCTCTATCAGCGTATTTAGCACTACTTCGAAAGTGTATTCCTATTCCACTCCCCATTAACTTAGATGTAGCTATAGCTGATAGTTTTGCTTTTACACTCGGATCGTAGATGTGTTCTGAAAACGTAATTCTTGGTTCTCCGTGTACAAGAGCTATTCTCTTACCAACAAGTCTAAAATTCCTTGTTAATACTAATCTCTCGTTTTTTCTTAGAGGAGCGTGTTTTACTCCAACGAGGATTTTTGCTCCTACATCTTCTCTACAGGGGTATAAGTAGCCTTTCTCCCCTCCTAGATCTACAATACAGCTATCACTAGTTTTCTCGACTACTACTCCTAGGTAGACGCTGTGGAGTTCTATTTTAGACTCCCATTTATACACGTAGTTTAATTTCTCGACGAGTACATCAAATACTCTTTTTGCTTCTACTGGGAATCCAAGTACTAGGATTTCATCTGGGTTTTCTGTGTCTTTAACTGTTGCATCACATGGACTGGTATCTATTGGTATATTGAGTCTCTCAATGATTTTATCACTGGCTTCTACGAGTTTAAATCCTTCTTCTAAGAGTAGTTTGGATACAGCTGTAGAATATATTCCTCTAACTCTCACATTAACCATTAAGTAATCCACCCATTAAAAACACTCTAGTGTAAATAAAAACACTTTTAGTTGAAAAACAATTTAGTCTTTAACTGTTTCTAGTAGTGCTATTATCTGCCATATTTTTGTACGAGCACTTAGAGGCATGTTTGGATCCTGGCTGACCTGGTCTAGTGCACTAATAGCGTTCGCGGCTCTTACACCGGGGGAATATCTCTCGTCTCTCAAGTAGTTGAGAGCTTCTGTTGCTGCACGCCTTATATTTCTAGGTACAGCAGTGTCATTTATTATACTGACAAGCATGAAGATCGCGCTTTTTATTTTTGCTTCGTTATCCATTACACGGCTCATCGACACCACCTCTATGCTAAATCTATAAATACACCATAATCTACAATTGATTTGAGGAGTGATTAGTCTAATATGTTTTATCCCTGGTGGGTTTATTGAAAAACGAGAAAGACCCAACGAAAATAATGGCTGAGTTGTTAAAGTCTGGAGCTACGATGCTGGCTGAAATCTGCCCTGTTGAAGGTTGTAATCTACCATTGTTTAAATTAAAGAGTGGTGAAGTCATATGTCCCGTTCATGGAAGAGTACACATAGTTAAAACAGATGAAGAAGCAAGACTAGTTTTTACACAGGTGTATACTTCGCAGATACTAGAGAAACTAGAAGCATATACTTTGAAAACAATTGATTCGCTATTGAATTCGAGTGACGTAGATCCAACGGATTTAATAAAGTGGCTTGAAGTACTCGAGCGTATTCAAAGACTTAAAACTAAGAAGTAGATTTTGCTCTGAGAGCGTTTAATACATGGTTTTCAACGTCTCTATATACTTCTTCAAAACTCCTCTTTGCATCAATCATTACTAGTAGTCCGCGTCGAACTAGTTCCAAGTAAACTTCTCTAACTCTATAAGTAAACTCTAGTTTTTCAAACTCCGGAAATCTCGTTTCCTGTGAGGTTTTACGATTCAACCCGGTTACAGGGTCTACATCTAAGTATATCGCTACATCTGGCTTTAAAGCCCATTTATTTACTTCTAAAACCCACTCTATTGGTGCTCCACTAGCTGATTGATACGCTACACTACTATAGAAGTATCTGTCTGATACAACTATATAGCCTTGATTGAGTAGTGGTTTAATTTTTAATTTAATGTGGAGTAGTCTATCAAGTGCAAATGTAAGAGCGTCGATATATGCGTCTCTGTATTCTCTGTACTTTGTTCTCATTAATTCAACAATGTCTGAATCTGTTGGTTCAAAAGTATATTCTGCTTTATACCCATAAGACCTTAGTTTCTCAACGAGTGTTTTTGCAATTGTGGTTTTACCAGATCCATCAATACCCTCCAATACTACAAATAAACCATTATTTTGCTTCAACACGGCATAATCCACCATTACAATTAACTACTATATATGTATCGTTTTCTAGTTTATCTATTATTCTAGTAGTTGAAATATATAGTGGTATACCAGCCAGAACACAGCCAGCTACTAGTAGTGGTTCAGCTTCTTCAACAATCATGCAGACCGGGGCCTTATCGTTTTTCTTCAATGCATAGATGATATAGGGTCCTACAGTACTGCCCCTACTACCTCTAAACACTAATACTCTCCCTGGAAAACATATGTTAGATCCGCGAATGCAACCTGTTTCCGGATCTACCTCACCGAAGAAGCTGAGGTATTGATCTAGTATTAAAACCCTCCCTCTACACTCTCCTGGAACAAGGGGTTTTAGAGCTAGCTCAGTATCCACAGATATATCTAATCACCTCTCTGAGACTTGTAATTATTGTTTTTAAACCATGTATTCTCCGCAAGTAGAATGCTGCTTTACCACTATTTGTTAATACATAATCATATTTCTTCTTGAATACTGAGACCACGGGGCATGTTCCAGCAGCGATATCTACACCTCGAGCTCTTAATTCATTAATTAGAAAACTGTATTTGTCAAGGTATTCAGGTGGTAGTGTTAGTAATAGACTACCCCGTCTAACTCTACCATACTTTCTAATCAATTCTACTATTTGGAGGAGTTCGAGTGGGTGGAGGTGTGGACACCCTAAATAGCCTAGTACACTACTAGTTGACTTATGCTTTAAATCCAGGGATTCACCCATATACTTCTCTAAATCTTGTTTTTCAATAGTCAATTCTTCTTCAACTTCAACTCTATATGTGTTTTCAGGTGTAATTCCTGGAATTATTGCGAGTGCATGACTGCCACTAGCAGCCATTGATGCAAGTAGTATTTTTAACTCGCTGAAATCTATGTTTTCTAATCCATGTAGAACTGGTGTTTTCTTAACTACATCTCCAATGAATAGTCCAATTGCACCCATCGGGGTGTTTTTAACAACTGGGTCTAGTTTAACTATTATTCTTCCAACACGGTTTTCAAGTAGGTGTAATCCAGCATTATATGTATATCCAGTTATAGACGCAGCGAGAGCTATTGGACCTCCTTCTCTGTTAGTTAATGCTCCATAAATAGAATTAGCGTATATTACTGCACTACTCTCTCCCCATGCGAGGTGTTCTCCCTGTACTGGGGGTCTGTAGTAGTAGGGTATACAAGTAAATACTGGTTTAAACCCCATTCCAATTAATGCATCATCTATTACTTTCTGCTCTGACATGTATTTATTATCTATAATCGTGGAGAAACCCGAGTAGTCTATACAGCCGGGATTGATAGTAGTGTATACTCTAGCTCTACCTCCACGCTTATAGAAGTCAACTATAAACTCTAAACCATATTTTCCAATGTTTGAATAAGAAACACCTGATACATGAGCGTGTTTTACTTGGATTAACCGGTCTGCTCCAAGAGCTTCTCCAACTCGAATTATTAATTCAATTGCTTTTGCAATTGCCCAGCCGTATTCTCCATTGAGCATTTTCTCTTGTTCTCTCGTGAGGTACATTATGGAATCTCCACTCTCTTGTATTTCTCGTAGGGCTCGTTTCGTGGAGTAATAGCTAGAAATACTACTTTATCTCCTATTCCATCCTTGCTTCTAGGTTCTAGTGTGCTACCACGGATATCTCTTATTATGTGGATGTCGTCACCACCCTTCATTCTAGTGGCAATAGCCCATTCAACCATGTTTGGATCGTCTACATCTATGTCTTCATCTACAACTACAACGTGTTTAATACTTGGATGAGCCGAGATAGCTGTTATTCCAGCTAGTTTAGCATCACCTTCACTACACTTCCTTGTAACTGATACAACTGCATGGAGCCACATTCCACCAGCTTCAGTCAATCTAACTGTTTTAACACAGGGAACTACTCTCTTTAGTTCAACATACATGTGTGCTTCTCGTGGTAGACCCATGAGTAGCCAGTGTTCCCATAACCCGGGTATAATTCCATGTACTAGTAGTGGTCTACGTCTAGCAACATACATTTTCTCAGCTATAAACACTGGCTGCTCTCTAACAATATCGGCTAGTAGAAGTATATCTGTAAACGGCCCCTCACTAGCTCTTTTATCCCTTGAAATCACGCCTTCAATAATTATACTAGCACTAGCTGGAACGGGTATTCCATATCTAGGTGTTTTAACAATTCTCGATTCTCCACCTAGTGCAGCACCTACTTCAACTTCGAATACACCGAGTGGTGGAGTTGTAGCAGCAGCGAATTCCTGGATTGGATCTAATCCGAGAACTAGTGCTACTGGTGCATCTCTACCTTTCTCGAAATACTTTGATACAAGATAGTTGAGGTGTCTAGGAACTATTCTCAATGCAACAGTATCTCTACTTAAACGCATTGTTCTATGGTAGCTAGCATTGCAAATACCCTCGTAGCAGATAATGTATATTGAGCTAGAGAGATAGTGGCCTCCATCCTCTCTAAAGAATTTTACAAATGGTATTCTATAGAAGTCTACATCTACTTCTTCAAATACATCATTGAAGTTTATTGTTTCAAGCTGTATATTTGGTGATAGTGCACGCTCTATTTTCACATAGGCTTCTTCAATAGAGTTTACACCGAGTAGTTTTACAATATCTTCTCTTCTAGTAAGTAGATTACTGTAAACAGGTGTTTCACCGTGGCCTTTGAGAGTTGCAAGTATAACACTATCTCTGTTTTTAAAAGCTAGTCTAGTCAACTCGTATTCTAATTCTATAGACTCTACATTTACTATTTTCTTTCCGAGTAGAGAAGCATACCTATGTAGTTCGCCAATGTTCATTGCTGTACAACCTCTATATATTCTTCTGTATAGTTTTCAGTTAACTTGAATTTGCCTAGTTTAACTACTTCTACTCTACCCGTATATTTAGTTCTAATTATGATTTCTCTGTTTTCAAAATCTATTTTCTCGATTACACCGGGGTATTCTGGGCCATTGACTACGCCGACACTACAATAAAGTCCTTTTTCAAATCCAATTGGATAAGCTTTAATTTTTTCAAAACCGTGTTTTCTGGCTTCTTCGAGGTTATAGCTTTTTACAACTCCGTAGACGTGGAGTGTTCCAGTGTAGTATCGTGCATGTATTACTCTTCCATCTATTATTGGAGTCAGTATGTTCTTGTCGACTTCGCTCCCCAGGAATAATGGGTGCCCAAGTATAACTACATCGTCGATTTTGGCTTTCAATATACTGGCGTCTTCGAGAAACTCTCTATATCTTAAACTTCTAAGAGCTCTACGCTCTTCTCTACTCCTTGCCTTCCTGTAGATTGGTGTTGGAAGCTCGTAGACTTCTACGCCTATTTTAACTAGTTGTTTAAATATGCCTTTTAACTCGTCGCCGAGGACGAAGACTACGTCTGGTTTTACCTTCTCTATAAGCATTAATTTGTGTTGTATTCCCTGCTCGTCTCTAACCCAGCCATCAGTATCTATTACTACTGCATCGTAGTTGCTTCTAAGTGCTTTTTCTACGAGTAGTTTTGTCTCGTAGATTATTGTTTGAGAGTATAATTGTGGTTTAATATCACCTATAAACTTCATTTCAAGTGGTTGTAGTTCTGTTAGCCAGTAGATTTGTTTATTTGAAGACCCCATAGTGATAAATCCCGGCGGACCTATATCTGCCTGTCCTACATCACTATCTATAACAATGGGCTTCAAGCCGTTGGCCAGCATTGTATTAAAAGTAATTGTAGTAAGAGATGTTTTGCCGCAATCAGTGCATCCAATAACAATTATTTTTCTAGCTCCTTTAGCAACTATGTCTCTCACTAGTTTTATTTTTTCAAGATATGGGTCGTTTTGGTCGAGTATTTGTATTTGTGATTCATCAAGCATTGATATATCTATTTCTGAGGGTTCAACAGCTACAACTACGTAGTTTCTAGTTTTATGTACAATGAATTTCTCGCCTGGTTCAACGATTTTCTCGTGTACACTGAGCCTGCCAGAGGCCAGTGTAACAGCCATGGGGCCGTATAGTTTTAATGCCTCGCCAGGCGCGAGTTTTACACGAGGCATTTTCTATTTAACCTCTACTCCCTTACTAAGTGCTATTCTATATGCTGCATAAATGTCTTTGTATCGAAATGGCTTTAATCCCTTGAGTCTTCTAGACAAGTATATTGTATCGTCTACTCTGTTTTTACTTGGAGTAGTACTGTATTCATCTACGAGTTCAAGGGGGATGTCTCTATATCTTGTTTTAACATACTCTACTACTTCAATCGAGTGGACGCCACTTCCAACCTTGATTTTTACTTCTTCGAATGGTATACAGTTCAATACGTAGTCTAAGTCTCTTGATAAGTCTTCTAAACCCCCCTCCCCGTATAGTAGAATGACGTCGTCGCCTAGTACTATGTAGCTAATTATTTTTCCAGGGTCTATACCCAACGCTATTGTTTTAAAACTAGTGATATACATTGTTGACAATATTGCTTTTTCCAGTTCTCGACAAGTGTGTTGGTGGTCGTAGACTACTAATACATCGCTTCTCTCTGAGAGCTCTCTCACAATAGAGTCTAGATCTGTATATACAATACTCCCATACGGTACCTCGCTCTCAGTGTAGTAATGGTGGAATTTAACACCGCGTCTCTTGAGTATCTCTAGTGTTTTCATAAACCACTTTGAATCATAGATAGCGACTACTAGTGGCCTCTTCTGCAATATTTCCTCTCCACCATTTATATAACTATGTAATAATGGATTTTATTTAGGTGTATTAAAGAGTGGTTGTTTACACAGGTAATACTGCTTTAGATGGTTTGATAAACGAGTATTCAAGTATTTTGTTTTATGGACCTGCTGGAGTCGGCAAGACAACTCTCTTGTTGACTATAGCTGGCGATCTATGTAGTGTCTACAGCTGTATATATATTTCCACCGAGGAAACACTACACTATGAAAGAATAGCTGTAAACCCTGAGAAATACGATAAAACATTGTTTACAGAAGCATATGATTTAGATACACTAGTTAAAACAGCAGTAGCTGTGAGTGCTTTAAAACCAAAATATGTTTTCGTTGATAGTATTAATGCTCTCTTCAGAGTAGAAGCACTACGCGAAGAAGCAGTTAGTAAACTAGCATTTATAACAGCACTACTATTGAAAACCATAGAGGAAACCAGTGGAAAACTATTTGCATCTGCACAAGTTAGAGTGGGAGAAACAGGTGAAATAGAAGCATCTGGTATTAAAATCCTAGAATACTACTTCGACTTAATTATTGGACTCTACTTTGAACCCGGCGGTAAAAGATATATTAAAATCGTAAAACCAATAGATAAAGCCTTAGAAGAAAAAATATTGTTTACTATAACGAGTAGGGGTGTTGAATGGATTGATCGAGGCTAGTGAGTTCGTTGAGTGGTTGTTGAAATACTACCTCCCACCAATGATTGCAAATGCTTCTCCTGTACTCGTAAAGGGAGCTAGGAGAATAGATAGAGGTAGATTATTTATTGATGGAAAACCAGTATTTGGAAGTAATAAGACCTGGGAGGGCCTCTTAATAGGCGTAGTAAACTCCTACATAGCTGGTTCTTCTCTGGCACTTGTATTTAGAGATAGCTATTTGGCCTTTCTAGGTCTCGGGGCAGGATTATTTGCACTACTAGGTGATATGATCGGCGCGTTTATAAAGAGGAGGATTGGATTAAAGCCAGGAGACCCTGCTCTCTTCCTCGACCAATGGGATTTTATACTTGGAGCTACATTCTTCTACTATGTCACTAATACAATACAAGTATTTGAGAAACCGGAATACATACTCATACTACTCGTATTAACATTTATACTACATGTATCAACAAATTTAATAGCCTACGTGTTAGGTTTAAAACAGTCTAAGCTTTAATTATATAAAGCATTGATTAATAATCAACATAAAGGGTGTGTGCTTTGGCGAAATACCCCAAAGTAATAGTAACATATTGCCCAAAGTGTAGAACACACACAGAACACTCAGTAACAATATACAAACACGGCAAGAGAAGAAGCCTCGCTGAAGGTGAGAGAAGATACGCTAGAAAGAAGAAGGGTTATGGTTCAAAGAGAAAACCAGAACAGAAGAGATTCGCCAAGACAACTAAGAAAGTAGTATTAAAATTAAAGTGTCAGAAGTGTGGTTATATAATCCACAGAGAAGGAATAAGATTAAAGAAAGCAGAGTTAACCGAGGTGGTTAAGTAGTGAAGAAGAAGAAAGTATTGATTCCAATGCCAAAGAGTAGATTTTACAAAGTAATATGTAAGAATTGCGGTGCAGAAAACATTGTTTTCAGCCACTCTACATATCCAGCTAGATGTAAAGTCTGTGGTACACAAATAATAAAGCCAACAGGTGGAAGAGCAGATATCATCAATGCAGAAGTAGTGGCAGAACTAGGATAGATCTTTTACCAGAATAATTCCCACATCAAAAATATATTAGTTGAACCCCTAATTCTATTTTAATGTTATAAAAGAATAGAAGTGAGGTTTATGAGTAGAGACCAGGTTATTGGATGGATACTAGTATTAGTATCACTAGTTGTAATCATAGTATACACATATATAATGTTCTTTACTAACTACTGGGAGCTACTAGTAAAAATAACACTTGTTGTAGGAGTACTAGGTATTGGAGGAATAATGGCGTGGATTGGATATACACTAGCAACAACACCTCCACCAAAACCAATCGAGGAAATAGAGAAAGAAATAGAAGAAGAACTCAAAAAACTAGAACAAGAAACAAGTAAAGAAGAAAAAACACAGTAAAAACAAGTGTTTTTCCTAGCAGCCCTTGTATATTTTTACACCAGTTCTACATAGTTTAAACACTGTTTTACTACATCCTCTTAGAGGAGCTATTTTAAAGAATACTTTTTGTGGCTCGCCCTCGGGATTAATATATCCTATTGCTTCTTTCGAAATAGTGCTTGGAATACCAGGATTTGTCCTGCAGTGTTCTTCGCATGTTTTAGCTTGATCCTCTAGTTCATAAAGCGACCTACATACTTCACATGCATAGTATTTAAAGCCATTTAACTCTACAATATAGACCATAACTACCACCCTAACCAGGGTTTTTAATTCAGAAATGAGTATTCTTCACCGTTCAGCGTTCGGGTTCCCTCATCACAGCCACTTATTATCTCTATAATAATATATCTTGAATAGGTGTTTATATGTGTAGAATACTTGGACTAGTCTATACTCAGCATAGTAGTGGGTCTTCTAGTAGTGAATTAAATACAAGTATAAGTGAAGTTATAGATGCATTTATAAAAGCTTCACAGTGTGATCCATACCTTCCATATAATTGTAGAGACTTCTGTAAAAACAGTGTTTCTAGTATTGAAAATAATTGCAGTCATAGTGATGGCTGGGGTCTATCCATTATTACATTTAACTCCAACACGCAAGGTAGTGTCTACTACTATAGGTCTACAACACCCATTTATAGAAAGACCTCTAGTGTACTCCTAATTGACGTAGCCAATAAAATCCTGTCTCTCGGAGAACCCGTTACACTCTACCTTGTACTCCACAGTAGAAAAAAGTCTCCTGGTGAACCGTTTGGATTAGAATATACACATCCATTTATGTATAATTTCGAACACGGTGTGGCGTGGTTTTCACACAATGGAAGTGCAAGTAAACGAGAATTAGCTGGTTCACTCGGGATAGGAGGCGAAGAAAACTATGTAGACTCACAGCTCCTTGGATTCTACATAGTTAAATACATTAGAGAGTGTGTTAAGGGAGAAGGCGATCTAGAGCACTGTGTAATAGAAGCATATAGAAAAGCTAAAAACTATATTCCAAGCAATACTGGATTCAATACAACACTACTACTGCTCTGGAAGAACACAGTCCACTTATACATATCGCAATGGGTAAACAACCCCAGTAGCGAGGATAGAAAGAAATACTATGATATAATAGCCCGTGTTTCAAACAACCTTGTCTACACGGCTTCTATAACTATAAGAGAATACTTACCACTTAATCAACAGAGAGAACTCAGAGTAATAGAGCCCGGTGTCTATGAATTAAAACCAAGCAGTCTGGTTAAACTAGGAGATTTATAGAGGAGTGATTAACCCTTGAAGAATAAGACAATAGGATTTATAGTAAATCCAATAGCTGGAATGGGGGGTTCAGTCGGCTTAAAAGGCACTGATGGAGACGCCTACTATAAAGCACTAGAGAGAGGAGCAAAACCCGTAGCTCCCCACAGGGCTCTAGAATTCCTCGAAGCAGTAAACCACGAGGGGTTTAGAATTGTAGTAGCAGCTGGAGTAATGGGTGAGGAAATCGTCGCTAGAAGTAGACATAGAGATAAATTATACATGGTATTAGGCGAGCGGAAAACCAGTACCAGTAGAGAAGACACTATTAGAATTGCCCGTGAAATGCGTAGACTAGTAGACATAATAGTGTTTGTTGGTGGTGATGGAACAGCAAGAGATATACATGAAGCAGTAGACATGGAAATACCCGTTCTAGGCGTACCTAGTGGTGTAAAAATGTATAGTTCTGTCTTTGCTGTAAACCCAGTGGCGGCTGCTAGAATACTCGAAGAATTCCTCGAGGATAAAGCAATAATAGTAGAACGCGAAGTAATGGATATAGATGAAGAAGCATTTAGAAGAGACGAGTTTTCAATAAAACTCCATGGATACCTCTTAGTCCCAGTAGTTGAGGGGTTAATTCAATCCTCTAAGAGCATATATAGTGGTGTAGATGAAGAACTATCCAAGGAAGCCATTGCAGAATACATAATTGAATCAATGGAAAAAGACACACCATACATACTAGGCCCTGGAACCACTGTTAAAGCAATATGTAGAAAACTAGGTTTAAACTGTACTCTACTAGGATTCGACGTCTTATTAAACAAGGAGTTAATTATACGAGATGCATGGGAGAGGGATTTACTAGATGTAATTACAAAACACAATAGAGTAAAAGTAGTATTAACACCAATTGGGGGACAAGGCTTCCTCCTTGGTCGTGGCAATCAACAATTATCTCCAAGAGTTCTCCGTTTAATAGATAAAAAAGACTTGATTGTAGTAGCAACTACAAACAAGATCAGGAGTGTACCATATCTGCTAGTAGATACCGGTGATCCAGAGATAGATGTAAAGTTCTCTGGTTATATAAGAGTACTCGTAGACTACAATAGATTTATAGTTGTAAAAGTAGTTGCACAGAGATAATAGAGAAACCTATTTAAAGTTCCAATGTATATATTTTCAAAGTCGAGGTTGATTAAATATGAGTAAAACATACGAGTCTGTTGGAAACCTAAAAGTAGGTAGCTTTGTAATAATAGATGGAGAACCATGTAGAGTAGTAGATATTTCAAAAGCAAAAACAGGTAAACACGGTAGTGCAAAAGCAACAGTAACAGCTGTTGGATTATTCTCAAAATCCAAGAAAGTCCTAGTAGCACCAGTAGATTCACAAGTAGAAGTACCAATAGTAGAGAAGAGAATAGGTAGAATAATAGCAGATCTAGGAGATAAATTCCAGGTAATGGATGTAGAAACATTTGATATATTCGAGGTATCAAAAGACACAATAGACGAGACAATTAGAGATAAACTAACAACAGACCAGGAAGTAGAATACTGGCTAGTATTAAATACAAGGTTAATAGTACGTCCAAGATAACACATTAATTCAATTCATTCTTTTATTTCAACAAAGATAACAATACAACTAGTCCTCAAGAGCATTTAGAACACTCTTCACGGGTAAAAACTAAGCCTATTTATTTCACTATAAACATAATATATTATATATGGGTGAACTCTATGTCTCAAACTACTTCAGAGGCCACGAGATCTCTCAGTAGCGGTCTCGTTATAGCTGGTGCATATGCAGATAAAATCAGACGCACGCTGTTCGCGCAGTTAAAAGACCTTGTAAAACAAGATAAATCCTTTAGCAAAGAAGTAGCACGCGCAACTGGAGAATTAAACGCTGTATTATTCCGTATACTCGTAGAGGAATTGAAAATTGAAAAGGGAGATGTAGTTAGAATAAGAATAAACTATAATGTAGACCCCAATACGAAGAAGGTTATATGGGATTACTCATCACTGAGAATAGAGGTATTTAAACGAGTACCAGATGAAACAGTATCTCGAATAGTAGAAGATGTTTTAAAGAATAAACTAGCAGCACTCATTGAAGAATTTGCAAAAGCACCAGTAGCAATAGAGGAAAAAGTAGCTGCATTCTCTGCTCCCGAGGGGAAGGAGGAAGAGGTACCAGCGTCCAAAGTTGAAAAACCAGCTCCGTCAACACCTCTTCCACAACCTCAGCCACTACCAGCGCCACCAGTTACTCTTACTATAAGGGATATTGTGAGCTCTGCTGATGTACTCGGAGAAACCATTGATGGTGGATTACTACTTAAACTAAACGATAAAAAAGAACAGCCAATAGGCCTGGCTTCTATAACTCCAAGAGGAGATGAACTAGTAATCGACGCCATTATAATATATGAAGGTATAGCTAGGAGGTATATTGGCAAGAGCCGGGGTAAACTAAGCGATTACGATGAAAACCCGTCTCGCATAATAGACGATCTCGCCAATATAACTCCCACCGAGATACCACGAGATAAAGCAGACGAGTTAATACGAGAGAAAATGCAGAGTCTATACTAGTGTATTTTAAATCCCTTGTTTTTCCTTCTCTCCTCGCTCCACTTATTGTATTTCAATTAGCGAACAACCCACTCCTTTAAATCATTTATTGATGCAATTTAGTTTCAAGGGAGGGTTATTGCCAAAACTCGATGTTGGCGAAGCACCGGAAGAAATACTAGAATTGAGTAATGAAGAGATACTAAGAGAATTTATTGATACACTACGAGCAGCTGGTGCTACTAGTGAAACAATAAAGTCATATACAGCAGCTATAAAAGACTTTCTATCATACATTGGAGATAAACCACTAAGAGAAGTAACACTCAGAGATGTTGTAAACTGGCGTAATGATAGATTAACCAATGGATTCCCCGGAGCTAAAACACACGATAAAACAAAGTGGCAGGTTACTATGCACTACTATACAATTATGCTACGCCGCTTCTTCAAGTGGCTTGGTTTAAAAGTAAAAATACCCGGTGTCAAGAAACCACCAGCTAAAATAGAGGCTTTGAGCGACGAGGAAGTAGCGGCATTATTCTCGGTTGCTAAGAAGCCAAGGGATAAGCTAATACTTCAATTACTATTAACCACCGGTCTCCGCAGTAGAGAGCTATTAGAATTGAGAGTTGGAGATATAGACTTCAATAAAGGCGTTATTAAAATACGAGGTGCAAAATACGGGAAGGAAAGACTTGTAACTGCTCCAAGAGAAGTCTTTGAGCTACTTGAAGCATGGATAAAACTAAATAATCTTGGATCCAGAGATAAAGTCTTTAATATCTCTTATCAAGCACTATACAAAATGCTTAAAAAACTAGCTGTTAAAGCAGGAGTAGATCCAGTCAAAGTTAGACCCCACATTCTAAGACATACATTTGCCACCATGGCTCTTAGAAGAGGCCTAAGCCTCCCCAGTCTACAAAGGCTTCTAGGACACAGTGATATAAGGACTACTCAGGTATACCTCCATATAACTATAGAAGATGTCAAAAGAGAATACGAAGAGAAAATAGGAAGTGTAATTAGTGTTAAGAAGTGCTCTGTGTGTGGAAGATATACTTCACTAGATGCACTGTACTGTCCATATTGTGGAGCACAATTCAAAGTGGACAGTGTAGAAGCTTCTACATAGAAGTAAACTCTACTCTATTAACCTAGCAATAACTATATGTGGAATCCTCGAATAACCAGGATTTCTCTCCCGGTATGCTTTAACCAAGTTTTCACCATCTTCAACTGGATAGTTGTCTTCGTATTTCTCTACTACTCCAACTATAGTTTCATCTAATACTAGAATATAGATTGGGTTTACAGGAATACTCCAGTTTTCACCCGAGTTCTTTATTTCCAATAGTTTTTCAAGAAATTCCTTGTCGCTACCATATGAATTACTTAGTACAGCTCTATAGTATGGAGTTATATAGTGTGCAACTATGTAGGCGGCTAACTCATTGTTTTTATATACTTTGATCGTTGTGAGCTCGCTGTGGTCTTCTAGCACTATGTGCGGACCATACTCAATACTATATCCATTGCTTGCCAGCTCGTTGAGAAACCTCGTTAAATCTCTAATTTTTTCAACAGCTACTATTCTAGCCATTAACTACACCATTTAACTACTAGTAGTGAATTAAGTATAATGACTCCTTATTAACAATAATCATGTATAGATAGGTAGAATAGTGGAGAACTATAATGCTAGTTGAATCCATTATACCCGGTAGTAGAGAAGAACGCGGGGTAGTTGGAGAAGTAAAACTATATCTGCAGGATCACCTCGACGATGTATGGACTATTGACGTCCCCGTGTTGAACTGGAAATACAAGTGTATTGTTTCAACTAGCGGTATTGAAAAACAGTGTTTTCCACTACCATATAGTTCAAATGGTTGTATAGAGATTAAACGCGACTCTATTACATGGATTAATAACCCCGAAGAACTCAGCGCAGTAGATGTAAAAGACAAAGTAGTAGTTATGCCATTCCCCGAAGACCCTGTATTACTAAGACTAACTAGTCTACTTGTAGCTCTACGTGGAGGATTATTATTGGTATTCTATGGAGAAGACAATATTATACATGGAGGACTAGTAACGGGGTCGCTTGGATTCTCATACAGTCCTACATCAAACCTCTCTATACCAGTTGTATCACTCGATAAAGAAACACTTTCAATACTGGTTTCCAATGGTGGTTCTATATGCATTGAACAAGTACTTGGAGATTCAACGGGCTGGATAGTTATGGGTGTTTTAAATGGTAGGAGAGATGAAGAAATACACATTATATCACATCATGATTCACTAATAGGTGGTTTAAAATCAACACCAACTACCATACTTCTTGAAGTAGCGAGGTCTCTGAGCAAGAGGGGTTCAAACCCCAGGAGATATACAATAGTGTTTACATCGCTTACATCTAGAGAGATAGGAGACCCTGAGCGAACAGAATACAGTTACACCTGGGGAGAAAGATATTTACTAAGACTACTAGATGCTAGAGGAAGCCTTGATAGAGTAGTTACTAGTATAGCACTAGGACCTCTACTACATAGTAGTGTTTTAAGAATACATGGACACTCATTAATACTTGGTTTACTCAGAGATATAGGAGTAGAGGTGAATGAAAATACTTTTCTACTAGAGTCGCATCCATATCTCGAATATGGTGTTCCATCAATAACCATTGTCTCTCACGAGTCTCTTAAATATAGAAATACTAGTAGACCAGTTGATAAACAAGTATACAGTGAAGTAGTAGAAAAGACTAGTAAACTAGTAGAATACATTATCAACAAGCTCTCAGAGAGAGAACAGTGGATTAAAACGCTTAGAGAACACACATATACCAAACTAGGAGATACTAGTCTTGAAATCCGTGTATTAGCTTCGAGAATACTAGAAACACTACTCGTAGAAGAAGATTTTAGAGCAGTGAGGAGAGTTATCAAGTTGAGTTATGGATTAACATACACGTTGTGTTTAAACCCGGTATTGTATAGTATAGAGGCCTCTCCATGGAGCACACTATCTCCAAATACACTAAGCAACATTGAAAGAATAGTGAGCGAGTGTAGAGGACTACTAGTTATTGGTGATAGTGATGGATACTCTACGATTATATCAAGTAGTGGTTTAACAAGAGACTACATTGACTCGCTTGTTAAATATAGAGTCAAAGTATTAAAGAAGAAAATTGATTATGAGTTTACTAAGACATTGTTGGAGAGTAAGGGTGAATAATACTTGTCGAAGAAAGCTATTGGAATAGATAAATTTACAGACTTTGACGACTGGTATCAAGATGTATTGAGAGAAGCAGATATAGTTGATATTAGATACCCTGTTAAAGGCATGATTGTGTGGCGTCCATATGGATTAAAAGCACTGAGATTAACACAGCGTATTCTAATGGATTTACTCGAGAAGACAGGCCATCAAGAAGCCTACTTCCCCACACTTATTCCCGAATCAGTATTCTCCAAGGAAAAAGACTTCCTCGAGGGTTTTGGAGGAGAAAGCTTTGTAGTAGAGGGAACTGGTACAAAGAAGTTTAATGAAAGATACTATTTAAGACCTACAAGCGAGACAGTAATGTATTACATGTGGAATCTATGGATAAAGGGCCGCAAAGACCTCCCACTTAAAATGTACCAGGTTGTCAATGTATTTAGATATGAAACCAAAATGACACATCCAATTCTCAGAGTAAGAGAGATAATGGGGTTTATCGAAGCACATACAGCCCATGCCACCCCCGAAGAAGCTGAAATCCAGATTAAAGAAGCACTCAGTATATACAAAGAGTTCTTTGATAGACTGCAACTAGCATACTATATTATAAAAACACCTCCATGGGACACATTTGCAGGAGCTGAATACAACTACGACTTTATTACTGCAATGCCAGATGGAAAAGGCCTAGAACTAGGTAGTGTAATCAATCTAGGACAGCGATTTGCAAAAGCATTTGACATTAAATTCATGGATACAGATGGACAAGTAAAATACGTATATCAAACGTGTTACGGTGTGAGCGAGAGAGTACTTGGAGCAGTAATAGCAACACATGGAGATGAAAAGGGATTATTCTTCCCACCAGAAATAGCACCAATACAAGTAGTAATAGTGCCAATTGCAAAACCAGAAGAAAAACACATATTTGAATACGCGGGTAGAGTAAAACAACTACTTGAAAGAGAAGGTATACGAGTATACTTAGACGACGACTTAGAACATAATCCTGGATGGAAATACTACTACTGGGAGATGAAGGGCGTACCAACAAGGCTAGAAATAGGCCCCCGCGAAGTAGAACAGAAAACAGTAACTATTGCAAGAAGGGATGGAGCACCCAAGAAAACAGTTAAACTAGAAGAACTAGCATCAACCCTCAGAGAGATATGGGTGGAAATAAACAAGTTCTTGAAACAGAGAGCAATAGAACAACTTAGAAAACTATCAATTATAGCAACAAACTGCACACCAGTAGAAAACACTAGAGGACTTATAATTGCACCCTGGGATGGTAGTAGAGAAGAAGCTGAAGAATTAGAGAAAACATTTGGTAAAAGTGTACTTGGAGAAATAGTTGAAGCACCCTTCGAGCTACCACCACCCTCAAACTACACTACTTGTAGTGGTAAAAAGGCTGAAAAATGGGCTTTACTAGGGGTAACATATTAGTTAAAGGTTTTAAAGGGTAGTCTAGGATTATTTTTAAAAGCATTGTTTTCAAAAGGAGATAGATATGAGCGAGTATTTAAAACAATTAAAAATACAAATTGCTAGCAAAGTACAAGGAGTAAGATTTCAAGATGTCTCACCACTAGAAATAATGATTTTAAAAGAAGGACAGCCAGAAGTAAGAGTAAAAGACGAGAAAGACTATGTTACAGTGAAATATGGAGATCAAGTTATAAAGTATGATAAATGGTATACTAAACCAGAACACCTAGCTGAAATGATCAAAGTCTTCTTCTCAACACAGAAGAAGTAAACAAGGCAAGCCAAGTCAACGCTGTTTTTTAATCGATTTGATTTCTTCAACAATATAGTAGCCTTCATACTCAGATACAATGTGTTTTCTACCAGTTAATTCAAGTCTATACTTAAATAACGGTGCATCTACAACCAGTGTTTCGGCGTCACCGCCTTCAAAAGACAAGTTGAATCCATATTTCCGTGATAGTCTCACTAGTTTCTCAACGTCTTCCCTCGTTATTGGTTTTCCAAGAAGGTCTAGTGGTATACCCATTGATGTAATAGAGATTATTATGAATTCAATGCCCTCTCTTAGTAGACTCCACAAGTATTCTTCTTCATTAATCATCCATAGTGGAGTGTAAAACTTTAAACCTAGCTCGCGCGCTATTTCGCCGAATATCCTGTATTGAAAGACGCTTTTCAACGCCCCGCTCACTACTGCTTCAACACGGTATTTTTCTCTTATTCTCTTCAAGAGGTGTTTTAGTGTTTCCCTCTCTGCTTCTGGATTTACTAAGCCTGTAGATTCTAGTGGAATACCGAGTGATTGTGATTGTGCTAGTAGGCATTGGTAAAGGGGTTGATGATATAGCATTGAATACTTGTATGCAGGAATAACACTGGCGAGAACTACTACATCTAATCCATCTCTAACAGCTCTATGCAATGCCGTCGTGGAGTCTTTGCCTCCACTATACATGACAACAGCTCTCACTACAAGACACCTATTCGCTTTATATAGTGAATTATGGATATTACAGGGGTATAAACAATGAAAATAACAGTGCTATCTGACGATAAAGCATCAAAACAGAGATTGGTGGAGAAACACTCGTTTTCACTCTACATTGAGAGAGATAGTGAAATTATATTGTTTGATTTAGGAGTAGAATCCAGTGTTCTCGAGGTAAACACGGCTGTTTTGGGTTTAGACCTTGACATAGTCGACTATGCAATTGTATCACACGCTCACACTCCACACTACGGTGGATTTAAATATCTTTCACAAGAAGCACCATTTGTAACAGTGTATATTCCATTTGGTACAATGGAGTCTCTTGGATACACGTTTAGAGCTAATGGTTTAAAACCAGTGGAAGTAGTGAAATGGATTCAACTAGGTGGAGGAGTCTACTTGTCTAAACCATACTATGGACCACCATACGAGCACTTCTTGGTATTTGACTATAATGATGGATTAATAGTTGTAACTGGCTGTCTACACCCAGGTGTCGACGCGTTAATCGACATATCTAGCTACTTTAAAAAGAGAATTAAGGGGGTAATAGGAGGACTCCACTTATACAATGCACCAGAAGAAATCATACGTGATTTTACATGGAAACTCGTAGAAAAAGTAAACCCGGATTTTATAATACCACTTCACTGTAGTGGCCGCCGGATAATAGATGTACTGAGAAAAACCAGTATTAAAGTATTAGAGCTTAAAACAGGGGATTCAATAACACTATAGTGTTTTATTCTCTGTTTGCATCTCTATTTGATGTTTCACTGTATACGTATACTGTGTCGTTTAAAACTAGGTAGTATTTTCCTATTTCTGGATTATATATTACTGGTAGATCATATTTTCTTGAAATAGCATTAAATGAGTGTATGTCGCTGACAACAACTAGTTTAAACCGGGATTCATCTACCACACCATTAATAACTCTCTTTTTTAAACCAGCAGTGTTTTTCTCAATTGTAAACCCATATACCCTGCTTGCTAAAAATACAAGATTCATCATTACTACTCCAAGTATGATTGTGGTGTATAGTGTTATTGACCTAGCGCTGGCTACGCTAACCGAGAATCCAAAGGGCAAGTATAATTTATTCTCGGTGATTCTTTCATTGTTTTCACTATAGGTGTTGGTTAATCCACCAGTGGTGATTACTAGAATATTGTTGAGTTCATTTACACTTAGTAGTATATATGGTTCTAGTACATACTGCTTCTTCTCGCCGTTAGAATACGTTGATGCAACCACTAGTTTAATAGATATATTTACATCGTATCTCCTAGAAGCTGATTGTACTTCTAAATCAATTGTTTTTACGAGGTTTTCTATGTCTTTGAGCACTATAGAATCATTAATTGTTAAACTATTGCTTTCACTTATTTTTGGAGTTAATGGAAACTTCTTACTCCAAGCTGGAGTTGTAATAGTTATACTTGGCTCTAAATAATGCGTTGTATTTATAACTACCCCTTTCTTTGTATTGTTATATAAAATCCAGTTTAATTTAAACTCGTATTGAACACTATTAGCGAGTGATAGATAGACTGTTGGATTATATATGATTGTAGCGTAATCATATATTATTGATGGTTTAACACTAGTAGCATAACTTGTTTTAGCTTGGAGAACAGCTAGTTTATACGTCTCTGTATGGGAACTATAGGGATGTCTTCTATAGCTTTCAACCAGGTAGAAACTACTAATTGAGAAGAATATAGTAACTATTACTATTGAAGCCAAGAGGAGTTTTTTAACTAGTCTCCTCGAGGAGAATACTTTAAAACTAATACTCAATATAATTCGACCTCTTTTACCATGTAGAAAATGTAGATTAGGGATAATATACTGAGTGTAAAGGAAATCACATTGCTGTAGTTGCCGAATAGTTCAAGAAGGTATACTATTGGATATCCAATACCTGGTATTACAAAGACAACTTCACCAATAATACTTTCACTACATGCCCACAGCGGATCAGGGTCTCTATTAGCATCACCCTTCGTTATAAAACACTCATCTCCTTTAAACCCAATTACTCTGTGAGCTATAATTCCCATGTCACTCTTAAAAACTATTATATCATCAATTAAGATGTTTTCTCGGGGTGTAGGAATAGATACAATTATATCTCCAATATTAATACTCGGAGCCATACTACCACTAATAATAACTAAAAACCTAATACCTAGTAGAAAAGATACTAAGACTCCAATGGCTAATACAAAGATAAATATATATGCAATCTTCGAAAGTAAACTACTATGCTTCTTCACCACAGTGACACTCATAGGTTTTGTTAAACTATGTAGAATAAATGATACTAATAGTATTTGCAATACTACTGGAAATATAAAACTAAGAAGCGAATTAGCTAGAGGGAGTAGTGGAGCTAGATAGAAAAATACAATATATGATAACATAATAAATAATTGAGATTTAAAAACATATTGCCACGCAGTTATAGACAATAATATATTGAGAGATAAAATAGCAATATATTTTGTAATCCAATTGAAATTAGATGGCAAACCCTCTAAAATCATAGTATAAACAAGAGCAAACAAAAATGAAGAAGCAATTGTATAGATTAATGGATTGATTTTACCTACGTGTTTATTTACTATTAAAGCTCTAAAAGACTCAATAAACAATGTAGTTGAAACCACAAGGATAATTCGTAGTACATATGTAAATGGAGATAAAATATAAACATTCAAACCCATACCAAAAATCATACCTGTCAATATATATGAGACAAAATAGACGAGAAAAGCAAGATAGTTAAATATCATTGATGAATAATTCAATATGGGGTTTTCCATAGACTTATTGAATTCATAGTTTAATATAAACCCTGTGAGAAATAAAATAGATGGAATAATATAGTATGCTATTCCATATAGAATTCTAAACAACAATAAAAACACATATACTAGAGTTACAACTAGTGAAAACAAGTATAAATGAGTAGATGTGAAAAAAAGAAATAGCTTATATGAAACATCTTTAACCATGATTTAACACTCTACGATCGTCCCGGTTCAGTAGGAGTTATCATTGGAATACTTGTTGGTATACTATACTCGTTCCAGGCAACTGCATCAAACGATATTGTAAAACTCATTGTTGAACTCTGTGGAGCTGTTTGAAGTATTGTTAAATCAAAGCTAATATCAGCTGATTGACAGGGGTGTAATTGAACGCCGAAGTTGTCTCCCCACCATACTAGTATATCTGGTTGGCCATCTCCGCTAATGTCGAGTTCTACTCCTTGCTGCAACTCCTGCTCGTTTAACTCATAGTATTCTACGCCTCCAAATACAACTCTCCAAATCTTTAATGGAATTGTTCCATCATTGTGTACTTTAAATGCTATGTGTGTATAGTACCATGGATATACATTGTATAGAGTTATATTCATAGTGTCGTAATCTCCATCTCCATCACTATCAATTAACTCTACATTTGTACAGCCAACATCCTTGTCTAGTTGAAGCGCTCCGGGTAATGGTAGATAAGTTGCATTCCAGTCGTTTCCTCTAAAGTATCCATATCCTGGTTGCAGGCCACAAGCATCTAGCCATATTGTTGGTCCACTCATAATCTCCCAGTCTAGTTCACCACTAGCTACGTATGTATTTGCTCTTAGATTCATACTCCACATTGCAAGACCAACTAGTATTGCTACACTAATAAATCCACCTAACAATACGAGTTTTGTATTTATCTTGGTTTCTTTATTCACGAATTCACACCTCTAATTCAAATTACGAGTTACGAGAGAGCACTCGTACCTAGCGAGTGCTCTCGATGTGAAAAATTATGGTACCTCGTTCCACTGTGCAAACGTGTATTCTACTTCAAATGTGTATGTTGTTAGTTCTTCGGCTTCTTGTAATACAACTATTTTAATACCGAGTTCTAGTGTCTCTCCTGGATGTATTTGTGTGTCTTCTGGTATAATGAAATCTACACTTAATGCATTTTCATCGTATTCGGAGATACTGTAGTCTAGTAGTTTAACTGGTATTGTACCAATATTCTCTACTACTAGAGTTATTTCTGGTGCATATCCTGGATATGCGTTTACAATTGTTACGTTTAATTTAATTATGTTTTGTTCTTCGTCGTATACCTCTGGCTCTATAATGCATTTTGCAACGTCTTTTCCTTCTTCATTATGGAATGGTTCTCCTACCTGGGGGTCTGGGCCCTCGTCAGAGCAATACCAATCCACCCATGCGACCTGAACTTCTCCAGTGTGTACATATGTATTTATTCTTAACGTCTCCATCCACATTGCTGATGCTACACCTATTGTTAAGAGGATTAATCCGAGGATGGTTAATCCTTTGATTTGAGTTATTCCTTTCATTTCTTTACACCTTTGCAAGTAAATTCTATGAGTTGTTTTATTTAAAAAACTATGGCAGAAGTTATATAGATTAACTATCTAGATAAAACCTACATTTCTAAGTACTATTATTTTAACTTCTAAAACACCATTATCCGTATTGATTAAACTAGTTACTCGTTCAACTAGTTTTTTATCTTCGAGAGCTATAAGAAGAGGTAGCCCAGTATCTTTTGCTGTAATAATAGAATATCCAATATTTCTAATAGAGTAGAGAGATAGATTTTTCGAGTCTTCAATTAATAAAAACAAGTATTTGTAGAGAGGAGATTCGAAAACTTGATGTGAGTATTCTAGGCCTGAATGTCCCTTTATAGATTTATTCACAATTCTGCAATTATGCACTCCTAATTCATTTCTCAATGAACTTTCAAGTATTGAATAATTGTCTTGGAATTGATCACTATTACTACTCATCATTCTAAATATATCTCTTAATTTATCGGGGTATTGTAGTCCCTGAGGAGTAATAGAGTAATATATCCGTCTTCCTTCTTTGAATGAAATTAAAAGGTTACGATTAGTCATCCAGCCAAGTATTCCTTCGAGACTAGTAGTGTTTAAATTAGCATAGTAGAGAATGTGTGTTTTAGAAGTTTTATCTCTCTTAGCAACATACTCCAAGATTTTAACAACTACTTCGAGTTTACTTCTATGCAAAATAATAACGCCTCAAAATAGAATAATCAACAAGAAAGTTAATTATATTAGCTCCCAATAAACTTTACGTATTTTTTATTCATTTGAAAATTTAAAAAATTAATATATTGAGTCAGCTTTTACATTTATTTACTTAAGAGTAGCCTGGATCTAATTTAACTATTAACTCAGTGTTGCTTACACATAGTTCTATGTATAACCATACAACGAGTTTATATCCTGTGGGAATAATAACAGGGAGACTACTTGTATAATTCTCGACTGGTAGATCTGAACACGATAATAAACCCCAATAAGGTTTATTGCCAATTCCGGTTTTAATTGGACCATACATATATATTTGTGGAGTAGTATTGTATTCGCCTATTGAGTCAACTAGAGTTATATTTAAACCCTCTAGTTTAAAATCTAATTCACCATTGTTTTCTACTACTAAACCTATCCATAGTGCGTTTACAACTTCCGATCCAATCAATACGTGGAGTGTATCGTTTTCAAGAGATAGATAAGCTGAGTTAAACCCCATACAGGTTTTACCTGGATGTATAGCAAATAATCTCCAAGAACCTATTTCTAAGTGCGGTTTCAACATGGATATATAAGTGTTGACCCTGAGGTTTTCACTCCAAATTCCATAAACAACACCAACTAATAAAACCATCAGGATAAACAACATGGGTAAAAACACTGGTTTCAATTTAAACACCTGTGTTGAGTTAACGAGGTTTGGTGTTTATAAAGTAAATGTATTTTTAATCCACAATTAAAAACAATAGTGAAAACTACGATGAAAGAGATTTGTATTTTGGATGGTATTTCTTAATGTGTTCTGGTTTAACTTTCTTTAATTCTTCTTCTGGGAGTATAGCGAGCAGGTTCCATGCCCGGTCTAGTGTCTCCTCGATTGTTCTCCTCTCGTATTCACCCTGGTTGATAAACTCTCTTTCAAATCTATCTGCAAATTCAAGGTATTTTCTATCTCTTGGTGTAAGTGATTCTGTTCCAACAATTACACTCAGCTCTCTTAATCTAACACCTTCTGCATAGGAGCTTATTAACTGCATAAATACTCCGTGGTGGTCTTCTCTGGTTTTACCGGGTCCAATACCGTCTTTCATCAGTCTCGACAGGCTCATTAGTGGATCTATTGGTGGATAGATACCCTTCAACCACATTGTTCTCGAAAAGACTATCTGGCCCTCTGTAATGTAGCCTGTAAGGTCTGGTATTGGATGAGTTATATCGTCATCTGGCATTGTCAATATAGGCATTTGTGTTACACTTCCCTTTCTGCCGGCTACTTTACCAGCTCTCTCGTATATTGTGGCGAGGTCTGTATACATGTAGCCAGGGTACCCCCTTCTACCTGGTACTTCTTCTCTCGCCGCGCTCAGTTCTCTGAGTGCTTCACAGTAGAAAGTCATATCTGTCATTACTACAAGGACGTTCATGTCATGGCTCCAGGCTAAGTGCTCTGCTATTGTAAGAGCAACTCTTGGAGTAGCTATTCTCTCGATTACAGGGGCATCAGCTGTGTTTATAACTGCAACTACGTGTTCTAATCCACCAGTCTTCCTAAAGTTGTCAATAAAGAACATTGCATCATCGTATGGTACGCCAATAGCTGCAAATACAACTGCAAACTTCTCTTCTTTTCCTCTAACTCTTGCTTGTCTAACTATTTGTGCAGCTACTCTATTGTGTGGTAGTCCAGAACCACTAAATATTGGTAGTTTCTGTCCTCTTACAATACTGAATAATCCGTCAATAGCTGAAATACCGGTTTCAATAAACTCTGAGGGTGGGAGTCTTGAAGCAGGGTTTAATGGCTCTCCATTAATATCCCTGTATTCTTCTGGAATGATTGGTGGCCCTTTATCTATTGGTCTACCGAGACCATCGAGTATTCTACCGAGCACGTCTATACTTACTGGTATTTTTAGTGTTTCTCCTCTAAATCTCACCTTGGATCTCTTTAAATCAACATCTGATACTCCACCGAATACTTGTATAACAGTCATGGTTTTACTGGCGTCTATGACTTGTCCTAGTTTTACCTCGCCGCTTGGTAGTTCTACTTCTATTATTTCACCGTATTTTACTCCAGGTATTGTCTCGACGAATAATAGGCTACCCTGGGCTCTGAGTAGTTTGTGTGTTTCTCTTACTAGGAGGCTAGACACGTGTTTTCACCTCTTCAATGAGCGCGTTGAATTCATTTATTATTTCATTGTAGAGTTCTCCGAAGGCTTTTTTCATTTCTTCTCTTGGTGTAGTAGATGGAATATTCTTCATTCTAGCTATTCTCTCTCTAACTTTTAACTCTCTGATTTTCTCGAATGGTACACCTGCATCTATTGCTTCGCGTGCTTTATCATAGAATAGCTTTATAGCGTGGGCCATCCAGGCGTCTTTATAGGGTGGTGAATAAGCGTCGTCTAGGCTTAAAGCGTCTTGTTGTAGGAAGTCTTCTCTAATCATTCTCGCTACTTCTAGTATTAATCTATCATCTACTGGTAGCGCGTCTGCACCGACTAGTCTAACTAGTTCTTCTAGTTCTGCCTCTCTCTGGAGGGTTTTAGAGAAGAATTCTCTGAGTTGTGGGTATTCTGGGTCTATTTGCATCCACCACTCGCGGAGTTTTTCAATGTAGAGACTATAACTTGTCAACCAGTTGATTGCTGGATAGTGTCTTCTATAAGCCAAGTTAACGTCTAGTGCATAGAGTGCTCTAACTATTCTAAGTGTGGACTGTGTAACTGGCTCGCTGAAATCAGCTCCAGGCGGTGAGACAGCACCAATAATTGTAAGACTACCCATTCTCTCCGGGTTGCCGTATACTTTTACATAACCACTTCTCTCGTAGAAAGATGCAAGTCTAGAGCCCAGGTATGCGGGGAATCCTTCTTCGCCTGGTAGTTCTTCGAGTCTACCACTAATTTCTCTCATTGCCTCGGCCCATCTACTCGTTGAATCAGCAACTACGAGTACATTGTAGCCCATGTCTCTAAAGTACTCGCCTATTGTTACTCCTAGAAAGACGCTTGCTTCTCTAGCTGCTACTGGCATGTTGCTAGTGTTTGCTATGAATACACTTCTCTCCATCATTGGCTTGCCGGTTTTCGGGTCAATTAGTTTTCTAAAGCTATGGAGTGCATCGGCCATTTCATTGCCTCTCTCGCCGCATCCAATATAGATTGTTATTTCGGCGTGGCTCCACTTAGTAAATGATTGCAGTGCAACTGTTTTACCAGTGCCGAAACCACCTGGAATAGCTGCTTTACCACCTATTCCAAGTGGAAACATGAAGTCTACTACTCTCATACCAGTAATTAATGGTTTATCTGGTTCTAGCTTCTCTCTATAGGGTCTTGGTTTTCTAACGGGCCACTTCTGTAGCATTGTTACTTCTCTTCCAGATATTCTGGCTACTGGTTCTTCTACTGTGTAGTCTCCCTCACTAGCAATCCACTCTATTGTACCGCTTACACCGTGTGGAACCATAATGTAGTGTTTAACTACTTCTGTTTCCTGTACGTAGCCTAGATAGTCTCCCGGCCCTACCTTGTCTCCTTGTTTAACTAGTGGAGTAAAATGCCATTTCTTATCGCGTGGTAGTGATGGTTGTTTAACTCCTTTTTTGATAAAGAATCCTATTAGTTCTTCTAGTTTTGTTAGTGGTCTTTGAATACCATCAAATATTGAACCTATTAGTCCGGGGCCTAGTTCTGCTGATAGTGGATAGCCTGTTGAATATACTGGTTCTCCTACTTGTATACCCGTTGTGTCTTCATATACTTGTATAATTGCTTTATCTCCTTCAACACCAATAACTTCTCCTATAAGTCTCTCGTTTCCAACTTCTACTACTTCGTAGACGCTTACTCCACGCATGTCTTCAGCTACTACTACTGGGCCTGAAACCCTGTATATTCTTCCTTTAAGCACACTAACACCTCTATAAAACTAATATATGCGTATGGATTTAAATGTAGGCTGGTAAATTGTAAAAATCAATCTATTTCTACCTCGATACCAAGTATTCTCCTCGCGATATTTCTATAGTATTCTCTTGGATCAATACGCATACCCTCCATGGGGTGTTCAATCATGAGAAATACTCCTTCACTATGTATTTTCTTCATGTATTCAACTAGGTCGAGGCATTCACTTTCAATAGTAGATAGATAAATGACTACGTCGTATTGCCTAATTGACTTATTGATGAATTCTCTTAGTTCACTGCAATCATGTTTAAAAACATAGTAGTCTACTCCAGCAGCAGCTGCTATTAGAGATAGTGGTTCATCACCAATAACTATTATTTTACCTGTTTTAATCACGGGTAAACCCACCTCTCAACAATAGTTTTCAATGTGTTTTTCAATTCCTCGTCGTTGAATACTATAGAGGTTAATACTAGTCTCAACAATACTGATTGTCTGAGAAGTAGAAAGTACGCTTTTAATAACTCGCTTGAATCATAAACATGAAGCATGAGATTTGCATAGTATGCTGGTAGAATTGTAGCTATAAAATCAAATATTTCTATTTTATCACTAAGTTTACTTACATCTTCGGCCATTAATGAAATAATCGAGAATATGGGTCTAAGTCTTCTAGTGGAATCTAGAGCTGACGGTATATCTACACGGGCCAATCTACATAGTTCTAGGTATTCATCATAATTAATCAATAACGGTCTAAATGTAGCTTCTTCTAGTTCTTGTATACTACACAGTCTAAGCAGTGTTATATCATAGAGTAATCCAGCTATTAATCTCTCGTATTGTGTGCTTGAATAAACAATATCTCTTCTAATATTGTCGAAAACTCTAGCTAGATCATCTCTGCTTACTCTTTTGAATCTAACACATCGTTTAACGAGGAGCTCTACAAATGGATTTAGTCTTGGACGACTAGTTGAAATATATTCTTCTAGGTGTTTCAACGACATACTTGGTAGAAAACTAGTTGGCTTTAAACCCTTAAAGTAGTTGATTAATCCAACTGTGGCATTGTATGTCTCATATACTCCTTCAACAGCTGTTGCTAGAGTAGTATTTTTTGCTTGTTTAACTAGTTCGTGGAGTCTACTTATATGGAAGTCATCGAGTGTTTTTAAAAGGCTTAGATGACTACCACGTGATTCCTCCCAGGTGCTGACTAATTCTGATGTAAAAGATTTATCAGCGAGTATTCTGAAAGCATCTTGTATATTTGTAGTAGTTGAGAGTAGTTTAAGGTATTCTTCTCTAAATACATATTCTCGTCTTGATAGGTACTTCAATGGACTCTATCCCCATAGAATTCTAGCTATTTTATCAATTAATTTCTGTTTTGCTTGTTCAAGCCTTGTTTCTAGTCTATTATCTACTACGAGGCCGGTTTCAGATTCTACTATGAGGCCTCCTAGTATGTCATCTCTTGGTACTACTTCTACATTGTCTAGGCCGAGCTCTGAGAGTATTTCTTTCATGTATTTTACATGGTTTGACTTTACGATTATCCGCGATGGTTTATCAATGTATGCTAGTGCTTCTTCTAGTAGGTTTTTAAGTGACTCTTTGACATTGTATTCTTCTCTCTTGATTAATTCTAGTGCTTCTTCGAATACTTTATTAATTACTTCTTCTTTGGCTTTGACAAGGAGGAGGTTTGATCTCGACTTGGCATCTGCTATTATCATACTGGCCTTTCTCTCTGCTTCTTCAATAATCCTTCTTCTCTCACTTTCTGCTTTTGCCCTCCACTTAGCTTCAGCTTCTCTTATAATTCCATCTGCTCTTCTTCTTGCTTCTTCTATTATTTCACTTGCTTTTCTCTCTGCTTCCCGTATTATTCTATCTCTTTCACTCAAAGCAGTGGCACCGTGTTAGCCTAGTATGCTTAATCCTAGTATAGTGAAGACTATTCCAAGTATTCCCAATAATTCTACGTATACCGCTAGAATAATTGTTGACATTAAGTTTCTACCTTTAGTTCGTGGCAGGTCTGCTTCGCCAGTAGCACATATTATTCCCTGAGCCCATGCTGAAAGCCACTCGGCAAAGAATCCTATTAATCCAATACCCAGTATTCCAAGTGCTTTAGCTATTGTTATAGACTCTATAATTCCTGGGAGATAGATTGATAATATATAGATCATTTGGATTAATCCATAGAATGTCTGAGTAATTGGAAGCGATGCTAGTAGCAAGACATTTCTAAATTGTGTTGGGTCTTCTGATAATACTGCCGCACCAGTGCTCGCAGCGTGTTTCATTCCAAGAATTGAACCTAGTATACCACCTAAAAGCGGTAGTACAGCTGCAATATATGCTACACCAGCTGGATCTAGAGATTCTATCATATTAAGCACCACTTGAATAATTAGTAAGCTGGGAATATAAATATTCTATTATTATGTAGATGTAGAAATTACTGTTTTACTGACTACTCTAAATGGGTTATACTCGTAGCCGTTTCCCTCATAGAACTTTGTTAGAAATTCCAGCATGCAGAGTCTCAACGAGTGTATAAATGCTCCTAATTCGGCGAGGACAAATACTAGTAGGTGTGCTATAAACGCTATTGGTATTCCTACTATTAGCCCTAGTACGATGTGGTATGTTGATAAATAGCTTATTAGAGAGGTAATGGTGTAGTTAAATATCATTGCCATATAGTATGTTGCCAGTCCCACACCGGCTAGTCTAACATAGCTCATTACATCTCCGAGTACACCAGTTATTTGAAATATCCACATTAAGAGGCCGAGAAACCTCATTGTCTTTAAACTACCAATAATAATCAATACTACACCGGTGAGAGTAGCATAGAGCAGTGTATTCATTGGTAGACTACCTATAACTGGTATATTGTAGTTAAAGAATGCTTTGAGCAGATATGGAATACCAAATATCTGCGATATAAACAATCCAACCTCTATTAGCAAACCACCTACATTTCCTTCTTTAATAGACTTTATAGTGGCTAGTACATGCGCGATATTGACATGGATTAATCCAATTATCAATGATAGTTTTATAAACTCCAGTGGACTGGTCAGTGAAGTTATTAATACTGGTGGATTAACTCCAAGTATATCTAGTAGATTACCAAATACAGTGCCCGTTAACAAGCCGAGTACTAGTGCTATAATATTCGAGACTATGAGAGTACCTTTAAACTCTTTGTAGACATGTGATTCTTTATCTACTACTAGTTTATCTAGTAGTAGGTATACTGCTAGTATGCCGGCAAGTGCATAGCCGAAATCAGCGTTCATTAATGCAAAGAATAATGCAAAGGAGTATGCTAGTAGTGGAGTTGGATCCCACTCATAATACCTTGGTACTCCATATAACCTGGTTATAACTTGGTAGAACTTTAATACTGGAGCGTTTTTCATGAGTGTTGGTGGTTCATCGCCCGGCTCCGGGTCTCTCAATTCATAGTATACTGGGATATCTATTCCACTCAGTAAACGAGTTAGACTACTGATTTTTTCCTCGGGGATCCAACCAGTTAAAACCGTTATGTGTTTAAGGTTTTTGAGTTTACCTATTACAGTGTATTTTTGTAATTGGTTGTCTATGTATAGTAGGTACTTGCCGAGTATTACAATATTGTCTTTTATAACACTGTTTATTGATGTTTCTAATTCATGGATTTTCTCTCTAACAATCTCTAGTTCTCTTGAAACCACTTCCCATAATTCACTCAGAGAACTTGTTTTTTCAATGTATTCAATTATTTTTCCACTTGGTATCCATGCATTAATGTTTCTGGCATTATTGATGAATTCATCGAGTTTACTTGTTTCTACGAGTGCTACAATTGCAATTGACTCCTCGTTGATAATATAAGATGTATGGGATTTGACTAGTTCTGGTTTTGTTATTAATTCTACTACGTCTTTTCTACAAGATACGAGTATACTTGAAACTCTCCTCCCTCTATAGTATAGGTTTCTAGTGGGTGTTTCACGAGGCAGCTTCAATATTATTTCATTGAATTTTGCTAATTCTTCTTCTAGCTCCATGAGGGATTTTAACTCTGTATTCATTTGATGTATTTTTGCATATATGCTTGCTACATCTTTTTTAATGTTGTCTATTTTTAAATTTGCTAGTTCGTATGCTGTTAATTCAACGGTTACATTTATGTTTTTAACGCGTGTAATCAATGCATTTATTTCTTCGCGTAGTCTTTGTAGTGTTTCATACTCTGATATCAGCTTTTTTTCTTCTACTCTAGATACATCGACTACTCCGGCTTCTTGGAGGACTTCTATTGTTTTCTCAGAGTATTCGAGTGGAGATGCCACTATTACTTTTTTCATTTTTGCTGGTTTGCTCAAAATGATCATTTCTTCAACCCTGTAACGACTTCTACTAGGAATTTCACAGCGTCTTTTAATCTAAGAGATGCAAGTGCTTTTAATTCTCTTGCTTTTTCTTCTCCTTCTTTAATTATTCTCTCTGCTTCTTGTTCTGCTTTTCTAACTACTTCTTCTGCTTCTAATTTATAGATCTCTATTGGTATTGGTTTGTTGAGGATTTCACTTGCTTTTCTCTGAGTGTCTTTTAAGATTTCTTCTCTTGTTTTCTCTGCTCTACTCATGATTTCATCAATTACTCTATCGAGTTCTTCAACACTCAATATTAAGCACCTTTACCGTGAATCTATAGTATTTGTCCTGGATTTAATAAGATTATAGTAGTGGTTCTGAGAATTCTACGGAGTTCAAGTATTCGTGTTCTATCAAGGTATAATGGAGTTGAAAAACTAATATTTAGAATACTAGCAACTACTTGTGATTCAAGCGGGTCTCTTATAATGTATACTCCATCTCCCTCAGCAAGGTATTCTAGTATTATTGGTAGTTTTAAATTACAGTTTCTACCACTAATACTCGCTAGAATTTCTAGTTCTCTAGGGTCGAATACATGTATTGAACCATTACTTGTCTGGATGTATGGTACTTCCATATTGATTAACTCGCAGATTGAAGCCCTTCGTCTTGGAAGGTGTTTATTAACTATTTTTAATTCTTCTCTTAGAAATACATCGAGGAAGTCTTCACTGTTCAAGCGTCTTCTTCCTCGTTAATACTTGTTTAATTCTCTTAAACCTGGCTTTTTCTTCTCTCTCCCTCTCGTCGAATTTTAATTGTAGTTGTCTAATTGTCTCGCGTAGTCTAGGTATAATAATGTGTTCTAGTGCATTTGTTTTTCTCTTAGTGGATGATATTTCCCTCCCCAGCTCGTAGAGCTCGTTTTCTAGTTTTGCAAGGTCTAGTAGGACTTGTATAAACTGTCTACTATACTCTGCAAATTCGTTTAAACCCGCTGGGTGGAGTTTAACGTCATCACTATACTTTAAAATAATTGTTTTTACTTTTACACCCATAATGTTTTCTGTACCAACATATATTTTGGGTTTAGGCGATGCTGTTTCAAGGTGGCTTAGTGCACTGGGTCCATAGATTCCAAGGACAACTTCTGCCCTTCTATACGCTTCGAGAAGTTGTTTTTGTAGTGTTTTTCTCTTTTTAACTGCTTCTAGTAGTGCCGCCATAAATTCATTAACTAGGATTGTAAGTCTCTCACCAAGGATTTTTCTAACTCTAATACTCGTTGTTAATCTCCGTTTAAGTCTAATCAACTCTATTTTCGTTGGTCTTACACGTGTAAGCGCTGACACTCTAGTAACACCGTTTTATACTCTAGTTTTAGCTATAAATAAAAAAGATAAATACATTGTAGACTGTGCTACCCGTTGAATATGGTTTTAAATCTTCTGGTTTGTTTCAGCGTCTTTAACTCCAATGAGCTTTATTTGTAGTGTATTACTGCCTCTATTAAATCTGTAACCAGCATATACTAGTGGTCTCCTCCCGTCTTTTTCATATACTTCTACTACTAGTATTTCTTCGCATTTATCCTCTTCGGGGAAGACCTGGCACCCCTTGTTCTCTATTATTGATGCATCTAGTCCGTATGGTTCTAGTGCTTCATTGATAATAAGTGGAAATCTTTCTTCAAGCATATCTAGGATCAAGTCTATAAATTCCCTAAAAGCCCAGTTATCACTACCCTCTACTCTTACCTCGAAGTATAAGAGTCGTTTCAGCACGCCTGGATCAATACTCATTTAACCACCTCTTAGAGCACTATATAGGAGTATTAGTAGTGCTGTTTTAGCATCTTTTATTTCATTATTCAATACCATTTCATATGCCTTACTGAAACTTATTTTAAATGGAGTTATTACCTCGTATTTTTCTGGTCTAGCACCAACATACTCTAAATTAGTAGCATAGTAGAAGTGGAGTATCTCCGTGCTATAACCCGGTGTTGGCGTAAAAGAACCTAGTTTAACTAGTTTCCCGGGCCGGTAACCTATTTCTTCTACTAGTTCTCTCTCCGCTGTTTCTTCTGGTGTTTCACCATTATCTACAACTCCAGCTGGTGCTTCAATAATATAGTCGTTTAGTGGAGCTCTAAACTGTTTTATCAATACTACTTCGTCGGGGGAGATAAATGGTAGTACTACAACTGCCTCGGGGAAGACGACAACGTCTCTCTCAAATACACCATCATCTTTCTCGTATATTCTTCTAACAACGTTGAACCTCAACCCCTTGAATAGTAAAACCTCGTTTTTCAATTTTGGTTTAATCAATTCTCTCGCCATTGATTATTAAGTTCAATAGCTCTATATATACAAATGGGGGTTGAATGCCGAGGTTTTGGTTTGGCCCGGCTGGTAAACCCATAACAATGAAGACTAGTGATATATTAAAAGCACCAGCGTTCCTCCGCGAAATTGGTTTAAACGCTATGGAGTATGAAGCGGTGAGAGGAGTTAATATAAAAGAAGATAAAGCGCGAGCTCTAGGCCTCGAAGCAAGAGCTAATGGTGTAAGACTAAGCCTCCACGCACCCTACTTTATAAACCTAGCTGGTAGAAAAGACGTTGTTGAAGCAAGTATAGAGAGATTAAAAGCAGCTGTAGAAGCAGCATACTGGATGGGTGCTTACGTAGTAGTCTTCCACCCAGGATACTATAAAGACGCCCCGTCGAAGAGAGAAGCTGTTAATAGAGTAGTTAATGCACTAGCGAGCGTTGTAGAATATAGAAGTCAATTAAACGCTAAAAACGTCTGGCTGGGCCCTGAGACAACTGGTAAAACAAGCCAGGTGGGTGATTTAAACGAGGTATTAGAAATATCGAGTAGAGTAGAGGGTACGAGGCCAGTAGTAGACTTCGCGCATTTATACGCGAGGAGCGGTGGAAAATTCATTAGGTCTGAAAAAGACGTTTTAAAAGTAATAGAAGAAATCGAGAAAAACCTTGGTTCATGGGCTTTAAAACCACTCCACATACACTTCTCCAAAATCGAGTATGGAAAGAGTGGTGAGAGAGAACACCATAGACTAGATGAAGAAGGCTATGGACCAGACTTTAAACACGTTTGCACTGCTCTATGCGAGACTGGAGTAGACGCTGTAGTTATAAGTGAAAGCCCTATATTAGAGCAAGATGCACTTGTAATGCTGAAGATGTGTAGAGAAATATGTGGTGAAAACTGCATTGTTGAACAAACTACGGAGTAGTCTAGAGGGATTGCTTCGTAGAATAGCTTGGATTATTAGTAAAACACGTGTAACTCCGAATCAACTAACTCTTTCAACAATACTTTTAGCACTAGCTGGATATGTATTGACTATTCAGTATAAAACACCATTTATTCTACTAGCAACTATTTTAACAACTGGTTTTCTAGACGCTATCGACGGTTCTCTCGCAAGACTCACTAATACAGCATCTAGAAGAGGTGCTTTTCTCGATTCTTTCACTGATAGAATATGCGAGATAATATACTCTCTAACTCTCATTGAACTAGGTTTCAACACTAAACTCGTACTACTATATCTAGCATTCTCTCTAATGGTTAGTTATACACGTGCGAGAGGAGAGTCTCTGGGAGTAAATATGAGTGGAGTTGGATTAATGGAGAGAGCTGAGAGATTGATTGGTCTATCAATAATACTACTGCTCTATGCTTACATACCAGATATAGCTCTACTATTATTCATAGTATTAACTATTCTAACTGGTATTACTGTACTAGAGAGGTTTCTATATGCGTGGAGAGTACTTAGCTCTCAAAGCGCTGATAGATCATAGTGTCCAATTAATGGTAGTGGTGTTTTGAAACTAGCGTATCCAAGTCTCAAAACATGGCTTTTTACAACTCCCACTCTATCACTAGCTCTCGTTATGAAATCACGGTATTCTTCGGGCAGGTCTAGTATTGATAAATGTGTTTTATCAGTTCTCAAAACAATTTTTGTATTTGCTAATTGTAGTATTATGTCGTGGACGTCTCTAGGGCTATGAGTACTAAATATTAAACCAAGTCTTCGCGCGCGGCCAAGTCTCGCTATTCTATCAATCATTGATGAAACGTTTTCAATGTATTCCTCTGCCCCGCCTCTACTAGGGAAAAACCTGTGTGCTTCATCAATAAATATCAATACTGGCTTGGCTGTCATTCTATACCTGCTTTCAACTATCTTCCACTCAAAGATCTTGTTTAGTATTCTAAATGCAACAATACTGATCGTCTTCTCTGGGTCTGCTTCAGAGTGTATTTGCAGGTATTCTAGGTCTACTACTATTGGATAACCATTAAATAATTCAAAGTGTTTTTCAAGTACTAGTCCAAGCGGTGGTTCATGGAGGTATTTGTCTTCTCCACTACCCTTAGTGTACACGTCGAAAAGTCCAGTATCTATTATTGCAGCTATTTGTCTAATCATGTTTTCAATAGTGCTTTTGTGTATTGCAAGGTCTTTTATTACTTCTACTACGTACTCCCTGCTTGGATCGAGGACCACTCCTCTAGGCCTCGTGTACTTGTCTTCTAGTCTATACCTCGCTTCTTTGAGCGCTTCATATAAGTCATAAATTGTCTCTAGATACGCGTTTTTAGATGTTAGTGCTTGAAGTATTCTTTGAAGCGCGTCTTTCGCTTGTCTCGTGAAGTATGGGTTTAAAGCTATTATTTCTCGGGGCGTGAAGTCAGTAAATCTTAGGGCGTAGGGGATAATGTAGTAGTATATGTCTCGAGAGCTATTATTATATCTAATTCTAATTTTTGATTTTACAAATCTCAGGGGTCTCGGCTTGCCTGGTTCTTCTACTACATCAATATCGATGATTTCATAGCTCCAATTAAACCTCGT
>DADP01000028.1 GCA_002495025.1 Desulfurococcaceae archaeon UBA285
ATGTTGATAGCGATTCGGCTGCTTTGTTAAGCGCAAATTTCCAGGCTGAAACACTACCCACCAAAATGGATAACAATCCTATCAACAGTAAAGGCATCAGTAATTGGCGGTTGGCACTTCTTTGGGTAACGCCTAATGCACGCAGAATCCGGTATTAGCACCAGTTTCCCGGTGTTATCCCCCTCCCGAGGGTAGGTTGGCCACGTGTTACTCAGCCGTCCGCCACGCCCCGCAGCGGCGGAGCGTACGACTCCCATGGCTTAGCCCCACCCCGATAGCGGTCGGGGCCGGCAGGATCAACCGGAGTTACGGCCGCAGGGTGCCCGGGGTATCCAGGGCTGGAGCTCTAATGAGCCCGCCCCTCGTTAGACCCGAGTATAGAGGGGTAGTCATTTACCCCTCTACTCCTCGGGTCCCCATGTCCTGGGTAAGTGTCCGTAAATCTATTTCTTAGAATAGGGGTTTAAAAACTTTGTGTCTCGTGGAATCCCCGTGAACCCACAGTGTGCCCGCGGCAGGAGGCCGGCTTGTCACTCTCCGGGCTATGCCCGGCGTCGAAGCGACGCCGCCGCCGGGTTGCCGCGGGCTATAGTTATATTTCTCTGTCTCCCCTAATAGCGTTTAGGTATACGGGTATTTCTAGTAGTGTTTTCACTGTTTTCAGTGGAGTGCAATTGTTTAGATTTGTATTTCCACGCCTGTCGACGAGAATGAAGTCTACTAGTGCATTTCTCGCTGCTATACAGTCTACTTCTCTATCCCCAATATACAGTGCTTCAGATGCATCAATACCAGTTTTCTCCAAGACTTCAATTATAACATCTGGTGCTGGTTTACCCCTAATACCTGGTTTTACACCAGATACATAGTCGAAAAAACCCAGTACTCCAAAATACCCTAGAAACTCGACTATTCTCTCTACGCGGCTAGAAGATGCAACTGCGAGTTTAAACCCCATTTCTCCCAGTTTCCTCAGTGTTGGAACCACGTCTGGAAACAATTTAACCCTACTCCTCCAATACTCTACTACAATTCTATTTCTCACATCAAGGAACTCTCGGATACGAGACTCCGACAACCCTGTTTCACTGAGTATTCTAGATACAACTACTTCAAGAGGGTATCCAATCAACTCTCTAATCAAATCCGGGTTTAATTCAAATCCAAGTATACGAGCAGCCTCTGTAAAACTCCACACTATAAAATCCTCGCTGTCAACCAGTGTACCATCCAAGTCGAATACAACCAGCTTCTTCAAATCTCTCCACTCAAAACACACTCAATAAACTCGGCAACACCGAGACCACTTGGTTTACTCAATACAATTCTAACACTCTTTTTCAATTCCTCGTCAGCATTTGAAACAGCAGCAGAGTAGCCGAGAACACTGAGAAACGAGGAATCCATGTAGCTGTCTCCAACACCACCGGCTTCAGAAGGGTCTATACCAAGCCTCTCCAATATATATAAAACAGCCCTCTTTTTATCCACATTGACGGGTCTTACGTGGAGTGCATAGCCACTATAGTCAACAGTAAACCCTGGAAACCTCGACTCTACAAAACCCTTCATTTCAGAGAGCAATTCAAAAGCCCTGTGTAAATACTCCTTCTTCAACTTCAATGCAAACTCGTAGAGTCTAAAACTATTCTGCCATGAATCCCCAACATATTCTCCATACTCTTCAAGTAGTGCTCTATAAGGCTCCCTCGCCGGTTTATCGGCTAGTGCTACAAGACCCCATTCATCACTATACACTAGGCACCCAGTCTCACCAACAACAGGCCCATTTAAACCAATATACCTAGAAACACCAACCACGATTGGTAGAGCATTACTAGAAACCAGGGAAACAATAATACCAGAATCAACAACACGCCTCAATGCCTCAATAGCCTCCAAACTCAATCTATACGAAGTACGATCAATAGTCAGCGTTCCATCAACGTCGAAAAACAATGCTTTCACTCTACTAGACACACCACCCACCATACACTACACTGCTAGAATAACAATATCACTAGTAAAGGGGTTATAATCGATTCAATTCGAGTAAGGAAATAATAGTGGGATAGAATCATATACGTGTAAATTTCATGTTGATATATAAGGAAAACAATCAATTAAATACGCAAGGATAAAATCCGTGTTTACACACTGGTGTATAATCCATGGGCGACTACATGCGTTTTGCATTTATGTGTAGAGAGAAAAAACAAGGCATAAATGCAAAAATAGCAGTTGTCGGAGCCGGGCCCGCCGGCCTAGCCGCAGCCGGCTTTCTAGTATGTAGTGGATACGATGTAGACATATACGATAAACTCCCACTCCCCGGCGGATTAATGACGTTTGCTATTCCATCATGGAGAATACCACCAAATAGAGTACTAGAAGGAGTTAAAGAACTCGAAGAAAAATTCAATGTAAAAACAATATATAGAACCAAAGTATACGCTGGAGAACCAGTCCACGAAGAAGGAGACGACTTCACAGAGAAAAAAATAAGCATTGATGACTTAATAGCACAATACGATTTAATCCTCTTGGCAACAGGCACCTGGATCTCCAAAATACCGAAAATGCCAGGTGTAAACGCCAAAGGAGTAACAACAGCGCTTGAATACCTATATAAATGGAAGATCTACGAGTACAACCTAGCCAGTATAAAACCACCATACGCCAAGAAAGCAGTAGTTATTGGTGGAGGATACAGTGCAATAGATGCAGCCGAAAAAGCACTGAAAACAGGTGCAGAAGTACACTTAGTCTATAGAAGAACAATTAAGGAAGCACCAGCCGGAATATACGAGATAGAACGAGTAAAGAGAGAAGGAGTATCATTCATCGAGCTCGCATCACCACTAGAAATAATAGAAGAAAACGGCGTTGCAGTAGGAGTCAAATTCCAGAAAATGACCCTGGGCCCACCAGACGAGACTGGGAGACCAAAACCAGTACCAGTACCAGGAGGAGAATTCACACTAGAAGCAGACCTAGTCGTATTCGCAACAGGCGAATCACCAACACCACCAGTAAATCCATCCAAAGCCGAGTCACTAGGATTAAAACTAAACAAAGACGGCTCAATATGGGTAAACAACATAATGCAGACAAGTATATCAAAGATATTCGCCGCCGGAGACGTTGTAACAGGGCCAAGTAGAATAGGTCCAGCTATTAGAAGCGGGTTAAAAGCAGCTAGATTTATGCACAACTGGTTTTTAGCGAAAAAAGGTAAGACAACCACTCAAATCGGGGTGTTCGCCTAATGAGTCCAGACCCAGCAATAAAATACCTTAGAGTAATAGACCTCGGCAAATGCATTGGATGCGGAGCATGCGAAGCAGCATGCGAGTTCATACATGAAAAACCATACATTGTAGTCTATAGAACAAGTATTGGACTAGACATACCAGTATCATGTATGCACTGTGCAAAAGCACCATGTATAGAAGCATGTCCAACGGGAGCAATGACAAGAGATAATAGTGGAGCAGTATACATAGAGCAAAGCAAGTGTATTGGCTGCCTCGCATGCCTCTACGCGTGCCCCTTCGGCATACCAGAACTAGACCGTGCAACAAAAACAGCAACAAAATGCAATCTCTGCATGGAATTGAGAAAAGAGGGATTAGAACCAGCATGTAGCGCTATATGTCCAGCACAAGCAATACTCTTCGGCGAAGACGCCCAGGTATTCCAACTAGCAAAAAAGAGAACAGCTGAATCCATGGCTAGAGCAAGATTCGAATTTGAATTCCATAGTTCAAAATAAGGGTTGACAAATGATAGAAACGCTAATTACATATCTAATTACAGTTACACTACTGTTTTCTACATATGAATTAAAACCATTTTCTCTAAAAACAATTACAAAAACAACAGCATACATGTTAATAGGAGTTATAACACTATACTTATACATTCAAAACCTAATAGACATAGTATCCCTCATCCTCGGATTATCCTTTACACTAATCTCTATTTTCATCTCGTTATTTACAATTAAATACATTGAACTCCACGAATACCCGGGTAGACTAGAAGTAATAATGGATTTATTCCTAGTTTCAATAATAACAGCCTATATCTCACCAAACTTCCTACTCCTCGTCATATCCTGGACTATAGCCGAGCTACTAGGATATATTCTAGTAAAACTCGGCGAGGAGCATTCAACTGAGGGCTCTTTGACTTCTTCTAGAGGCTTTATATTTACTTCTACAATGACTTATGAACTATCAGTTTTTACAATGATAACTCTAAGTATAATATTCACTACACTCAACATTGGAATATCACAACTCATAAAACCATTTTCAACGATAAACACATTGATAGAGGTAAGCCCATATCTAATTCCACTACTCATACTCGGATTCTTCGTTAAAACAGCAAATATACCAATGCACTTCTGGCTACCCAGCGCACACTCCAGCGCGCCAGCACCAGCATCTGCAGCACTAAGTGGATTAATGGTTTCACTAGGATACTATGGATTATACAGGCTACTAGGATACATCGACATAGGCGTCTACTCTACACATCTAGCATGGTTTTTCCTAGTAACAGGCTTTTTCTCAATACTATACGGTGGAATGCAAGCTCGAAGACAAAGAGACTCTAAACTCATACTCGCCTATTCAACAATAGCCACCAATGGATTTATAAGCATATTGTTTGCACTATACCTAGTCAATCCATCAACTACAACTATGTGGACTCTAATACTCGGAATAATAATGCACTCAGCATATAAAACAACACTGTTTTGTGAAACTGGAATAGTAGAAGCCGTCTATGGAACAAGATATATCCATGGAATACGTGGATTTATCAATGCATCACCAATATCGACAATTGGAGGAATACTAGCACTATTTACTCTACTAGGAGTACCTGGAACCATTGGATTCATAGTTAAAATAGCATCAGTATTCATCTCTATTAATCAATACAGTGCAAACCCCGTGTTTTCAATAGCCTCACTTATAGGAATACTCTTATACATAATAACTTCTGCTCTAATAGCAATAAAGTATTCACACCTCTACTTTGGAGAACCACTAGCAAAACTAGAACCATTAATCAACAAAGTCGACTGGAAAACACAGCTACCAATAGCGGGTCTTGGAGCACTAAATATAGTATTCTCCCTAGTCATTATTGGAGTAAACCTAGCTGAACTCGGATTAATACTACTACTAGTTACACCCATTTCTATTTTAGCTCTATACATAACCTACATACACTTTAAAACAATTTCAAAGGGGTTGGTGCATAAATGATGAATATGGGCGTAGCAAAAATACTCTACGCTATTTCAATTCTACTACCGGTTTTAATTGGTGCAAACATAGTTGATTTTTATCCAAGACTTAGTAGACTACTGAGAATTCTTGGTTTCACCATCCCCCCAATACTATTTCTATCACTAGGCCTCTTTACACTGCTAGACTACCAGCTAGTTCTCACAGTAGTAACGGTAATAGTAGCTATTGGTGTAAGCCTCCACAGCGAAGCATATTATAGAACACTCTATGCTATGTCAAGGTATTTCCAAGTAGTAGTAGACACTGTTCTCGCAGTCTTAATACTGCTATTTTCAAGTAGCTACTTTGTAGAGTTACTAGTATACTGGCTCTTCCTAGACGTAGTAGTAGCACTAGTTGCTATAACAATGGAGTATGGAGTAGAAAACCTACCTGTAGCATCTACATATATTGTAATGTGTATAGCTCCAAGCGATTTAGCACTACTAACAATATGGGCTCTACTAGCATCGAATTATGGATTAATACCATCACTATTCCTTGAATTAAACACTATAACGCAGTCATTAACACTAGATCCAATAGCATCAATCATACTTGTATTTGGATTTGCAACCAAGATCGGTCAGTTCCCACTACACTCCTGGCTTCCAATAGTCCACACTAAATCACCAACTCACATTTCAGCAATACTAAGTGGACTAATAATTAAAATGGGTGCATATGGATACTTCCTCATAATACACCTATTTAAACTCGACACAATAGCCTTCTACATACTACTAGTACAAGGATTGATTTCAATAGTATACGGCGCCTTTGGTGCAACACTACAAACACACATTAAGCAATTACTAGCATATAGTTCTGTAAGCTATGGAGGAATAATAACAGCCTTCTACGCCATGTACGTGTTAACAGGAATAGATTCGCTTAAACTAGTCGCATTATTTGTAATCGCCTTCCACGCTCTAACAAAATCACTATCATTCCTAAACACCGGGCTAGTATACCAAGTAGCAAACACATACGACGTGTATAAACTAGGATATCTATTCTATGTAACGAGAAAAGGAGCACTAGCTGCTTTTACAGCTCTATTAAACCTTACAGGTGTACCACCCTCAATAGGATTTATTGTTAAAATCCTATTGTTAACAATGTCGATTACACTAGCATCAACAACACTACTCGCCCTACCCTTAACAATAAGCATAGTTATCGCGTCGATTTTCTCAATAGCTTATGGAGTGAAATTCCTAGGTGTTTATACAGCTGTACTACCGAGAACACCGCCTAAACCAGTACCAATACCAAGCATGGAGTTGACAGCAGAATTATATCTTGGAGTAACTACACTACTATCTCCACTAGTTCTATTAATCTATATGTTAATCAGCAATGTATTAGAACCCTTACACATTGGACTGGTATCAATA
>DADP01000026.1:0-55706 GCA_002495025.1 Desulfurococcaceae archaeon UBA285
TTCTAGCACTATTAATAACAAGTATCAACCTCCTACTCGGCTCTTTTAAACCAGAATACTTCTACAATCTAGTCTATGGTTTTACAACGTTCACCGCTACACTCTTGTTTTTTGCTACTACAACACCAAGAGACCTGCGGAGACTAGTAGGATTCAACACGCTAACACTATCCTATCTATTCCTAGACTACTCATATAAACTAGTAGTAGACACTGTTCAATCACTACAAGCACGGGGGTGGAGAGCCAGCCCATCAAACACCAAGTATCTACTTAGGGCATTTGGAGTACTATTAGTAACAAGACTAAAAGAAGTAGAAGAAGCACTCAAAGCACGGGGACTAGAATAAATACGTTGGTAAACCCGTTTGTTTCAACCACGTAGCATTGTGGATATACTTCTACTTCTATATCGTTAAATACATATACTCCGTATTGAATACTAGAGTTCACCTCTAGTACTAGTATCAACTACGTAGACTTCTTCAAAACCCATGGTTTTAAGTGTTTCTTTTATTTTTCTAGCTATGGTAGTCCACAATGTATGGTTTATAAATTTACAGAAGTAGCATGCCGGGTCAGAGCTTGTAAAATCCACGAAGACAACAATTTTCTTTGCATCTCGGGATAGTCTAAATGATTTTATAACTCCAGATGAAACCAGGTCGACATCAAAACCGGGAACTATGATTTTTCTAAGAGACTCTTCTACCTCTCTAGCTAGTTTATTCATACTCAATTAACATCAACCTAAATTTCAATAAGTGTAGTGAGACTAATATCTCTCACTAAGTACTCGTTAAACCAAATTACACTTAAATAGAGGTGTATTTGAAATAGAGAAAAAAACTATGTAGTTAAAAGTTGGAAAAAAGTTATTTCTTTCTAGATAGGATGTAGCCTATTGCTAATCCTATTACTAGTGTTATTATCGCTACTGTTATTGTGGTTGTTGTATCTAGTTCTCTAGTGGTTGTAGTTATTGTTGTTGGTTTTGTCTCTGTCTGGGTTACTGTGTGTGTTGTAGTTGCATGGCTTGTAGTTGTTATTGTAGTGGCTACTATACTGGTTGTTGTTTCTGTTGTGGTTGTGGTTTTAACTTCTGTTTTTGTCTCTGTTGTAATAGTAGTTATTGTTTTCTCGTATATGTTGAATACTGGTGGCTTCACGGCGCTGGGTGGTGGGTTTATTCTCAGTATTCTAGCTATTGTTGGAGCTATTTGTAGTGATGATACTTCGCCGAGGTATCCTCCTCTAATATTGGCGCCTACTGCTATGAATACTGCTTTTAACTCTCTATAGTGTGGTAGTACTGGGCCATGGTCTCCCGTTGCAGACACGAATGGTGTAACTACTTCTACCTCGACGGCTCTACCGGTGGCCGGGTCTTTCTTTAGAGTGGTTGAACTAGTATATCCTGGCTTCAAGGCGAAGACTATGTCTCCTGTTCTCTCTCCTCCCAGGCCGATTATAGTGCTTTCACTCCTGGTTATAACGAGGTCGAATACTGGTTCTCCTGTATCTGGGTCTCTATACGACCTCAACAAGTTGATTATTGATTGTACAATGTTTTCGTATTCACTGCGTGGTACAATGCCATTTAATTCTCTTCCCTCTAGGTTTACAAATATGTGTCCGTGGTATGTCATATAGGCTTTTGTCTCGTTTACTACTACTTTGAATGCTGTGTCTACTGTGATGTATCCATTGTTTAATAATATGCCGTTTACATATATTGTTTTCTTAACTGGGTATTGGCCGTGGTCTGATATAAGCATGAATACTGTGTTGGATAAATCAATGTTTTCAATTATCTCGCCGACGAATTCATCGATCATTTTATATGTTCTCTCAATGAGGCTCCAGTAGTATTCTGCTTTGTCGGGGTTGTAGTATGGTGTTGTAGGGTCTGTTAACCCTAGGAATTGGTGGTATACATTGTCTACTACTGGTGTATACGACATTACTAGGTCCCAGTCGTAATTCTTGATCATGTATAGTGTGAATTCTTTGAAGAACAGGTTTGTATAGTATACTGTCTCCATGTAGGTTTCCTCGTCAAACCATCTGCGTGATAATCCATAGTAGTCTCCATCTGTAAATGTTCCTGTTTTAACTACTACGTTGTTCCATACTTCTCGAGTAATTGTTTCATTGTTAAACCATGATCCTTCTAGCGGCCGTGTTGTACCACGGTATAGTCTAAAGTCTTCGATTGGGTTTAGTTTTAGTGCTTTAAGTAATGGTGCAATAGTGTAGGTTTTATTTGCATATATCACTGTTGTATTGATTGGTTCGCTCCACTCTCCCTCATTTAGTATTGTATATGCTTTAGCCAGGTCTTTTTCTGGTGTAATTGCTAGTTTATCGTACTTTCCATCACCGTTTAAATCAGCTAGGTATAGATACCATGTTGTATCGCCGATTTTAATAGTGGATTCGAGTGCGCCCGCTACTGATCCAAATACTCTATCTACATTCGTCCAATTCCCTGCTTCTTTGAATTCTATGTATGTTGCTCCCGAGATATTTCTATTTGTTGTATATAGTGTTGAATATGTGAATGGAGCGGATGCATCGTATATATTGAATAGTATTGCTGAAGATACATTCCATGCTGGTGGTGTGCTCTGGGGGAATGATGCAACTATAGATTTCAATCCAGCCTTGTCGACTGTAACCCATATTGGTTCAGCTGTGAGGTAGAATCCACTAAAACCAGACACAGTGGAGGTAATACTAGTATTTGGAAGGTGGATTGAATTGCCAGTAATGCCATTAACACCTGGTGGAACACCAGTAGCAATAGCAGCATGGCTGACAGCTGTAGCAGTAGGATATACAACAATCATTTCTCCGAATAAACCACTAGTAATAATTCTAGAGATATTTGGTAGTTTGCCCTGGGCGACGAGCTCCATCAAGTGATCATATCTCATTGCGTCAACACTCAATACTACAACACGTACACGGCCGCCAACAGGAGTAATAGACAGTATAGGTATTGATGCACTAGTTAATACTAGCAACAACAAGAATACTACATAGAGTCTATTCATACTCCCACAGTAAAAACAATGTAAAAATAGTTTAAAAACACACACCACAAATAACATCAATTCATCGACACGAAATAGATGGGCTAGAAGACATAATTGACGATTACCCAACTGTATCAAATAAAATTCATAACGTTTTTGTACTCTATTTTATTTTCAACTACTGTAGAAATTTTATCGTGTTGGTTTTTCAATTTTTACCATCAATTGTAAGTTTAGAAATATTTATTAGTTAATGGTTTAGTTTATATAAAACGGGGGATGTAATGAAGCTTTGGTATACCCCTATTAGTTCCTACGTAAAGACTTTTGGAGCTCCATCTAGATATATTCAAGGTCCTGGTGTACTCGGCGAATACATGGGTAAAATATTAAAAGAGCTTAAAATACGTAAACCACTTGTATTTGGTGGTACTAGAGCTCTTGGTAGTGTTGAAAAACATGGATTATTTAAATCACTTGAAGCGGAAGGAATAGACTATGTAAAGGAATATTTTGGGCGTACTCCTTGTGGTCCTGAAAGCTGCGATGAAGAAATAAATAGACTCATTGAAATAGCAAGAGCTAATTCATGTGATGCTGTTATAGGAGTTGGTGGTGGTAAAGCTATAGATACAGCTAAAGATTCAGCGTATAAACTAGGTGTACCGGTAATTATTGTACCAACTGTTGCATCTACAGATGCTCCTTGCAGTGCTGTAGCTGTTATCTATACATGTAACCATGTATTTAAGGAGTACAGGTTTTATCCTAAAAACCCGGATGCTGTAATTGTAGATACAAAAGTAATTACAGAGTCGCCTCCACGGTTATTAACGTGTGGTATAGGAGATGCAATGGGTAAGTATACAGAGGTTCCATCTGCTGTAAGAGTGGGTGCAAATAATCTCCTCGTGAAACCTATACTTGGAAAACCAACTTTACTATCTATAGCAGCACAACAGCTTATGGTAGACATTTTATTTACATATGGTGAACAAGCGATTGAATCTGTAGAGAAAATGGTAGTTACACCAGCTCTTGAAGCCGTTGTTGAAGCTACTACTCTACTAAGTCAAGTAGCTTTTGAATGTGGAGGTTTAGCAGGTGCTCACTCTATATACAATGGGTTTACAGTTTTAGAACCTAAATACCATGCTAGAGGTAGGGAATTTCCATACCATGGTGAACTAGTATTCTTTGGAGTGCTAGCGGAAATGGTTATGGATGGCTATCCACGAGAAGAAATAGTCAGGATAATGGAGTTTGGTCATAGAGTTGGACTACCAATAACCCTCGAGGAACTAGGATTTGGAGATATAGATGATAGTGATTTAATGGAAGTTGCTAAAAGGGCTACAGCCCCCGGTGAAACAATACACAACAAACCCTACAAAGTTACACCTGAACACGTCTTCAACGCTATAAAAGTAGCTAATGAAATCGGCCTCAAAGTAGCATCATACATACCCTTAAGAAAATTCAAGCGTTAGATATATTGAAACACTGCTCTATTTTTTAACTTAGTCTTGCCTTTTCCGCCTATTTTACACTTCGACAGAATTCTCTCCAAGTATTATAACACCAGTAAACACCCAGTATTCTAGATTTACATTTCAATACTTCGTAGTCTTCCTCAGTTAATATAGTAATTCTCTTATACATAGGTGTTTGGAGAATACTCCTCACTACATTTTCCCTCTGGGTATTTTTAGCTTTATTGATAACAGGTATTAATCTACTAATAGGTTCTTTTAGAATAGACTGCTTGTACAATCTGGTCTATGGATTTACTACTTTTACAGCAGTACTTTTATTCTTCGCTACTACAACACCTCGAAGTACTACCTTGGCTACACCCAGAAAGACCTAGAAGAGGAGCTTCGAGAAGTATTCAGGTATTTCTAGAAGTACAAAGTGTGGTTTAAACAAAGTAGGTATTAACATGTAAAAATTTCATTTTCTATTCTGTTTTCATTGTTTTCTCGTTTTCTTTAGACTGTAGTCTTGATAGATATGGCTTGACCACGAAATGCATGTATAGAGCGAGGGCACCATTGAAGAGTAAGACCCATGCAGCTATAATCCAGAGCATGTTCGTGAAGACTGTCCAAGCCCATTGGGCTACTGCTTGGTATTTGGCGTATAACTCTAATAGTGGTATATACGTCTGGATGAACAATAGAGCTAGAAGTATAGGGATAATAACAACTACTAGAAATGGAAAACTTAACACTGCTATCAGTGTGTATATTGGATGTCTTTTCACGAATTCAATTAATCGTTCTATTACATCAACCAGTTCAGACAGCTTCACACCAGCCACCCTCCGCAGAATTGGAAACATAGCCTTCTAAGCATTAAACTGGCTTTTAAGACGGTGATGACAAAGCCCTGGACTCATTCCACTCATCATTCATTGTTTTCTACCCTATTTCTGGATCGTGATTCTAGAAAAAGTGTTTATCACGCTGTCTTAGAACTAGAGGCTTTTCTGTTGGTATGAGATTCCTATTTACGTCTTGAACTTGTCTAGTTGACGGTATTTCATTGTTTTATAACGTTATCTAAACTCTTGATCTTTTTTTGGCTATGGAATAACCGGCTCTGAGCAAACTGGTCTGTGGGGATGTATATTTTGTAAAATTTTCGTGTAATACATTGTTTTGCGATCATGGTGTAAAGGCTTGCAGAGGGTTGCACCCTGATATCAAAATAGTGTATTTTTCAAGATGGTATTTAGCTCCCTTGGTAGGCCTACAAATACTGGGTTGACTTGATGTAGAGTCCTTTAGGGTGTATTTTGTAACTCCAAGTTCTCAAGGCTTTCTGTGAAGTAGGTTAGTTCTGGCTTTATGTATTTCTCATAGCTCTTATCATACAGTTTCACATACAGAGTTTAATCAATGATTTTAGGAAAGAAGTATTGCTAAAGAGACCAGTATATTATGGATTTCTTTCTATCACAGGTATCTTCTATACACCAATAAAAGTTATATTAACAGTGTTGATTCCAAGGGTAGACCAGTTGCTAAAGCTATATCTGAATTCTACTAGTAGACTACACCTAGATTGACTAGGTAGGTAGGCATCAGCGTATATATATCCAGCGACGTTATTAACGTCTCTCGTCATATTGATAATACTTGTATTTTGAGAAAACATTATTCCTCTATAGATTTCAATAGGTGTTGAAAAGATATTCGAAGTGTTCACGAGGTATACGTATATATAGCTACTGCCGCAGTCTACGAATTGTGCAAGAACTAGTTGAGCCTGGAAAGACTGAGTAGCCTCAGAGTCTATTCTGAGAACATAACCACGAAAACCATTGAGTCTATATACATCGCCTCCAACAACATAGTCGAATCGTCTCGAAACAACGAGACTGCCTTTATCATCGTAGACCTCTATAACTCCATTAGTAATTATAAAGCCATCTCTATAGTTAGGGTATAGTGTGAGATCTACTAGGGGAGGGGCAACACTGAGAGATGCAACACCATCACCACTAGCTACAGCTTGTGAAACAATGCCACCAGTAGAGTTTTTCAAAACAACCCTCCAGCCCCTTGGAACATTGGTTACATTAACAAACCATGGAGGAGCATCAACTGTAACAACCAGGTTATCGAAATACACTGTTCCAGTAACACTAGTAGTACTAGTATTGTAGCCTACACCAACACGATTAGGAATAAATCTATAAGTGGAGCCGATGCTTCCACTGTTTATTACAGTTGCATTCCAGTGATATGCATACCAAGATGAAAAATCTATCCATGAAACAACATAGCTCAAATACCAATACTCTGTAGTATTACTTATACCGAGAGATCTCCGAGCAATCGATGTCCAACCTGTATTACTAGCCCAGTAAAACACCGTGGACGATATGCTATCACCTGTTCTACCCGTTAATACTGCATTTTCATAGCCTATTGTATAGAGCCTAGATAGGGTTGTATTAATATAAACAGCGTCGAAGTAATGCCTTCCCAAATAAGAAGAATAAGAAAATCCTGATCGCCAAACCAGTGTTGCTACATATATTCTTCTTCCCGTAGAAGCATATTGGCTAACATCTATGTTTGCAACAGCTGTGCATTCACCACCATATCCAGTAGCTCTCTGGTTTGCCGATATCTGTAATGATCTCGCTGTTGAATTCCAGCTCCAGGTACAGGATAAGTTGATGATTCTTGATCCTAATGGATTTGTATCAAAGGTGTCGTAGAATATAGCGTTTCTCTTGTCTAGAACTATATCTAAACCAGGTGTATTAACTACTACAGAGGCCCTTGTACCCTGGTTTACCAGGGTTACGTCAACACCTGGTGTACCAGGGTCTGCAAACCATACAAGTGGAGGATATACGTTGATGTTTCCACTTATCCATCTATAGGTAAATATAGATGAATAGACGAAGAGTATGAGGCTAGAAACAAGTATGATTGCTAAAACAATGGCGATTTTAAATGGTTTTCCATGTATTTGCATAATCTGCAAACACCCTACAATATCATAGGATCTCTATACATCAACACACACTATTTGGTTATTGGATAATAATGTCTTAAATATTTTATAGTCTAACCTCAATTACCTCACAGAAACAACTCCAAGTACTATACTCGTATTGCTTTAAATAAACCTATCTCGAGGACTTCTACTTCTTGTCGGTGTGATCTAATCACTAGTCTACACTACATGTAATTTCCATCGTAGTTCTAAGAATAGCTTGTATTAAACACAATGGAACCAAGATATGTTATTTCTCACAGTACTTAACTATATAGCGTGGTTGTAATTAGGGATTATTGTTATTAATTGGTTGCATATGCTAGATCACTTCTAGCTATTCAATATGGTCTTTCTAAAATAACTTAGACGAAGAGACTAGAAAGACATGAAATATCTAGGTGCTAGTAAGAAACGCTTTTGGAGAAATTAAAACTCACGATAATCGAATACGCAGAAACATACCTCAAACAACTACTAGCAAACAACCCATACAACTACTACATAGACCCAAGAAATAGAAAAACTCAAAAACCAACTAGTAACAATACAAGCAAACCAACTACTAAACCACATAAAGACAACGAGCAACAACGACAAAAAGAAGCCAGAATAAACAACACTACTACAAAGTCCCTAGTAATAAGAGGCTTCCATGTTTTCCATCGAGATGTTCTTCCATAAGCTCGAGGCAACCCTCATTGAATTCATACTCGAATATTTCTTTCCATCGAGATTCGACTTTGCAAGATTGACATATCAGCAATCTTTCTAAGAGGTTGATTCCGCCGAGATAATGAATGTGTAGTGTTATTTATGCTCTACGTGTTTCCACTCGTTGAGTAATTTGTAGATTCTAAATTCTGCTGGTGGGTGTGTAGTTGAATGTTTTTCCTCTAAAGATGCTAATATAGTGGATTGGGGATTGAAACAGTGTTTAAATAGTGTTTTCAATATCTTGTTTATACCTGGTTTCTGGTGAGATATTCGTATATGAGCCTTGTGCATAGCGTTTTAGTAGTGGTATAGCAAATTTACTCTGAGCGGAGTTTTGAGCTTCTTCAAGTCCCCTCAATAAGGAAAAATAGAGCGTAAAAGAAGAACAAAAGACGAGTTGTTTTATTATTCTTGTTCTTTTGGGGATGTTTAGGGTTTTGTTTTTTCTTCTAGGCATTGCCAGTAGCACTCGTAGTCCAGTATTAGTTCTCCATAGAGGTTTTCATCTGAACAAATAGTTGTACAATATTTTATTGTTTTTTCCAAGAGATACTTGTCCACTTCTAACTCTCCTCTTGTGTAAATACTACTGTATTGTCTTTAAGTGTTATTAGCTAAATTCTACTTAATATAGGATACTATGGTGGTTTTTATGAGCAACCCGGGAGTTGATATACCAGCATATATTGTTCTTGCTTTTCTAGGAGTCCTTATTGCATTGTGGGGCGTGCAATTGAAGAGAATACTTGTTTCACTCGTGTTTGGCGGTCTTCTCGGCTATCTCGCGTGGAGGTATACATATCTAGCATGGAATAGCATATTGATTTCATTATTCTTCTTTTTCGCAGGGCTATTAGCCGGGTTGATAATAGGGTTTGCGCTATTTAGACTCGTTATCTCACTAACTGCATCGTTTTTCCTAGCTCATATGATCACCAGCGACTCCACACTACAACTGGTATTGCTAATAGTACTTACACCAGTATTCTACGTGGTCTCTACTATAATTTTACCAGGAGTGTATGCAGTAACCGGTGCTCTAATAATCTATACATCCCTAGTAGTACTTGGATTAAATCCCACACTAGCAATACTAGTAAGCACAGTAGTAGGAACCATAGGATTCTACAATCAATGGAAATCACTTCATAAAAGACACAACTAACCATTAAACCACAATAAAAACAATCATTCAATACCAGGGGAATTTTCAACGAACAGGATTTTTTAACCACCACGAGAAAACAATAACTAGTAACAACAAAATGAAACTACAACCCACGCTGAAAGCCTCGGCAAACTAGAAAAATGTAGAAGTAACAACTATAAGAAACTATAACATGTATGATTTTAATGCATTAATCAACTCTAATACGAATTTTCTACATGGTTCTAGTTTATCAAGGCATTCGCCATAGTATTTAAGAATTGTTTTTTCTGGTTTTTCCTCCAAGGTGATTTTCAATATGAAACTAAATATCTTTGAAGAACCCAGTATAAACACATTATCATTTTCGATTTTGAATGAAAGGTTTATTGTTATAGAGCGGGGTATTATCTTCTTATATATCCATTTCACAGTGTAGACGCTTCCAGTTGTACCCGTGTGTTTTATTATTCCCCGGCCGTGTAGGTATTTAATGAATTCTACTGGTTGTTTTAATACTTGAATAACAGAGCTAGTGTTTACCATGGTTTCTTGACTATCTTCTATGCAGAGCTTGATTTTGGGTGTCAAAAGCAATCCCGCCTAGTAATTAATCACATTGGTAACATCTATAAAAACTCTGTTCTCACATAGAACACTAATTTAAACTCGATAACAATAATATTGTTGAATCAAGGGAGGTATGTTGAAAAACCAAGATGTTCTCAGAGAAGTACTGTCTAGACGGGATCCTAGTGGATACTATGTGTTAATAAGTGTGAAAAACAACGAGGCAGAAAAAGTAGTCTTAGAGTTTAAGGAGAAAAGCGGTGTAATAGTAGAGGATTATGGTGGCTCGATTATTATTCGCTGTAAGTCTAGGAGTATTGCTGAGAGTATTGCTAGGAAGTTGTTGGCGAGGAATCTCTTGGTTTTTGAAAAATAATACATGTGTCTACTCTACTCCCAAGTATTCTTCGAGTAGTGCTAGTAGCTCGCTTGGTGATCTAGTCTCGTTTATCTTTTTTGCTAGTAGTGTTCCACCGAGTACACTTGAAATCCACGATTGCAAATAGCCTTTTTCCAAGTGGTATTTGAGAATGTTTTCTGGTAGCAACTTGTACTTCAATACAATGTAGAGTTTCTCGAGGGAGTCTACTCTGAGCGGTATTGGTACACCGTTTTCATTTGTAAATACGTATGAATACTCTTCTCCAACACTCCTACTAGAAACACTCTCTCCCTCTAGGAGCAACAAGCCCTTCTCTGCAACACTGTATTTACCGCCGCTCTCGACAACATAGCCTCTCCGTATTAATTCATGTAGATACCTCTTAGCAGTGCTTGGTGAAAGCTGGGTTTTAGAAATAAAATCGTTGAGTGTGAATTCTCCCCCGAGGAGTTTTAATAGCTCACGTATTTTTCTATTAGATAATGGCATTATTCCACCTCTAAACCCTAGTATAGACTTGGAGAATATATAAATATTTCACTGTGTAAATACATGTATATATATTAAACACACGTAAACAGCAACTCTATGATTCAACTAGTTCCTTATAGAGTAGAAATTCAGACTCGTGCATTTTAAACCCTGATTCAACAAGCAACTCCACCAGGCTCTGCTTTGTCGAGTCAACTGGTATTTCAATAGATTTAACTCCACGGGTCAAACCAATATTCTTCAAGCTATGCAGTAGTACTTGTAGTGCTTCAAGTGCGTTAAATGAAGACAGCGATATAGTGTCAACTACCAGCTCATCGTTGACACTATACAGTGCAAATGCTACTCTCTTCCTCCCCTGTTTAACTACTAATGCTCTCTCAGCTCTATACAGCTTCTTCTTGTAGATAGACCTGTCAACATCGTCTACAAAACTACTCCACGTGGAGGCATAATACCTTAACTTAGAGCCGATTTTCGATGCGTTGAGATCTGCTACACTATACTCACTACTATCCATGGAAACTATTTTCTCTGGTGGAGCAGTAAACCATAAAACAACGTTTTTAATGTGGTAGCCGTTTTTCAAGTAGAAGTTTATTGCACCAGTATTCCAGTCTTTAACACTCAAATAAACAGTGTCAACACCGGTTTCTCTAAGCATTCTCTCTGTCTCACTCAGCAATACTCCTCCTACCCCCAAACCCCTCATTGAGCCGTCGACAGCAATGTTTTCAATGTAGGCCTTGTTCTTCTTTCTATATGCAAGGCAGTAGCCCGCTACTCTACCATCAACTAGTGCAACAAGGAATACTATTCTCTTAGACCTAGACTTCAATAGTGCTTCAAACCACCTAGAATCCTCTTTACCAAGCTCTCTCATAGACTGGTCGTGAATATACTGGATTACAGGTAGATCTGTTTTAACAGCCCTTCTAACAACAATATTTTTCTCCAGCGACAACATAGTTATATCTTCAACCCTCACTCTATACGAGTATATGCCCACCTCCCCTTATAAAGACGGGGATTTCAATGTAAATACATTGATAAAAACATCTATATATAATACATAATAGTGAGTGGATGAAGAACCATGCCGGCACTGACGCGTGATGACCCCCTAGCCACAGACACTCCTCTAACACCTCTAGGTGAAACATAGACTTGTCTACAATGGAAATACTAGATATATACTTACACCCACCTAGTTTCCTGGTTAGTGGTGTTGGTTATTGAGTAGAACAAGGAGATATGTCTACAATAGGGAGCTGGAAGAGCTACTGCGAGACATTGTATATACTCTACGAGACTATTTCCCGGGAATAGATGTTGAGAGAGTAAAAATAGTTGTTTGTATTGACTGCAAGTCACGTGCACTAGCGAGAATAAACGCGTTGCCAAGTATTTGGAGAATAGTACTCGGCCTCCAACCAATGTATATTATTGAAGTAATAGATAGAAACTTCAGTAAACTCTCGAGTGAAGACAAAGTAAAAGTATTAATCCACGAGTTGCTCCACATACCCAGAGGCTTTACTGGCGGCCTCAGACCACACGGTAAATACGTTAATAACCACATAGTTGAAAAACTATACAGTGTATACATTGAGAGAAAGAAGAGAATACCCAATACCTCTAGTTAACTAGTTAACTCTTTCTCAGCATAACTCTGATTAATCACCAATTCATTCTTGCCGGGTTCTCATCATCAAATACTAGTTATAGTATTGAGAGCTATTATAACTAGACTAGATTAAACAATAAATCACTCTAGCATCTACTAATAATCATGGAGGGAGCGTGTTTTGAGGTATCTAATAGTAACTTGTAGTAAACAAATAAATCTCTTAATAGAAGCAATTAGAAAACACGATGAAAAATCCATTATAACACTAGTAAGCTTCGTTCAAGTAGAGAAACCAAGTGAACTAGGAGTAGACGAGGTATTAACTGGAAGAGAATCACTGAGAAACATCGACTATAGAAAAATCGATGTTGCAGTAGTTTGGGATTGCATAGATAGTGAAGCATACGAGCTAGGTAAACAGTTTAGACTGGCCGGAATCCCCATGATTATAGGTTTCACAGAGTCTCTTGAAACACGTATTAGTAGAGAGTGTGGTTTTGACGCGGTAATATCGTTTAAACACTATATTGATTGCTCTATTGGAACACTACTAGGATTTGACACGTGGATTGAAATACCAGTTAAAGAATTCATAAACACCCATATCAAAGCATACAGGGTCTACAAGAGAGCACGGCTTGGAATAACACTCGAAGAAATACTAGATGCAACTAGAGATTGTAGTGGTATTATCTATGTATATGATAAAACAGGAAAGTATACAACTACACTAACATATAGATTGGAAGAAGGTAGTTTAATAGTTGTTGTAGCACCCACAGAAAAAGCTTTATCAACCTGTATTGATAGACTAAATAAGCTGTTTACACTAGCTGAAAGAGCATATGCTTCACTAGAAGCTAGAAGGCCGTTTGGAGGGTGTGAATAATGCCAGTATCGTTTGAAGCTGTATTAGGGTATTTAATAAGGGTTTTACAAGCAAGTATAGTTGTTATTGTAACATACCTCGTTGTTAAATACCTAGATAGACTCGCTAGAATATTTGTTAAAACAGAAGAGTATGAATACCTCGAGAGATTTCTATTATTCCTTAAAGCAATAGTTTACACTATGGCAGCGCTAATAGCAATAAGTTTTCTATCAACAGAACCATTTGTCTTCGCCGTTCTATTACTAACAGTTGGAATAGCTATAGTAGTAATGTTTTCAGATGTAATTAGAAACCTTGGTTCAGAACTCTACGTTAGAAATACAAGAGCATTCAAAGTAGGAGATTGGGTTGAAATAGAAGGTGTTCAAGGAAGAGTAACATCAATGAATTCACTAGGTATAACTATAGAGACACTAAGACGAGAGAGAGTTTTCATACCATATGTTAGACTAGCGCACTCGAAAATCATTAATAGATCAGGTGTTTACGGAGTCTCAATTAGACTCGAAGTAAGAATACCTAAAACACACGATGTAGGAAAAGCCAGGGAAATAGTAGCAACAAGCCTCCAGGCAGTTAGAGGAGAATTAATAACAGAACCCACAGTAACACTGAGAGGAGTATCAGAACTCTACTACGTATTCGACGTTGTATTAGACGTGATGAATATAGGTAAAATCGAAGAAGTAGTAGAAAAACTAGTCTCGGAGTTAAAGAAAAACGAGCCCAGTGCAGACGTGGTATTCTAGCAATTAACTCATTAAACGGTGCAAGCTGATTGATAGACAAGCGCTTAGAGAGAATACTGAATATATGGAGGATTGAAGCCTCAACATACACGTATTCTACTAGTATATCTACTACTCTCGCCCAGGCATACGCTATTAAAGTACTTGGTTTCAACGTAGACCTCTTGGGATTAATGGTCTCTTTGCAAATAGGTTCTGTCAGTCTTGGATTTCTAGTAGGCTCTCTACTACTAGTTGTATTTAGGAGAAAGAGGATTCTGTTGTGGAAGCTTTTTGGAGCAGTGAATAGAATATTGTGGGCTATAATAGGATTTACACACTTACTACCCATAGAGGCGAAAACACCGTTTTTCCTGGCGTCAATCGCTACAGCACAGTTTACGGGTTCAATTGCTGGACTGGCATCTGGGGATGTTGGTGCAGACTTGGTTAGTAGAGAAAGAGCTATCAAGTTCTTTAGTTCACTAAACTCTTTAACGCTACTAGCTAGTTGTCTAGGACTGGCTACAGCCACTGTTATCTTTAATTTCCTTTTATTAAACACTGTGGAAGCATATACTATAGCGTATAGTGTAGCACTAGCTTCCTCTATTATATCAACTATTCTACTAGCACTACTAGAAGACTTAAACCCCGTGACAACACGTGTAAAGCCAGTGGATGCACTGAGAGAATACGTATACATCGCGAGAAGCCAAGAAGCCTCTAACTACTTGAAACTAGTAACTATATTTATGGCCATGGTAAACCTCCCGGGTGCACTCTGGAACTACTACTTGCTAACGGTATTCAAGGGTAGTGAGAGCTGGATTACACTTAAAGCAGTAGTAGCTAATTTAAGCCAGGCGGTTGGATTCAGGGTTTGGGGAGAAATATCTAGGAGAATTGGAGTTAAGAAGACTCTGTACACTGGTATTTTCCTCACTGTTCCAGTACCAGTAATCTTTATTTATGCATCTACACTACCAGCTCAACTAGCAATGGAGGCATATTCGGGTTTTATATGGGCCGCCTACAACTTAGCTAATAACATCTACACGCTTTACCTGCCGAGGAGGGAGTCAAGAGTACACTTTATAACACTATTAAACCTATCATTTAACGCAGCGGCTGCTGTAGCTACAAGACTAGGTGCATCAATAGCTTCACTGGGTTTAATGGAGATGAATGCTGTTTTTATTGCTTCGACACTTGGTAGAGTAGTTGCTGGTTTTATAGCTAGGTCTAAAGCACCTAGATTAATAGTGGAGGCTTCTCGAAAGTAAACACTAGTGTTTTTCCAAGCCAGTCTTCTATATTAGTTTCTAATGATTAATTTAATTATTGGGGTTTGATTAATGCCAGATATGCCGCTCCGCATTCTAGTCGAGACAATTGAGAGATTAGAGCTCGTCACTGCTAGAACACAACTAGTTGCATTTCTCGTTAATTTATTCAAGCAGACGCCGCCCGAGATCATTGATAAAGTAGTCTACTTGGTACAGGGTATTCTCTGGCCTGATTGGAAGGGCATGCCCGAACTGGGAGTTGGAGAGAAAATGTTGATTAAAGCAATATCTCTAGCCTGCAATATCTCAGAGAGAGAAGTTGAGAAAACAGCCAAGGAAATAGGTGATATAGGGAAAGCAACCGAGAAACTAAAACAAACCGCTCAATCCAAGCAGACGGGATTAACAATATTTGCATTTACACAGCAGCCAACAGGCCTCACAGTAACAAATACCTATAATACACTCGTTAAAATAGCAATGGCTCAGGGTGAAGGAAGTAAAGACTTGAAGATTAGACTACTAGCCGGCCTACTCAAAGACGCTTCTCCTAAAGAAGCAAAATTCATTGTTAAATTCGTCGAGGGCAAACTAAGAGTTGGTATTGGAGACGCAACGATTATGGATGCACTCGCCGTTACATTTGGAGGCGGGGTTGCAAACAGACCGGTTATTGAGCGCGCATATAACTTGAGATCAGATCTCGGGGAAGTAGCAAAAATACTCGCATCAAAGGGAATAGAGGAATTAAAGAAAATTAAGCCCGAAGTAGGTGTTCCAATAAGACCAATGCTTGCAGAGAGACTAAGCGACCCACGTGAAATACTCGTTAAAACAGGAGGCGAGGCCTTTGTAGAATACAAGTATGATGGTGAAAGAGCACAAATACACAAAAAAGGAGATAAAATCTGGATTTACTCGAGGAGACTAGAAAACATTACTAGTCAGTACCCAGACGTCGTTGAAAGAGCCCTAGAGAGGATTAAAGCAGATGAAGCAATAGTAGAAGGCGAAATAGTAGTGTATGATCCAGATACAGGCGAGTTAAAACCATTCCAGGAGTTAATGCATAGAAAACGCAAACACGACATCCGCCAAGCAATAAAAGAATACCCTGTCAAAGTATTCCTATTCGACCTACTATACTTGAATGGAGAAGACTATACTCTCAAACCACTACCAGTACGTAGAGAGGCACTAGAGAAAATAATAGATAAAACAGAAGACTTCACAATTGCAGAGTATATTAAGACAAGCAACCCAGAAGAACTAGAAAAATTCTTCCTAGAAGCAATAGGCAATGGTGTAGAGGGAGTAATGGCCAAGGCAATACACAAGGATTCAATATACCAAGCAGGTGTGAGGGGGTGGCTGTGGATTAAGTATAAACGAGACTACAAGAGCGAAATGGCAGACACAGTCGACCTAGTTGTCGTTGGAGCATTCTATGGTAAGGGTAGGAGGGGAGGTAAATACGGAGCACTATTAATGGCCGCCTACAATAAAGAAAAAGACGTATTTGAAACAGTCTGCAAGGTTGGATCTGGATTTAAAGACGAAGACCTAGACAAACTACCCGACATGTTAAAACCATATATTCGCGATAGAAAACACCCAAGAGTAGTCGCCGAGATAGAACCAGATGTATGGGTAGATCCTGTACTAGTAGCCGAGATAATAGGTGCAGAACTAACACTCTCACCAATCCACACGTGTGCAAAAGGAGTAATAAAACCAGATGCTGGTATTTCAATTAGATTTCCAAGGTTTATAAGGTGGAGGCCTGACAAGAGACCCGAAGACGCCACTACAAGTAGTGAACTAGTAGAAATGTACCAGAGACAATTAAAGAAGATAACTACAGAGCAAGCTACCCAAGAACAATTATAGTTTAAACCATGAAATAATACTAGTGTACAGCTGATTCAACATAGTTAAACCACTACACGGGTGTCTACTATGCCAGCAGTATTTGTGGTATTCGTCGGGCCAGCTGGATCCGGCAAGAGCACGCTTGTAGCTTCTTACTCCTCATGGGCCCGTAAAAACCTATTATTAAGAGTAGCACCTGTAAACCTAGACCCAGGCGCGGAAGAAGTAAAGTATAAACCAGTATTCGATATTAGAAACTACTTTACACTTAGAGATATAATGGAGAAGTATGGGCTGGGACCAAACGGCGCATTTATTAAAGCATCAGAGTTGATAGCCGAGAAGCTAGACGAGGTATTTAGTCAACCACCTTTTTCCAACCCGGATAAATGGGATTTAGTACTCGCCGACACACCTGGACAAATGGAGGCATTTCTATTCAGGCCTTCAAGCAGTGTTTTTCTTGATTCACTGAGAAAACTAGGTAATACAGTTGTAGCCTATGTTATAGATGCATCTGCTGTTGCAAGAGTAAGTGATGCTGTATTCCTGTGGTTTCTATATGTATTAATACAGGTAAAAACAGGGTTGATATCAGTCCCCGTTATAAACAAGAGCGATATAGCTGTTAATCCACGACTACTCAAACTACTCATAGAAAACCCGTCGGCACTAACAAGCGAGGTAGGTAGTGAAGGGTTTGCAGCAGAGATAATACCCGATTTAATCCAGATAGCAGAGAAGACAAGGGGGCCTCTGAGGCCCGTTATGGTTTCAGCAGTAAACGAGGAAGACATGGAGAAACTACACGTACTGTTACATGAAGCGTTTTGTGCATGTGGAGATCTCACGTAACCCTTTGTTATTTTAAAACACTAATATTATTATAGTGGATACAGGTGTAGACACGGTTTAAACAACGGTGCTTAAGGTGGACGTTTATAAACCACGCACAGTGGTCAGCCGTTATTACACAGTGTTATTCAGTCTCCCCAAGTGGCAGGTACTCACAGCAATACTACTGGCAATAGGTGTATTAGTTGTATTGTTTATGGGTAGTAGAGCAATACCACTCATATTAAACACCGTGTTCGTCCACCTAGTACTATACGCATACTCTCTAGTCAACAACTCAACTGTATTCTATAAAGCAAAGAGGAGGATAGGTTTAGCACTAGCAATACTAGTATATACTGCAGTCTACACGGTTTTAACTAGAGATCCATGGATACCCATAATCTCGTCTACTACAATGCTTGTTGTCGTAATACTAGGATTGGATGGTACTAGTGGACCCCGGTATATAGTTGCAGTTGCTCCACCACTACTAACCCTTTTATCATCCTGGATACTCGGCTACTATAATTATTTGAAACTACTAGTAGGAACTATAGTTGTTTTAACACTAGCATTTATAGACATGGCTATCTATGCATTTATGGCTAGGAGGAAAATCAATGGATATCCACTACCAGACCTGGGCACAATGTTTCTTCAAAACTGGCTTGATAGAAAAACAAGTATTGAAAAAGCATTTGATGAACTAGGTGAAATACAATACGTTTATCCAAGAATCATGGAGTTTAAAGAGCTATTATTAATCTATACTGATGTCCACTACGGGCCGTTTTCAAATATAGGTAGTAGTAGACTACCAATACAACTAAGTGAAACCCTGAAGAAACTAGGTTATAGATACATACTAGCACTACATGGACTCGGCTCACACGATCGAAATATTGCTTCATCTAGACACGTAGAGTTGTTTCTAGATGAAATAGTAGAATCTATTACAAGCAATTCTAGAACACCCATATACTACCATGGAGCATTCAAGAAAACACATGCTTCATGGGAGGCGTTGACAATAGTATTCGACAAGCTATCACTAGTATTAATTAGCAGGCCGGGTAAAGGCATAGACGACCTACCATACAATCTCCAAGTAGAATACGAATTGAAAACTAGAGAGAGGGGTCTTGGAGACCTGGTATTAATAGATACACACAACTGGGAGCTCGAGAGAGAATTCGAAGAAAAAGACATATTGGAGTTGAAGCAACTACTAGACGAAGTAGTAGATACAATAGCCGAGTATAAAAAGAAGCCTCCAACACCCATACAATACAAATACAAGTGTTTCAAGTCGAGTGCTCCAGGCCTCGTGGAGGGAGAATGTTGTATTCTCTGTATGAAAGGAGGGGGTAGAGAGAGTGTTTGCATCCTATACATGAGGGGTAACAACGCGAAACCAGGATTAAGAGACATGTTGATCGAGAAGCTTAGACCTCTAGGTGTGGATTACTACGAGGTATTAACAAACGATGAACACACAGAGACTGGTACGAGGGCTAGAATAACCTATATCCCAGTCCACGAGAGTAGCCAACTACTCGGAGACATCGAGAAAGCGAGCTTCGAGTTGAGTAGAGAGGAGTGGATACAAAACGCGTTTCTATACACTACGCGATTAGAGTTAAAACTCATGGGTAGCGGTATTGATGCTATCAAGAAACAATTAGCATCTAGTTTAAAAGAATCAAGTATTCTCTTACTCCTCTATGTATTTGCTACACCCATACTCTTATATCTCGCTATAAGCATACTCTAGAATTGTCTAGAATCTCATAGTCAATACTCTCACTCTAGGGCTATTTAAGGAACCGGTATGTAGTATAAATGAGTATAAAAAGGTTTAGAATTACTTGGTTTCTCCGTAATCCTATAATGAAGCATTATCGAGGCCGCCGAATCCGCGAGCTCTCACTTCTTCTACGCATCCATTACTATAGTAGATTTCAAACACTATCTCTAGGAAAACTGAGCGATCACGAGACAATAGTATTCCGTCTTTGAGTAAGTCTAGACCATTCTTATTGAGTGTTATTACAATGCTCGGCTCTTTATAAAATTCATCAAGGTTAATGACGAATTCTCCGCTCTCATTTCTAAGTCTCCACACAAGTATTCTGACACGTGTGATTTCATCTACGTGGGAAGTATAGAAAATTATTGGTATCAATCTAATACCGTTTTCAACATCCTCTCTTTTTACAGCCTGCGTCACTATCCTATAAGTATTTGTCTTATTCGTTGATATAATTGCAGTTACAGTCGTTGTCTCGGTCGCGATACTTACTGCTGGTTTGTTGGGCGACATAGACAAATTGATATAGGCGAGTATAATCATAGATGTTAGTTTACTGTAAATAATAGAATTACGAGACCTAAACGTCTTGTATTCGTCATGCCGTCCTACCTTTAATATCTTTCAAAAATTAGGTTAATAAATTTATACATTTAATTCTTTAACTTAAAGTGTTATTACTAGATGTAATCTAAATAGAGGCCCCAATCTACGCTCACAGTGGATTTTATACTAGTTAACTCTACTAGTTTATTCTTGAACTCTATTGATATGTCTTCGCAGTTATCTCTACACAATAGTGTTACTTCTGGTTCGTCGATCACCCTGGTATACAATACCACAACTCTTGAATCAAATCTGCTATCTAGGACGTGTGCTAGTTCTACGAGTAGCTCTTTGTAGCTGGGTTCTTGGATTTCAATGTAGTTTAAAACAATGTTTCTTGTTTCTACTCTGTGGATGTGTAGTAGGGCTTTTAACAACTCGTTTTTTAAATCTACGTCTTCTCTATTGATGACACTATTTAATTCAATTGTAAACTGCAGGACTTTTGAGGCATGTCTATATGCTACAGGGTCGAGTGATTGTATTTCTCTCATTGTTTTAATGTATTTTACTAAGAGGGGTTTATCTACGTGGTTTAATAGTGTTTCAAAGTCTTCTAGTAGCTGGAACTGCCACTTGTTCTCTACTGCGCTAGGTATAATACTCCTCACAGTAGATATTGCTCTATACAAGTCCAGCCCAGTGTATAAGAGGTAGCTGGTTGTCACCTGACCGCTCCGTCCTATACCACCATAGCAGTGTACTAGTACCCGGCCACCCTTACTCAATACTTCATCTATAAATACACTTGCATTTAGTAGGTCTAGTAGTTCTACTGGGTGGAAGTCCGGCGTTGGAATATGTAGTACTTTCAAGCCGTGTTCAACTAGTTTATCAATATATAGTGGGTGGTGTTCACTAGGCATTGTTAAAACTACTACCGCGTCGAATAAACCCGCTATTTTCTCTACATCACTGGGTCTTGGTAGAGGAGACTGTGCCAGCTTCCCTGGTATAATCCACTTATACACGGAGAACACCTCTAGTAGACAACTATTATTTTATCCCCGCCTTTTCTCTTAATACTCTTTAATAATTTAACTGCTCTTCTACGGGCAGGAGTACCATAGTATGCTTCTCGTCTATCCCGAGCTGGACGGCCCGTGACGTAGTCGTATAATACTACACCAGACAATGTAACACCGAGAGAAGAAATCTTCTTCCTGATTTCTTCGAGGTCTCTTACAATACTATCTATATCTATAGGATAAGGTATTTCAACGACTACTTCTTCAGTGCCCCTCTCTCTATCTAATCCATAAACCACTACTCCACGGTGTTTTCTAACAAACTCTTCGACGAGATTAGTTAGTTCACCAGTAATCAAGTTAGGTTTGTATGGATCCAATCCTTTTTCTTCAACATACTCTCCAAATCTATCCAGGTCTAGTATAATCACTAATCCAGGAGCAAACAACTTGTCAGATTGAGCATTGAGCTCTTCATTCCCAGTTGTGGTCAAAGTGGCTGCCCGCTTCATCATCAATAAAAAGAATACTTCTTATAGAGTATTATATCTTACCAGTTCACTGGATTTCAAGGAGTTATCAGTGAGGATTGTAGATTCCGGGTTGATTTAATTGTATGATTGATTAGTGGAAGAATAGTACAAATCGGTAAAAACATAGTGTTTAAAAAGAAGTGTGTATTTACCAGTTTGAAACTAGAGCATGCTATTCTAGTTCTTCCTCTTCTTCTCTGGGTCCCACGATGCAACCTGTTTTATAGAGTTTCTCGGCTATTCTATTTACTGCTAGTTCAACTTCTGCTTCTTCTTTTGCACCAGTTATAACCATTTTTCCACTACTAAAGATTAATAGGACTACGCGTGGATCCCGCATTCTATGTATTAATCCGGGGAATTGTTCTGGTTCATACATACAGTCTTCTAGGTAGTATGCTGCTTTCTCCAGGTTTACATATGCGTGTAGGTCTCCACCTGCAACAATGTTTTGTACTTGAACGCGTGGTTTTCCATGTACCCCAGAACCGTATTTACTCAGTATTCTATCTATTGTTCTAATAATTCTCTTAACTGCCTCTATTAATTGACTAATGCTCTTTGTCCCAGTTACAACCATTTTACCAGATCTAAATATAAGCGCTGTAGCCCTTGGCTTGTCGAGGCGGAATATAATTCCTGGAAACTGTTCTGGTTTATATACGTGATTGGGTAGTTCTGCTTCGAGTGCGTCAATATCTATGTCTTGATCTAGGATAACAGTTGCAACAATATTCTCTATTCTAAAAGTTGGACGCGGCAATCCAGCAACCATTTCGCTTCCACCCCTTTAAAAAGCAATTTAAACTCTTATATAAAGGGTTTATAAATCTATAGGCTGGTAAGTCATTAATACATAATTCATTTTCAACAATGTTTTTTCACGTGTGAAAAACTAGCTGGTTGGCATGTCGAGGAATCTTATTCTCTTTGGTATTGCTGGGTGTGTTGAAAAGAACTCGTTTATATCGTTTACTTCTACTCTCTTTAGTTTTTCAACGATTTCATCTATATCTATGTCTCTAAAGTTGATTCCAGAGGGGTATCTACGATAGAATGGGTTAGCGTATGCTTCTGTAAATGCGTATATAAAGAGTGCTTTTAGCTTACTGTTAGCTATTGCTTCTCTAGCTATATCTACACTATTATAGTAGAGGTGGAGTCTAGCTAGTGCTCTCTGCATTGCTCTTCTTCCAGCTGCTTGTGCTCCACTGGTATCGGCATAGTATTCTCTCAGTCTACTAAATGCGAGTACAAGGACTTGTACAATGAAACTCGCTATGACGGCTATTATACCCGCGAGGACTAGTATAAATCCACCATTTCCCTCTCTCCTTCTATCTGAATAAACTGTTCTAGCATACCCACTAATAAACCCGAGTCTAATCAATGTAACACCGAGGAAGTATAGTACGCTTGGAATCAACCCCATAAACAACATTACAGCGTTGTCTCTGTGTTTGTGGTGTCCCAGCTCGTGGCCTATAACGGCTTCCAGTTCTTCTCTACTCATTAATTCGAGGAGTGTATTGGAGACTGCTACATATCTACCAAACAATATGTTTCCATATGCGAAGGCGTTTGGTGGGCCATGGACTATCATTGCTTTTGGAGGCCTTGTAAATCCTAGTCTCATTGCAACACTGTTTACTATTTCTTGTAGCTGGGGACTTGGCTTTGCATTATACATTAAGTTTATTGTAACCGGCGAGATTAGATATGATATAATGTTCATTATGAGCACGAAGATCAATATTGACGCAATAAATCCCGACGTGACTTCTCCACCAAGCAATCCTCCAATTAAGTATGCTGTTAATCCAACTCCAGCAAGACCAGAAATCACTACTAGTAAGCCAATAATCAACATTGAAGTTTGAAGAGTAAATCTACCTGCAAACTTCCTTGCAACTCTAGGTGCTATAATACTAGCTGTAATCATGAGTACTATAAAACCCAATATGTATGCAATGAATAGTGAAATAGCTGTAAATGGATCATAAAACAACCACACTAATACACCACCATGGATACTACTTATCTAATTGGAGGTATTTATGTTAACACCTTTTAAAACTAAGTTCCCGATTTACTCACTACGTGTTCTCTCAAGATATATATGATAATAATGAAGACGCTTATAATAAGTGCTAGTTGTATAATTGGTAGAATCCAAGAGTATTCCTTATCGAGACTCGATGTGTTATTAAATGGAGTTGGTGTATTAATAACTGTAGTGGTAGATGTGGTTTCTTGGCTTTTTACTTCTACTATCTCAAACACAATGGATTTTTGAATACATAGTGTTCTCAGTAATTCCAGTGTTCCTATAACAACTAGAAGTGTTTTAACCGCTGTACTATTATCTCCTATGTCAATGGCTTCTCTATACAACCTTGTATAGAAGGATAATACTCCACTGTTTGTATTTAAATTACTGGAATAGAAAGCTTCTAGTGGAACTAGTTTTTCTAGAAGTTGATTTAAATCATTAATTGCTTGGTGTATTTCTAGTGAAACACCTGCTAGTGTAAATATACTAGCTACTATTACAGCTGGTTTACTATTCAAATATGCATAATTCAATACTTCAATATAATCTGAGACATGGTCTTCAATATAACTACTTGTACTTGTTTCTTCTAGTATTCTATTTCCATATGTATACACTGCTAATATGTGTGAGTAGATCTCTGTATACGTAGTTTGAGTACAATTGAATACTATATCACTCCCTGTAATAGACCCTACTAGTCGTATATATTCTAGGTAAGCAATACTGTCTCCTACATAGTCTATAATAGTGGTTGTATCAGTGGAATTAACTGCTTTTAAATAGTTTAACCACGCCATGTATACATAGAATTGAATAAAACTATCCTGGAGAGAACACTCCACTCTCTCATATTTTTCAATGTATTCTTCAAGGGTTTTATTTACATCTCCTAGTATTCTATTAATGTTTTCTCCACTTCCAACACGTAGAAGCCAGTAGAGTTTAAGGGAATAGGTGTATAATTCAATAGCCTTGCTTACAGTGTACACGGGGTGTGATCCAACTAGTTCTTCCAAGTTGTCTAGTGAGCTATTTACGTTTCTAAGATAGTTTTGGAATTGCATACCGTATAATCCAAGACTACGAGTTAGAATTGTAGCATTTTCTACAACTTCCCTGGTTTTACCAATATATTCTCTTGCTAAAACTATTAATTCACTAGTATTTTCTATTTCACTATGCATAGTAGTTTGAATATTGAATTTTAAACCAGTAAAGTATTCTAGTGCTTCAAGAATATTTGATACTTCATATACAGATACATTAAGTGTTTTTCCATATTCTACTAAGTCTATACTTTCATATCTTACTCTTCCAATTACAAGAGGCCCTCTTCTCTCTTCGACGTAGACTGGATAGGAATAAATCCTCTGACCACTTGGAATTAAGAATACTTTGAATCCAGCTGAGGTAGCTGCTTCGAGTTTTTCTTTCAATCCACCTACAGGTCCAATAGTTCCATCGGGGTTTATCATACCAGTCATTGTTATATTGGGGAGTATAGTTGTATTCAATAATAGTGCTGTAAATCCAACCGTTATTAATCCACCAGCACTCGGCCCTCCAATTAATGGAACACTTGATTCTATTAAGACGTAGTAGTCGTATTCTTCATAGTCTACTCCAGCTATTATAGATGCTATAAATGCTGCAACACGTGCAGCACCCTGAGTTTCAACTTCGGAGTATGGAAGAGATGAGAAGAAGAGTCTTCCACTACCTGGATAAGCCACGACTAGTTGAATCTTAGTTAATACTCCTCCACCCCCACTGGATACAGCTGGAGCGTATACAATGAGAGACCTTGTTTCTTTATACTCAAATAACTCAGTTATAACAAGAGAACTGTGTAATACTAGTAGAGTAAGCATGAATAACACGGCGAGACCAGGTTTTAATCTATACTTACCAATCTCCAAGTCTACCACCTATTAAATACTAATATTAAACACTAAATAACTATGTGTTTAATTAAATACTTTGAATACACGGCAATTATTGGTGTAATTAACATTATTGTTATTAATAGAGCTAGTGTTATACTTGCCGCTTTCATTTTTTACACCTATTTGTAAAATAAGGGGGTTGTTTAAAATAAGGGATGTAATGGAACAATCGTTGAAACAACGAGGTTTTTGTTTCTAATTGTTTCAGATCGTTTCAATTAATTGAAATATCTACTTTTCTTTCCTCAAACGAAAATAACGTGTATTAGAGTATTCCTCTATCTTTCACTTTCGTATTAAGCCAATAACTACTCCTAAAATAAATCCTGTAGCTATTGGACCTACTAGTAGAGCTGTAAATGATATCACTATGTTTTTAATTGTCTCTATTGTAGCACCTAGTTTACCGAGGGTTTCTTTTGATAATCCTTCAATAGACCATATAGAGAGCAGTGAGCCCAAAACCAGTATTCCAATCATAGCTAATACATACTTGAAGATCTTGGTTGCAATATATCCGAGTGCTACTCCGAGAAGAAACTGTATAACAACTACCATGCTCACACTAGGAGTAGATAAAACCTCTGATATTAATTCACCAATAGTTATATTCGACAATTCAACCACCCTTGATATATACATAGTTATTAATTGCTTATATAACCCATATAGAAGACAATTCCAAGATCTACAATGTAAATACTATTTTATAAAAACAAAGATTTTTAAACTCGGCTAGTTATTCAAAATATCTTGGTGAAACCATGTACCAATGGAGTTAAATAAAATAAGATCTATTCAAACACCCGAGCTACTACCTAAATCATGGTACAATATACTCCCAGATCTCCCAGAACCCCTTCCTCCAATGTTGAAACCAGATGGCTCTATTGTAAAACCAAGTGACCTGTTAGCTATATTTCCCAAACAACTCGTTGAACAAGAATTCTCTAATAGTAGATTTATAGATATACCTAGCGAGCTCAGAGAACTTTATGTTGAACTGGGAAGACCAACACCGTTAATTAGAGCTAGAAGACTAGAAAAACACCTTGATACACCTGCAAAGATATATTTTAAATACGAAGGAATATTGCCGGCAGGGTCACACAAAGTCAATACAGCAATCGCGCAGGCATACTACAATAAAATAAGTGGAGTTGAAAGACTAGTTACTGAAACAGGAGCAGGACAATGGGGTTCTGCTCTAGCACTCGCCGGAGCATTATTTAATTTGAAGATAAGGGTATACATGGTGAGAGCGAGCTACGAGCAAAAACCCTATAGAAGAACACTTATGCAAGTCTACGGTGCAGAAGTCGTTCCAAGTCCAAGCACTCTTACAAATACAGGCAGAAAGATCCTAGAAGAAAACCCCAGCCATCCTGGATCACTGGGCATAGCTATTAGCGAGGCAATTGAAGACGCTTTAACAAACCCCGGTACGAAATATAGTCTAGGCTCTGTTTTAAACCATGTACTACTACACCAAACAATTATAGGTTTAGAAGCCATTAAACAACTCGAATATGTGGGCGAAGATCTACCCGACTATATAGTTGGATGTGTAGGTGGTGGAAGTAATTTTGCGGGACTAGCATATCCATTCTACTACGAAGCCATTGCGAGGAACAAAAAGAGGGAATTAAAGTTTATCGCTGTAGAACCAAAAGCTATTCCATCTATGACGAAGGGCATTTATACATATGATTATGGAGATACAGCTGGTTTAACACCCCTCCTCAAAATGTACACTGTGGGACATAGATATACACCTCCACCAATCCATGCTGGTGGATTGAGATATCACGGAGTAGCTCCAACGCTCGGAGTATTGATTAAAAACAAGCTCGTAGAGCCAATAGCATATAATCAAACAGAGGTGTTTAGAGCAGCAGAAATATTTGCTAGAGTAGAAGGTATTGTACCAGCACCTGAATCAGCCCATGCTGTAAAAGCCGTTATAGATATAGCTCTAGATGCGAAAAGAAAAAATGAGAAAAAGATAATATTATTCAATATGAGTGGTCACGGACTACTAGACCTCGCTGGATACCAAGAATACCTAAATAGTGGTTTGAAAGACTATGATCCTGGAGATATAGACACCTCGTATCTACCAAAAATATGATTTTTTCTGGGAATACAGGGCTGTTTTATGAAAGTATGAGGAATTCAAGTATTTTCTTGGTTTTTACTGTTATGTCAAACCATGATTTGAGGATAAATGTGTTGAGATTGCGGGTTTCTCCAAGTATGTAGATTAGGTATGCTAGGTTAATGTATACTAGTGGTGTTAGTTGTATAGCGTAGAAGCTGTATTGTGTTCTACTTCCAAGTATCCATATAATAATATAGCCCGAGAATACTCCAAGTAGGTATAGGAGTGTTTTTCCATAGTTTCTCTTAATGTATACTAGTGGTAGAGATATTAATCCGAGTACAAGGGATGCAAACCATAGTGGATAGAAGCCCTCTGCGTATAGCGTTCTACCATTGGGGAATACGTATAGTGGGAAGCTATGATATCCTAGAAACCACTCCCATGGATCAGACCATCTTGCACACCTAGCTGGATCAGTACACTTAGCACTTAAATGCCATGAAACACTACCTAAGAGTGCATTGTTTATCCAGTTGGAGACACCCATATAGTGTATTATTGGTAGTGAAACAATAGTTAATAGTGACACGTATAAAACAATTCCCAGCGAGCCAAAGTATACCGTGTTATATAGGAATTCACCGAGATCCCCCCTGGACCTCTTAGTTATACTTCTAGCTAGAAGTAGTACCGAGGGGATTGCTGCAAACAACCCTGTTGCCTTGAATAATCCACCCACTAATGCTACTACTAGTGCTTGTTTATACCTACTCTTTAATGCATAGTATAGAGAGATAACTGTAAAAGCCGCGACAAAGCCGTCGAGTATTGCAATACTAAATATAGCCCGAGTCATAGAGTCGGATAGGAATAGTAGAGTTCCTAGAAGTGCGAGTATTCTATTTTTTGACAATTCCAGTAGTACAAGGAATACAAATAGTGTTGTTACAGCCCCTATTATTACAACTGGTATTCTCCAGTAGAAGGGAGCGTCTCCAAAAATAATCATTGATAGAGCGATTAGGTATTTAGCGAGTGGTGGGTGTTCATGGTTTATGTATGTATGTATAACCTCGCTGTCTGGTAGTTGCCAACCGGGGACGATATCTACTACTCTCTGTGTAATATTCATTCTATAGGCGAATTCAAATACGTTTTCCCTCTTGCCCTCAACGTATACAGCGTTGATCTTGCTGTAATCGGTTTTAATACTGAGATTTAAACTACTAGCTATTGATCTAGCTCTTGCAACATCAACACTAGATTGAAAGAGAATTGTTGCACCATATCTACCAGGATCTTGTCTCGGTTCACCACCAAATACTCTAATAAGTATATTTCTCGCTGCTGACACATACCAGACCTCGTCTGTAACATATCCTCTACCACCCCTCTCCCGTTCTGTTTCTGCTAGTTCTAGTGCTGAATGAGCGAGTACAATTAGTGATGCTATAACTATAATGGTTGCTAGAATTAAATTGATCTTTGATTCTCTACTCTTAATCCACGCCATGATCTGCACCCACAGAGGTGTTTTCAACTCTCTCTTTAACTATTGAACCAGCAACATAGAAGAAGAGTATGAGTAGAATGAGATTTCTCATAGTAGCCATGTATTGCGGAATAGAGCCAAACTCTTGTGGTTTCGAGTATTGGAAGAACGTCAGTATAATTAGCGCATTAGCTGTGTCGCATAATCCATATACTAGGTAAACTCCAGGGTTTAATGCTAGAGCGGCGAAAGGCGATATTAAGAGAATCATTTGCGGTGAAAACACATGGTTAAACAATACTAGTGTTGTTATAGCGGCGAATAAATACTTCCACTCTGTCTCGGTTTTCATAGATCTCCATGGGGGAATTAGTAGTGGAAACGCGATTGCAAACGTAGCGGCTATTGCAAAGTAGAGTCTTCTATGGAGGTCAGACCATATATCTCTAATTAACGGGAGGTATATACAGTTCTCGCAATACCAAGACAAGTGGTGGTTGATAAAGGCAGTGAAGCCCGTTGGAGACAGTAGATACATTGTAATAAATGGTATTAAACCCGTAATTAAAAATCCAAAAACATATTTTCTAAATAATCTCTTTTCCCTCTCTACGAGTAGGTATTTTACTCCGTAGTAGTAGACAATCCCCAGAGTTAACAGTTTAGACGATACTGAAAGACCGTGAAAGACACCAGCTAGAAAACTCTTTTTCTTATTTGCAAATAAAACTCCGAGTAGAGCGAGTGAAACTGCAACTACATCCCAATTATACACTGTGTAGATAAACCAAGAGGGGAGGAGTAGTATTACTAGTCTAATCCAGTCGCGGTCGTATTGTGCAATTAGAGAGTATAGTGTTATAACCAGTAAGATATAGAATACACTTATAATTGCTGACTGGAAATAGTAGTGGACTACACTAGCAGATTCTAAATCACTAGTTACTGTAAACCCAGTACAAGTCGATAAATACCATAACACTCCAATTAAAGGTGGATATTCAAACTTGTAGTCTATGTAGGGTATTGGACACTTATACAAACCATTTTTGAAATCAGAGTAGAGTCTACTATTAAACCAGCGCTCTGGTTTAGTATAGATGTTGTTGAAAACACCGTGGATTATATCAGTATATTTAAACCCAAAGTTATCAACCGGGAGTTTAATACCCGGGGCGTGTATGTATATTGATACAGCGAGCGGTATAAATAGGAGTAGAACAACTACACGTCTTCTATGATTAAACACTTCTCGAAGAGTATCTAGCATTGAAGCAACACCACTATATTTACTAAACTACACATTCGTGGATATATAGTTGTTGTCTAAATCACTGGTGAAACCTTATATGGATGTAAATTAATATCTTCAGTTGTTGATGAAGCCGACATAGACTGAATTGTTGATGATGGGTCGATTGGCTGAATCGTTTACACCTCACACACCAATCTAGCCACCTCGTAGTTTCTAAACTCTATAACAGCATACTCTCTACTCCCCACGACGTGTTTTTCAACAATTGCATCTCCACCTAGATTAAAAGATTCAAAGTATTCTACACTACTGGGAGATATTTCTCCGAGGTCTATCCAGGTGATAATAGACATGTCTTTTAGTGTAGTCAGCTTTCTAATCAAGGGCGATAAATAGTCTACTGGGTTTGGAGTAACAGTTACTCCAGGGTGGTAGGGGCCGGTTGCAGGCATAACTATGAGTGTTTTATTGTTTTCTAATGGTATTTTGAGTATGCAGGGAAAGCGATATACATCAAAACACCTTATACTAGGGTGTTCGTGGCCAATGACTACTACGTCGTATTCGCCGTAATCAACGTCTTCATGGCCGTGGGTAACAAGCACTCTTTTCCCACTACTAGTTGTAACCAGGGAATTTACAAATTCAACACGTAGTTTTCTCAGAACGGGCTTAATGAAGTTGTCGTGGTTTCCACGTACAACCATTACTTCATCTACTCCCATCTCTCTCAAGTAGTTGACTAGTCTTACTACTTCTTCACGCTCTTGCTTCAACAACCTGTCAAATGCGTGTTTTAAATCACCATTAACTACAACTCGTTTAACAACGAGTTTTCCAAGGACGCCTCCAAGCAACTCGATAACTCTTTTTAACTGTATTCTCGGTAGGAACACGGCGTAAAATCCACTTGTTTTTCTAAGAGAGTAGTGTAAACCCATTGAGGCAGCTTCTTCAAAGCCAAGATGGAGATCAGACATAACGAGACTCGCAGATTCTTCAATGTAGAGAAATGGAGTTCCAACAACTAGTTTAATCCCAGCTAGCTCTCTACTCACCGGTCTCAGCATTTCTTAATCCCTAAGAGTAGACGGGAAGAAGGGGTTGCGGGCCCGCCGGGATTTGAACCCGGGACCTACGGGTTAAGAGCCCGCCGCTCTACCAGGCTGAGCTACGGGCCCTCCAATCACATTTATACCAGTGTTAGAGAGCTTTTATATCTTTACTAATTTAATACCACGTGTAGAAACCACTATTGCATTAAGCATTAAAGCCCTCTCAATGTATACTATGAGTGGAGTAAAGGGTTTTCAACGTGCAGAAAAAACAGAAGAAACTAACAGACTTCGTAAAGACTAAAAGCCAGAAGTCCACGCCGAGTAGTAGTACTGAGAGTAGAAGAGTTGAAGCAAGCGAACAACGTGAAAGTAGAGAAGATGTTTTCATAGATATCGATGAACTACTAGCTAGAATACACCAGAGAAAACAATCCAATTCTACAACCAGCATGCAACAGCAAACCCCTCAACAGCAATCCACTACTCCTACAACTACTGTAGAGAGAGAAGTAGTTAAAAAAGAAGAAGTTAAAGTGAAACAAGAAGATACAGCGGTTATTCAAGATAGAATAAGTGAAATAGCTCAGCGCGCACTAGAAAGAGATATAACTATAATAGAATGTGATAAAATGGGTGTTTGCCAAGACAATAGAAGACTAGGCGAGGTATTTGAAGATGAATACGGAGTGAAGTGGCAGAGAACATTTATTAATACAACTAGACTACCCATATTCCTCGACTTTATAGCTGAAGAAGCAGAAATAAAGGGTAGAGTAGGAAAAGCATACGTAGTTGTTACTACGAGTGGAGCACAGGCAATTATACCAGACGAGTTTATTTGTGAAGCAGTAACGAGATATGGAGTTTTACTCAAAATAGATAAGTGTATAAACTACAAGCCTTCACCATGGGCTGAGAAGTCAAGGAGGAAGCAGAAGTAGGAGAATAATAAAAAATGAAAAAGATTGATCTAGGCTACTGGTAGCTCTATTGGACCGAAATCCATTAATCTAGCAACTCTCTTTCTACGTCTCCTCTTTGTACCGGTTGGCTTCCACTCCATGTCTGGTGTTCCAAGGCTTCCATCTGGGAATTCAACTATTTTCTTTAGTGCTAGTAGGTGGCTGACAGCTCTTCTAACTCTGTCTTCTCCAACTATTCCACTAAACTCTTTAACTATTTCCTGGAAGAATACTGGTCTCCCCTTCTTCTTTATATAGTTGTAGACTAATACTGGTAGTTCTGGGTCTCTTGGGGCTATTTCTACCACTACGTCTTTGTCTTCGTATACAACTTTCTTTTTCTCTGGCATAATCAACACCCACTTATATATTTTGAGTGGGCTAGCTTATAAACTTTATCTTTATGCTGTCCCACCGCACTATATATTAATACTCATTTAGAAATCCACGAATAAACCAGTCTCCTTTAATATCCCCGGAGGGTTTAAAAATCTTGGTGTCGCTGTGTCTGAAAACCCGTTGTTAAAGCCTAAAGGAAGCAAGGTGTTGCTTTTAGGCAACGAGGCGATAGCTAGAGCAGCGCTTGAAGCTGGAATATGTGTTGCAACCGCTTATCCTGGAACACCATCAACAGAAATAATGGAGGCTCTTGCTGAAGTAGGAGAACAGTGTGGAGTATATGTTGAGTGGAGTGTAAACGAGAAAACAGCTTTCGAGGTAGCATATGCAGCTGCTATTAGTGGATTAAGGAGTATAACGTCAATGAAGCATGTTGGATTAAATGTAGCAGCAGATATACTAATGAGTTCAGCTTATGCTGGAGTAGAAAACGGGTTTGTAGTTGTATCAGCCGATGATCCATCAATGCATAGTAGTCAAAACGAACAAGACAACAGGTGGTATGGTCTACTCGCACACCTACCAGTAATAGAACCTTCAAACGCTCGAGAAGCATATAAATTCACAAAACTAGCTTTCGAACTAAGTACACAGTATAAAATACCAGTAATATTGAGAACTACAACTAGAATAAGCCACACGAGAATGCCAATCCTCCTAGAAGACGATATTCCAACACAGAGAAACTGCAAAGGACAATTCAAATTCGACACTAGTAGATGGGTATTAGTACCGGGCAATGCTAGAAGAAGAAAACTAGAATTAATGAAAACTTGGAGTGCAATAAGGGAAAACGAGGGTAGAGAACCACTAGTAACAATATTCAATCCAGGCATAGAGAAAGCAATTATAGCAGGTGGTATAGCGTATTCTTATGTTAGAGAAGCACTAGACATATTGGGATATAGAGATAAAGTCACACTGGTAAAAGTCAATCTCCCAGTTCCACTACCACTAAAACCAGTAAAACAAGTATTAGAATACTCCAGCGAGGTATTAGTCGTAGAGGAATTAGACCCCATAGTAGAAATGCAAGTTAAAGACATAGCGTTGACTAGTGGCTTCAAAGGACGCATTATAGGCAAAGAACTCGTCCCAGTAAACTACGAGTTAAACCTAGAAACAGTATACAATGCCGTATCTAAGTTTCTAGGTCTAGAGACAACCTCGGAGAAAATATGGAGTAGTGTGGAACAAGTAAGAACAGATCCTCCAATACCACCAAGACCACCTGTTCTATGTGCTGGATGCCCGCACAGAGAGACATTCTACATACTCAAAATAGCAGCTACAAAAGCAGGGTTGAAGACCCCGGTTTACACTGGAGATATTGGTTGCTATACACTGGGCTTCCAAAAACCATTCGAGACACAGTCTACTTGTTTCGAAATGGGTGGAAGTATAGGAGTCGCCAGTGGACTAGCCAAGGTCGTCTCCAACCCGGTAATAGCGGTTATTGGAGACTCTACTTTCTTCCATGCCGGAATACCACCAGCAATAAACGCTGTCTACAATGATTCAAATATTGTAGTAGTAGTATTAGACAATATGACTACAGCAATGACCGGCCACCAACCACACCCTGGTACAGGGGTCTCAGCTACTGGAAAACAAACGACTCGAATACTGCCCGAGAAAGTACTCGAAGCAGTTGGATACAAAGTATATGTGATCAATCCAATGAGAGTTAAAGAATCAATTGAAATAGTTGCCAAGGCTTTCGAGGAATACAGGAAAGGAGTGAAAATAGCTATTGTTTCACGAATGAAGTGTGCACTAGAAGTAGCTAGAATTGCGAGAAGAGCCAAGATTGTTCTACCAGTATATACAATAATACAAGACAAGTGTACTGGTTGCATGGCGTGTATTAATCTAACTGCATGTCCGGCAATCATGGTAGAACCCGGTGCGAAAAAACCTAGAATACTAGGCGAGCTCTGTGTTGGATGTGGACTATGTGCATCTATATGTCCATATAAAGCAATAGAGATTGCAAATACTCCAAGCCCTGATTACGAGAAGATCTGGGTGGAACTATGAAGCGGGTATACAATATAGCTATTGTAGGAGTTGGAGGTCAAGGACTACTAACACTTGGCAGTATACTTGGAGAATCAGCAATACATGCTGGTTTAGATGTTGCAGTAGCCGAAGTACACGGTATGAGCCAGAGAGGAGGAAGCGTCATAGTATATGTTAGAATAGGCGAAGAACCAAGCCCACTTATACCAATAGGAGGAGCCGACCTAATGATCTCCATGGAGCTATTAGAAGCAGCGAGATACACCCAATACTTGAATAAAAACAGTATCCTGGTAACAAACGACTTTATATGGCCACCACCACTCGCAAAATACCCATCTAGAGAAACCATTATAACAGCTCTACGAGAAAAAATACCCGAATTATACATATACGATGCAAACAAAGTAAGCAGTGAAATAACAGGCTCAATAATATCAGCTAATATAGCTCTACTAGGCTTCTCACTCGGAGTAAACGAGGAGTTGAGAAATCTAATTGGACTAGAAAACGTTGTAAAAGCCCTAGAGGAGACATTTAGGGGAAGAGTACTAGAGTTAAACAAGAAACTATTATACAAGTCGTTTGAAGATGGTGTAAAAATTGCAGAAGAAAAACGAAGTACTAGATAAACTAGACGAGGCAATTACACTCATAGATAAAATAGAGAGTTTTTTAGGGAGAGTTAAACCAGGAGACAATGTTCAACCAGGAATACTATACCAAATATACGAGTCTCTAATGCTACTCCGCGAGAAAATAGTTGAAACTAGATTAATGGTTTTACAAGAAGAGAGTGGTTGAGATCAAACTAGTCCATTATTTTATACGAGAAAAACGTTTTTTCAACACGCCCTATTTTCTTAATGTACATGTGTGGATCTGTAAATATTAGTTCACGAGCACTCTCCAGCTCCTCTATTATGCATTGCTCACCTAGAGTTGCAGTATTAACTATGAGTTTTTTAACATATAGTTTCTTTGTGTATAGTCTATCCGTTCTTATAACACCAGCTACAATGGGCTCTTTTAAACCAAGAGCTATTATGCTCCCACAATGTATGTTTGATACTAGGAGCGGGGTTTTCATAGATACAAGGATACACTCATTACCAGATAAAATACCTATTCTACCACCACCAATAACCACCACGCGTTTCTCGCCTATTACAATAGAGGAGTCGATAAATCCAACAACCACTACTTCATTGTCTCTAATGAATTTCTCTTCTATTTTTCCACGTAGAAATACCATTTCATCAACCCTTTTCTAATATTTTTTCAAGTGGTTTTGATTTACCTGGTTGTAGACTACCTAGTTTACTCTTTATTTCCTGGATTATCCAGTCTGAAAGCCTATATACACCATTATTGTAGACTAAAAAGTCTTTTTTGACTAGTGATGCTAGTGCTATATATAGTTCTCTCACGATTACAGCGTCTTCTGCTTCGCTAACTAAGTCTGTTTCACCCATTGAAAGCCTCTTTTTAACTTCTTCTTTCAAGTCTAGTACAGCTATTATTTCACCAGCACTGATGTGTTTTATAAAATACTCTACTACTAGTCTTTCGAGTCTACTTAATCCAAGTATTTCTCTGAGGCTTCTTGACTGCTGAGACATATTGTTCACCTAGTAATACCATGTATTGTAAAATACGTGTTCAGAAACCATGAATGCATTGTTTTTTCTAGCTCTACAGAATCCCTTAAAGAAGCATTTATCGCATAGTGGTTTATCGTCTCTTAGACAAATAGTTCTCCCCATTATCCAGAAGTAATCGTCTACATATCTAGCGTTAACACCTGACTTCTGAGAAATTAGTCTATAAGCGCGGCGAATAGTAAATCTTAACAATACGTCTTCTTCTAGTGATACTTCAACTCCTTCTTTGATTTTACTCCATAGGGAACCAGAAACGGCTACAAGGCCAGTTCTATACGCTATTCTAGACAAGTGGTTGTCTACTGCTACATCTAGTTCGTCAACTGGATTGAAGTATCCTCGAGCCACGAGGAATTTCACTAATAGCATGGTTTTCTTTTCTACGGGGTCTTCGTATGCACGGAATACTCTGAGTAGATCGGCGAGGCCTGGTTCAACAATAGATCCATGTATTCTATTCTTCGCTGTATTGAGTAGATTTGAAACACTAGCATTGTATAACTTGACTAGTTTTAACCCTAGGTCTCTTAGAAGAAGCGTTCTCACCTCCGGGTCTGGTGGTGAAGCATTTCCTGCTGAAAATACTTGTTTAACCTCATCTATTGATACACTTGATAAATACTCGGGGTTGAAGAATACTGGTTTTTCATTTAGTAATTTCGCTCCAAGCCGGTATAAGAGGTCTGCCCCCTTATAGCACCCGTCATCAAGACATGCCTCATATTTTCTACCAGGCCTACTCAATCTATGATCCATTGCAACCATTACAATAAAATACCTCAAAGCAGTCTCTAAATCAACGTCTCTTGGTGGATAAAACCTCTCGTCGAATACGTTTAGAGATGGTAGTTCTTGTATATTGTTTCTCAATACTCTGGCAATTCTATCGATTATTGTTTCATCAATGCCTATTACCTCCATTGATAGAAGCACCATTATTTAATAGGAATATAATAGAGTGTAAAAAACACGTTTTACACTTTGTTCACAGAGTTGCCTGTAAAACCTGGTTTACAGTGGACATGGTGTTCAATACAGTAGTCTAATATCTTCTTTGAAACCCTAATCCACCAGTCCCGTGTTTTCCCAGTAATGTAGTTATATAACTGGTGGTTGGGGTTTAATAGAAATGGTTTTACGTGTATTGGGTCGTAGTAGAGAGTAGACTTTGTTTCTCTAGCTAACTCTACTATTTGAATAATGGTTTCTTCGTCATCGTTTAACCCCGGTATTACTGGTCCATAGAAAATCCATGTTTTCACACCGTGTAAACTAAGTTTTCTAAGTGCTTCTACTCTTGCATTGTATGGTGGTGTTTTGGGTTCTATGAAGCGTCTAATGTCTTCGTTTAAACTAGTTATTGTTAATCCAACGTCTACTTGTTCTCTATGTGTTTTAAACAAGTCTAGGTCTCGTAGAACAAGAGGGTTTTTGGTTTGAATACTGGTTGCAAAGTTCTTTTTCAATAAGAGCTCGATACTCCTCCTTGTCAACCTATATATTGCTTCAATTGGCTGATATGGGTCTGTAATTGTCCCAATTCCCACTATCCCCGGCGGATATTTCTGTACTTCTCGTGCTAGAATAGATAGAAGGTTTGTTTTTACTACAACTACTTCTCCCCATTTCTCAGAGACATCTCGGTCTCTAGTGTATAGTCTTGCATAGCAATATATACAGCTATGGTAGCAACCTATGTATGGGTTTAAAGCATAGTCGAGCTCGGGTAGCCCGGTTTTCGACAGTGCTGTTTTTACACTTGTAAATCTTATTTTTACTCCTCGTGGAGTAATCAATTGCTTCATCCTCGTTTGAAAAACTCGCTTATTTTCCTAGTACTAGTTATTCTTCTAAGTAGTCTCGACGATGAAAACCACTTTGTACATCCAAGTTTCGTGGATTTATCAAGGTATTCGCACACCTCTCTTAGACTAAATGTTTTTAGCACTGGGCCTTTTCGATACATTTCTCTACATGATTCTCGTACAAACCATACACCTATTGGTAGATTGAATCCAGGATAGATCTCTCTGAGGAGAATAGCTGTAGCTTGTTTTCTCAGTTTTTTAAGGTGTTCTAGTGTTGCAAGCATACTTGCATAGTAGCATCCACCAATACTTGGATAAGTCGTTCTTCCATGGTAGTCTTCATAATCACCCTCGACAACCACTTGTAAACCAATTGGGTTCCAAGTAGAACCAGGCCACCAAGCCTCCATCCACTCATAACTCCATTTTTCAGGGTATAATATGGCAATGAATAGATTGTCGTGTACTCTATACTCGTATACTTGTATTTCACCAACTACTTCGTATTCTTTTACTTCTTTTATAAGAGACTTTGAAATAATCGAGTCTACAGCTGTAATACTCCACCTTGTAGGTACTAGTCGACGCTGGTTTTTCAATCCAAATGATCCAAGGCTAAAGGCCTTCTGTATGTGTGAAACAGGTATATTGGATTCATAGAGGTATAAAACAGCCTCTGAAGCAGACAGGTCGAAATCGTAATATGTTTTTTCAAGGGGGTGTGGTATACTGGGGTTTCCAAGTATTTTTAGTGATTCAAGAGGGGATCTAGGGCCCTGAGGTGGTTCGTGTTCGTTAAAAGTAATTATGGGACGTGGTGGTTTCTCCAAGACTACTTGTACATCGACTGGTTTTGAGCTGAGGACTAGTAGTCTAGCTTCTTCTAATATTCGATTATCTGGTTTTCTAACATCAAATACTTTAAATCCCGTTACGAGAGACCATCTGTATTCAAGGATTTCCTCTATTCTCCGCTCTCTCCATAGCTCTGGATAGTCAAAAATAGTTGTATCACCAATTAAAGGCGGTGTTGAAGGACCTGCACGTACATATGGGTATCCAGTACGGCCAACAAAAACGGCTGGAGGCGTAGAGCCCTCTATTACTCTAGAATAGGATATTGGTTTGAGGACTTGGGAAACACGTAGTCTCGCCATTACTGGGCAATAAGTTAATCCACAAAGCCCCCTTCCCCTACATAATACACAGAGTGATGGATCTATTCTCAACTCTATACTCCTTGAATTGTTTGCTTCAATAATATTTTTAAATACTAGTCTTTATATTCTAACAATGAAGTCTAAGACTGCTGATCTACAAGTGTACAAATTAATAGAGGCCGTGCTAATATGTCGCGGTGGAAGACAATAATACTTGTTTTAACACTATTGATTTTGTGTTCAATTTGTTTAATGGGTATTATTAATGTCAAAGGCGACTATATTGGTTTAGAAATTGCTAGAGAGTGGTGTTTTGAAAGAGGTATTAACGGTTCTACCCAGTATTGCATTAATGAATTGAATTCACCCATAATGGATATCTATCAGGGTCTTTCTCTAGGATTATTTCTATCAGTAATTGCTTTTACAGTGTTAAAAATGGAGTGGCGTCTTGCAGCCGCCATGATCGCAGTGGCCTTGATAATTATTGTTTGTGTAGTTCCACCACAATACATAGTGAGTGCTGTTTCATGGAATCTAGTCTTATTCCTTATTGGCGCGATGACTCTGGCTGGAGTATTAAGAGAGCTGGGAGTTTTTAGGTATCTAGCTATAAAAATAGTAATGTTGTCTAAGGGAAACCCTACGCTGTTAATTATACTACTAGGGTTTCTCTCTTATGGACTAGCCGCTGTCTTAGATGAAGTAACAAGTATAGTATATGTTGTAATACTAGTACTTGAACTATCTAGAGTTCTAAATACAAATCTAACGCCACTTATAATATTCAGTGTACTAGCTACAAATACTGGTAGCTCGGCTCTACCAATAGGTAACCCTATAGGTGTCTATCTACTCTTTGCTACACATATGGAGATTTCTATGTTTATTAGATACTCTCTACCACTATCATTGATCAACATTGTTTTACTAATACTAGTATTCATTGTTTTCGAAAAGAAGTGGATTAAATTATTGAAGAAACAATTGATTGAAAACATTGATAGGATCAACGCGTATATTGAAAGACAGAGAATAGAGTTGGAAGAAGAGAGTAAAGCGCTTAGAGTTGGTATTGGATTAATAGTATTATCTGCTTTCGTAGTCACTATAGCTTTAAACGACTATATAACTCATGGATTATCAATTATTACACATACAGATATTGATTCACACACATTTCTCTCTTTTATACCCTATGTATACCTAGTTATATTGTTGTCTGTTACCCCAATGGAGGAAATTCCAAGATTTGTCGAGAAATCTGTTGAGTGGTCTTCAATACTATTCTTTGTATTTCTATTCATGTTGAGTCATTCGTTAACTTATTCTGGTGCAATGGCTAAACTAGCCTATGTTTTTTCAGCGATCTCGACAAACCCTATGGGTTTAATAACGGTATTATTGCTTTCTTCTACTGGTTTAAGTGCGGTATTAGATAATCTATCAGTTGTTGTAACATATACACCAATCGTAATTATGTTTAACCGATTGGGTATTACTAATATACTGTCTTATTTCGCCCTACTATTTGGAGGAGTATTTGGTGGAAACTATACACCAATTGGTTCAACCGCCAATATAGTAGCACTTGGACTAGCAGAGAAACGCAGAGTTAAAATTACTTGGAGGAAGTGGCTTAAACTAGCAGTTATTCCAACAACACTACAGGTAGTTGTAGCATTACTCTACCTCCTTGCATTAAGTATTTTCTAGACGCTATTCATGCAAAGAATTAAATCTATTATTGATAAAGAGAGAATTGTCTAGAATACAATGGTGTAGATTTAAATATGATTGGTTTATCGTGGAGTATAGAATACAATGTACCGTTAATAGTGAACTCGGAAAAAGCCCCGTGGAAACCCAGAAGAGAAGTATGGCTGGCTGGTTTATGGGAGAGGAAATTACTCTCAGACATAGTTTATGAAGTATTCAATGTAAAAATAGATTTTACAAATAGACACCTGGTTTTCCATAGAGTCCCAGCATGGGTGAAAAACATTCATTACGCCATTGAAGTATTTGGTGAGGGGGCTAGACTCGGATTAATATACTACAACGCTAATAATCAATGGAGTATATCTCCTTCAGGAGCACTCGCCAGTATATTGGATTCTCTGGGATTAGAGACAATAGAGCTCAAAACAAGTACAAGATATGTTAAAGGCAAGAAAATAGGGATTGATAGAAGTAGGTGCAAGGAGAGAAAGGAGTATGTACTTGTAGCCCTTAAAGACCATATTGGTGTAGCACGAGTATTAGACCCAGTAGAATGTATTATTAAAGTAAAAGATACTGCTCCAAGAGGATTTAAACTATTGAATACACCAGTAGCAAGCAAGCTAGTTGAATTAAACACGTCTATAATAGAACAATACGCTGGTGAAGCCAAGAAGTTTATAGAGAGAGTATATGGGAAATACGTTGGTTCAGGTAAAATACATGTTTCTTTTAGTGGAGGAGCTGATTCTACAAGTGTATTAGTCCTCGCAGTAGAAGCACTAGGAGCCGAACGCGTAGTTGCAGTTTACAGTGATACAGGCCTTGAATACCCTGAATCAAGAGAATACGTTGAGGATTTGGCGTCGAAACTAGGTGTTGAACTAGTGGTTTTAAAACCAGAGGTTTCATTTATAGATGAAATAACTAAACGTGGATTAATGAGCGTTGAAAACAGGTGGTGTACAGAACTATTAAAACTAAGACCTCTAAGAGAATACTATACTAGGAGAAACGTAAAGATCTATCTAGATGGAGCAAGAGACTATGAAAGCACATTGAGAGCTAAAACACCGAGAATCTCGGAAAACCCTGCCCTTCCGGGAGTGTTGAGAGCACTACCCATAAAGAAGTGGCCTCGGATACTCGTACAATTATACTTGTTGTCGCGTGGAGTAGAGTTAAATCCACTATATGATAAAGGATATAGTAGAATAGGCTGTATAGTGTGCCCCGCTATGCATAAACACGAACTCTTATTATCCTATAACCAGTATAGTGAGATACACGAGGAAATAATGAAGAAAACTGGTTTAACACGCGAAGAATACTTTTCAATGAAGTGGACTAGTAGAAAAATATTCATGGAGTAACCCGTTGTCTTCAGGGTATACGTGGAGTTAAAACGCCATGGTCTGGTACAAGGTATACACCGCTCCCCCTATGCTCTATTCTAGCATTGAATACATAGTACTCGCCGGGTTCGAGTTCAGCGTATACTTCTCTCAGTGTTTCCAATACTACTTCTACTCCATTGTTTAATACTGCAGTATATCTACCTGGCAGTATGTGTAAATTCTCTGCTCTCGCTATTTTCACGGGGCCTGAGTAATACGTATAGTCTTCCACTGGATCTACACACGTATTAAATCCCCTTTCATAACTTAGCAACTTGAAGTTTACGTGTACACCTTCTAAGACACCGTGTAATAATGTATTTTTCTTGTAGTAGAGGTAGTTGAATAGTGATGTATAGTGTGAGTGCTTCTCGATGTATTCTTTTACCAGTATATACTCTGATTTCTTGATTACACCATTATTGAACAACTCGGCGAGTTTATATACTGTATCCTCTGTCGCCCCGTAGACTATGAAGTCGAGGTCGTTGTATTCGCTTGTTATAAGTGCTGATCCCGTGAGGTATAATGGTGTTTCTAGTAGCTCTTCTAGTAGTGTTTTCAAATAGAGGGGTATTTTCGATTCAATAAAGTCTCCGGTGTAGTAAGGTGAAGTAGTGGGTATTACGGGTATTGTTGTCTTTAGGCAATCCCAGTATATTCTACTAGTGGCTATTTCTTTTTCATGGTTTTGAAGCTTTGTTTTTCTAATTATACTATAGCGTGGATATGCTATTAGAAATCCAGGTGGGTGTTGAAATCCCTTGACTAGGTGTACAATACCATTGTATAAATATGCTTCTCCCTCGAGGTAGCGCAATTTACTCTAACCCATAAGAAGTAAATGTATTGAGATATTAAGAAATACTAGTGCCAGTCAATTATGTGTACGTGTTTTTCTATTTCGACAGCGCATTTCTTGTAGAATTTACTGAGAATATCGTATTTCAATATCTCCTCGGGGCTTCCAAACGAGTAGTATCCGTGTCCCAGTATGAGTATTTTCTTGGTGTGCTCGAGGAGTAGTATGGGGTCGTGGCTTGTAACAACTAATAGTTTACTCTTTGCCAGTGTTCCCAGTAGATCAGCTAGATCAACCTTGCCCTCTGGATCAACGTTGGAAAACGGCTCGTCTAACAATAGTATTTGAGGGTCTGCTACGATGGCCCTCGCTAGAAATACTCTTTGTAGAGTACCACCCGATAATCTACTTAGTTTTTCACTCCACAAACTCCTAGGTACGCCCACGAGTTCTAATACTTCTTCAATTCTACGTTGACTTGATTGTTTACTTGTTTGTATACCATGTTTTCGATTTAATAGTTCATAGTAGCTTTCAATAAACTCAATTGTAGTTATTGGTGCATCACGAGGTATTTGGTATTGCTGGGGCATGTAGGAGACAACTAGTGTTCTACCTCCTTCTACTTCAATATTGATTCTTCCAGATTCTGGTTTTATAAATCCAAGTATAGTGAGAAGTAGTGTTGTCTTGCCAGCTCCATTAGGCCCTATAACCTGGTAGAGCCCCGGCCCCTCGAATACAGCGTCTAAACCATTGAATATCATTCTATTTCTTCTCTTAACAACTAGTTTTTCGACTATTATCTTCATAGTTTATTTCTACACCTCCTTGTGCACAATATTTAAAAGGGGGTTAAATATATTGTGCACAACTGGGATGCACTATGAAGAAGCTAGTAGTATATGCTATTTTATCAATAGTATTAATAGCTAGTTTAACACCGGTGACAGCACATAGCAAAAACCAAGTGGTAGTTGTAGTAACATTCAGCTATTTAGCTCCCGATGTAGAGAGGTTATTGTGTAATGGAGTAGTCTACGCAATTGTACCAGCCGGTGTAGATCCACACGAATACCAGTTGAAACCAAGTGATATAGATGTTTTGAAGAAAGCAGATATAATTATATCTACTGCCCATACACACTTTGAACTAGATATCAGAGATCATGTTGAAAATGGAGAATTAAATGCAGAGTTAGTTGAAGTAACCGAGATCAATGGATTAGAGATAAAAACAAATCCATCAACAAAACAACTAAACTATCACATGCCTATAAATGACCCATTAAACTATCTATTATTCCTTGAGGAAATAACTAGAAAACTAGCTAGTTTAGACCCAGAGAACAAAGCTTGCTACTATGAGAAATACGTGGAGACTGCTTCAATTATTGTACGTGAAGTACTCGTACATAAAGGAAAATATAGTGGTAAAGTAGTAGTAGATAAACCACACGCTCAATACCTTGTTGAATGGCTTGGATTACAAGTAGTCCAGGTATTGAAAGCCGAGGAAGAATACCAGGTAACTCCGGGCGATATTGAGAAAATACAAGAGCTAGCTCGTAGTGGTGAATTAATTGGAGTAGTTGTAACAGAACCCAGCGTAGATCCCGTCGCGTATAAACTACTAGAAATAGCTAGTCAATACAATGTAACTGTTCTACGAGTCAATAGTCCGAGTAAAACTAGTGGAATACTTGAAAACCTTGAAAAACTAGTTTCCCAATTGAATCAATTAGAAAATAGAGAATTCAAGAGTAAGGTAGAGTCATCTACCAATAAATTATTATCAATTGGAGAGATAATAGGGCTTTCAATACTAGCAATTGGTATTGGATTTACTATCGGCTACTTGTACACTAGTAGAAAACAAAGAAAAAGTGGTGAAGTGTATTGAACATGTTTATTTTTCTTCTTTTACTTATCTTTATATCTTCTCTTGTAGTTGCATTACAATATGATGTTGTACGCGTTGTTGCATTTGTATTAATGGGTATTGCAATGAGTTCAACTAGTTATATTATCTACTATAAGAGACTCGAGTTTCTAGCTGCTGAGAGTGTACATATTAGTTTGTTTTCTATTACACTCGCATATATAATTGTATACTCGTTGACCGGACTACAAAACTATTTGTTATATACTTACTCCGTACTAGTAGTCGCATTTATTAATGGATTGCTTCTAATATACCTGGTTGCATTAATGATCAAGAGGGGTTTATCACAGGAGAAGGCATCAGCTATAGTAGTATCATTGACAACAGCATTCTCGGTTATTGCTATTCAATATGCTTTAACCAATATGCCTATGCAATACTCTCTCTCCTCGATTATACTTGGAGAACCATTATTAATGAGGCGTGAAGAAGCATTAATCGGCGTTATTATCTCGTTAATTATAGTTATAACTACAAGTCTACTACGTAGAGAAATAGTAAATACTAGTATTGACCCCGTATCAGCTTCTCTAGCGGGGGTGAAAATATCATTATACGACTTTATAATATATACATTAATTGGAGTAACATCCATTGGATTACTAAGGTTTGCAGGTTATGTAATGGAACACGTATTAATGCTTCTACCGGCAACAATTACGGTATTCTACTCTAGAAACATGAGGGAACACTATATTGGAACACTAGTACTTGGAGCATCCGCCTCAGCGGCGGGATTCGCCTTATCGATATATCTAGATACACCTCCAGCCGGTCTCACCGGTGTATTAATGATAATCCCCCTTGTAATTGGATTAATTAGGGAGGGGAGGTATGACTAGTAAGCGGAGATTTGGTGTTAGTATACCAGAGAATATAGCTAGACAACTAGAAGAAGCAGCTGTATATACTGGTTCTAATAGATCTCTCGTTGTTGAAAAAGCATTGTCAGAATTCCTCCATGAAGAACTCCACGTAAATAAAGAACACGCGTGCTCCGGGATCATTATTGTTTATAGTGAAACCCCAAGTATAAACCTCGAGAAAACAAGGTATTCCCAGCTAGTAAAAGGGTTGATTAGTGTTAAATTGAGTAGTGGATATGCTGTTATCCTCGTTGTTGAAGGCAACTACCTAGAAATACAATTGTTGAGACGAGAAATAGGTGAAATCGTAGATAAACCAGTTCTCTCTAGGTATATTCCATTAAACTGTACACTAGGGAAGTAGATTTGAGTATTGAAAACTACATGTACAAGTTCACCCCTGTTAAGGGGTTTTGGTTTACTAAGCCACTAGTAGATATGCTGGTTGGAATTAGTGGATGTATAGAGACTACTCTTGATATTGGTTTGACCAAGACACGTGTTTGTATAGAAAACAATACTGTAATACTAGATGATCTAAAAATACCTCTAGTTGAAGTAGAACCCAGTGAGGAAGACAGAGTTGTATTCTACGATATTGAATCAGACGCTATATATGAAGTCCTACGTAGTACTACGAGTGGATACTACAAGTTGAAAGCAGTTGGATTCGATAAAGCACCGACAATAGAAATAAATGGAATACACATGCATAGAATTGCCGGTACCGACCCATGGAGAGATACACTGGAAAAAATCAAAGCTGCATCTATAAGAAGTAATGATGTGGTACTAGATACATGTACGGGTCTTGGCTACACTGCTATTGCATCAGTAATGTATGGAGCTAGAGAAGTATATACTATAGAAATAGATGAAAACGTCTTATGGATTGCACAGCGAAACCCGTGGAGTACTGGATTATCGAGTAATGCTATAAAAGTATTTCACGCAGACTCTACTGAACTAGTACGTAAACTACCAGACTCGTATTTTACAAAGATAATACATGATCCACCTAGATTCACGAAGTCAACGGGCGACCTTTATAGTCTCGAATTCTACTTAGAACTATACAGGGTTTTAAAAAGAGGAGGCGTGTTATTCCACTATACTGGAGAGCCGAGAATACACGGGCCGAGTATATTGAAGGGTGTAAGGGATAGATTGGAAAAAGCTGGTTTTAGAGTATTAAGATTTGATAAAAAAGCACTTGGTTTTATAGCTGTTAAAACAGTGTAGCAATCTCTATTCAAATGCAATTCTATACTTGAATAGCTTTACCAGTGCATAAATATTTAAAACTAGTGAAATACTCGATATAGCGAGTAGTAGTCCTACAATTAGTAATGCTATTGAACTACTAACTTCTAGCTCGGAGGCAATGCTAGCTAATTCCTCTTGTGAAAATATAGATTGTGTAAAATACATTACAGCATTGATCAAGTAGGGTAAGAGGAGGACTAAACTAGTAGCCAATGTTACAAATCCAATAAGCTTCATTCTCACAAAGTAGAAATAAGTCCACATTAATCCAAGAAATATCAATCCAATAGCGAGCACGGGTAGACCAAACAATGCAGCAGTAGGTAGACCGAGAGCCACTGATGCATAAGCCGCCCTTCTAGCTCTTACAAGTTCTCTTATTCTACCAGTTGAAATCATATTTAACAATAGTGAATACCTATAGACCCTCCTCGCCTCTTTAACACACGCCTCGTTGTCTCCCGGTTTAACCATTGAAACACATTTTTTCAACTCCGATATAGAGTCTAAGAGGAAACCATAGATCTTTTTGTAATCAGGGTCTTCACGATCACCTAGAGATACTTCTTTTAGTAGAGTAAGGGCTTTACTAGATAGACTATGAGCTCTAGAAAAACCACGAGAATTGAGTAAAAAAACTATTTTTTCAAGGGATTCTACTGGATTTATACTCAAGGCTTCTTAGCAACCTCGCTTGGTTTTTTACTCCATTTGTATATTGCATAGAATAGTATTGCTAATACTACTAGCCATCCAATAATAGCGAATAGTGTGGCAGATCCCGGCTCGGCCAGTAGTGGTGTTGAAGTGGTAATAGTTTGATTATCTACAACAGTAGTAAATGTATAGTATCCTATGGTCTCCATTCTCCCACCTCTACGGATTCACCTTTGAAAACTTTTCTTCTATTACCTTGGTTGTTACTATGAAGCCAACTATGAATAATACTAGAGTGAATACTGATGAGAGAGTTGCTAGTGTTGGGCCAAGCCACTCTAGTGGTGGTTTCGTTTTGAATATTATCTCTCCTATTCTAGTACTCATTGGCAACCAAACAATCATTGCTAGTAGGTAGATTGGTGCTATAATTGATAACACTACATTCCATACAAATTTAGGAACTTTTATTAATCCACCACGGTTTACTTCTTCGTATCCCTCCTTCCACAGGAATGAACCGGCAAATATTGTCTCTAATAATGCAAGTACGACTAGTAGGAATGATCCCGCCCAGAAGTCAGTGAAGTCAAGGTATGTTGTACTTGGACCCCAGTTGTATGCGCTGGTTATAGCTCCTTCAATAGTTATTGGTAGACCAAATAGGAACATTAAGAATATAGATATAGCTGTTCCAGTAGTGCGTTTAAGTCCTAGGTCTTGGAACCATTCAACCATGGCATTGGTTATTGCAATAGCTGAAGTCACTCCTGCAAACCAGAATAGTAGATACCATAGTGTTCCCAGGAATGCTCCTAAAACTCCTAGTTGACCATAAAATGCTGGATAGACAGCCATTGATAGGAAGAATGGCGATTTACCCTCTATGTAGACCATTCCAATTGGTAGTTCGCCGCCGAATGCATATCCAATTCCAAATGCTAGTGTTCCACCACATATTACCTCAGCGAACTCGTTTAGTGAAGCTGTTGTTAGAGCTGATAGTGCAATGTCATCTTCTCTTCTAACATAACTAGCATATGTTGGAATAATACCAGCTATTCCAAGACTCAAAGAGAAGAATATTTGTCCAGCTCCTTCTAGCCATGTTGCGGGGTCGGCTAGCTTCTCGAATCTAGGTGTCCACAGCCAGTAGAATCCTTTTAGTGAATCCCATTCTGGTTTTACAGGTGTTCTCCATGTAAATGTCATTACTAGTAGTCCTATTGCAAAGAGGAATAGTAGTGGCATCATTATCTTAGCCGCTCTCTCTAATCCCTTGCTTACACCTGGTGCTACTATTATACCAATCATTATTAGCGAGAAGGCCCATGGAAGAATATTGTATAGTGGGTCTCCAATTATTTTTAGTAGGTAGCCTACTGAGATGTCAACACTTGTTACTTCCATTATCTTACCAGAAATACTCATTCCAGCCCAGAACGCTGTCCAACCAATTAGATTGGTGTAGTATGCATTTAAGAGAACAGCTATACTTAGTGTAAGACCCCCGAATATTCCAGCGATTATTTTCGCTTTTGAATGACCAAACCTCTTCTTTGTAATGAGGTACATCATTAGACCAAGCCAGTGTGCTCTATACTGGCCGCCGTATCTTCCAATTGCCCATTCAAGCCACATAATTGGGAATCCAAGTAAGAATAGTGCTATAAAGTATGGTATTAGATATGCTCCTCCACCATATACTGCTACTTTGCCAGGGAATCTCAGGAAGTTTCCTAGTCCAATGGCGTTGCCGGCCATTGCTAGGATCAATCCCATTTTAGTGGCCCAGGTTTCACGTGGTCCAAGGGTTTCTTGGCTTGTCATTTGGTCACCCCACTTTTTTCCTAATATGGGGGTGGTTAATATATTTACTATTTACATTGATCAGACCCGTGACCCTCTTCACCAATCCGACTAGGACGCTTTCATCACACAGTCTAATTATTATATATCAAAAATTATTTTTAGTGTTTAAGGGCGCGGGGCAGATGGGTGTATATGTCAATATATTGAGAGCTGGTTACCAGGAAAACCATATTGTACTCAGAGAATCCATGTTTAAAGCTGGTGAGGGAGAAGTAGTATTAATTAGTGGTCCATCTGGATCTGGTAAATCAACACTAATTCTAGCAATAACAGGCATTCTCAAACACGTTCTAGGTGGATTTGTAGAGGGAGTTGTAGATTTAAATGGTTTAAATCCTTTGGAGCCCACGGGCTTTGAAGAAATACCGAGAGAGGTAAGTGTACTGCTACAAGACCCTGAAAGACAATTAGTTTTCCCCACTCCACTCGACGAAGTCGTTGTTTCACTTGAAAGTCTTGGAAGTCCTCGAAGTACAGCTTTCGAGAAAGCACGTGGCATATTGAGCCAGATAGGGCTTGGAGGCAAGGAGAATAGACATGTAGAGGAATTGTCGAGTGGTGAGAGGAGAAGGCTTACACTAGCTCTACTGGAAATAGGGGATCCACGCGTTATTATCCTGGATGAACCATCAGCTAATCTAGACCCGCGTGGAGTGTCACTAATTAGAGAACGGGTTAGAGATTGGAAGAAGCAGGGTAAAACAGTTATAATAGTAGAACACAAAATCCAGTATTTTACGGATTTAGCTGACACGATGTATACTCTTAGATCAAGAAAACTCGTTGAAGACGCTGTTAGAGACGATTTATATGTTAATCTACCAGAATGTAGAAACAACCCGGCTGGCGCGAGTGAACTAGTATTAGAGCTGAGGGGGGATATAGGATATAGAGACTACACTGTTCTCAGAGATGTCGACTTCAAAGTATATAGAGGTGAAATAGTAGCTATTATTGGACCAAATGGTTCTGGTAAAACAACACTACTAAAGACAATAGCTGGTTTAACACCAATACTCAACGGTGAAATAACAACTAGTGTAAAAAAATTGTTTTATGCTCCTCAAAACCCAGACTTGGTATTTGTTTCTTGGAGTGTGAAACGAGAAGTTAAAAATATTGTGAAAAAGACTGGTTTAACAGTCGAGGAGTTGGTTAACATGTTTCCATGGCTTTCAAACGCTCTTGATCAAAGCCCTTTTCTACTGAGTCACGGTCAGAGGAGACTACTAGAATTACTCATAGCACTAGCTCATGGAGGAGACCTGCTTTTACTCGACGAGCCAACAACTGGTTTAGACCCTAGTTTATACCATAGTGTTCTACGGGAATTAAAAAACACGAGGAATAAGGGTAGGAGTATAGTTGTTGCTACACACGATCCCCGCCTTGTCCTAGAAGTAGATAGAGTATACAAGGTTGAAAATGGTTTTCTACGAGAAGTAGATAAGTGTAGAGTTGTAGAAGAAATGATCAGGGAGACCGGTGTATAGAATGACCAAGCCGAGAATACTAACAATACTTATTTATGCATTTACTACTTCTACACTTGCATTTATTTATAGAGATCTATACGACCTCCTAGTACTCCTCGCACCAACAATTATACTTGTATTCATATATGCTAGAAGGGGTTTACACTGGATTATTATTGGTGTATTAATTGGATTACTCGGATTATTTATTAATGCAATAGCTTTCTCTAATACTGGTGAAACAGTATTTAGATTGTTCACTATAGAAGTTAAAACAGGTGCAGTACACGCCTTCCTCGTTGTTTCAATAAGGTTATTTATAATTGCATTTGCAGGTGCATTGCTCGCTTTAACGTATTCACCAATAGAAATCTATAGGAGTTTAATATATGAGTTGAAAACACCAGTAATTATTGCTTTTCCAGTAGCGTATGCATTGAGAATACTACCAGTTGTCAAGCGAGATTACAGTGAAATAGTATTCCAGAGGAAGCAGCGGGGTTTAAAAACAAATCTATTAAATCCACTAGACTTGGCAAGCGTAGTAACACTCCTCATGGTTGTAAACTATGAGAGAGCTAAGTGGAGTGGAATAAGCGCGGAGTTAAGGGGCTTGCGAAGGATTAAACCGGAATTTCAATATAAACCCCGTATAGTCGACTATATTCTACTAACGCTCCTAGTCCTATTAGTCGTTTACACTATTGCTTTTTAAAACACTCATTCTGTATTCTGTGTAAAATATAAAAGATTAATCTTGTTATTGATAAATTGGTGATATATGTGAGTGCTCGTTACACTATGGTCGATATATTAGTGCTGGGAGTAATAACAGCTGTTTTTGGAGTTGTTTTCTACGCTATGTGGAGTGTTTACTATGCTGTAAAAGCAGTTGGTGGACCAATAATTGCGAGATTAGTAACTTATGGAGTATGGTTTATGCCAGCACCACTAGCTGCATCAATAATAAGAAAGAAGGGTAGTGCTTTTCTAGGCGAGTTTCTACCAGCATTTCTCGAAGCAATACTTCCAACTGTTGGTGGAGTTACAAACATCTATTATGGGCTGGGACAGGGATTATTTAGCGAACTAGTATACCTAGCGAGGAGATATAGAAAATATGGATTAATTGAAGCAGGCCTAGCCAGTGCACTACCAGCAATACCAGCCGTAACACTAGACGCCATTTTATTTGGAGATATCTACCCAGTCAATGAAATGCTATTGATTATTATTGCTATAGCAATTAGCGGATTTATCTATGGAGTAATAGCCTACTACATATCAAAAACTATCAGAAAATAGTTTTTCCTTTCCTACAATAACCAATCTCTCCTTGAGTTAAATAGAAGAAAAAAATATAAATCAAAGAAACAATTATGGACTAAACACCGGTATGGTGGTCTTTACGAGTGAAACTGGCGGGTCTAGTGGGTATAAAGATATAGAAAAATACTTGTATTATCCTGAAATAGAAGAACGAAAAGTATACAATGTTGAATTCCTCAAGATTATTGCAGTAGGACTAGTAATAGTGAGTATTATAGCAGTACTTGGAGTAGCGAGAATTACACCAGTAAATGAATTATGCTACATTCTACATTGAGGGATTAATTACAGATCCACCTAGAGTAGACTGGGTTGGAGGCAAGCTGAGAATAACACTATACATAAATGATGGCTCTACAGACTACAATATGGCTGTATATGCATACGACCCGCTAGCTAGTGAAATGATAAGTAAAAACCTTGTTCCAATGATCGGAGATAGAGTTAGACTACTCCTTCAACTAAGAGTTAGAGAAGACTACTTCTACGCTTATCTACAAGACACGCGTGGAATACAAATAATTGAAACACCAGATACCAGGGGAAAAATACGTTGAGTCGCTAGAAGGCCTTCCACAATATGTGTATGTATGTGTAAAAGGCAGTATTAAAACCCGCGAAATGTGTCCTCAAGACTCCTCTTTGATGTAACTACGCAGAAGGGTAGTGTAACCGTTCTACTTCCAAACGCATTGAACTACATATACGCTGGAGTTATAGAGCCGGTAATTGCAAACTTGTCGAGGGGCAGTATACCAGTTGATCTATGTGGAGTAGTATTCTACTATAGGGGTACATCGCCAAAAATCGTTATTAGAAAACCTGAAGACATCAATATAATGACACTTCAACCAGTAGGAGTAGTTAAATTCTCTGAGCTAGCTTCAAATATTGCATTATACGAAGGACAAACAGTTAAAACACAAGCAAGATTTATAGGTGTAATGTGTGAGGCCTTTGACGATCCATGTAGACTTGGATTTGTAGACCCATTGAACGAGTCTATAATACTACCCATAATGATGTCAAAAGACCTAATGGCTACAGTGCTCGATCCATGGACTACAGGCTCGAGAACAATATTGAATTTAACACTTGGCGTAGTAAACAGTACTTATATAATAGCATATGGTGCAACGCCAGTAGAAGTAGTTCCACCAGTTGAAACAACAAGCGTTTCAAGTGTTCTAGGACTAGAGAGGGGTACAATTGTAGTGTTAAAACAAGTAAAGGTCTCGTCTACAAGTGTAACCAGTGGTGGATCATGGAGAGTGTTTGTCGTGGATAATACTGGTAAACAAATACTAGTATTTGTGCCGTCGACTATAGCTAGGCAGATAAGTGATACTCCACCACCTGTAAATACAGTAATCTCTGTTGCCGGGTATAGACACGTATATGCTGGAACAGACGAGATAGTAGTGTATAGTGTTAACGGCTTAAAAACAGAGACTGTGGAGACTACGACGACAACCACGCCTACACCGCCGCCACAACCAGAATTCATATCGATAGATATCAAGGATGTTGGACAATACATTGGTAAAAACGTTTCGATAACGGGATTGTTCTACGCGATATACTATGACAGTGCAAATAGAGTATATAATGTCGAAGTGAGAACTAGTGATGAAAAATACGCTGTAAACGTTACTATGACTAGAGATCAATTAATCAACTTATTAGACCCGGCAATAGTTGGATGGAAGTCTACTGTAACCATTAATGGAACAGTTAAATCAGCAAGTACAATAACATTCATAACTGATAGAGTAGTAGAGAAAAGAGATCCATTAAAGGTAACAGTGGCAGAAGCACTGAAGCAACCTATTGGAAGACCATAAATGATTGTAAATGCCCGTGTCGTCAACTCGTCTATAGCTAGTGGTAATAACTGGAGGGTTTATATAACGGATAACTCAAACGCTACAATTCTAATATTCATACCGGCTTCAACAGTTGCAGATCTAGAACTACAAGAACCACCAAAAGCAGGTACTGTGGTAATAGTTGCTGGTTATAGAGATGTATATAGAACAGACCAGGAAGTAATAGTTGTATCAAAGAATGGATTTGTAATCGTTAAATAGGTGGTTGCAATGGAGGCTTTTATCGACCCAGTAAGCGTTTTAACATGGGGTTTAATGGGTGCGCTAATGGGCCTAGTGTTTTCATGGATGCCTGGTTTACACATATTTAACCTACTAGTACTAGTATTTGCACTAGCACCAGCATTTATAACGGCGAATTCACTCTACGTGCCATACTTCGGCCTTGGTGCTGTAGTTGGTTTTTCGTTTGCTAGTGCTATTTCGTCAACTTATCTAAGTGTATCGGATGAGTCAATGATGTTGATGTTGTTTCCAACACAGAGGTATTTGCTAGCTGGTAAGGGGCAGAAATGTTTATTAGGGTCT
>DADP01000026.1:55743-120630 GCA_002495025.1 Desulfurococcaceae archaeon UBA285
CCCACAGCGGTCTCTAAAACCCTGTGGGCGAGGTGGAAGTCCCTAGAGGCAACCCCCCAAAAAACCCAAAAACAAAAAGAATGACCCTCTAGGGACAAACGGCATAGAGCTATACTACTATACTCTATTGGGGCACTCATTGGAGCATTGTTTCTAGCATTATTTATGACTACTATTGGCGTGTATGCTATGCCAGTAATATACAATCTCTTCAGCCCCTACTACTGGTTTGCACTACTAGCTGTCGTAATATTCATGTTTATGAGTGAATGGCCTAAAGAAGCAGACTTGGGGAGAACGCCAAGAGAGAAATTATGGCTTGCCTGGAGACAAATACTAGGTGGACTTCTAGTCTTCTTTGCATCTGGAATACTAGGATTTGTTGCAACATATTCAGGATTGATTAAACTTGAATCAGCATTTGCTAGGTTGACGCCGCTATTCATTGGATTCTTTGGTGTACCATGGGTTTTGAGAAACATATTGTCAAAAAAGGAAATACCTAGACAAGACACTAGAGACGTTGTTGAAACAGCTCCTTCAGCTATTATCGTTGGTTCGGCATCAGGTATTATTGGTGGTGGAATAGCGGCCTTCTTCCCAATAATAACTGGCGGTATGGGTGCATTGATTGGCGGGCACATGGCGAGTAGTAGAGGAGATGATACATTTATAATTAGTCAGGGTGCTGCTAGACTAGTATACTATACTGGAGCACTATACTTCCTATTCCATCCAACAATGAGGGTTACAAGGGGATCTGTAGCGTGGCTTGTTGGAGGACTATATACACCTAAGACATGGACGGAGTTCTATGCCGGCGCCGCCGTAATAGTATTTGCAGCTGGTCTTTCATTCCTAGTGACACTATACTTGTCTAAAGCTGTTTCAAAACTACTAAGTATTATTAGCTACGAGTATATATCAATAGCTGTACTGGTATTCCTAGTTGGACTAGTACTCTATTTAACGGGTCTTCCAGGCCTATTACTAATGATTGCAGCGACAACAGTCGGATTTACAGCAATGGTGTTTAATACAAGGTTGAGTTACTGCCTTGGATCACTAATACTACCAGTACTAGCTAATACAATGGGCTTTTCAGGATTCTTCTTCTGGCTACTTGGAATAGGGTGGTAGAAGATGAGGGGCTGGACACACTATTTCTCTGGTTTAGCAATGGCAACATTCTTCCCACCACTACTCTCTGACCTAGCAAGAGGAGTAATGTGGCCGGTATTAGCTGGTGTAGCAGGATATCTACCAGACTTCCTAGACTTCAAGTTCAAAAAGTTCCTTTGGAAAATAGATTACGAAGTAGACCCAGCACCGAGAGATCCACTAAAAAAGATCTCACCACGCAGAGTAAAAATAAACGAGTTGCCAGTGGCTGGTAGATGGAGGTTCTACTATCTTGAAGGCTTTATAGAGAGAGTAATCGAGGAAAGCGAAGACTACTTTAAACTAAGAGAAATGTTTGGAGCTAGTATTAGAGAAGTAGCATCTTCTGGCAAGAGGGTAAGGATACCGGGATATCTAGACCAAGATGAACAAGGCAATATATACTGGAATGTAGCTGATGCACCACACCCGCAACTCATAGCTAGTGTGATCGCAGAAGCAATTGATAGAGCATATGAAACGGGTAGAATGGTAACAGTAAAACTGCACAATATAAGAATGCCAGGCGACTTCTACCGTAGATACATGATATACTATAAACCAAGCACTAGGGAAATAATGGTGTTTATGGGTCCACTGGTATCTACTGGTGGTCTGCCATTAGAGGGTACAATGACACCAGAGTATCGAAGAGTAGGAATCGCTAAAACAAAACACCCATTTACCAAAGTATATCCAAGACCAACAATAATAGATGCCTTTTCGGGGCCTGAAATAGGATTTGAAAGAGTGGGAGATACTGTTGAAGAAGTATTTATACCATGGCACAGGGGGTTTAGTCACAGTATAACGGGTGCTATAGTTATAGGTGGATTAATAGGTTTGATATCCCTGCTAGCCGGGTATGCAAACTGGATGTATCTTGCAATAGCATCAATACTTGGATTTTTAATGCATGTAATTGAAGACCAGCTTGGATTAATGGGCTCCGTTCTACTGCCACCACTAACAAAACGTAGAATAAGAGGATTAATGCTTGGTGCAAACAAGCCAGGATTAATGAACTTCGCTACCAATTGGTTGATGATTGCCTTGATGACTTGGAATTTAAACAGGTATATGCCGCTAATAGATCCCACACTACCAAAAATCATAAAGCTATCTACACTAGTTCCAGGTATAACTCCAGACATGGAAGACGCATTATTATTACTACTACTAGCACTACCAACAATAATCGTCTACATATGGGGCATATTTGATAGAAAGAAATACCTAGAGAGAATTAAAGAAGTAGAATTCTTGAAGAAAGAAGAATACAAGGAAGCACTTGAAGAAGCACGAGAAGAAGTTGGTGGATTCTAAAATAAAAAATATAACTCCAATCTTTTTCTACACTAGTTTTGATACAACCGGAGTATGATTTACAAGATTATCTAGTACCGGGCAGCGTTCTTCAACACTCTTCAACCACTTCTCGAGTATTTCTCTTGGAGCACTTGATTTCACTTTGACTTCAACTTCTATTTGTTTAAATCCTGCTCTCTCGCCTTTACCAGTATATAGTTTTTCAGCGTTGAAAACACCTCTCACTGTAATATCTAGTGATTCAATTTCAATATTCAACTCCTTGGCAACTACAAATCCAACAACATTGAAGCATCCGGCTAGCGCGGCCAATACATACTCTATTGGACTGGGCGCTTCTCCCTTTACTTTATCCATATATATTTTGAAAGATCCTGCTTCAATACAATAGAAGGTTTGTGGTTTACCCTCTACACGATATCCTTTAACTTCGAAAACCATATCTTTGTATTGAACAACCATGTCTATACACCCTATTATACATATATATATGGGTCATATATAAATATATGGATTATATAGATGAACATATATGGTAATTCGTTATTTTGAAACATATAACTCCAATTGTATTTTATCATGCTAGTAGAGAGTGTTTTACATGACTCACGCTGTAGAAGTTGAGGGATTGGTTAAAACTTATCGTGTTAGGAGTAGAAGAGGGTTTTTCAAGTATAGTGTAGAGTTGATAGAAGCTGTTAAGGGTATTAGTTTTACAGTGGATTATGGATCTGTTGTATGCTTACTGGGTCCTAATGGTGCTGGTAAGACAACCACGATAAAAATTCTCGCTACACTACTACTACCTGACTCTGGAACAGCGAGAGTTGCTGGCTACGACGTCGTGAAAGAAGCTGGTAAAGTCCGCGAGAATATTGGTTTAATGCTAACGGTGGAGAAGGGTTTTTATGGAAAACTAACTGGTAGAGAAAACCTCGAGTATTTCGCGGCTCTATACGGTATTCCCAGGAGGGAGGCCGAGCGTAGGATAGACTACTTGATAAAACTACTAGAACTAGACAAGCTTGGAGCTGATAGAAAACTATACGAGGAATTCAGTCTTGGAATGAAAGCACGGTTGAGTCTTGCTAGAGCACTATTAAAAGATGCACCTATACTCCTACTAGATGAACCCACACTGGGATTAGACCCGCCGAGTGCGCGTAGAATACGAGAGCTAGTTAGAGATATAGCCCACAAAGAGGGTAAGGCTATCATATACACAACACACAATATGTTTGAAGCTGAATTAGTCTGTGATCGAATATTACTAATCAATAAGGGTGTAATAGTAGCCGAAGGAACAGTAGACGAGTTGAAAGATAAAATCCCTAAACTCAAAGTAATAAATATTACTCTCAAGTCTGGTAGAAACCCAGCCGAGGTAATCGGGGAATACCCATTTAAAAAAGAAGTTGGAGTCGAAGAGAACAATACATTTAGAGTTAAACTATACGTTCAAAAACCAGAAGAAGTACTAGGAGAAGTACTAAAGAAACTCGTAAATAGCGGGGGCGAGGTAGTAGATGTTAAAATTGAGGAACCCACTCTCGAAGACGTATTTATCTACTTTAGCGAGGGATCAGTGTGAGCTTTATTGATATTCTACGAGCTGAATTCAAACTAGAATATAATGATGTATTTAGACGTAAATCAGTACTAGTAATGCTGGTTCTCTACCCATACATATTTACATTGTTTACACTGTTTATTGGTTACGCTGGTGGTTCACCAGAATACTTTACAATGAGGGTTAAAGTAGAACCAGTAGTCTACTTGATCACGGCGAGTTACATGTTAATGTCTATTTTTGCAAGTATAGATGTATTGCTATGGAGACCACTATACGATGAGCGGAATGGAACACTAATATACATTATAGCATCACCAGTAAGTCGCTTGAAATACTACATGGCACTGCCATTTCCTAGATTTACAGAGCTATTACTACTGGGTTCTACTAGTATTTTACCAGTGTACACTTATTACTATGGATTAGACGGGCTTCTACTCGGAATTCTCGTAATGCTTCTTATTTCTATTGGATGTGTAGTTATGATTCCATTTGCAATAGTGATTGTAGGGTTGTCTCATAGAATTGGAGAGTCGTGGAGAGTACTGAATATTGTCAGGCCGTTGATAATGGTTGTAATGGGAATCTATTATCCAAGAGTATACATGCCTCTAGCGGGCTACATTATCGGTGGATTAATCCCCTCATCTCACATTGTTGAGGTTGTTCAAGGATTGCTCATGGGGTTTCATTCAAACTATTTTATGCTACTAGTGCTTGCTTTTACATTGTTTACAATCTATCTACCTCTGGGTTCATGGTCTATTGGATTATGGGAGAAGAAGAAGGTGAGAGAAGGTGTTAAAACTTCCTAGGCGTACAATGGGAGTGTTGAAAGCATATTTTCTCAGCGAGTTTATTAGGTCTCGTGGATTTATATATGGATTAATAAGTATGGGGCTCTGGATCGTCTTGTTTTCAATGCCAATAGCTTTGTTTACTCCTCCAGACGTAGACAAGTCTGTAATGGCTTCGAGAATGTTTGTTGGTCTAATGCTCTTTGTATATTTTAGTGCTGCAACATGGGATTGGGCGGCTGAGCTTAGATGGATGATTATTGAGGGTAGAATCGAGTATTTTATTACGAGTAATGCTGGTTTTCTACCACACTATCTCGCAATATTTCCAGTGACTATTACTTGGTTGTTGATCGCGCTTGGTTTAATGTATTTATTACTATCCATTGTGTGGGCACCGCCAGCCATAGTAGTATATGACTTATTCTCTCTAGTGGTTGGAGTGGTCCTCTACACGATTAGTTTAATGGGTTATGCACTCATACTTGGTAGTTCAATGATATCAACTGGTACTACGGGATTCATAGTGGAAATACTGGGTTTTGTATTGCCAATCGCGACAGGTGGTATTCTACCACTAAGATATTCACCCGAGTTATTGAGAACTATAGCGTTATACACCCCGTTTAGCTATCCAGCAGAGTTAATACGTTATTCACTACTGGGAATCGAGCCGGTTGTACCAGTTGAAAAAGCAGTAGTTACTGGTTTAATTTACGGATTGCTCTTTGTAGCTGTTGGAGTAGTAGTATTTAAAATTCAATTGAAGAAAGCATTGAAAAATGGCTTTCCCACTGCCTCGTTATGGTAGATCAGTTAAGGCCGTGTTCCTCACTCATCGGGCTGATGGCTCTTCATCACCAATTCCATTTTTAGCTTTCTACTTCTTAAATCTTCTAGCTAGATAGATCAAAACTGGAATTGTCACTATTATTAATGTTGCTGATATGACGATGTCGCCTATTCCTCTATTTACTGTTGCAGGAGTAGTTGTGTTTGGAGTAGAAGTATGAGTAGATATAGTGGTGTTTGTTTGCTGGGTTGTAGTTGTTTGATTTACTATTTGTTTTTCGAGTATTACAGCCGTTAATGGTGGTATTGTAACTACTCCTTCATTTACTACTGGTTGTTGTCCTGATGAAGAATATACTAGTCTCCAATTATAGTTTCTTAGCTCGCTTGGTAACGTATAGTTTACTTGTGTTTTTCCATTGTTTGCCAATACTAGGATTTCATCTTGATATCCCCTTGTATAAGCTAATACACCATTACTGGATTCAAATATTCTTATAATACTCGTGTGTAGAGCACTATAGTTGTTTTTAATCTCTCCTAGTTTCTTGTAGTGTTCAAGTACTTCTATATTGACCCATTTATCCCATTGTATAGGGTATCTATGTTCTTCTTTATTCCATTTTGCACCCGGTAATCCAAGCTCGTCTCCCATGTATATAACTGGTAGTCCCGGCTGGGTGAACTGTATTACACTTAGTAGTTTTAATCGATCGATTGCTTCTCGTGGTGGATTAGGGCCTCCTGGAGCTAGGAGTATTCCTCCTCCAAGCATTGTTAAAACCCTGTCTGTGTCGTGTGAGTCTACTAGGTTAAACCCCATTCCAACAGCTGCAACGGAGTACACCGAGTAGTAGTGGGATAAAACGTTGTCAATGTTGTCACTATATCCGCCCTTACTATACTCTATTATAATATTTCCTAGTGCATAGTTCATTAAAGTATCAAATGGACCATTATTAACCCATTCTGGCTTTAACTCCCAGATCTCGCCTACAATGTATGCATCTGGAAATCTCGATTTCACTCTTGTTCTAAATTCTGCAAAGAATTCTCGTGGATTTAAGAGGTCTAGTGGAGTATCTATTCTAACACCATCAAATCCTTGCTCAAGCCAGTATAATACAGCGTTAATCAGGTATTCTTTGACTTCGGGTACAGTTGTATTCAATTGTGGAAGGCTTCCAAAGCCCCACCAGCAACGATAATCATTACCATTACCCGGCGTGAAAGGCCATCTCTTAATTGTAAACCAATTCCAATACCTGCTTTTAGGGCCGTTTACATAGACATCTTGAAACGCGAAGTGCCCTAGGCCCACGTGTCCTGGGACAAAGTCGAATATTACTTTTATACCTCTCTTATGTGCTTCTTCGAGGAATGTTTTTAAATCCTCCATTGTTCCTAGTCTCGGGTGGAGTTTGTAGTGGTCGTATGTATCGTAGCAGTGGGCGCTTCCACATAGGAATATTGGGTTTAAATAAATTATTCTTACACCTAGTTCTTTCAAGTAGTCTAGTTTCATTGTTATTCCACGGAGGTCTCCGCCGAAGTACTGGTGGCAGCAGTGTAGATATTTATCTGGTGGATCACTCCACTTTGATAGAATAGGTTTTGCATTTGTTGTATTATCGTATATTAGTGCATCATAAATTAGTGCATAGTGGTCGTTGCCAGGGTCTCCATTATAGAATCTATCAGGGAAGATCTGGTATCCAACACCATATTTAACCCATTCTACTTGACTAGGTATATTTAATGCGTTAAATGAAAAGAATGGTTCCACCTGGGACTTGTATATTGTCAACTGGGTATTGTTTTTGAGTGTTATTATAAAGTAGTATTCTCCAGTATTGATAATAGAGTAGTATCCATAGTAGACTACAGTATTAGATAGGTGTAATTGTGGTTTTAACGGTATAGAAATCCAGCTCTTCCCCTGGGGATTAGTGTTAAGCATTATAGATAGTGATTCCACTTGACTAGCGAGTGAGCGGTCAATAAAAACCCTCCAAATCAATAAGTTGTCTGCTACTGATAGATAGACGGGGTCGGATGGATTGTGTTGTATGAGAGTATATTTGTCTATATATACTATTTGACTCGATGAATTAAGAGTAATTAGATTGCTGAGTAGTATTATGAGTACTAGTGTAGATAGTACTCTTATATTCACAGTTCCACCCATGTGTAAACCATGTTTAATAGTGTATTAGAGAGACAGGGTTATTAAATAGAAGGGTTTTTGTGTGTTCCATTGGTGTCTTACTTCATATAGTCGAATAGTGTTTTTCTCCGTGGTTTTTGTTTTCCAGTAATTTCCTCGTCTATAACTGGTTTTATAGTGTTTTTAAAGTCTTCTTCGAGCACGCTTCTTAGTGGTGGTTTGTAGAGTGCTGATGCTGGATGATATGTTGGAATAATTTTTACTTCAAAACCCAGTATTTTTGCATTGTAGATTCTTCCATGGTTTACACTCATACTAGTCCACTTTAATCCAGCTAGTTGAAAGATTATTCTACCAGCGTGTCTGCCGAGAGCTATTATTACCCGGGGCTTTATGAGTTCTAATTGTCGGAGTAGATATGGGAGGCATGCTGCTATTTCATCTTCCTCCGGGTCTCTATTGTTTGGAGGTCTGCATTTAACTACATTGGTAATATAGAAATCACTGCGCTTATACCCTATAGACTCTATTAGCTCTGTGAGTAGTTTGCCAGCCGCTCCAACAAATGGTCTTCCTTTTTCGTCTTCTTTTTCACCCGGTGCTTCACCAATAAAAACTACGAGTGTTTTTCTATTACCCTCTCCAGGCACGGCTTTTCTTCTATTGAGGTGTAGTCTACACTTTGTACAATTATAGATTTCTTGTTCTAGTCTACTCCATTCCTCATCTATATTCTGACTACTCAACTACTCTCCCCAGATACTCTGGAAAAATGTCTATACACCTAGAAGTATCTTTGAGGAGATAAGTATTAGACTAGATGCTAGTGTTATCAATACATTGTCGTCTATGTATGGGGGAAACTCGTAGTGTTCAACAATACTTGAAACAATAGCTGCTACTACTCCTGGATACCCCGCTAGTATAAATCCTATTGGAATAGTCGTAAAGAGCATACCGAGATTTCCATACCAAGACTTAGTTCTCCTTCCATACAATCCATTTCTAATAATTCCTGTTACAGCATCGCCAAAGGAGATAAATAGCGGGGGTATTACAGCGTAGAAGGGATTGCTAGTTAAAATCCATACAAAGAACAATGAGAGACCCCATGCAATAGCGAAGTTTACCTCGAATGCGTTTTCACTGGTTTGAAACCATCCTAGTAGCTTTCTAGAACGGTGTGGTAGATATAGAATTAACGCTATTGCCAGCGCGAACAGTGTTGGTATAAGCGGCGAGGAAAATATAAATGGTGTGAGTAGTGCAACCACGCCTCCAGCACCCATGTGAATAATCTTTCTATTATAGTATACTGCTACGTTTTCCCGCATTCCCCTGCCCACCATGAATTTAAAGAGTTTTCTTGTAAACCATATGAGGAATACTATGTAGATGAATAATCCAATAGCATATAATACCTCTCTCACCGGGTCGCTTGGTAGAATCAACGTAGCCACCTTCACAATTATCCTTTCTAGTAGTGAAGGAATTTGCCAAGAAATATTTATTTCTTAAATTTATAGAGTAATACAGTAGGCGATTACATTGAAAATAGGCATTATTGGATTAGGAGTAATGGGTTCTAATCTAGCAAGGTGTTTATCGGGAAAGAATGTTGAATTAGGATACTATAATAGAAGTAGAGAAAAAGCAGATAGATTAGCCCGTGAAATAGGTGGATTAGTCTATTCAAACCCCGTGGATTTATTAAGTGAATCTGATTTAACAATACTGTTTCTACCTCGGGACGAAGACGTTCTCGAAGTGGTTGGAGAAATAACTAGAAAAAGCAGTGGTGGTGTTGTAGTTAACGCCTCTACTATTACTCCAAATACAAGTCTTAAAACACAGAGAATACTAGAAGAAAAGGGAGTGAAGTATATTGAAGCACCTGTATATGGAAGCAGTGATGAAGCACGAGAATGCAGACTTATAAGCATTATAGCATCACGTAGAGAGGTATTTGATGAATATAGAGGTGTTTTCGCCCTCTACAGTAGAAAAACATATTATGTTGGTGAACCACCGAAAGCTATTGCTTTAAAACTAGCTTTAAACAATCTAGGTCTTTCAATGCCTGCTTTAATAGCGGAATCACTAATGATCCTGGAGTCGCATGGAGTAGAATTAGAAGTATTCAAAGAGATCTCGCGCGAATTGTGGTTTGGTGGAGTCCTAGATAGATATCTAGACAGAGTAGTCAGTGAGAAACCAGTTAGATTTAAAGCAGAACTAGCTGCTAAAGACTATGCCTATATATCACAATCTCTCCGCGCAAAGGGACTACCATCAATAATATCTAGTGCACTATATGAATTCTACAGTATTGCAAGTAATAATGGATACGCCGAAAAAGACTACCCCTACGCAGCAAAATACTTTATAGACATGGCGAAAAAGAAGCAAAGACAGTAGAATACCCCGTGGTACATAATGAATTTAAAATGCATTAATAGAGGAATTAAGAGTGAAATCTGCATTCTCGAAGACTGGCTAGACGTAATACAAGATAAAATAGACAACTACAACTTCAAAGAAGACAGTGTTCTAGCTGTAAAAACACCTTTAATTCATCGAATTGCGTTGAAAATACTTGGATTTAAAACACTTGGTTCAACCAGGAATGGATTTATTATAGGCTATGCCGGGTCGGAAGACACGAGTAAAACAATATTATTGGAATTAACGAGTAGAGACTACTACTCCCTCTACTCTAAGAAACTACCACGTTTAATAGCTCTTCCACTATCAGAACCCGAGAGAACACTAATCTATGTAGGTGTAGGAGCCTCTGGCGTCGTAGTCAATGTATTAGCAGCAGAAATAACGTATCGTGCATTAAAGGAAGCACTTGGCTTAATAGTAAACACTATTGCTTCAGCCACAGGCTTCGAGGTAAGTGTACTATCAAATTTCACATTGAATGAAACAATAACATTTAGAAATACAGGGCTGGAGAAAACCTGGAGAAAAATATTGGAGAGGTTTTTCAAATACCATGTTGCTAGTTTAGCAAGCCTGGCCTGCCAGGTGTCTATGGCTAATATACTACCATTCTTGTTTAAAACACCGTTCTGGCTTGGACAATTCACTGGGGTATTACTAGGTTTTATTGTAAACTTTATTTTGGGATACATATATACGTGGAGTAGGCATAGAATCTAGGTGGTTTCCATGGGCTTGAAGCATGGAAAATACATATATGTTAAGAGAAACGATGGATACTATGTCAAGGTAAGAGTATTAAATATAAGGTTCAAGGGGAAAACAGAAGGCGCAGATATAAACAATCCATCAAAATACATTGCAACAAACTACAAGACAACTAAACCACCATTGACAGCTACAATAATAAGCGAAGAAGTACTACCCGAAGATATTCGAAAAATAATCAATTCAATATAGTGTGAACTAGTCTTGATGAACACGTTTTTCAATATTTTATCTAAAAACCTAGATAGAATTACACGTGAAAACCAGGGATCCTACCTACTAATTCTCGGCGAAGTCAAAGGGAAGAAGATAGCTATATGTACTAAGAAAGGAGAGCACTCCATATACGCGAAAATAACACTTGAAGAACTACTATCATCTCTTGACTGCAGAGAGGTTGAATACAATCCACATGGATTATATGTTTTCGCCGAAACAGAAGAAGAGTTGGCAGAAAAAACAATTAGTAAAATAACTCGAGTAATAGAGGCATCTTTTAAAACTACTTAGTTAATTGTAGTACAACTGGTTTTAAGCCTTCATGGTCTATACCATACAATACATATCCCTGCTTGCTATCCACGCCCTTCATTTTACGAACAGTTATCTGGCGTACAAATATTGGTATTGCCTGTGCGAGCTGTGGGTGGATGTTGCTTGTTTCCAGTATGCCGTCAACAAGGTGTTCTATACTAGCTAAGTATTCTTTAAAACTCTCTGTTGACGTGTGTAGTGTTGCTATTGTAAGAATACTTCTTGATTTTGCAAAAATAGCTCTCAGCGACTTGATAAATAGTATTAGTCGTGTTGGATCCATTTGAATAAAGAGGTCGTTTAGAGAATCAATTACAAGGAGGCCATTCTCACTCAATCCATGTTTTTCAACTACACGTGTAAGTATCGATAGGAATTTATCTGGTTCTTCTACTTGGACTTCCTCTTCGACGCAAAAGTGGGGCTTAGTGGTTTTCAAGATATAGCTAAATCCATCTACAAAGATTAATTGTTTATCACTACATACTTTGTTTGTATCCACACCGAATGATTCTAGTTGCATGAGTACCGTTTGGGGATCGTCGTCTACTGTAACATATACGACTGGCTCACCACTAGATAATGCGTCTTTAACAATGTGTGTAATAATAACAGATTTACCTGAACCTCCCTCACCGGCTAGTATTACAAGGTTGTTTCTTGGTATTCCATGTGGGAGAATGTATTTGAATAAATCTTGTTTTAATACAAAGAACTTTGTAGTCAAGATTCCACGCCTTTAATAGGAAAAGATGTTAGAGTTTAATAAACTAGTTGCTAATAGATCTTCGACTTATTGACAAAAACTCTATATGTATGCTTCGTTTTTAACTACTTCGGATAGAATCATTGGATATACTGAGATTACGCCTTCAATACTCTTTATTTCACTATGTATTCTCTCTAGTTCCTCGCCTGAAGTAGCCCATATTACAGCCAGTATATCGTGGTCTCCAGTTGTTATCACCAGGTATTTTACATAGTCTTTTTCTTTGAGTTGTTTAACTACATCGAATAGTTTTTCTGGTCTTACATTTATTCCAGTAAAGCTTATTTTAGTGTAGCCTAGTGCTATAGGATCAATTATTGCCGTGTATTTTTTAATTACACCACTACTCTCTAGTTTTCGAACTCTCTTAATAACTGCTACATCTGTGAGATTAACTGTTTTTGCGAGTTCACGATATGTGGTTCTTGCATTTTGCTGAAGTATTGACAAAATCTTTCTATCTATTTCATCAATCAGTCTTGCTGTCATCATAAACACCTTCTTCTCTACTACTTGTATTTAAACCATTGAATTTAAACACACCAATCCTTTTATATTCAGCTTCTTCACCTTCTGGTTCAATCATTTCAACTAGTTTCAAATTATATCCTTTTGACAATGCTAGATATGCATAGTCTTCAAGCCAATCTCTAATTCCACATGTATGGCAAAAAGTACCAGTAAACTCGACTACTATAGTTCCATCATCTCTAACTTCTAATACTTTGGCTTGTGATTCTACTCCATGTAATTTATTATATAGTCCGGTTATTTCTCCAAGAATATATTTAAATTTACCACTAGACATAGTTAGTATCCCCACTAATCTAGTTATATTTTTGTACTGGTTAATAAATTCTATAAAACAACAATAATGACTACAAGTGAAGTTATAAAAAACTATAACTACTTGAATAATCAATTAGCAAAATCTAGGTAATAGGTGTGCTTACATGGAGAAAGATCTACTGGAATTACTAAAGAAAATGTTGTATAGTGATCCAGAGAAGAAAAAGGGTAGAGAAGGCCTGGAAGTAGATCAAATAGAACCAGATTCGCCACATGGAATCTACGTATACGACTTCAACAAGGAAAAATGGATTTTAAGACAGGTTAGTGGCGAACCCCAATTACCATGGGGAGATGGCTACTATGCTATATACTTTGATAATGCAAAGTGTCCTGCTTGTAGATCATATGATAACTACTGGTATCCATTTGTCAAGTTGTTTGGAAAACTATTTTCTAATGTAAACTACGTTGTAGTATTATGTGATTGGTTTTCAAGAGAGTGCTACTCGGAAGCAGCAAGTGGTGCATTCAAGAAATTTGATGTTCACGCGTCTCCAACGACAATATTTCTAAGTGTGAATGGGGGAGAAGTAAAGGGTAAGAACGAGGTTAGCGGGGTAAAAAAGATTGATGAACTACTAAGTTTACTAACTGACTTCATACAGAAACACAGGTAGTTTATCCAATAACAGCTAGTTCTTTTACTAATTTACCAGTCTTAAATCTCTCAAGAGTTAGATTTTCTGCTACTTCAATACCTGGTTTTCCATCAACAACCCAGTTTGCTATTACTACACCGGTCATTGGAGCCATCATTAATCCATGCCCGCTGAAGCCAGCTGCTATATAGAGGTTTTCAAATGGATGGACTGGTCCATATATTGGGTGGTGGTCTGGTGTCATATCATAGTATCCCATCCAATACCTTGTTATATTAATGTATCGTAGAGCAGGGTAGAGCTCACTGAGTGGTTTTACAATTTTATAGATAGCGTCGAATCTCTGAGAGTTGAGGGGTATCCACGGCTCGTCTTTGACATCTCTTGCGAGTATTATTGAACCATGGCTTGTTTGAGTTATATGTGGAGAACCAGGTGTATCCCAGTCGATTACCAGGCCTGCTTTAATTATTTCACTATATGCTTCTGTTACAATTGGATGTCTTGGAACAGGCTCTATTGGCACGTCTACACCAATAGATTCAAGTATTTTCTTAGACCCTTCAGCTGCCGCTACTATAAATACATCTGCATCTAGCTGTCCGCGTGGAGAAATAGCTGATTTTACTCTTCCACCACTGACTACTAGTTTTTCAATTGGTGTATATGGTATGATCTTAGCGCCCATTTTCTTTACTCTTAGATATAACTCTGTGAAAACCTCCATGAGGTTCATTTTACCCGCTGTTGGATCATATAATGCTCCTTCAACGATATCTATATTCATATATGGTTCTTTTTCTTTCAACTCGTCTTTTCCAATAATTCTCGTTGGTACACCATATGAATTGTGGAATTGTGAGAGCTTTTTGAAAACATCTATTGTCTCGTTTTTTCTAGCAACCCATATATATCCATTTTGATGAATTCCAACACCCCACGAGTCCCTGATCTCAAGCCACTTCTTAATGCTTTCTTTCATTAGTATAACGTGTTCTGGAGATGTAAATGAAGATCTAAAGCAAGCCACGTTTCTCAGTGATGCTCCACTACCAGGTGTTTTAGCATCAACAATTGTTATTTCTCCTACTCCTCTCTTGAGTAGCTCGTATGCTATGAATAAACCAGATACTCCAGCACCAATAATTAATACCTTCATTTCTCGCCACCACGTGTGAAGTATTTAACTGGTATTGGAACGAGGGGTGGTCTAAACGTATAGTTTGATATGATTTCTCCAAGGTTTCTCCCGGTTTTCCTGGCAAACAATCTTGCTGCAATAACTAGACAGCCTCTCCCCTGACAGGGACCAAACCCTATTTTCAGTTTTTTCCTCAATAGTTCAAAGTCGTCTATTCCACTCTCAATGGCTTTAAGGATGTCTTCGAGTGTTACATCGTTACATCTACATATAATTGTTACTTTCTCTCTATCCATATACTCCTCACCTCCATACCGAGTCCTTTTGGAGTTTTAACCGTTACAATAAAGGTCTTGTTTCTCTCCCAGACACGGACTACTTCGCCTTCTCCTACACGCTCGCCTCTTCTATTTAGTAGTATTACTCGGTCTCCCTTTCTAGGTGGTGGTAGTAACTCGTATGGGAGTGTAACATAGTCTGCATCGGGCTTTGAAAGGTCTACTACGAATGCAGCTAGTCCAGGACATACTGCTACACACATACCACAACCAGTGCATTTATCCCATTCTATTCTCGGTAGATCAATTATTCTCTCCATTTTAATGGCTTTTGTAGGACAGAATGCAATGCATATATTACATGGTATTTCCTCTGGGCACTCCAATATTGCCACAGGGCCTTTTACAAGCCTCTCGCTTGGTGGTATTAATCCGAGTTCTTTTAACTCCTCGATTTCAATATAGCCTTTTCTACGGAATTCAAATCTACTCATATTTTTCACCCAAAGGAAACAGGTGGTGGGTATTTACTACGGAGCTCTAGTAGTTCTTCTCGAGAGACAGTTACAGATTCCTTTCCACGTCTAGCTCTAGATAACAGTGGAGACGACCTATACTCCTCCCAGAGGAATTTCAAAGTCTTCTCCATTTCTTCGAGTGCTTGTTGAGCTCTAGAGCCGCTGGTAAACTTGGATATAATGGAATATGCCGCAATTCTCCCTTCAAGTATTGCTGTTGTGGCTTCTTCAACACCAGAAGAGTCTCCTGCTACGTATAGATTGCTAACAGTTGTCTCTAAATCTCGCGTTCTAATTGGTACCAGCCCGCCGAGTTCTGGAACATACTTCATTACTGCACCGGCTTGCGCGTGGAATCTTGTATCTGGTTCTAACCCGACAGCTAGTAGTACGAGGTCTACATTGAATTCCCTCTCAGTGCCTGAAATGGGATTGAATTTATCGTCTACTTCTACAACTACAGCTTTTTCAACTCTACCATTTCCTTCAACGTATTTAATAGTGTGGCTGGTTAGTATTGGAATACCAAGTCTCCTTACTTTTGCAGCGTGTACAAACCATCCTCCGATCTCCTTCATGATTTCAACTATTGCTTTTACTTCTACTCCCGCTTGGACTAGTTGGTATGCGACTATTAATCCAACATTACCAGATCCAACAACTAGTGCTTTCTCACCGGGTTTTACACCAAACTCGTTCATTATTGTCTGTGCGCCGCCAGCACCCATAACGCCTGGGAGGTCGTTGTTTGGGAATTCAATTAGTCTTTCTTGTGCACCCGTAGCGGCTATTACAGCTCTTGGTTTTATAATATAGTGTTTATTTCTACCAGCAGCCGCGACTATTCCTCCCCGGAAAACACCATATACAGATGTCTGTGTTAACAACTTGATGTTTGAATACTCTGCTAGCTTCTTAATGTATAATTCGGCTATTTGAAAACCTCTCTGTCCTCCAAACAATTCTACGTTTCCAAAGAACTTATGGGTTTGTTTTAATAACTGGCCGCCGGGTTTAAAGTGTTCGTCTACTACAACCACTTCTAAACCATTACTTGCTAGTATACTCGCTGCTTCTAGTCCAGATGGCCCGCCTCCCACTATGAGTACGTCGGGGTTTAATTCTACTTCTTCAACTTCTTCTTCTAATGGTTTGGATGGTGGTGTGGCGAGGCCTTTCTGTCTCTCTACTACTAGTCCCTCTTGTACTGGTAGAATACATGTTCTCGTATTTGGAATATTATTTACAATCATAAAGCAACTACTACACTTTCCAATCATACAGAATGGGCCGCGCGGCCTATTTAGTTTTCTACTCCATGAAAACACGTCAATTCCAATTGCATATAGTGCAACTGCTACGCTTTCACCCTCGTATGCTTCTACCTCTCTGCCTTCAAATACAAATTTTATTTTTCTCCCTCTATGGAATGTTATTATTGGGTGTTCGTATATTCTTCTATCGATTGGCGAAGTCAACCACCCCTCTTACAGCCAGTTATGCTCTGTATACATACATAGATTACATACTTAGACATAATTATTAACAAGTATGTATAATAAGTCTTCTATAAGCAAAAAGGGACGTACCATGGAGGCACGTGATAATAAATTAATAATTCTACTACTAGTAGCAATTCTAGCAAGTATATGGATTACAAGTCTATGGAGACCAACAGAGACAGCAACAACAGTAACAATCACTATTACAAATACAAAAACAATAACAACATGCCCACCACTAGATTGGTGGGAAACAATAGGGGCAACAGAAAACCTACAATTATACCCAGACAGCTACATAAATACCACTAGCAAACAGCTCACTCTACACGTTAAGAACACTGGCTCGGTAGTAGCAGTAATATACAAAATAGAAGTAGTAGCTCTCGGGTCCACAGACATCACAGAGACAATAAATCCTGGTGAAGATAAAACTATAACTGTCCGTGTAGCTGGTGCTGTTCCCGATACTAACTATGCTGTAAAAATCTATACGAGAGCAGGTAATGTCTATACAATAACTGTACAGGCTAGATAATTACTGTGGATTTTTAAATAGATATATTGTCTTCTCTGCAACCTCTACTTGAGTGTAAAGTAGTTTGTGTTTTCGTTTAATTGTCTGGTATCAGTGATCGAGGACTTCTTCATCGTTCCGGCAAACCCCTGCCCTCATCACCAGTTATATTGATTGCAATGTAGTTTTTAATACTTGTTTTATGTTATGTGCTATCTACGAGTTAAGTGTATAAATCGTGGAGTAATTGTTATTCATGGTGGTATTTATGTCTAATCAAATAGACTATACTGAGGTATTAGAGAAGACAAAGATATGTGTAGAGAGAATGGGAGTTTCTGGACGTGAAATCTGGATTACTCCTCTCCGTAGTGGCTATAGAGTAGAGTTTATTCCAAATCTCTCCATGGATACTCTAGAATATATTTCTAAGTGTATAGAGAAGGAATTGAATACTAGAGTAGTTATAAGAGAGTCTAGTAGGGGTATGCCCGCCATTATTCTTGAAACTACAAAGTAGAGTTTTAATCCAGCAGAGAACTCGTAAAACGTTTTTTCCAGGTCCATGATTTAAAGATATAACCCAGCTCCTACTATAGAGTAAATTGGTGGTAGATTGAAATTCACACCTAAATCCCGTCCTCTAAGACAAGAACATTATAGGTGGATGAGAGAGGGGACGCCTAACTTCGACGATAGGGTTTTTACGGGTATAAAAGAACTCGAATTAATTGCCAAGAAAGAAGTTAAATGGGTGTTGCCATCTACATCTATACTAAAAGCCCTCGAGGAAATGGCCCACTCCTATAGAAGCCTCATTGTTCAAAACTCAACTGGGTCTTTCAAGGGACTGCTTACAGTTATGAGATTAGTGAATTATCTTGGTGGAGGCGATTTATTCCAAATCGTTGAGAGGAGACATAATTTCAACTTGTTTTCAGCGCTCAGCAAGGAACCCGTTGAATCAATTATGGAGAAAAACCCGGTAGTAGTCTATGTTGATGAAGGAATAAAAGAAGCACTTGCTAGAATGGTCAACTACGGTGCTGGCATACTCCCAGTTTTAAATAGAGAAAACAAAGTAGTTGGTATACTCACCGAGCACGACTTAGTAAAATACCTTGCTGGAGTGGTCTCGCTGGGATTGAAAGTAAGAGATGTTATGTCTTCCCCGGTTGTAACAGTAGGGGAAAACGCCACGTTAAAAGAAGCAATGGAGACAATGGTTAAATACGGATTTAGAAGACTGCCAGTAGTGAACGATGAGGGCGTCGTTGAGGGGATAATTACAGCTGTAGATATAGTGAGAAAGTTTGGAACGCACGAGTTAATAGAGCGTTCAACAGGAGGTGATATAAGAGATATACTAGTAATCCCTGTAACAGAGATAATGGTTCACGATGTTGCAGTAGCACGTGAAGACGATGACTTAGCAAGCGCTATTAACACTATGTTAACTAGAAATATCAGCTCGGTCCTCGTAATAGACGATGAAGGAGTATTAAAGGGTATTGTAACAGAACGCGATGTTTTATACGCTATTCTCGCCCCTAAGTAATCCTCTTCTTTTAAATTTTGTTTTAAAGGGGTTTTCTACTCTATACAATTGGTTTTGCTTATGAGTAGTGAACCCAAATTCATAGTAGACAACATGCTTGGTTCAATTGCAAGATGGTTGAGAATACTAGGCTATGATACAGTATACGATAGAAACGCAGAGGACTGGGCAATAGTGAGAAGAGCACAATTAGAGGAAAGGATAATTATTACAAAAGACAAGGGACTACACAATAGAGCATTGAAAAACGGAGTGCGAAGTATACTAGTTTGGGAAGAGGATATAGCTGATGTACTAGCACACATAGCTGTCGTAGCCGGGATAAAGCTCTCAGTAGACTTTGATAAAACAAGGTGTCCAGAAGACAATACACCACTAATTAAAGTAGCTGGAAAAGAAAAAATAAAAGACAAAGTTCCACCAAGAGTTTTTAGTTTACACGAAGACTTCTGGGAGTGTCCACGCTGCGGCAAGGTATACTGGATTGGCAGACACTGGCGTCAAATAGAAAAAATACTCGGTGAAGCACGTAGTAAACTAGAAGTATACAAGTTGAAAACGAGTTTAAGATAGTTGATTAAACTATCAATATGGGGGTTGTTTTGGAGTATATACATCCATCCGAGTTGACACTAGAAGAAGGAGTCTACCTCGTTAAACTAGCCAGGCAGGCGATTGAAGAATACTTGAAAACAGGTAGAAAAATAAAACCCAGCTCCCCTAACCCTAAGCTCTCAAAGAAGGGTATGACGTTTACTACACTCGAATCACTTGACTCTTCCACGGGGAGAACTAGTCTAAGGGGTTGTATTGGGTTTTTAACACCCGTCTACAGCCTTGTAGACTCGGTTGTAGAATCAGCTATTGAAGCAGCAGTTAACGACCCTAGATTTCCACCAGTTGAAATATGGGAAATGGATAATATAGTTATAGAAGTAACTGTTTTATCATTACCAATTCCGATTAAAGTAGCTGATAGGAGAGAAATACCCAAACAGATCATTATTGGTAGACATGGACTAGTAGTGGAAAAAGGATGGTTTAAAGGAACGCTTCTCCCAGTAGTCCCAGTTGAATACTGCTGGGATGAAGAAACATTTCTCGCCGAGACATGTTTAAAAGCATGGTTGAAACCAGACTGCTGGCTCGACCCAGCTACAAAAATATACTACTATGAAGGAAGAGCGTTCAAAGAAATCAAACCGCGAGGAGAAGTAGTAGAGAGAGATTTAAACAAAGAGTATAGAGAACTCTGTAAACTAGTATAAAACACTGCAAAGAGGACTCTGCAATGAAGATTACTCTAAGAGATGTGTTGAATATAGACTATGAGAGCGCGGTAGAAGCTATAAGACAATACGTTGAAAAATCCATTAGAGAAGCCGGTGCGAGAGAAGTAGTTATGGGATTGAGTGGTGGTGTAGATTCATCAGTACTACTTAGACTGCTCACGGAGATCATAGGCCCCGAGAAGATAGCAGTATTAATAATGCCGGATACAAGGGTTACTCCACAAGAAGATACTTTAGACGCTATTGAACTAGCTGAAAAACTAGGTGTTAAATACTATGTGGTAAACATAGACTCTATAGTCGACTCTTATAGTATAGTGGAATTCTATAGTCCAAACGATAAACTAGCAATTGGGAACCTAAGAGCTAGAATCAGGGCGAACCTGTTATACTACTATGCCAATAAATACAAGGCTATTGTAGCAGGCGCTAGTGATAGAAGCGAGGTGTTAATTGGATACTTTACAAAATACGGTGATGGAGCAGCTGATTTTTACCCACTAGCCTGTCTCTATAAATCACAAGTTAGAGAGCTTGGAAGAAGACTTGGACTACCAAGTAAAATAACAGAGAAACCTAGTGCTCCAAGATTGTGGAGGGATCACACAGCTGAAAGCGAATTAGGAGTACCATATGAAGTAATAGATGTAGTTCTCTACGCTGCTTTTGATAGAAATATTGATCCAGGTGAAATTCCAAGTGTAACCAGTGTTGATCCCGGTGTAGTCGAGAAAATAATTGGTTTACATAGAATGAGCCGTCATAAAAGAAGAGGTATTATAGCCCCAGAGCTACCCTGGTTAAAACAACCTATTAGAGAGCTTTAAGTACGACTTGTAGTAGAAATGGTTTTTCAATGATTTGAATCATAGAGGAGTTGTAGCTAATTAATAGTTTTCTTGGATTAAAGGCTATTGTTAAAGCAACTGGATAGTTGTCAATTACTGCATTAAACTCAGACAACTCCCACTTCTTTGTTTTTGTTTTTGCAATAATGTTTTTTCTAGTATCGACAACTTCTAGTTTTTCACTGTAGCTTTGTGGGGTTTCACTGTTGATTATTAAGATACCGGGATCTTGATAGTAGATATCAGTTGGTCCAGATATCTCCAGTCTTCCCTGTATACCGTGTAGTTTATTGAATACTAGCTTTCCAGTGGTTTTAGCTGTAATGTATACTTCAATCGCACTGTATGGCTGACCGTCAACTACTACAATATTGTCTTTTAAATCTAGTATCATGTATTTCCACCTTGCTCTACCCGGTATAAATCTATGGTTTTCAAGGTGTAAAAGCATGTCTTGCTAGAATTTATCACCCTCTAGTTTGATAAAGCCGTCGGCTTCTGGATTATAGATTAGTGTAATTAACTTGTTATCTCTGAGTATTCTACAACCCCATAGTGTTGTTTCATCCGCTTCTCTACAGATTTCCAAGCCATTATTTAATGATAGTGTTTCACGGTGTAATTCTTCTCTTATTGATTTTACTGTATCTAGTGGCTTCAAACCAATATCTGATAATGCTTCTAAAACCTGCGCGTAGAGTATAATTGCATCAAAGCCGAGGCTGAATAGTGGGGTTATATATTCTCCACGCCAAGTCATAGATATAACGGGTCTTTCTCTCCTGTTAACAAAGTGGAATTTTTCCTCGTCGTCTACAATGGTTATCTTATAACCCTCTTTCTCTAGGTATTCAATAGTCTTTTTGAAAACAGGGTTTAATACTAGTACGCGGCTTCCAGGACCATATTTTTGAATTACATACAATAATAGTTCTTCTGGCAGTAGAAATCCCAGGCCCTCTAGACACAGAGTTAGAGCTGAACCATCATGGCTAAACAATACACCTATATCGCTTTGTAGTGCTCTTCTAACACTCCATATTTTCTTCATTAGGGTTGTAAATGGGTGGGTGGGGGGATTAATGTCGCCAATAATTATTTGGCTTACTCCAAGTCCTCTAGCTAGCTCTGTTAATATGGATTCTAATGGTTCATAGTCTGGTGCTACAACACTAGATATTTTTCTACTTGTAATAATATCTCCTTTTACAAATGAAGATATAGCTGACGTGTATAGTCTATGCACGTATTCAGCGTAGTATACCCAGCCAATTTCACTTCTTGCTTCTCTTTTTTCTTCTTCAGCCTCTCTAATAATTCTCTTCAAGCTCTCTCCTGCCAACTCATAGCCTGGAGACGAGAATATCTTCAATAATACGCCGCCTGTAGAAGGGTCTATTGACACCATAAACCCCATTTTAGCACCGAAACGCTTAATTGCAAATGCTATTTCTCCATTGAGTGATTCGTGGAAGTCCATTACATCGGCTCCAGCAGACATTACACCAGCTGTAATAGCTCTTTTAAGCATTCTTGAAACTCTAAAAGCATCTCTACCACTTACAACTAGATTGCGTGGACCAGCACTCCTTCCAATGACATATCCTAATTTAACGGCTTTCTCGAGAGTTATGTCTTCGTAGAGCTTACCCTTTAACCTCATAAGGAGACACCTTTAAACAAGGCTCAAGGACTGTATTGAATAAATCTCTTTCTACAACACACCCTGTTCCAACAATAGAAGAGACCACTTTAACACCCTCTTTTACTACAGTATTATTCATTAATACAGAGTCGTAAATATACGAGTTTCTCTGGATGACACTATTATGCCATACAACACTATAAGACAATCTAGCACCAGATTCCACTCTAACTCCTTCTTCTAAAACTACATAGGGCCCTATTCTAGCACCTGATTCTACAATTGTATTTCTACCAATATAGACGGGCGGGTATATTTCACCATGTACTTCTGATTCTTCGCCGACAACTACACCTTTCGAGTAGACTACTCCTCTGTGATTCCACCCTAAAACCTTGTTGTCTAGAAAGTCCCAGAGTGCTTCTTTATATACTTCAACTCTACCAATATCATTCCAGTATGTATCAGCCGGGGCGATCCACCCTTTAATTCTATATCCAGCTTCAAGGAGGAATGGAAAAACGTGTCTACCAAAATCCATTAATCCCTGGTTTTCCAAGAGTATGTCTAGGAGTTCTTCTCTAAATGCATATATTCCCGCGTTGACTAGATTACTATAGAATCCCTTTGATTTAATTCCATGAAACGCGAGTGAAATCAAGTAGATTTCAAGAGATGGTGGTTTTTCAGAAAATAATACTATGTTTGAATTGGGATCCATGTAGACTAGTCCATATGGTAGTGGATTATCAACTTCTTTTAATACAATAGAAGCTATTTCTCTATGGCTTAAATGATACTCGAAAAACCTCTTATAGGGGATATTTGTAACTACGTCGCCCATGGATACAATGAAGTCTCCTTTAATAAACCTGGCAACCAATCTAACAGCATCGGCTGTGTCTTTAGAGTCTAATAGGAGTGGAGTAACGTTTCTTCGGCCTTGAAAATACTTGACTATTTGCTCTCCGAGATATCTAGCAGTAATCAATATATTGTCAAATCCATTATTCTCTAGAAACGAAATAATATACTCTAGTAAGGGTGCTCCAGCAAACGGTACGAGGGGTTTGGGTACGATTTTAGTTAGTGGGGAGAGACGAGAACCTACACCACCAGCAAGTACAACGGCTGTGGGCAATCCAATCACAATTATTATTTCTTTGTTCGTGGTAAAAAATCTTTATTTCTAGGTGCTCTACTTAGTAGTCTATAACTACTACTCTTCCAAATCTACCAAGATCTACTGTGTCGCCTGGTTTAGAGGAGACTGGTATTGCTCTAATAGACAATGGCTTTTTCTTCACGTATTTAATGGACATTAAACCAGCTATAATCCTCGCTAGAGACTCCGTGTTTTCTGGTACAACAATCATGTCTACTCCTGCAACACAAGTTGAAGCTAGGAGTAGTAGGTCTCTCGCTCGTATTAGTCCTCTGCGTCCATATTCAAGTAGTATAGAGTCCTCTGCGTAGGGTAGCATTACTTCGTTAAATCCTATTCTAATAGAACTATCACTAGTATCATCTATTACCTTGTTGAGAAGCCATGTATAGTATACTCCACTAGAATCTAGTACACTATATCCTGCTTCAACGTATAGCTGGACCACACTGTTTTCCATCCAGGGGGATAAACTATAGTCGACGAATACTGGTAGCCCAGTAGTATTCCTGGTTATTTCTACTACTCTATTTACTTCTCTAAAAACAGATCTAAACGCTTCCCATATAGTCAAACCCTCTTTGAGTTTTCTAAGTACTAGTTCAGGGTAGAGAAATGCCAGTCCTATTGCCTCACTCCCCCTACTCGATGAGTCAGGGAAGTATGGTGTTTGAAAATACTCGTCGTGGAATCCAATTGCAAATCTAGTTGCGTTTTCCGGGTTTATAGATGCTATTTTATGTATTAGAGACGAGTATTCTCGTGCTTTATCAATACTTGGCTCTTTATTGTATAATACTGGAACAAATAGTCCTTTAGAAGTGAATTCAATAATATCTTCGAAACCGTACTCGCTATTATAGCCAGTACTAACTAACAACCCCCTTTCTAAGTAGTCGACGAGTTTGTAGATTATTTCTCTACGTGGTCCAGGTAGAGATATGCGTTTAGTAAACACGTGGTATCCCTGGTTTTCAAGTGTTTTCTCGAGGACGCTGTGTATTTCACTAGCTCTATGTATAATACTCTCTAGTTCTTCTCTTGTTTCTACACGTGGAGTAAAATAGGTAATAGCTCTAACAATAAGACTATTTTGGGTCAACTGTCTTCCACCATAGTTGATAGTAGGGTTTAGCTGTGTATTAAACTGGAATTATATGATTATTCATAGATATATACTTATACTATCCAATACGTAGAAGTAAAGAGTATATAAACTAGTACACATATTTTAAATGACTGGTGGTCTCTTATTGAAGCCAGTTGTAAATATTAAGCCTGGAAGTGAGGGTTCAAAAGCAAAGTATTGGATTGAAGAACACTATAAATACGTTGCAACAACAACTCACGATCCCCAAGACCTACCACTAGTTATAGAGAGAGGAGAAGGAGTTTGGCTCTACGATGTAGATGGAAATAAATACCTTGATTTCACTAGTGGAATAGGAGTATGTAATATTGGATATCCAACACACCCAGAAGTAAAGAAAGCAGTAATTGAACAACTAGAGAAAATAGCCCACGCTGCTGGAACAGACTTCTACAATCCATATCAAGTAATGCTGGCAAAGAAGCTATCTACAATAGCACCGGGTGACTTTCCAAAGAAAGTCTTTTTCTCAAATAGTGGTACAGAAGCCAATGAAGCAGCTATAAAGATTGTTAGACAGGCTACTGGACGTAAATTCATAATTGCATTCTATGGTGGATTCCACGGTAGAACAATGGGTTCACTAGCACTAACAGCAAGTAAAAACGTACAGAAGAAAGGAGTGTTCCCATGGATGCCGGGTGTTGTACACGTTCCATATCCAAACCCATATAGAAACCCATGGCACATAAATGGATACGAGCAACCAGAAGAACTAGTAAATAGAGTATTAGAGTTTATTGAGGAATACGTATTAGACAAGATTCTACCACCAGATGAAGTAGCAGCAGTTATCTCTGAGCCAATACAGGGAGAGGGTGGATATGTAGTTCCACCAAAAATGTTCTTTGCAGAGTTAAAGAAACTACTAGATAAGTATGGAATACTATTCATAGACGACGAAGTACAAATGGGTATGGGTAGAACTGGTAGAATGTTTGCTATTGAACACTTCAATGTAGCACCGGATATTATATCACTAGCTAAAGCACTGAGTGGTGGAGTAGTACCTATTGGTGCAACAATATTTAGAGCTGAATTAGACTTTAAACAATCAGGAATACACAGTAATACATTTGGAGGCCATGCACTAGCATCTATTGCAGCGTTAAAGACAATAGAGGTAATTGAAGGACTACTGCCACACGTACAAAAACTCGAAAAGATATTCGCCGAGGAATTAATGCCCTTGAAGGAAAAATACGAGAAAGTAGGTGATGTAAGAGGTATTGGACTAGCATGGGGTGTAGAAATAGTTGTAGATAAAAAATCTAAGAAGCCAGATCCCCAGACGAGAAACAAGATTATAAAAACAGCATTAGAGAGTGGACTAGTACTACTACCATGTGGAAAAAGCTCTATTAGACTAATACCACCATTAGTTATCAGCGAAGAAGAAGCGAAAACAGGACTAGAAATATTCGCTAAAGCAGTTAAAGAAGCTGTCTCAGCGTAGAAGAATAATCAATGCATATATAATGGCTAGTACAATCAGTGCTACTCCAATCCATAGAAATATCCTGTGGGTTTTTAAACCAGCAATTTTCTCAACTGGTTTTCCAGCAACAACTCTCTCTTCTTCTTGCTCTATTCTAAATTCTTGCTCTATTCTAAATGTTGCTTCACGTGGACTTGTATCTATGGTTTTACTCTCTCTACACGGGGTGCTAGATAAAACCTTGAATAATACATCAGAGTAATCTCGTAGTTTACGAATTCTAGGGTCTCTAGCAATACAGGCTTCAATCTCGTCTCTGTGGCATGAGAGAGTAGATATATATTCTGAGAGCAAGCGGTGTTTTAATATCTCCTCGAAGAGGGTTTTTGCTTTTAATTGATCACCAAATGCATAGTCTTCTACATCGTATGCTAGAGATGATAGTTTAACGAGAAAGCTATCTAGAGATTTATAGTGTTTAAACTCGCTTGATAAAACAAGTGCTTTTTCATTAATCCACTCCTCCATGCAAAAACCCACCTATCCAGGTATAACTTGTATAATTCTTCTATATATTAGTAAACCGAGAACGACAAATAACGGTATGTATTCAAGTCTTCCAAGATACATGAGAACCATTAATACTAGTTTAACTATGAACGGTGCCTCGGGTGATGCTATTCCAACAGATAATCCAACTGCTCCAGCCGCTGAAGAAGCCTCGAAAAATGCATCTATAAAATCATGGTTTGAAACCGCTGATTTTATAATACCTGCACCAATAAGCACTATGAAGAAGTGTAGGAGAATGTATAGAATCATATTTGAAACTTCTTTTTCATCTAGTACTTTCTCGCCCATTGTTATATCTTGTGTTATACCACCTCCACTTATCAGGCCGAGAATGTAGGTCTTGATTTTTTTGAGAAATACTAGAAATCTAATTGTTTTAATTCCACCAGCAGTCGAGAAACTCATACCTCCTAGAAGCATTGCGAGAATGAGTAGTAGTTTCATTGAGGTGGGCATTGATGCAATATTTCCAATATTAAAGCCCGTTGTAGTTAGAGCTGATATGGCATTGAAAGAACCGTATAATAGACTAATTCCAGGATTAAAGCTTGTAGCGGGGAGGATTATTGCGAAGGATAATAGAGAGAATACTAGATTGAGGTATAAGAACCCTCTAAACTCCTCGCTATCCCATGCTTTTTTTAGTTCGCCGTCGAGTATGTATGCTAGTACTACGAAGTTGAAGCCTCCAATGATCATTAGTGTAGTAATAGGGTATATGCTTTGAGGAGCATATTGAAAAACTTTTTCATAATTTGCATCATAGGTACTCATACCTCCAGTAGCAATAGCAGTCATAACGTGTACTATAGCGTCAAGGGGTTCCACGCCAGAGTATATACAGACAACTATTCCTGCAACAGTAATTAAGAAATACATGTAGAAAATCTTCACGGCAGACTCTCTTAGAGAGAGGGATATACGAGTGGGGCGCTCTAGGCTATACAGGATATGACCAAACCTCCAGAAGAATGGTAGAAATACCGAGGCGAATACTATTACACCTAGCTCGCCAACCCACTGCATTAAACCCCTCCAAAACAAAACACCTTTCGACATGTAGTCTAGTCCTCTTAGAACAGTGAGCCCTGTCCCAGTGAAACCAGAGATACTTTCAAACAACGCGTCAATATAGCTTATTCTAAGCTCTATACTGAGAGGAATAGCTGTCAATACAGGTATAACAATCCAGACTAGTGAATAAGAAATTAAAGCTTCAAAATAAGAAAACTCGGGTACGCCGTATTTTGATTCTAGGTGTTCATAGAATAGAAAACTGGCGAGTGCATATAGTGCTCCAAATACGAAGAAAGCTAGACTTGGTTTTGCACCATACAATGCGTCAACAATGGGTACAAGTAACATTAAAGTACCAATAATTATAATTACTGGCAGTATTCCCTGGAGTATTTTTATAATAGACTTCTCTGACTTCTCCGAGTTACCAGGTTCCTCCATACTTTGTTTTTCACCATTAGCGAATAGGCCACTATAACCCATATATGACCACATAAATATTTTTAAACCAGGCTTATTAAGTGAATTTATAAGGCCCTGGTATTAGATTAAGGACAGTGTAGAATTTAACTATATTGAGGGATTTCCAAGTGAGCAAGCCCCAAAAGAATTTGAAACCACCGAGTCCACTAAAGGTATTGAAAACATCTGAAGGAAACATTGTATTGGTTAAAACAAAAGGTGGATACGAATACATTGGAGTATTAGAACTGGCAGATGGAGTAATGAATGTTGTATTAAGAGACTGTATTGAATATACAAACAACAAGCCAACTATGAGGCTTGGAAGAGTGATAATCAGAGGAAGCAATATAGAGTTTGTCAGCGTAGACTATGCTAGAGTAGCACCAGACCAGGTCTCTCTCTAGCAATAATAATATGTGCAAACAAATCTGGAACTAGAAACCAGCATACAGTAGAATTTTAGAGAGTTGAAAATACATCATCAATACAGCTACCAAGGTAGACGTAGTTTTCATCGAGGTCGCTTGGAGAAACACTATATGTTCGTGGATAGCCAGTAATAACAACGCGGCCTCTAGGACCCGCAATAGCTTTGAACTCCTGGAGGACTAGTTTGTCTTTTCTTAGAGCCCCCCACGTAGAAATCGAAACAACTAGTGAATTCAATTCCTCGCGGATAGGTAGCTCCTCTCCATAAGCCTGAATTAATATTGTAAATGGCGTAGTGATCTTTTTTGAAGCTATTTTCAACATTCCATAGTCTGGTTCAATACAGATATACCTGCCGTTAAAACCATGTTTACTCGATATATATTCGTAGAGAAAGCCCGTTCCACAACCAATATCAACTATTTCCCCCTGAAATACTACCCCAAGCTTCTCTAAACACTCGTATTTCCTGTATTGTTCATCTCGAAATAGTTTCTCGTATACTCCTGGTTTAATAAGGTGTTTCATTCCCGTTCACTCTTCAAGTACTTGAAGAGTGATGTTTTTTCTCTTTCCCTCTCTTTCTTAATCAACTCCCATATTTTCTTCAAGTCTACGTGTTTATATTCTAATCCAAGTTTTAGAAGTGTCTCGATACATGTTGGTGCAAATGCTGGTGCTACTAGTATTCCCCTCGGCCTCTCTCTGTATTCTCTAGTATATGATTCTACATACTTGTATAGTTGTAGTGCTGCTTCTTTTGTAGCCGTTATTCTCTTTAACTCTATAATTACTGGTCTTCCATTTTTATCAACAGCGTAGATGTCTATAAAGCCGTCTCCAATGGGTTTTTCTACTTCGCGGACTACCAATCCCTCTTCTATCATTGATGGATTAGAAATCAAAACACTCCGCATTTCATTTTCGTCTACATACATTGTAAATAAACCTGGGTCTACGAGTTTACCTGTGATTAACAAGTCTATTCTATACAAGCTAATAGTGAGGTATTCTCTTGGCTTGTCTCGTATAGCGTGGATTATAAGACCAGTGTCTTCACGGTATATTGTTTCAATTACAGATGTTGATGGCTGCCAGTTTATTGGTGAATAACCTGTTGGACCGTGGACAAGGACGGCACCGTCTTGTTTTATAATGATTACTCTTTCACCTGGTTCTAGTCTAGAAGCAGCTCTACCCTCATAGTCTACTCTACACTCTCCAATAATAATGACTAAGTTTCTCGATGCTAGCGCGGATTTAATAATTGAAACAGCATCTGAGAGTACTGGTTTCTCATAGATAGATATAGTCATTTCTCAACCCATACTATATTAGCACAAGTAGAGTATTAAACAATGGTGTCTACTACGAGAGTGAAACTAGTAGCTTTTGATAGTATGGGAGTTAGAAGTATGGCTACAATTATTGAATCAAGCGCTGGATTAATATTTATTGATCCAGGTGCTGCTCTAGCACCATGGCGCTATAATCTTCCACCTCATGAAGTAGAGTTGAAGACTCTGAGAGAATTCCTCGAAGAGATATATAGGTATATGCGTGAAGCCGATTATGTTGTAATTACTCACTATCATAGAGATCACTATTTGTATAGGAGTGGCGAGGAAGAATACTATAGTGGTAAAACACTGTTTATTAAACACCCTACTAACATGATCAATCGTAGTCAATATGTTAGAGCATATGTATTACTAAAGAAAATGAACGTGGAAAACAAGGCAAAACATGTTTTATACGCTGACAACTCGGTAATCAATATAGATGGAGTTAAAATAGAGTTTTCAAAACCACTACCTCATGGTGAATGCAATTCTAAACTAGGCTGGGTAATTACCGCTAACATTATTGAAGATGGAGAAGTAGTTTCTTTTGCTAGTGATACACAAGGCTGTATGTGTAGAGAGTGCTTGGATTACATCCACAGAGTCAGCCCAGACCTGCTAATTATTAGTGGTCCACCAGTATACCTTGGATTAAAAGACATACCGCTAAATACAGTAAAACTAGTTGAATCAATGAAACCTGGTTCAACCATTATAATAGACCACCACTTCTTGAGAGAGAAAAACTACATAGAATACATGGAGAAATTGAGGAGAATTAGAAGTGATGTTAGAGTAGTAACAGCAGCTGAATACATGCATAGAGAAATCAAGCAGTTAGAAGCCTATAGAGATCAATTGTGGCGCGTGCAGAGCAAGCCCCGTGTACTAGACGAAATCGAAGAAGAATAGTTTGAACCATTAAACTTTAAAAGGGGTTGTTACACAAAAATAATATAGTTTGGTGACTATAGAGAATTGCACCCGGTTTTAATACTATTTATTGCTAACACGGTTTCAGTTATATTTAAATTCGTAAGTGTAATGGGTACAAACGCGACGAGTGTATTCATAGATCTTTTAAATGATGTAGGTGATAGTGTAGGCCTTGGTCTACTCATACTTGGATTAAAGTATACGAGAATAAAGAAGAGTGTATTCTATCCTTTTGGAGGACGTAGAGCACCATATGTTTTGACACTACTCTCTATTATGATCTTTAGTGGTCTATTATTCAGTGTAGCATTATTTAAAGTTATAAGTATACTACGAGAACCCATAGAAATAACCGTTAAAACATACTCTCTAATAGTATACTCTACTGCACTAGTATTCAATATTTCTGGTTTTACATATCTATACATCTATTCCAGGAAAAACAGTGGAAAAGACCCCGTATTAACGGGTAGCGCTGTAGACTCGTTTAGCGATACTTTTGGTAGTATACTAGCACTATTTACACTTGTAACGAAGAGTACACTATTAGACATTATTGGAAGCCTAGTTATCTCTATTGTAATATTGATTTCAGCGATATCAATAGGTTACAAGTATTTCCAAGTATTAATTGGTAGAGCTCCCCCCAGAGAGGTATTAAAGAAAGTAATCAACAAAGTACTAGAGTTTAAAGAAGTAAGAGACGTCAATGTCTTCCAGGCAACAATGATAACAGAAGATGAATACATGCTCATTCTAGAAGTAGAAGTAGACAAGGACATGGAAGTAGAAGACGTGGAAAAACTATCAATGAAAATAGAAGAAGAAATAAAGAAAGTCGAACCGAGATTTAAATATGTAACAATTGAATTTGTTGGTGAGAGGCCAGAACCAAAAACATATAGAGAGATATTGAGTGAAATAGAGAAAGCCGGTGAATAATAAACTTAAGATAAACCATGATTAATTAAACACTAGAAGAAGTAGGAGAAGGGTGTTGTTTTTTGAAGGCGGCTGTATTGAGAGAACACGCAGAAATAAGTATTGAGGGTCTTCCTCGTAGATATCCACACCTGCCACTTAAAGAAAACCCTCTAGAGATAGTGGAAGTAGATATTCCAACACCTACTCGTGGACAGGTACTCTTGAAAATAGAGGCTTGTGGTGTCTGCTATACAGATATAGATATTGTAGAGGGGAGAGTTCACTGTAAACTACCAGTTATACCAGGACACCAAGTAGTAGCACGCGTAGTAGAAGTATACGATGAAACCACTAGTCTGAAACCAGGAGATAGAGTTGGTGTAGCATGGATTGCCCACACGTGTGGCGAGTGTAGTTATTGTAAGAGAGGACTGGAAAACCTATGCGTGGATTTCAAGGCAACTGGTTGCCATATTGATGGTGGATACGCTGAGTACATGGTTGCATATTCTGATTATGTTTATAGATTACCCGGCAATGTAGACCCTGTTAAACTAGCACCATTAATGTGTGCTGGAGCAGTGGGTTATAGAGCTCTACGTCTAACCAGGATGGAGGATGGACTACGCCTTGGACTATTTGGTTTTGGTGCGTCTGCACACTTATTGATACAGGTCGCTCGGAGACTTTACCCCTCTTCTGAAATATATGTTTTTACAAGGTCTCACGAACACCAAGAACTAGCTAGAAAACTAGGAGCAGACTGGGTTGGACATCCAAGCGAGCAACCACCTAGACAGATAGATAGAGCTATAGATTTCACACCAGTAGGTGAAACAATCCAGAGAGCACTCGAGCTACTAGCACCAGGTGGAATACTAGTAGTAAACGTTATCAGGAAACAAACACCAGTAAACCTCATTTATGAAAAACACATGTGGCTCGAAAGAGAAGTTAAAACAGTTGCTAATGTAGCTAGGAGAGATGTTATTGAATTACTTGAAGCAGTGGGAGATAAACCACTCGAAGTACACGTAGAAGAATATCCACTAGATAGAGTTAATGAAGCACTAAGAAAACTCAAAGTAGCGAGGATTAAGGGCTCGGCTGTACTACGTATACAATAGTTTTCTTAGAGTAGAGTTTTTATTGTAGAGAAGCTAGTTCACTCCAAATATCGTCTCGTATTTTCCTATATTTCAAGTAGTATTCTAGTCCATCAGCTAGAAGGGGTTTTCCATTTACAACGGGGTATCTATAGGGTAGGTATACTTCGCCATAATCGGTTTCTATTTTCAAGCCGTCAATGTACTGGTATCCTTCAAGATCCTTGTTCGACCAGAGATAGTGTACATAGTATACTGTACCATCAATACTATACTGGCCTTCCCCTATGTGAAATGCTTTTACAGTAGGTGGCATTTTACTAGTTATAAATTCCCATGTTCTACCCCTGGGTGGGTAGTCGCCTAGTATTCCGCCTACAACTACGTATTTGGCTTCTAGTAGGTGAGTATATTTTAATTCTTCACGTGCTTTTGGATCTAAAATTATGACTTGACTGGCTGGTATTACACCATTATTAACCAAGTCTATAATGCTCTCTTCTACTACTCTTCCATACTTAGCTAGTATTTTATGGTATTTACGCGGTATATTAGTAAATAACAGGTTTTCTCTACCATAGATTATAGATGCATGTCTATACTCTAATATAATCCATGGAGACAACCCGTCTTCACAGTGTTCTATTATAATAATGGGTTTTCTACCCGCCTCCATTAATTATTCACCAAGTATCTTCTCGAGTACTGGAATTGCCTCTCTCAGAGAGTAGATAATGGTTAACCCAGGTATTTCCTCGCATGCTCTTATACTTTCAGAGCGGCGGGCGTATAAAATGGGTTTAATCCCAGATACATATGCACCTAGAACATCTCTACTACATGAATCTCCTATGTGTATTGCTTCAAAGGGTTTAACGCCAAGTGCATTCATTGCTATTTCAAATATGCGGGGATGTGGTTTTAAAACCTCGTAGTCTGCTGATGAAACAATAACATCTATATACCTGGATAAACCAGCATTTCCAAGTATTATTCTCAGTGTACTGCTCGAGAAGTGGGTATTTGTCACTAGTGCTGTCTTCAAACCCTTATTTTTAATGTATTCGAGGAGTTCGCGGGCGCCTTCTACAACGCGTGGTGTGTACTGGACTGCTCCGAATTCATATTCTACTGCAACTTCTTCGAGGAGGGGATCGTTTGGATTAAAACCTAGTAGACTGGCGAGTAGTTTAGCGTAAACTCCTGGTTTAATTACACCTCTATACTCAACTAATACCCTATACGCTCTTGCAACTCTATCAATATCGATGTTTTTTACTCTACTCAGTGTTTTTGTAATTGATTCTAATTCCATTCTTGTATATGTCTCTATGGGGCCTGGCTCTGAGTATATGAGTGTATCCCATAAATCCAAGAATACTGCTTTAATCACTCTACAACACCAAGAAATCTAAATAACTCGTGTAGTAGAATAGATGTTAGTAACCATGTAGCGTAGAATGTAGCTAGCCCTCTAAAATAAACTTGAAATCTACTTGGAGGTTTATACTTGTAGACAATATATGGAATTGTAAAGTAGTATACGAGGATTGAAGCCGCCCAACCAATTCTAGATGCTTCAAGTGGACCTCTAAGCAAGTAGATAGCGTAGACTACAACTCCATACAGCAAGCCCACAATGAATCTATTCAATACTATTTTGTCTTCTATATTCACTTTTAACACCAAGGTCTATTTGTAGCTATAAAGAGAACTAGTTATTTAAATCTTGGTAGAGAAAACTGGTAGCCGGCGATCAGTATTGCTCAAGAAAGCAATGGACATTATTGATCTATATGCATGGATTAAAAACCACCGAGAAGACCTAGTGGGCTGTTTCATCGACAATGCCTATAGAGCGAAATACTACTGGCTTTTAAAACTAAGATGTAGAGGAGAGAGTAGATTACTGAAAATAGAGCCTGGTCAAAGAATACATTTATCCATGGTTGAACCCGGAAGCAAAGACATTGACAATCTAGCTAGATTTCTAAGAGCACATGTAAGAGACACTAGAATTATCGGTATTGAAATGCCCTGGTGGGAGAGAATAATAGTTGTAAAAACCGGCAGGCATGAAAGAGAATTAATACACTACATCGAGCTGATTCCACGAGGACTCTGGGTAATAACTAGTAGTGATGAAAAAATACTATATGCATCCAGATTTGAAGAATTCAAAGACAGAGTAGTAAAACCGGGCGTAAAATACACGCCACCCCCACTCAAAGGAGTAGGTCCAAGTGATAGAGAAACCCTGGTTACCGCGCTCTCAAAGGGCAAAGACCTTGTTCGAGGATTAGTGTATGGATGGGGCCTTCCCGGATACCTCGCCGAGGAAGTACTCTACAGAGCTGGTTTATACAATAGTAAAAACAAGAAGCCAAGCGAGATACAATTAAGTGACATAGAAAGATTGATTACAGAATACAATGGGTTAATTACAGAGTCAGAGCGGGGTAGAGGCTATATTGTTAAAAACGAAGATAGAATTGAATTTTACTCCCCCTACAAGCCATTATTGTTTAGTGAAGTATACAGCTACGAAGTAAGAGAATATGAAAAACTCGATGAAGCAATAGACTTGTATTTCACAGAATACGAAGCACAACTAGAAGTAGAAGAGAGAAAACGCGAATTAGAAAAACAATCAGAAACCTGGAAGAAGAGAATAGAAGAGCAGAAGAAAATAATTAACGAGTATGAAGTAGAATTAACCAGTATTACAAAACTCCTCGGAGTAATATATGAAAACTATGGATTAATCAACGAGGTATTTGAATGCATTGTTAAAACAAGGCGAGAAAAGGGGTGGGAGTATATAAGTGAATGTGGAGTTTCTAAATACGATGCTCGCAGTGGACTAGTATTTCTCCAGTTGAGCGGCGTTGAAATACCTCTCAGTATTCGTGAACCACTAGATAGACAAATACTTGAACTAGAAAAGAAGAGGGGAGAACTAGAAAAGAAACTAGTAAAAGCAAGACAAGTACTCGTTGAACTAGAACAGCAATCAATGCAGGTAGTACAAGAAGCAAGTAGAGTAGTCTATGCAAAGAATCCTCCGAGATACTGGTATGAAAAATACAGGTGGAGTATAACGAGAAACGGTTTTCTAGTTGTAGCAGGCCGTGATGCATCGCAAAACGAGGTATTGGTAAAGAAGTATCTTGGAGACAACGATATCTTTCTACACGCTGATATTCATGGAGCACCAGCTACAATACTATTTAAACACGGTAGAGAGCCAGGCGAAGAAGACATATTAGATGCAGCGTATATAGCTGGAGCCTACTCGAAAGCTTGGAAAGCAGGATTTAGCTACATAGATGTATTCTGGGTTAAAGGCTCCCAGGTATCTAAAACTCCTCCTTCAGGTGAATACATTGGAAAAGGAGCATTTATGATCTATGGTGAAAAATCATATGTAAAAACACCATTGAAGCTAGGGCTGGGATTGAGGTTTTTCTGTGACTCTATATATGGTGGCTATATAAAGCTATTTGCTGGCTCACCAGACGTCGTTAGAAAAACAAGTATTTCATACGTAGTCCTAGTACCCGGCGATGAAGAACTAAGAGAAGTATCAATCAAGATAAAGAAGCTACTCGTAGAGAAAGCGAGTGAGCGTGCAAACATGTATATAGAGTTGAGTGAGGAACAAATAGAACAGTATTTACCAGGGCCGTCTAGAATTATAGAACATGGTGTGGGAGAAGGCCTTGTAGAGTGTTATGAAACATAGTCGAGTAATACGTGTAGAGAAAAAGAAAAGAACTTTATTTATAAGTGATTATAGATTAATCAAGTATTTTGAATACATAGATTGCAACCCGGAGAATTAATGGTGTTTAGATTGGAGTTTCCCCGAAACATTGAAATAGAACTTCTCAAAATGCAGAGCGTTAGAGAAATGAGAGTAGAACTAGTAGAGAGAAAGGGATTGGGGCATCCAGACTATATAGCTGACTCTGCTAGCGAGGTGGCCTCAAGGGCGTTGTGTAAATACTACTTAAAGGAATTCGGCACTATTCTACACCACAATCTAGATAAAACACTACTAGTTGGAGGTCAGGCAAACCCGAGATTTGGTGGTGGAGAAGTAATAGAGCCAATATACATTATCGTTGCTGGAAGAGCGACAACTGAGGTAAGAACAAGCGATGGAATACACCAAATACCATTTGGAAAACTAGTAGTAGAATCCGTTAGAAACTGGATTAGACAAAACTTTAGATATCTAGACCCTGATTCACATGTAATAGTAGACTACATGATTAGAAAGGGTAGTGCAGACCTGATAACAGTATTCGAAGCTGGAAAACAAAGCTCACCACTAGCAAACGACACGAGTATTGGAGTAGGATTTGCTCCACTAACCACACTAGAACAACTAGTATTAGAAACAGAACGACTACTCAACAATAGAGAGTTTAAAAAGAAGTATCCTGGAGTAGGAGAAGACGTTAAAGTAATGGGTTTGAGAAGAGACAAGAAAATAGTGTTGACTATAGCAGCAACAATTATAGACAGAGAAGTAGCTGACAAATACGAGTATTTAAAACTAAAAGAAGACGTAGTAGAAGAAGTTAGAAACCTCGCATACAAAATAGCACCTGAATTCAACGTCGAAGTATACATTAATACAGCTGACATACCAGAAAGAGACAGCTTCTACATTACAGTAACAGGTACATCAGCAGAACACGGAGATGACGGGCAAACTGGAAGAGGTAATAGAGCTAATGGATTAATAACTCCCATGAGACCTATAAGCATGGAGGCCACTGCCGGCAAAAACCCTGTTAACCACGTTGGCAAGATATACAATGTACTAGCTAGAATGATAGCTGAAAAAGTATACTCTGAACACAGCGATGTATTTAGTGATGTATATATTGAGCTCCTAAGCCAAATTGGTAAACCAATAGATAGACCATTAATTGCAAGCGTTAAGTTAATACCTAGAAATCCCGCAATAATGGAGATTCCAAGTCACATTAGAGAAGATGTAAGAGGAATAGTTGACGAATACCTTGCAAATATAAGACAAGTTACAGAGTTAATACTCAGTGATAAAGTAACCCTCTACTAGAACTATTCTGTTTTTCTCCTTGATTCCTGGTATTCTCTGATTAATCTACGAATTCTCTCTCTACGCTCTTTGTCTTCTAATTCCTCTATCTTCGCCCACAAACTCTTTATTTCATTTAATAACTCCGATCTAACTAGTACGTAATTGCCCAGGTCTAAAACCACTTCTCCAATTACAATGGGGACTCTAAACTCCTCCCATGATAAACCACTATCTTTGAGAGGTGTAATGATACCTGTCTTCATGTTTTTAGCGTATGTAATCGCCTGGTTTAGATTTAATGGATTGTCTAGGTATACTGGTTGACTACTACATACTTCTATACTACTTGATTTACAGGCGATAGTGTAGTGTCCACTAGCTGTTTCTATTAGTAGTTTTTCTAGTAGGGCTGCTTTATCCCTCAGGTATTCAATTATACGTGTTTTCTCTTCTAGTAGTCTACTCAGTGTTTCAACTTCTAACTGCAACTGGTTTATTTTTCTCTCGCATTCAACGCCGAGAGGCCTCTTTTTAAGGTATGCTAGTTCTAATTGGAGGTTTCTAACTTCCTCGTCTTTACGGGCTAGTTCGGCTTCTAGTTTCTTAACCATTTGTTCTAATTCGACTAGTCTAGTGTGGAGTCTACTGGTAGTGGGAGTTGTTGTTTCCGTGGGTGTGGGTTTTTCTTGTATTGTGTATTTTGGTTTAGTTTCGTTTTTCCACAGGATTTTCATGAATTCTTCTTCTAGGACTTCTGCGAGTGGTTTTCCACGAATAACTTGTGTTATTACTTCTTCTTTGTCGATTTCATCAATACCAGTTATTTTCGATAAAACCTCGTCTATTACTGGTTTGAAGTAGCCATATGCTTTTATAGCGGCTGCTAGTGCGTCTCTAGCGTGTGAGTCATCTACTTCTATATTGTATTTCTCAGTGTATTTTGCTACTATTTTTTGTTTTTCATCTACTGACATGTCTTTTTCAGGAGTGAATAATATTGCATCTAGTAGTGAAGAAATCTTTTTTACGTATTCAGGTGGTTTTTCAACGTCTACAGATACTATTATTGGCTTGCCGATTGCCAGTATTGATTCTATTATCAGCTCTCGATCAGGTGTTTTATAGCTCTTTACGAGAAGGGGCTTTCCCTCGAGGTCTAATACAGCAATACCAACATTTATACCGGGGTCGATGCCTAGAATAACTTTTTTCTTTGACTCTCTAGAGTATGAGACGTGTACACCCGGCTCTATTTTTACTTTGATGTTTTTATGTTCGAATCTAGACACTAGTTCTTGAACTCTCTCTAGTGGAGCGTACACTATGAAAAATCCTCGTTCGAGGCCGCCCTCGCTCTCTTTTACAACTAAATCATAGTCTAATTCGTTTTCGTCGAGTACTTCTTTGATTTCTTTTACTGCTTGTAGTACAGAGGCTCTTATACTCCTCTTAAACCTATCACTGCTTGATCCTCCCTGAACTGGAGTCCTTCCCTTTGAGACAATAATGTAGACTCTATCAGCGTGTAGTTTGATTTCTTTTCCAAACCCCCTCTCTGCAAGTAGTGCATTAACAAGTGCTGTTGTCAAGGGGTCTCCTGGAGCTGGGAGGCTTTGTTCTCTAGCTAAACTCTCTACATCTCTATATCCACTGGGAGTCCAGGTAACCTCGACTATTTTACACCATGATGGTATTAGCTTAGAGAGTTTAGCTATATCTCTCGTGCTTTTAGCTAGCTCGTATATGTTGTCAACTGCTATTATGTCTACATGGTGTTCTATAATCAACCTTATTACTCTATATAAGGGTACACTGTCAAATTTTGCAACTACTTCTCCATTTCGAGTTATTACTACAGCGTATCTTGGTACTCTCTTCGACCTCGGCGAATATCCTGGTATAATGTCGAGGCCCATAGTTGTTACTATGAGCTCACCCCGTGGAGAATTAGTGTTTAAGTGGTTAATTAAATTGTTTCACTACTGGTTCTTTTCGGTTTTCAAGATATTGTTGAGTGCTTCTTCTGGATTAATATTTAACTTGTAGACCTTATTGAAGAATTTTACAATATAGTATACATCTCTCTTCAAGAGATCTGGTGCTGATGGGTCATCGCTGTATACGTATTGAGGCCAGTCTATTATAAATGGCGACTCATCTTCTTTTCTAATGAGTACATTGTACTCGCTGAGATCACCATGTACAATTTTCACTTTGTGGTATGCTATTGAAATAGTCTCTAGGATCTTGGATAAAACAAGCTCGGGGTTTTCTAGTTCTGGTCTTTCATATAATTCTACTCCATCAATAAATTCTGTTACAACGACGTGTCTATTATAGCCAATTGGTTTTGGAACTAGTGCTCCATGAGGGTGGAGTTCTAAGAGTGCTTTGTATTCTCTCTCAGCAGCTATTTTTGATTGTTGATACCAAGATATTGATTTATCACGAGCCCATGCTCTTACACGAGCTGTTTGTCTAAAACTCGTTCTACCAATTCTAATAAATTTAATTGCTACTTGCACGCCGCCTGGTGCTAGCCCGAGATATATCTCGCTTTCTTTACCAGTTCCTACTTTGTCTCCAATAGCCTCGATCACGTTTGCTTTGGCTAGAGCTCTAATTGCGAGTACATCATAGCCCAGTGTTGTCAATCTATACATTTTTTCCCCGGATATCGTCTCGCGTTTAACGAGTTTTAAATCGTGTAGTTTCCTCAATATCAACTGTAATTTCTCTTCGTGTATACCACTTAGTTTTTCAAGTAGCTGTAGTGGAGCATACTCTCTATCAACAAGTGCTTTTTCAAGCGATGCAAGAACTTTAAAGTCTTCGTCTACAAGGCTTTTATATACTTCTCCAATAAGCACTCTCAACACCTTGAAAATAAATCATTATATGGGCTATAATAATCTAAATTGTTCTCGGTGTAGTAGATGAGTGTATTGATAAGCGCTAATCCGAGAGTACAGTGTAAGAAGTGTGGGCGGCCGGCAACTGTAAGAATACGATATGCTAAACTCAATTTGTGTAGTGAACACTTTACAGAGTATATTGAAGAAAGAGTTGCAAAAACTATTGAGAGATATAAAATGCATAGTGATCTAAAAAAACTACTTATAGGTGTATCGGGAGGAAAAGACAGTATGAGTTTACTCTATATTCTATCAAAACTGAAAAGTAGATACAATATTGAAATTGTATGCCTCCACATTGATCTAGGATTAAACAACTACTCGGAAGAATCAAAATCAATAATTATAGAAGCTAGTAGAGAACTGGGAATACCCTGTCTAATAATCTCACTAAAAGACTTAATTGGTTATACTCTACCCGAGCTAGTCGAGAAATCTAAAAGGCCTCCTTGTAGTCTCTGTGGAATGTTAAAACGATATGTATTAAACCTCGTGGGATTGGAAATAGGGGCTGACGCGATAGCTCTGGGACATCATTTAGACGATATTTTATCTTTTGCATTAAAAGACTTTCTACTCCAAGACCTAGTAGACTTCTCGAAAATGACTCCTATAACTCCTGGTATTCCAGGAGTAGCTGCAAAGAGAATTAAACCACTATATGAAGTATATGAAAGCGACTTAGAACTATATGCAAAACTGAAAAATATAAGAGTAGTGGGTGCAAACTGCCCGTTTAAATACAGAGACCCGATTACAACCAGTGCTCGTAAAATGCTAGATGAACTAGAAGAATACGCACCAGGCTTTAAAATATCTCTCTCACGGAAACTCGCGCGTAATGCTAGTAGATATGTTCAGGGAGAGAGCATTATTCTATGTAAATACTGTGGTATGCCGTCTTCGAATGGAATATGTGGTTTCTGCAAGTTAACTATGAAGGTTATGGGTGAGCCAAAGGGGCGTGAAGCCAGAGAAAAAATAAGAAAACTAGTTGATTCAAGTAGTTTTAGTAATTGATAGAAGAGTGGATTAATTAGTCTACTTTAAAAACTTCTCTTCGTATTGTCTAAGATATTCAACACTTGTTGATACATCTATGAATAGTTTAGATGCTTTTTCAATGTCTTCAACATCTATTTTATCTGAACCCCTGGATTCAGCAATTATTCTAGCTGGCTCCATTAACTGCACTGCGTATCTTAGACTCTTCTTTACACCTAGATCTACTAGTTTCTCGAGTGCTTGCTTGGTTAATTCAACCTCCATTTCTTCAGCTCTAATCTTTATAATTTCACGTATTTCCTCTGCATTGTACGGCCTGGTTGGTATAATTAGTAATCTGTCGAGTAGGTCGAGTGGCATTCCATGTGGAGATTCTAGATCTGTCCCCCTGATCTTGGCAAACCCCCTGTTAGTTGCAAGTATTAGTATTGGCGCGAACTCGGCCTCCATAGCTCTTGTTAGAAAGCTAAAAGCTTCTATATCCAGCATGTGTGCATCGTCAATGAATAAAACACCTGGTACTAGCTCTGCCTTCTTCTCGTCTAGCCACTTCTTTACTGTTTCATCTACTTGTCTTCTAACCTCGCTTGGAATTTCTCTTTCAAATGTCAATCCGAAGAAGCTAACTATGCTTCTCTGAGCTGCAAAGTAAGTGTCTAGTTCGTGGAGTGATACAACTGTTACTATTTCTTTCTCTTTTTTCACGGGGCCTTTGGGTATTTCAACTACCTTTTTTACTTCTATATCATATGTTCTCGCTCCTTCAACCTCTCTTGTTTTTCCAACTCTGTGGACTCTACCCGTCTCGGCGTCTATCCAGATAACGTCGCCTTTACGTATACCTAGTTCGAGGAGTTGTTGTGCTACTTCTTCTGGAACGGTTAGTGTTAACTCTTCGTCTTTTGTTGCAAGTGTTATTCTAGCCTCTACGATCATAGCGTAATATGGCATTAGTGGATGGCGTGCTCTCCTGTACTTTACCTCTTTTACTACTCCTTCATAGACTTTTCTAACCTCTCTAATTCTAACACCAAGTGCTTTTCTAACGGCTTCCATTAAAACCTCTGTCTTTTTACGCTCTGTACTATAGATTTCACTACCACTCATCATAACGAATGGCGTGTCTTCACCCAGCTCTCTAGCAATTGCTACTGCTAGTGCTGTTTTACCTGTTCCAGGTGGTCCAACTAGCAGTATTCCCCTACCGGCGAGCTTGCCCTCTCTAATCATTTTAACAACTATTCCAGCTGCTTCTCTCGCCTCTGTTTGTCCAACCAATCCGTCTGCTACAAATATAGCTTTGCCGTTCTCGTCTAGGCCTAGGCCTCGTATGTGGCTGTGTGCTGATATTCTACGTCTACTAGGGGATTCAACTCTTATACCAATACCACTCATTATAGAACACCATGTTGTTTACGGTGCTTCCACTAATATAATAATACAAAAATAACATGGTGTTTAATAACTTTAATTAACTAGAACCACCTCTACTCGTTTAACCCCGCCATCTACGAGAATCCAAGCCGCGTATTCACCACTACGAGAATCTATTATCAACCATGGATAACGCCATGTCTTCATACCCTCTAGATCCAGGTAGCTGGGTTTGGGGCTTGCTGGGTGAGAGTGTATTAAGACAACTAGTTGTAGCCCTCTTCTCTCACTCCTAGTTAAAACGTTGTATAAGCAGATAGGGTCTGCTTTAAAGGATACATATGGGTTTTCAGCTATATTCGGGCATTCTTCGACTACTTCAACTAGTACTTCACTGTTTCCCTTATATCCAAGTCCAATATAGATTTTTTCTAGAGGCGATGAAATTGATTCCTCGACGAGTCTGTTTAGAATACTCTTTTTAAAAACTATTCTTTCCATAACAGCACCTTTAAAACCCAATTTCACTATATGTAAGTGGAGTGTATTTAGGTCAACAATGAAGGAGTGGTGTATAGTGAAAAAAATAGTTGAAGACTTAATTAAAAGACTTGATTATCTCGCATTGAAGCTACGTGAATCCGGGTTTGATAATTGGGCTCTCTCTTCTATAATGGATATAAAAGAAGAGATTTCACATTCTAAAACCCCTATTGGCTTCTCTAGGAGGATATGGGATAAATACGTATTAATTGTCTTGCTCATTGAGGAAGCAGTGAAAATAGCTGGCAGACGGGACTACGACTACGTTGTATACAATTTAATACCATCGCTTCGAGAGCAAATTAGAGAGTTTAGAGATATGCTTGAAAAAACACATTTAATTGAGAGAATACAACTTGCTCTCCCACTGGTTCTTGGAGTAATATATGGTTTAATCAAGATTGTAGAAGAGGGCTTACTAGAAAACCTCTACTTATTTATTGCTATTGCTCTATCAGCAATTGCTCCAATACTTGGACAAATATATGGTTTAATAGCGACTGGTATTCTCGGAGTAGTATTCATACTACTAGGTGGAGATTTAAGCTCTATTTTAACCGGTGGACTTCTACTCGTTGTTTCAGGTTTATACGTCTACATTATATACTTTACCAGGTCACATAAATTCGCATTGAAAATACAAGAAGCAATTGAAGGCGTTGATAAAGCAGTATCATTTGCACTCGAGAAAACAAGTATTGATGTCAACAAGGCAGCGGGTGAATTAATAAATACCCAAGGGTTTAAAGTAGAACAGGCGGGTATATNNGCATTTATTGATCCAATGGAGTTATTAATGTATAAAGCCAGAATACTACTAGCACACAGACCAGTAATTACCACCCAGCAAAATCAATAATATAAGACCCCTACGTGAAATAGGTATATAGAGCCCCTTGATTAAGAGAGGTGGATTGTATGGGTGGATTAAAGAAACCAAAAGTATCTGGTCAGCAGCAAGCAGGTAGTAGTGAAAAAGGAAAGGAAATACGTATAGTTGCTAAACCAGTAGTAACAGTTAACGATGTAGTGAAAAACCCGAGAGCAATAAAACTCCTCTACATAGTCTCACTAGCGTCAAGTGGTATAAGCGAGAAGGCACTAGCAAACCTAGTCTACTTAATAGACAAAGAGAAGGGGAAGTTATTTGGCTATAACTATACATTGATAGGGGATACGCCAACAAGCAAAGAACTACTAAATGATTTAACATCACTTAAATACACTGGTCTAGTAGAACTATCACTCAAAAACAAAAAGCTATACATTACAAGTAGCGGTAAAGAAGTACTTGAAAAAACAATTGAATCAATAAAGAGCGATGTTGAAGAACTAAGAAAAGCCTATGAAGAGATATGGCCGAGAGTTGCACCAATAGATGTAGAAGCTGGATTGAAAGCATCAAAGCGTTGAAGTAAACACATATTATACGACAACTTGTTTTCCACTATATATTTTGTAGATACATACAATAGTTAGGGAAACCTTGTTTAAAAACAGCTGGCTCTTCTAGATAATTGGTGTAGGCGGCCTCCTCCTACTCTCTTTTTCTTCACGTGTCAGTCTAAGTGTAAACAAAGGGTTTATACCATCTGATTCTTCTAGTTTCTTTAAGTGTTCAGCGAATTTCGACGTGTGCTCGATGTCTAAGTCTATTAGTTTATAGAATATTTCTCTTAGCTGACTCCATAATTCAACCAGCATTTCACGAGGCATGTGTGTGGTTATCATGGGGTCTTTTAACCAATTGTCAAATGCTTCTATTGTTTTCTCCATGTGTTGAAATGCTAGTCTTGATAGAGTGATTAGTGTTAGTCTATCAGCTGTTTCATAGTCTTTTTCAGCCTTCATAAACAAGTCTTTTGTTTCTTTCTGTCTTTTAACCCATGCATCTAGATTATCATAGAAAGACGACATTTCAATCAACCCTAGACTATGTTTACACTTAGATATAGCCTACTATATATTTTATATCTCCATGTACCATAATATTAATTAGGGTTGAATGCGTAATGCACGAAGTAAGATTTAATCCATTAATTAATCAATGGATAATTGTAGCTAAGCATAGAGCGGTTAGACCTTGGAGACCAGAGGAGAAACAAACCTCGTTCCAGTGTCCCTTCTGCCCGGGAGCGCCTGAATTAAAACACTTGGATAAATGGGACGTGGTTGTTTTACCAAATAAATATCCTGCTTTGATTCCCAATCCCCCCAGTGTTGAACAAGAAGAGTTTTCGCTCTATACCAAGAGAGAAGCACGTGGTATTGCAGAAGTAGTCGTTGAAACACCTAGCCACGAGGGTGATTTATACACTCTAAGCCTCGACCATGCAGTTAGAGTTGTAGAAGCCTATAGAAGCGAAGTTTTAAAACTAAGTAGTCTAGACTTCATAGAATACGTAGCTGTATTTAGAAATAAGGGCAAGGAGATAGGAGTATCTCTCACACACCCACACTCACAGATTTACGCTCTGCCCTTTATTCCACCACGTATAAAGCAGGAAATATATAGGATTTGACAATTTTGCTAGATTGTTGAGAGATCCCAGGTTTTACAACTCACTATATAAAACAATGTTGTTTGTTGTTACAAGTGTAGCGTTGAAAATGAGTGTTGGTGTATTACTGGCTGTATTCTATTCATCTGAGTTGATAATTGGCCGTAAAGCTATGAGAGCTTTACTTATTGTCCCATGGGCTATGCCATTCCTACTTTCTGCATTAACCTGGAGACTACTATTTCAACCTAATGGTCAACTAGGGCAGTTATTTGGACTCAATATGAATGTTAATCAATGGGATGCGTTTCTAATATATAACTTGTTTGAAACATGGCTTGCATATCCATTTGTAATGACTGTTACACAGGGTGCATTGAGGGGAATACCCAAGGATGTTATTGAAGCATCATATGTTGATGGTGCAGACGCCTTTACTAGATTTAGAAAAGTAATATTTCCACTAATAGCTAAACCCGTATCACTAGCGGCAGTATTAACTACTGGTGCATCACTACAGGCATTTCTAGTTCCACTAACACTCAATGGCGCAGGACCTATAGGGAATATATGTGTTTCATTTATTGGATGTCGTAGTGGATATATGAATGAAATGCTAATGGTTTTTGGATATCACAGAGTAGTTATTGATAGAGAATATGGCTACGCCGCCTCAATATACCTAGTTGTACTTTTAATAATACTCGTCTATGTAGCAATATACTTTAAATTATTGAAGAAGACGAGGTGATCCCCATGGCGAGAGCTACTATAACCATACTTAAAATAATTGCTTCAATAATAGGTGTATTTATAGCTGCTTCACTCGCATATCCACTAGCATACATTGTAGCCCAGGCCTTAATTGGAAAGCCAACAATACTAGTAACGAGCTTCGAAGACCTTGTTCAATACGGGATAACACTAGATAACTTTGTAAATACACTACGAGATAGAGAGTTTCTAGAAGCTTTAACTAATACACTAGTTGTAGCCACGATCACTGTTATACTAGCAATATTTGTAGTTATACCGTCAGCATACGCGTTTTCAAGATTCGACTTTATGGGTAAAGACACAATATTGTACTACTATCTAATTGTCAGCCAGGCTGGTGGAGGACTTGGAGTTATAGCTGTATTAGCATTATACATCTTCTTCCTGAGAATGGCTGCGTATGGTGTTGGATTAATACGTATAGAAGTATTGCCATTTGTATATGTATCTGGATTAATCCCGTTTCAAACATGGCTTATTAAAAGCTACTTCGACCAGTTACCAAAGGAGTTGGACGAGGCATCATTTATTGATGGCGCTAGCTGGTTTACAATAATATTTAAAGTAATCTTTCCAGCGTCAAAAGCAGCATTTATACTGATTATTCTCTTGGCGTTTATGAATGCATGGGGAGAGTTTATAATTGCTAACATTATGGGTTTAAAGACGCTTGGACAATACATTTACGTTAAAGCAGTTGCTGGACAGGCTGGTTTAATGAGGCCTGGTGAATTTGCTGCTGCAGCTATATTGTTTGCTATTCCAATGATCGTGTTGTTTGTAATTTCACAGAAGTATATTGGAGAAGCATATAGACTTGGAATGAAAGGCTAGTGTTTAAAACACAATTCTTTTTTCACGTGTCTATATACTTCTCTCAACTCTATTCCCTCTATACCAGCATTGTTTGATGTTACAATAGCGAGTATTGAAATATCGTTTACTCCTCTTCTAAGAGCTGGTTCTGGAATATAGAGTTCTCTAGTCGACGAGTCGTCTCCTAGTCTTCCAATAAAGTCGCCGTTGACAAATACTAGTAGTCTTAAACCATGAGATTGAATGATTAGTTTAACCGGGGCTAGTGTTGATGGCTCTTTGTCATAGTTAATACTTGTTTTCAACCAAACTACTCTTCCACCTAGTTCTCCGAGTTTCAAGGGGACTTCGTGTTCTCTACTATTCACCAGTAGCTTCCTATACCACTCGTTGATCAATCCATAAACACCTTTTTGCACCATCCAAACTCCATCTACTTTATGCTCGTAAACTTTTAACACTGGTGAGATCACGCCCCACTCTACAAGCAAGGCTATTTTGTTTAATCCTGGTTTCAAATACTTTGTTACTTCAATGGGCCCTAAAACCGGGCCTATATACTCGTTGTTGATGAATAATAGTATTCTATAGTAGTGGTTATAGTAGAATGAGTCGCCGGGGTCAAAGACGTAGTAGTATTCTCCCTTTTCAACATAGACTTCCGTAGTGTATAATCCGGGCGAGTCAATCAATCCTTTTTGAACAGTGTATTCATGAGGGGTTTTCAATAGTATTTCACGTATGTTTACAGGGTTTGAAAGGAACTCGGCGAAGTCGAATTCTGGACCTACTGGGATTTTATAGTCTATTTTCAACCAGTTGTCTAATACTATCTCTCTCCTTCTACCCATGTATATCCCTGTATAGATTCCATTGGGTACATATAGGAATCCATCGTTGGGGTGGCCGGTAGACTCTACAATAATAGTTAACTCGTTTTCTCCGCTTCGTATTATTTCGTCTACATCTCTCTCTAGGTAGTGGTAGCCAGAAGCTATATATTCATTGTTTAATAATGCCACACCGTAGTCGCTGAATCCAGCTACTGCAAGTATTTTATTTGATAGTTTGCCGAGTATGGATTCGTCAAGCTTGAATTTCACTTTATAGGTATACAATCCATTCTCGTAGAATCCAGTTTTCTCTAGTGGAGTAGCGGGTGGTATATTTACTCCCTCACTCCACACTGGGTCTTCAGCCAGCTCTACTTTATCAACACTGATAGTTGAGGGCTGGGTGTCTTTGATTATATTACATGGTATTTGTGTTTTGTATACTCCTTCCACTATTTTCTCGATTGGTAGACGGGTGTCTCCAATTGATACCTGGTTTACTTCTAGTGGAGTGATTACAGTGATTTCGCCGCAGCTATTAGAGTCTAGCTCGCACTCTACACATAGTGTGTTATTACATGTTTTGCTATCTCCAATATAGTAGATATTTGATATTATTACTACATTGTCTAAAATCCATGTTCTCTCAGCTCTATACCTAGTAGTGTAGACTATAATCAATCTACTTCCACTAAACGATTCAACTTGTATAATGGAGTCTGAGCCTCCATGTATAGCCTCGATGCGTATTTTACTGTGTTCGTAGTCTACACTGTATACTACATCTCCCAATCCACGTATTTGTTTCAACTCGTTTCCATATGTTAACTCGCTTGTAGTTGTTTCGCCCAGGTCTCCATAAATAACTAGTAGACTAGTGTTTTCACCTATTTCTCTTAGTAGTAGTATTTCTCCACTAGTATAGTCTAGTCTAAATGGTGTTTTCGGTATTTCCAGGTCTAGTATAATTACCTTTGCATATCTAGGTGGAATTCTAATTGTGTTTTTCTCCGGTATGATTTTATCATTATAGACTAGTTTTTCATAGCATGTATAATCAGATTTATTTCTCAAAACAATGATTTTTCCGTGTTCTCCAATTCTCGTAAATATCTCGCTACATGTTTTTGAAGTTGTTTCTACTACTCCCTGTGCTGGCCTTGTATTTTCAATTATTTCGCTGAGTGTACTTAGAAACATATATATTCGCTTCAACTTGTAGTATCGATCAGAGAGCTCGCCCCACTCTCTAATTGCTGCTTCATAATCATATGATGAGTCAATATACTTGCCAGTATAGTATCCTGGATTAGATCCACCGTGAAACATGTATATATTGAAGTTGTCTATACCCATACCCAGCGCTGTTTTAACGAGTATTTCTGTCCACTCGCCTGGAATAGATAGTCTATTAGTTGGGTGATAACCGTATTTTATTGATTTAAACCATCCTCCTTCTAACTCCATGAACATTTTGAATAGTCCTGGCTGGGTTGAGAGGTATTTTTGAAGTTTCTCCTGGAATGACTTTATATCCCATGGTGCTGGATAGTCGTCTATAGTGTTTGGTATTCTGGTTAGGTAGTAGTTTTCATTAGTGAATAGTAGTGTGTTTGGTGCTAGTTTACTCATTATCTCGTATAGTTTTTCAATGTATTTCTCGTTGCCCCAGAAGTACTCGTTTTCAATTTGTATAGCTGGTATGGTGTTTTTCTCAATATATGGTTTTAAAACACTAGCTACTTCTCTATACCACTTCTCCGTGTAGTCTATGTATACAGGGTCTAAACTACGTAGTTTACTAGTCCTAGTATATAGCCAGTTAGGGTGGCCTCCACTATCCCATTCAGAGCAGATGTAGGGGCCAGGGCGCGCAATTACTTTTAATCCTAGTTGATTTGCGAGCTCGAGGAATTCACTCAGGTTTCTACTGTAGTAGTCTGGTACATACCATTCCTTGTACGAGTCGTCGAAGACAACAATGTCTTCTCTTGGTGAATGCCAGTTCCAGGGGATGTAAGTAGATACACAGTTTCCACCAGCTCTCTTTAATTTGAGTAGTCTATCACGCCAGAGGGGTTTGGGGACTCTAAAGTAGTGTATTTCTCCACATAAATACATAGATAACACCTAGGTAGAGTAATTCTCTTTGAGGTATTAAGGCGTGAAGTGCGTGTTTTACTATGAGCTGATTCAATAGAAATACTATATAGGCTTTATAGTGGAAAATAATGAGTGGTTGTAGAAATGGATAGTGATAACACAGTGATTATTGGAATAGACGAGGCTGGTAGAGGCCCACTCATAGGGGACATGGTTGTATCGGGAGTAGTAGCTAGAGAGAGTGTTCTCAAAGAACTAATTGGTAAGGGACTAGCAGATAGTAAACAATTAACGCCGAGTGATAGATATAGAATCTTTCTTGAAGCACTGAGTAAGGGGGTTGTTGTAGTATCTATCTATATTCCTCCGTGGAGGATAGATAGAGAGAATTTAAACGACCTTGAATTAAAAGCAATGGAGAATATATTGAGGATCCTGGTTAAAATAGTAAAACCCCAACCGAATACACAGGTAAAAATATATGTTGATGAAGTAAAGGGTAGAAGTAGTTTACTGGACAACTACTCAAAGAAGTTATTGAAAAACCAAGTGGAGTTTAAAATGGAGGCTAAAGCAGACGTGCTTTATTCAATTGTATCTCTTGCAAGTATTTTCGCCAAGGTATTTAGAGATGTAAACCTCAATGCACTGAGAAAGCTAGTTGGAGATTTTGGTTCTGGTTATCCAGTGGATCCTCAGACAATAGAGTGGTTTAAAAATACTTATAGAGAGAATAAACCACCACCAGTTTTTCTAAGGAGGTCTTGGAGTAATCTAAAGAATTTAGCCCCTAAATGGTATCAAGAAAAAGGCAGGGAGGGTAAACCGGGATACAAAAGCCTCTTTGACTTTGCTAAACGGTGAAGAATATGCCAACTAATCTACCAGCTGAGGCTAAAGCCAAGTGGATCAAGGTGATGGAGGCTAAAACTCCAGAAGAGAAGATTAGAGCACTAGAAGAGTTTCTATCAGCAGTACCTAAACACAAGGGTACTGAGAGACTACGAGAATGGGCTACGAAGAGACTAGCTGAACTCCGCGAGGAAATAGAAGAGAAGAGAAAAAAGAAGGTTGGTTCACGTATATCGTTTTTTGTAGAGAAAGAAGGAGATGTACAAGTAGTTGTAGCGGGGCCTCCAAACACGGGTAAAAGTCTACTAGTAAACAAGTTAACCGGGGCCAAGACGGTTATTGCAGACTATCCGTTTTCAACCACCTATCCTGTTCCAGGAATGCTTAAATACAATGATGTATACTTCCAACTAATAGATACACCACCACTTGTTTCTGGCGGCTACTTTAGAAAAGTAGTTGGATTAATGAGAAATGCTGATGGAATAATAATTGTATTAGATGCAACAAGAGACTTCCTTGGTGAATTGCGCGAGCTGGTTGAAACACTAAAACAAGAAGGCGTATTACTCGTTAAACCCGGAGGAAGAGTTGTTATCGATGTTTATAGAACTGGAAAATCAGGTATTCGCGTGACTTTAATGGGTAAGATCACTGATGGAACAATAGATGATGTGAGAAAACTACTAGAAAGCTACAGGATTTTCAATGCACACGTAAAAATATATGGAGAGGTCTCAATAGACGACGTAGAACAATCATTATTCGAGGCAACAGTATACAAGCCAACAATAATATTTATAAACAAAGCAGACTTGGCTAAACCAAACCCGTCTACTATTGAAGAAGTAAAGAAACTACTACCCGGTGTTAGAGTATTGGTGGGTTCGGCTCTAACCGGCGAGGGATTGGGAGATATAGCACCACAATTATACGATGTCTTAGAGATTATAAGGATTTATACAAAAGCCCCGAACGCTCCTCCAGCAGAGAGACCGCTTGTACTAAGGAGAAATGCGACAGTGAGAGATGTTGCTAGAAGCATCCACAGTGAATTGTTAGAAAACTTCCTCTATGCGAGGGTGTGGGGGTCTTCAGTGAAGTATCCTGGTGAAAAAGTAGGTTTAGACCATGTATTAGCTGATGGAGACATCGTGGAAATACATGCTAAAGGCTAGCATTCAACTCTCTTAACAGGAGCTATTCTGAAGAGCTCTACGAGGGGTTTAAGTACATTGTATTTGTCACAAATGTATACTATGTCGGGTGTTGAAATCTTATAGATTTTCAAAGAGAGTTCTTCGGGTCTACGACCAGAGAAAACAATAATTCTATCTGGTTCTAACCGCGAAAAGATGTTTTCACGGGCAAGTAGCTCAGCAGACTTCTGGTCTGTTACCAGCCATGCACTCCGATATTTATTTACTAGTTCTCTAATCCAGTTTAAATCATCTGTTTTCTTTACTGATGCAATAATAAGTACTCTCTCCACGCTCTCCAAGTTATTCCCCGCTATAGGTGTATTAGACATATTAACCTATTACTTTTAATTTATTCCTAAATAATACATAAGTGGGAAGGCTTACTGCTAGCGGTGGTTTATACTTGAGTAAACAATTAGAACTAGCAGAGTATTTGAAGTCTCTTGGCTATAAAGTAGAAGTATTGAATAATACTGTGAGAGTACTACACGATGTTCTACCATTATACCTAGAACTAGAATTCAAAGATAGATTTGTCTATATCTCTATTAAACACACAGATGACTTTAGAGACTACCTTGAAGAAATGCGGGATATGGGAGAAGACATTGAGGAACAAGTAGAAACAGCTATGAGCTATCTAAGTATTGCTGCATTAAAAGCAAGACAGTGGATAGAAGATAAAGAGCTTGTACCAGTATTTAAACTCCGTGAAGGTAGCATAGAGATAAGTGAAACACTCGAAGAACTAGTAGAAGAGGAGGAGGAGAGTGAAGAATAGACTGTTTGGAACTGATGGAGTGAGAGGAGTAATAGGCTCAGAGTTAAACCCGTTATTTGTATCTAAACTAGCAGTAGCTATAGGAACTTTTTTCAGTGAGGGAGCACGAGTACTAGTAGGTGCAGACTACCGTCCAGGCAACGAGGCACTAAAGAGAATAGTAGAGGGCAGTCTTGCATACACCGGATTGAAAGTATATGATGCTGGTTTTCTACCAACACCGGCACTACAATACGTAGTTAAAACACAGGGTTTTGATGGAGGAGTAATGATTACAGCTAGTCATAATCCACCAGAGTATAGTGGTGTAAAAGTTATTGGGCCAACAGGGATTGAAGTAGATAGAGACGAAGAAAGAATTATAGAAGAAATCTTCTGGTCGGAGAAATATAGGTTTGTAAACTGGAAAAACGCCCCGGATAGAATAGAGAGGTTTCCAGATGCAATAGACATATATGTAAACGGCGTAGTGGAAAAAGTCGATGTTGCTAAAATAGCGAGTAGAAACTTCAAGGTACTAGTAGACCCAGCAAACAACGTTGGAGCTCTAACTACTCCTAAACTACTAAAGAAACTAGGTGTTAAGCCAATTGTTGTAAATGGAAATCTGGATTCACACCCAGCTAGACTACCAGAGCCAATACCAGAAAACCTTGTAGATACAGCTAAACTAGTTAAACTATATGGATGCGACATTGGAGTAGCACACGACGGCGACGCTGATAGAGCAATGATTATAGATGACGAGGGCCGGGTTCAATGGGGCGATAGAACAGCGCCGCTTCTAGCTAGACACCTAGTAGTAAATAGAGGCGAGCATGGTAAAGTATACACAGGGGTTTCATCGAGCACTATAATTGAAGACTTGTTGAGACCACTAGGCGTTGAAGTAGTATGGTTGAAAGTAGGAAGTGTTGACATTGCACACGCAATGAGAAGGGGTGGCGACGCTCTATGTGGATTCGAGGAAAACGGTGGATTTATGTATCCAAAACACCAGTTTGTTAGAGATGGTGCAATGACAACAGCGTTATTCTTAGAACTGCTCGCGGTTGAAAACAAAAAAGCATCTGAGTTATTCAATGAACTACCCAGACTACACGTATTGAAAACAAAATATAAAATGCCAAGGGAAACAGCATTGAAAATAATTGAACTAGTAAAAGAAGAGTTCAAAGGAGAAAGAATGATTACAATAGATGGTGTTAAAGTCATTAATCCAGACTACTGGGTTCTAGTTAGACCAAGTGGTACAGAACCACTACTTAGAGTAATGATTGAGGCTAAATCAGAAGAACTAGCAAAACAAATACTAGAGAGGGTAGAGAAATATATTCGTGGAGTGATGAATCTATGATGCGGTATTGGGGATTAGACGTATTAAAGTGTGTTAACTGCAAGTCGTTTCCACTAGAACTACACCCAATAGAACAGGAAAAACAAGAAATAGATACTAGTGGCATTGAAAAACCATTCTGTAAAGTCTACTGTGGATATTTAAAAGAATATATTCAACCAGGCAAGGAATATCCATGTGATGAATGCATACGTATAGGAATAAAAACAGGTGTATTATACTGCCCTAATTGTAAACACTGGTATCCAATTAAAAATGGAATAGCAGTAATACTAGTAGACAATAAGAGAAAGCTAAACAAAGACTTGGAGTTCTTGAAAACATATAGAGATAGAATACCAGAATACATCTTGAAAGAAGGACAACCTGTAAACCTCGAGTCTGCTTCAAAATAGTTTTCTCTATTCGAGTGAAACTTCGATTTTTATCTTTTTCGGGGCCTCAGGCACCCCCTTTAATGAACGCGTAATTCCAACAACAATATTTCTAACAATGTTTTTTACAAATGGATTTAATGGTATTTCTCTTCCATCAACACTAATTTCTACGTTTGATACAATTGGACACCAATAACTCTCACCTCTTACATATTTATTTATCAACTGGTTACACGTAGAATACCCACACATTCCACAGTTCAACCTGGGTATTTGACTATAGAAGTATTCAATCATCTTCTTTTCTACGAGGTCTGCAAGCAGTTCTTCTTCGCCGCTTCTATAGAGGGGTATTTGTACATCTATTGGTTTAACTACATCATTCATTGTATATACTGCTATCGGATTTACTACTACTCCGAGTAGTTTTCTCAATTCTTCTTCGCTTCTCACTACCAGAATACTGTCGCCTATACTACTAGTTTTAAATCCTTCTACGAGCACCAGGGGTGTCGATGTGTGTTTTAATGCTTCTTCAAGTGTATCTTCGTGGTTTCTACTGTATACAACTACAACACCCTTTGTAGATAGAACAACCTGTAGAGCATTGACATCAAGGTATTTCTTGCTGTCTTTGTCTTCGAGGGTTATGCCTTCAGCACAGTGTTTAATTACTCCTATTTTATACCCTCTCTGAATGAGAATTGATACTAGCTTGCTTCCAAGATGGGTTTTTCCAGCTCCGGAACCGAGGGATACAATTCTGAGAACGTAGGGTTTAGGCATATTGTACACCTCTCTATACTAGATAATACAGTATTGTATAAGTGCTAGTATTAGTGAAGCCAATAATAGTACTGGCGTTGGATAGTAAGACCTCTCCATGGGAATGTATTGAGCGGCAGGGGTTCTTATCTTCCAATAACAGTATTCATCTATAAACCATCCAACCTCGATCATCCCTGCTACAGCGGGCGGTATTCGTTTAGCTATATTTTCTTTTTTCAACGTGCTAATCATGAGTGACTCGAGAAAGTTTTTCACTCCTAGAGGGATTGTTCTAGCTAGAAGTAGTGGTAATACAGCGTATTTTCTTGCTTTGAGAAGGTATAATGTGTTAAATACTTCAATAGGAGATATAATTATAACTGTGAAAATAATACTTACTCCTATTCCAATAGTTCTCCCAGTAATCAATAATATATTGATTAACGGCATTTGGTATAGTCCAAGTAGAGAGAGTAGATAGGCTGATACACCCATAGCAAATCCTACGATACCAGTGAGTGAGATAACTGCTATAATCCACTCTATTCCGGGATATATTACTCCAAGAGGTAGGATAATCCATGGTAGTATATAGGTCTTTGAAGGATATCTTGTTATAAGTAGCCATACAGACCATAAAAACACTATTTTTGCAAGTAAGTGGGCTTTTCTAAAACCAGTGTCTTCCGTGAGAAAGAATGACTTGTATACTATACTTACAAACCAGCTTACAAATCTTGATATTGACAGCTTCATCTATGACACCTTGTGCAACTCGATTTTTCTAGTGTTTTCATTTGATACAGAGAGAATTCTTGGATCATGAGTAGCTATTACAACAGATTTTCCTTCATCAACGAGTAATTGGAGAGCACTTACTACTTTACTAGCACTCTCACTATCTAATCCACCAGTTGGCTCGTCAATAAAGTACCCGTCGTATCCAGCTAGATAGGCTGACGCTATAGCTGTTCTACGCCTCTCACCACTACTTAGTCTTGCAAGAGGTCTATCGAGGATTTCTTTTAAACCAAATATTTCAGCTACTTCTAATACTTTGTTTTCATCTCCTCTAGCTGACGCTAAGAGCTCTTCTCGTGGAGTAGGCATTGTAAAGTATAGTAGTGGGTTTTCAGGAATATATGTAAATAGACCACGCCTCTCGACGACTCCTTTAGATGGATTTAAAAGTCCAGCTCCAAGTTTTAAAATTGTTGTCTTACCTGCTCCATTAGGTCCTGTTATAATTGTAATTACGTGTTTTTCAAATTCAGTTGTAAACCCCTTCAATACATAGTCTCCGCCAGGATATTTAAACCACACGTTTTTAAAAGACACTATTGTTTCACCTTCTCTTCCCTTCTTCAAAGAGGGGAGTTTGTGAACTGGTATAACACTATCTCTCCAATCGCCAAAGTATTTTACACGTCCACCTTCAAGAACTAGTAGATGTGATACTAGTGGTTTCCATTCTAGTGGGTCGTGGTCGACGAGTACGACTGCTACGCCCTTGTTTAAAGCTAGGCGGACATAGTGTTTAACTACTCTACGTGCTTCTTCATCTAGGTAGACAAGGGGTTCATCCATTACTAATACTTTTGTACCTAGTAGTATTGATTCAAGCCAGAGTAATCTCTGTGCTTCACCAGCACTTAGAGTATACGTTAATCTATCTATTAGTTTAGTAAAGCTGAGTGGAGCAAAGTCTTCGCTTGTACATATTCTCCCAGCTAGTGATAGCGAATAACATATTTCTGCACGTATACTATGTCCTATTATAGCATACCATGGCTCTTGTGGAATATATGAAATAACCCTGTATACTTCACTGGGGTTGAGACTAGAGATTTCTCTACCACCAATAGTGATACGTCCTTCTATATATCCACCTGAAGCTTCAATTGTTCCAGTTATAGCTCTTATAAGCGTTGTTTTACCACTACCAGATGGACCAGTTATTAAAAGTAGATCTCCCTCACCAATTCTAAACGATATGTTTTTTAATTCAAAGCCATCGCGATATCCACATCGTTTAATGTCTACATCTAAAACAATTCTATTCAATACTCTAGCACCGTATTAATAACCCATTTTAAAAATACTATGTAGTTAAATTTCTTATTTAATATATCCAGCTCTACGTAGCCATGAAACAACTGGTATGGCTATTGAAATACCAACTATTACTTGGCCGATGTTAACAGGGATTTCAAGTACAGCGGCTGCTGGCTCTCTACCAGTTAGTGGGTTACTAATGAAGTATTCGTATAGATAGTATCCTAGAACCATTAATGCTCCTCCAATAGCTAATCCATATACTTCACCCGATGAAACATAGCTTTTTGTAAGAGCAATAATTACTAGACTAGCAAGTGCAATACCCAGTGCAATCCATACCGCTAGAGCAACCTCTACATATGGTGATGGAAGCTCAATTACAAAGCTGGTACCGGGAATCATTAGTGTTGAAGGCCCCAAGTAGACGCCGCCGAGAGTTGCATATACGGAAACTAGTATAATGCTGTAAACACCACCTGTTATCAGGGCTTTTACTGCTCCATGTATAGATTTAAGTTTTCTCACAAAGAACCCGGCTACAAACCCCTCAATAAACTTTATAACTAGTGTTCCAGGAGCAAATATGGCATATCCAGTTGTTAAATCAGCTAGAGCAGCTCCTACACCACCCGCGATACCAGCTACTAGTGGAGAAGTAGTTAAAGCTGCTACATATATCATTGATTCGCCTAGATTAAAATATCCTCCTGTTGGCGGCTGATATATTGGGAGGGCGATTGTAGCCGCGTAAACTAGTACTGTAAACACTACTATTTCTATAACTCTATGTGTACGAGTAGACATATTCGTACACCACCTAGAATATATAAATATTCAAAGGGGAGATAAAAACCAGTATAAAAACACTACTTTGAAGCATACAGCCAACAAGCAACAAAACGATCTCTTTCGACCTCTATGAGTGGTGGTTCTTCTCTCCTACACTTATCCATTGCAAAGGGGCATCTCGGGTGGAATCTACAGCCAGGCGGTGGGTTAATTGGTGATGGTGGCTCGCCTTTAATAAGGATTTTCTCTCTCGACCTCGCTATTTTCGGATCAGGTATTGGAACAGCCGCTAATAGAAACTTTGTATATGGGTGTAACGGGTTTTCAAATAATGGATCTGAAGGGCCAAGTTCAACGATTTTACCCAGGTACATGACGGCCATTCTATTACTCATGTATTTTACGACACTAATATCATGTGAGATAAACATGTATGTCAATGAGAATTTTCGTTGTAGATCTTTGAGTAATTCCAGTATTTGTGCTTGAACTGAGACGTCTAGTGCTGAAGTTGGTTCGTCTAGTACAATGAATTTAGGTCTGGTAATAATAGCTCTTAAAATAGCTACCCTTTGTTTTTGACCACCAGACAATTCATGTGGATATCTATATAGGTGTTCTCTACCTAAACCTACAAGCTCCATTTGTTTAGCTAAGAATTCTTCTTCGTCACCAACATCGATTTTATAGAATCTTATTGGTTCGAGTAGTATGCTTGCAATAGTCATTTTAGGGTTTAGGCTTGTATGTGGGTCTTGAAATACCATTTGAGCGTTTCTCCAGTATTCTTTTAACTCTCTTCCTTTAGCTTTGGTGATATCTTTTCCTTCAAAGAATATTTTACCTGAAGTTGGCTCAATGAGTTTTAAAACGAGTCTACCAAGGGTTGTCTTGCCGCACCCACTCTCTCCGACAAATCCAAGTGTTTCACCTCTCTTAATGTAGAAGTTTACTCCGTCTACTGCTCTAACCTTCTTGGTGAGAGAGCCTCTTACTCTAAAGTGTTTTTTGAGGTCTTTTACCTCGAGTAGAATATTTTCACTCAATTATCTCACCCCCTTTTCACTAGAAGCCAACAAGTAGCTTTATGACCCGGTTCTACTTCTATGAGTGGTGGTTCTTCTCTCCTACACTTATCCATGGCGTATGGACATCTATCGGTAAATCTACAGCCAGGTGGTGGATTTATGAGAGATGGTATTACGCCGGGAATAGATTCTAATTTCTCTATTTTCTTTGTTGGGTCTGGTACTGCCCTCAATAAGAGTTTTGTATATGGGTGTTGTGGATTGTAGAATATTTGCTCTGTTTTTCCTTCTTCTACTATTTTACCAGCATACATTACGTATACTCTATCAGCTACTTCTGCTACTATTCCAAGGTTGTGGGTTATTAGTATCATACCCATTTTGTATTGTTCTTGAAGTTTCTCCAATAGATCTAGGATTTGTGCTTGAACAGTTACATCGAGGTTTGTTGTTGGTTCGTCGGCTATTAAGAGTCTTGGATTATTTGATAAACTAATTGCTATTACACTTCTTTGTCTCATTCCACCGGACATTTCATGAGGGTAGTTTTTAACTCTGACCTCGGGACTCGGTATTAATACTTGACGTAGCAGTTCAATCCCTCTTCTAAGAGTTTCTTTTTTAGGTATTTTGCCCACATGGGCTTCAATGGTTTCATGTATGTGGAATCCTATAGTGTATAAGGGATCTAATGCCGATGTAGGGTCTTGGAATATATATGCTATTTCATTTCCTCTAATTTGCCGTAGTGTTTCAAAGTCTACTTTGAGTAAGTCGACTACTTCTCCGTTTCGTCTTCTAAAGAGTACACGGCCTTCTTCTATTCTTCCTGGTGATTCAATTAATCTCGTTAATGCTCTCGTAGTTACTGATTTACCACATCCTGTTTCTCCTACTAGTGCTACTGTCTCGCCTTCTTTTACATAGAATGAAACCTTGGAGACAGCGTGTACTACGCCGCTGTAAGTATAGAATTTTACAACTAAGTCTTCTACTTTTAGAACCACGCCTTCTGGAAGCTCGAGTTTACCCTCCATGATCCCACCCTACTTCTTCTTTTCCTTTTCCATTCTATACTCGATTGCACGCCTTGTTCTAGGGTCTAGGATATCTCTTAATGCATCGCCCAATAGATTCCACCCTAATGCCATAACTAAGAGGATTATACCGAGGAATGCAACAACATGGCTGCTTCTTTCTGGGAAGTAGTAGCCAGCTTTTGAAATCAAGAATCCTAGTTCGGGAACTGGTTCTTGTGGTCCTAGACCCAAGAAGGATAGTGAGGCAGCGAATAACGTGGCAGTTGCTATATCAAATGTCATCATAACTAGTACTGGTGAGATAACGTTGGGTAGAACGTGTCTAAACAGTATACTCCATGTTGATAGACCTGATAGTTTGGCTGCTTCGATAAATGGCATCTCTCTAATTGATAAAACGCTTCCACGTACTATTCTAGCATAGCCGGGCCACCACACGAGAACCATTGCTAGCCAAATCGAGAGTAGTGCTGCTATTTGTGCATACTCGGCTTCTCTGAGACCAAATAACCCGGCAAAGAATGCTCTTAGTATACTGTTTGATTCTAGTGCTCCTCTTATTCTCTGGGGTAGTACAGAGGCAAATGCTATTGCTAATACAAGTCCTGGGAATGCAAGAAATATATCTGTAATCCTCATTATAGCCTCGTCTACAACGCCGCCTTTATAGCCGGCTATTAACCCGAGTATTATACCGAGTGGTGCGCCGAGTACTACTACCACTATTGATATTACAAATGATATTCTTATTCCATATAGAGACATTGCAATTATATCCCGACCCCATTCATCTGTACCCAGGAGTGGAGAACCGGTACAAGATGGGGGTAGACACGGGGGCATATATCGATAGCTCTCGTTAATTATTATTTTATACTCCCAATAAGGCTCCCACGATATCATAGGTCCGATGACAGCTAGTATAAATGTTACAAATACTATTAGTCCACCTAGTACTCCTATTGGTGACCTACTATATGCATATGCCATTAACTCCCATTCACGTATTCTAGACGAGTTCTTTTGGATCCAGCCAGGAGATATCTTCTCTCTCAGACCTGCATATTTCCATATGATTTTTTTAAGAAGGATGTATATGAAGTCCATTCTCTCACCCCTCAATACCTGATCCTTGGATCTATAATTGCATACAATATGTCAACTACTAGGTTTATAGTTACATAGACTAATGCTACGAGAAACGTACATGCTATTATTACGGGGAAGTTTAATCGTAGAATCGCTTCATACATGTATCTACCTATACCTGGAATATTGAATACTGTTTCAGCTATAATTGCACCAGACAATAATCCGCCAAAGTTTAAACCTAGAACAGTTACAACTGGCACCATGGCGTTTTTAAGAGCGTGTTTCCAAACACTCAACTTACGTAAACCCCTCGCTTTAGCATAAGTTATGAATTCAGCACTTAAAGCGTCGAGAAGACTGTTTCTAACTATTCTCGCTATAAATCCACCATTTAGTAATCCAAGCGCGAGGCCGGGCAGGTATAGCCTCTTAAATGTCTCGCCTACAACGTCGAATTCTCCACACATTATACCGGCAAACATAGGGACTTTTCCAAGAGCCGCGCCAATATGTCCAAGAACCGGTATGCTCTCTGGCCATGAAGCAATAGATAACCTGCATGTAAGTGAGGGTTCTGGTATACCTGCTAGATAAGTCGTTCTAAACTGTGTAAATAACAATAGTATTAAGAAGTAGTAGAGGACGAATGATGGTAGTGAGCTTCCAACGAGAGCCATTATTCTAACAGCGAAGTCTATCGGGGTGTCTTTATATATTGCTGCAAGTAGTCCCAGTGGTATTCCAATAGCTACTAGGAATAAAAAGCCTACAATAGCTACTTCTACTGTAACACCAAATCTATTTGAGATCTCGTCAAACACATTCCTATGTCTAATAGGGTCTTCTAACTGCCCTGTTAGTAATTGTTGTACGAGAAACGCGAATTGCTCGTACCATGGAGCATTAAACTTATACTTGGCTTTTATCTGCTCGAGGGTTTGAGGATTCATTAATTTCTCGCCGACCCAAGCTCTCACGGGGTCTGTTGGTATAGCATAAGCAATTAGATAAGTTATCAATAATACTCCTATCAAAGTAGGAATGAAGGTCAATATTCTCCTAGCAATGAATGTTCCCAAGCCCACTTTTCATACACCTTTTCAAGGATTATGTAGGGGAGGAGTTAATAAAAATATTAGGAAGATAGAGAAGCTATGGTTTATACCCGTATAACTGCTCCCAAAGTGTTGCATTCCAATAGTATGGATTGATCTTTAATATGATATATGCGTCTTCCTTGTAGTCGGCTACATAGTATGGACCGGTGGATACTGGGTAGTCTTTGAGTTTCTTGTATGTTTCATCTTCTTCTCCTTCTATAACGTATTTAGCCCATGCAGATGGGTTCTTACCGTAGTTTGAATCAACTAGTGCAGCTTCGTATTTCTCGCCGAGTGCATATTCCATTGGTATAACGCTAGCTACTCCAGTGGTTAATATGTGGAGTATTGGTGGATATGGGAATTTGAGTTTTAGTTTTACTACGCCGGCCGTTGGTCCATTGTAGTTAAATACTCCTAGTAGTTCTTGGAGTGATCTAACCTCTTTGGACTCGCCGTGGTATACAGCAATTAATCCATTTGATAGTATTTGCTGGAATTCTTCTTCTCTTAATACTTGTGATGCATTGACGTCAATAAAGCTATCTATCATCCATTGTGGTCCACCTGGTAGGTTTACTCTTACTGCTCTCCACAAGCTGAATAATACATCTGTAGCGTCTATTGGATAGGTCTTATTGTTCCATGGGTCATATGCTACTACTCCTCCACGTATCACTAGGTATAATTCATCACCGCTTGGTGTAAAGGCCCAAGCAACTGCTAGTTCTGGTTCTGGCTCTGTGTTTTCATAGTAGTAGGTTATGGGCTTGGAGTATATTTGATCAAAGATTTCCCATCCAAAGCTCTCATAGCTCTTAGCAGGGTCGAATGTATCGGGCCAGCCAATAGTGGCTATTACCAT
>DADP01000003.1 GCA_002495025.1 Desulfurococcaceae archaeon UBA285
TTTCCTGGTCTTCGCCGAGGTATTCATCTAGATTGAGTGTTTTTCTCTTTCTAGCTTGGAATTCTTCAGTTGTTTTCTCGAGGATTATCTCGTACATTACTGCTTCTTTTCCACCTGGTTTTGGTCTCAGTAATCTTCCTAATCTCTGTATGAATTGTCTTCGTGAACCAGTACCAGATACTAATATTCCAACATTGGCGTCTGGTATGTCTAGTCCCTCATCTCCAACTGTTGTAACTACTAGTATTCCACGTTGTGCATACTTGAATTCTTGAAGGGCCCTTTTTCTCTCTTCTTCGGGTGTGTCGCCTGTTAATAGTAGTGCTTCTAGTCTTCTAGCTATTTCTCTCGCTTGATCTACATATTGCGTGAAAACTATTACTTTATTCCCCTTTTCGTATTCTTCTCTCGCTATTTCAACAGCTTTATCTATTTTAGAAGTTGATTTAGCAAGTAGCATTCTCGCCTCGCTGTGTATTTTAAGGGCCTCGGCGGCCCTTGAGTCCCCTCTACGTGCTAGTTCTAGTACTTCTTGGAATTTTAATCCTCCAACGAGTGCTCTATACTTCTTTCTCAACTGCTCGTATAATTCTCTCTCTTGTTTTGAAAGCTTTACTTTGACCGTTATGACTTTGTATGGTGCTAGATAGCCTTGTTCTACTAGTTCGCCTGGTAGTTTATAGTATACTATTCCACCTAGTAGCGGAAATAATTCTTCGTGTTTACCGTCTTCACGTGTTGGTGTTGCAGATAAACCCATTCTATAGACTGCTATTGAATGCATAGCAATATACTTGAACTTCTCGGCTGGCAAGTGGTGAACTTCGTCTACAATTAACATTCCAAAATACGGTGAGAGAGTATTAATGTTTCTAAAACCACTTTGATAAGTTGTAATTGTTACTGGTGCTAGTTTTTTCTCCTCGCTGTAGAAGACGCCGACCATGTGTGGAGGAATAGTAGTGTATTTGAGAATGAATTCCCGCCACTGGAGTACTTGTTCTTTAGTGTATGCTATAATGAGTGTTCTAGTATTAACACGTGTTAAAGCAGCAAGTGCAACAATGCTTTTACCTGCACCTGTTGGTAGGGCGATTACTCCACGATAATTATTTTCAATCCATTTCTCAAGCGCTTCTTTTTGATAGGGGCGTAATTCTATGTTTCTTAGTTCTGGCTGGATCACTAGTGGTTTCTCGGTAAACAGGTTTTGAGGGTCTAGTACGTTGCCTAGTTTGTCTCTAAGTGTTTTATATACATCTGGTGCTTTGTATGGAAGGATTTCTAGTACGACTTTGTCTTCTACGAGCCCTATAAACCTGGGACTATACTTCTTTAAATCTTCTTTTACAACACCATATATTGACCTGGGAATACTTAGTTTAACAACACCTTTACTAGAAATCCACTCGAAAACAGGAGTGTAGTTGCTTGCCACTTCTTCGAGCTTGACTTCTACTTCTCTACAATCAATCGAATACTCGCATACAAGGTTTTTAATGTCTACTAGTGTATACCCGTTTCTAAAGGCCTTGTCTAGGTTTAATCTAAACGATTTAACGCCGTTTTCAAAACCCATGTAGTCTGCAATACGTGTTAGTTCTTTAAACTCGTCTTCTTCAAGCCATTTTTTCACTCTAAAAACAATCACTCTTCTACACCTTCAATTTGAAAATACGTGATTTCACTTTCATCGACTGGAGACCACTCACTCCAACCTGGTTTTACACTACTACATAGAATATAGTAGACTCCAATACTATAATTCCTTGGTATATAAAAGTAAACCATACCCTTCTCGCTAACCACTGTATTAGAGAGTTTTAGTAAAATACTTGTATTCTCGTCGAGTTCCTTTGAAGCTGGTATTTGAACTAGTAGTCCCCGTAGTAAAACCCTGTATTCTCCGACTAGGTTTACTAGTGATATATACACGCATAGCTTCCATTCACTACATTCTCCACATATTTTTAAGTGATCTACACCTAGTCCAATAGCTTCATCTAAAACCTCTTGGTTGACAATGCCCATTTTTACTAGGGTTTCGTCAAATATGTATTTTACCAAATTGCTCGCCGCGTGGGTTTATCATCATCAATCGGTACTTAAAACCCCGCTCATCGCCGATTTATTTAAATCTTTAAATACCTTAATTAACTCAATGCTAATAGTGTAATTGAGGGCTGATTTAATTGAGTAGTTGGAGTAAGAGAGTACTAGTTATAAGAAAACCATTAGAGAGAGAGGTTGAAGAGTTTGTAGAGAAGCTAGTGAGGGTTCACGGTAAAAGCAAGGCAGATAAAATGAAGTTGAGACTACTTGCATCCGAGGTTTTGAGGTTGATTAAACCCTCTCTTTCATATAGAGATCTATACGAGTTAACAGGCCTCCCCGAGTCTGTTTTATGTAGATATGTTAGGGGCTCTGTAATACCCAGTTTCGAACATGCAACCAGGATACTTGCACGTATTAGCCTCTCAGTAGACCTTGGACACTTATTGAGAGACCTTGTTGAACACGAAAAAAGCCCAATTATAGACTTGTTACGGGTTTTAAAAGACCCGTATGTAGCGAGACTTCTCTCAATAATGATATATCTAGACCTAGCAGACAGGAAGATAACTAAGATAATTGCAACAGCTGAAGCAGTACTCCCAATAGCTACAATGCTGTCAATAGAGTTTAGTGCACCCATTGTACTAGTAAAGAGGAATAAGAGCTACCCGGGCATTCAATACTACAGTATAAGCGTTATGAGGGGGCCACGCGACGTTGAAACACTATACTTAGACAGAGATCTCGTAACGAGAAAAGACAGTGTTCTCGTACTATCAGATGTCGTATACTCTGGTAAAACACTTGAAGCAGTATTACACATGTTAATGAAGTC
>DADP01000007.1 GCA_002495025.1 Desulfurococcaceae archaeon UBA285
ACAACAGAGACATCACCCAATGCAACAACCGTAACGATTACTTTTACCGAAACACGCACTGTAACAATTACACTACCTGGTACTACTATTACAACAACTAATACTATTACCGAGACAGCAACTCGAATAGATACCACTACTATAGTAATTACAGAGAGAGAAATAGTTACAACTACCGAGACAGTAGAAAAAACCACCTCCGTGACCTACATAGTCACCGAGGCAAAGATAATAACTCAAACCATGGTATCCAGCGTAATTGAAACCCTGTACTCCATACTACCACTAACTATAATTCAAACTGAAACAGAAACGACAACAATACTAGTACCAGATTATACAACAACTAGCATAGTAGGATTAGTAGCACTCGTTCTAGCAATAGCACTAACACTACAACTCACAAGAAAGAAGTAGCTAACGAGAAGTAAACCACCAATTATTTTTTCTTTTTCACAGATTTTACCCATTAATTTCTTTAATTGACACTAAGAAATAGGTGTTGATTTTTGAATGTATTGAAAATAGTAGTTATTGGTAGTGGAGTTGTAGGGGCTTCTATAGCACGTGTATTGTCAAGGTATCAGGGGCTAGAAGTCATAGTCCTAGAGAGAGAACCTGATGTTGGCTGGGGTGTAAGTAAAGCAAATACCTCAATAATACATCCAGGTCATGAAGAAGACCCCGATCAACATCCATTAAGAGCAAAGCTCTGTGTTAGAGGAAATATGCTTTGGAGGCAATGGGTAAGAGAATTATCAATACTGTCAACATGGCCGGGCGAGTTAATGCTCTATACGAACACCGCTGAGGAAAAAGAAGCACGTAAATACCTCGAGTACGCCAAGAGAAACAGTGTTCCAGGCGTGAGAATACTAGATAAAAACGAAGTACAAGCAGTTGAGCCAGCTGTAAATCCAGGTGTAGAGGGAGCACTATATGCTCCAACAGCAGGATTGATCTCTCCATTCGAAGCAGTACCAGCAATAATCGAGAACGCTGTTGACAACGGTGTAAAACTACTTGTTGAAACAGAAGTTAGAAATATAAGGATTTCGAGTGGGAGAGTTCTAGGTGTTGAAACAAACAAGGGGTTTATACAAGCAGATATTGTAGTGAACGCGGCCGGCCTCCATGCAGACACTATATCACATATGGCGGGGGTTGAGCCAGAATTCAAAATCACTCCTAGAAAAGGAGAATACATATTATTCGATGAAACAGTAGAATCAAAACCCCGAATAATCCTCCATACAACTCCAACACCCAAGACGAAAGGTGTATATGCTATTACTACTGTTCACGGAAATCTAATGATAGGGCCAACAGCCGAAGACATGCCATACGAATTCAAAGAAGACACCTCGACTAGTAGAGAGGGTATTGAATACATATATAGAGAAGCCGCGAGAATACTGAAAAACCCGCCTCCTAAAAACCGTGTAATTAGGGTTTTCGCGGGTGTTAGACCAGAACCCCCGGGTGGGCACTGGTTGATCAAGGCATATAGTGATCCATGGGGATTTGTAAACGTTGCTGGAATAAGATCACCTGGATTAACAGCAGCACCAGCCATAGCGGAATACGTATTAGACTTGATTAGAGAAACATACGATGTAAAACTCGTTGAGAAACAAAAATGGAATCCATATAGAAGAGATATCACTAGAATTAAAAACAAAAGACTTGATGAAATAGACGAACTGGTTAAATCCAATCCTAATTACGGAGAGATAATATGTTATTGTAAAATGGTTTCTAAAGCAGAGGTTTTGGAAGCTATTGAGAGAATAAAGAAAATTGGAGCGAGAGTCACTGTTGACGGCGTGAAATTCAGAGTATACACTGGTTTCGGCAAGTGTCAAGGTTCATTTTGTAGATGGCGGGTTGCAAACATTATATCCATGGAGTTAGGCATACCGCTACAAGAAGTAGTAGTTAAACACTCACCATATGGTATTGGAGATGTTAAAAAACTATGGAGGGAAAAGGTGAGTGTGCAGTGAAAACTCTCTACTATGATACAGTAGTTATTGGTGGAGGACCAGCTGGAATAGCAGCAGCTATAAAAACAAGAGAGAAAGGATTGAAAACACTCCTCATTGAAAACCGCGATGTACTTGGCGGTATTCCACTACAGTGTATCCATCCGGGATTTGGAATACACTATTATAAACAAGATTTAACTGGTACAGAGTTTATTACAAGGCTTTTAGACAAGCTAGTAGAGTCGAAAACAGAGTATTTGACGAAAACGTATGTACACAGTATTGAATACATTGACTACAATGACAAAGTAGTAAACGTCATATCGCCAAGTGGAGTCTTAGAAGTACACGCAGAGACAATTATCTATGCTACTGGCGCACGGGAAAGACACATATTTGAAATAGGTGTTTATGGAGACCGAGTAGACGGTGTATATACAGCTGGCGAGGCCCAGACACTAATGGATATATTTGGAGTTCTCCCGGGTAGAGAAGTAGTGGTAATTGGTTCTGGAGATGTAGGATTAATTATGGCTAGAAGGTTTGCACTAGAAGGAGCTAGAGTTAAAGCAGTAGTAGAAATACTACCATATCCAGGTGGATTAATGAGAAATGTAGTACAGTGTCTAAGAGATTACGATATACCCCTCCTCCTAGGACACACAGTTGTAAAAATTATTGGTAAAAAGAGAGTAGAGAAAGTCATTGTTGCAAAAGTAGACGAGAACTTGAAGATCATACCGGGGACAGAGTTTGAAATACCATGTGACACTGTTATCGTGTCAGCTGGTTTAAGACCAAACATAGACCTACTCGAGAAAATAGGTGTTGTCATAGACCCGGCAACAGGGGGTCCTGTAGTAAACGAATACTTAGAGACTAGTAAACCAGGTATATTTGTTGCTGGAAACGCCCTTGTAATAAACGATTTAGTCGACTATGCTGTTGAACAAGGTGAGAGAGCCGCAGAAGGTGCACACAAATTCGTCGAGAATAATGGATTACCAAGTGAGAAGTGGATTAGAGTTGTTAAGGGGAGGAATATACGTCTCATCGTACCACACTACATCAGTGGAAAGAGAGAAGTAGTATTATATGCTAGAGTTTCACAACCCGAGAAAAACGTGTATATAGAAATACCAGAGGTAAACTATAGAGTATTCAGTTATGGTGTAAGACCATCTGAAATGATTAGAATAAAGCTTAAACCAGAACACTTCAAGAAAATGAGCAGTGATGATAAAATAACAATACAGGTGACTCCTAGACAATGAAGGAGCTTGAACTCTACTGTATAATGTGTCCAGCTAGTTGTACACTGAGAGTTATTGTGAAAGATAGAGAGATACAAGTATATGGAAATCAGTGTCCAAGAGGAGTAGAATATGCTAAACAAGAAGTACTAGAACCACGCAGACACGTAATGAGTGTTGTAAGAGTAAAAAACGGTGATATGCCAACAGTATCGGTTGTTACACGGAGCCCAGTACCAAAGGACTGTATATGGAGGATAATGGAGCAACTAGCAAAAATAGAACTAGAGGCCCCGGTTGAAATAGGAGACGTTGTAATTAGAGATATCTGTGGAACAGATATTATTGCAACACGGCGTGTTAAGAGAATTGAATTACTTTGAAGTTGTTTCAAGAGACGAGACGAGGAAGGGTCTAACTAGTTTTACTCCACGTACTCTCTCTAATCTTCCAACAAACTGTTTAATTGAATCAACACTGCCTTTTACCACTATAACCAACATACAGTTTCTTTCATCTAGGTGAATATGTATTGATGCAGATATAACATCTAGAAAACCATGTTGTATATCGGTTAGTTCTTCATCTACGTGTCCAATTTCATGATCATATAGTACTACAACAACACCTGTTGCAAAACCCCCTGTTCTCCAGGCATGCTCAGAGATATATAGTCTCAACGCTTCTTGGACAATTCTCGAGAAATTATCAATTTCTAGTTCTTTCATCAACTCGTGGAGCTTCTCGGCTAGCTCGCTAGGCAGATATACACCAACACGTAGTGGTTTATTCTCCTGCAAGTAAACACCCACTATAATTATTTCTATTTGAAGCTAATAAGGAGCGGACCAGTATCTACGTGGTTAGAAACAGTTATTCCAGTGATTAAAATCAAGGGTTTAGTATTGCAGTGGAACTCTATACTTTGTTTTATCTATTAAACCAGCTTCTTTAAAACTCCTTGCTCTATTACGACAGCTCTCGCATTGACCACAGTGGACGTCTCCTTCTTGGTAGCAACTCCACGTGTCATATATAAGGTCGCCTATTAACTCATAGCATTTCGCTAAGAGCTCGGGTTTAGTGAGAGACTCTCGAGACGGCGACCATAATTCCAAGTCTCGCATATTTCTAAAGTGACACATTCTAACAGCTGTTTCAATAGATAAAACGCATTCTGGAGTGCAATCTGGGTAGTTGAAGTCTCTTATTTCTGGATTGTATACAGCATCATTTAGTTGTGCTCCATATATAACAAATGTTTTTGTATTAGTTAATTCTCTAATAGTGTATGCATAGGCAGATGCAATAGTAAGCATAACAATGTTTCTAATCGGGACAACAACACTTGGCGTGTATTTTTCTTCGATTTTCACAGTGCTATCTGTTAACTGTGTCCCCCTCCACAATTCCCGCATAAACTCCATGTTGACAACTCTGTGTTCAATAATCCTACCCCATCCTTTCTCTCTCGCCAACTCATCTAGTTTTACTACTAGTTGTTTAGCAATCTCTATTTCCTTCTGTGCTTTTTGACCATAGTTAAAAGTTAATACGTGTGCATTACAGCCTCTACTAAGCCATAGAGCTAGGTAGCAAATGCTATCCGGGCCCCCGCTGACTACTGCAATTACTCTACATGGTTCATTCGTAACTGGCGTTAATCCATTCATATCTATCGCCTATTAGCAATTCTATTATTATCTAAGAGAATTATGTTTTGCTTTATATTTCAACTAAAAAGGTTTATATGTGTGGATTGAATTTCTTGTTAAACACCCTGTCTCCCACTATAGATACATATGTGTATTCTAGGGGAAAATCTAACACCATACTTTTTAGATAACTCTATAACTAGTGGTGCTCGTTCAATGTATTCTTCTCTAGTAGATGCAAGCGGCATAAACAACACTCTATCTCTATGTTTACTAATAATCTCTGCGAGTAGTGGGTGACCAAGTATTTCTTCAACGTCTTTTTCATTTAAAACAACGAATTTAAAGTATGCTTTTCCACTCTTTTTAAACCACTCTATAGCTTCTGGTATGAGCCTCTCGCGTTCAGGTATCATGGAATTACCTAGTTTTAATGATACATTGTATTGGGAGACGTAATTGTCAAACTCTATTGTTGGTTTTATTGTGCCATTTGTTTCTACTTCTACGAATAAATCAGTGTATTTGGATTTTAGAATACCTAGTAGTATTGACAGCTCTTTCTGCCATAGTAGTGGTTCTCCACCAGTAATAACCAAGTGTCTTCGCCTAGTTAAAAACTCGTTGAATTCCTGGATTAAATTAATCAATTCCTCTACTGTATACAATTCACCATTACTCCACGCGTACTTGGTATCACACCATACACACTTGAGGTTGCAACCAGATACCCTTATGAAGAGAGCTGGTACTCCACTATTAACTCCTTCCCCCTGAATAGAGTAGAATATTTCACTTATTGGAATTACTATTTTAGAATCCACTTTTCAACCCCTAAATCCCGAGTTGAAGCGTCAAAGTAGGAGCTAGGTGTTTAAGTATTTTACAAGTATTTCTTCTAGTTTCTTCATCCAGAGTGGTTTAGTTCTAGCAATATATACAGCTCCTTTATCTACTCCTTCACGTAGAATTACTCCGACTGATGTTACGTTTCCTGGCATCCTCTTCAGGATCTCCTCGGCAATGTATTTTGTAATGTTTTCAATAGTTGGTTCTTCATCTAGTATTTTGACTTCTGATATTGGGAGTGTATAGTCGTGTATTCCCTCCACTGTTTCATAGTATATTCTTACATGTCTATCCTTTACTGCAACAACATACTTCTTGTTAACAACTAGTTTATGGTCAAATTCATTTACAACATCTTTTACAATTCGCTTAACAATATTGAAGTCTACAACCATGCCGTCGGACGCTTTAAATCCACCTATAACTACATCTACGTAGTAAGATGAGTGTGCATGAGTTGCTCTACACTTCCCTGGATAGTCGGCCATGAAGTGTGCATAATCAATATTGGTAATGTTCTCTATGAATATAACCATGTATTCAGATGTGTCTACGGGGATAACATCAATTAAAATCCCTTGACCTGTAATGTAGTGTTTAATACATGTTTCTATTGATGGAGCCATGGATTTATCAATTACTAATATATTTGGGGTTTCTTGGTCAATAATACTCATTATTGAACTGCATAAATCAGTGGAGTCTAGTAGACTACTATCTACCACTAATAGTTTTACTTTGTTTTCAATTGTGAAAATAGAAATACAGGATTCGCTTCTTCCACAGTTGACACTGTGATATATGTATTGTTTGTTTTTACCTACTAGAAACCATGCAATCAATTGATCTAATCTCCCAGTATAGTAGTTAAAACCGCTACTTAATAGTAACTCGGGGGTTAGTAGTGTTTTTCTCGTGTAGTACTCGGAAATCCCAGACTCTCTATCCTCCATAATTACACCTCGAATTTCACTCTGTATTAATATAGCAAGTATAACTCCTACTTTGCTAGATTAGACTCATAGAGTGAAAGACTAATTAATGTAAAGAGTATAGGTAGATGGTGGGTAAAGAAAGTTGGAGATGGAATTCGAGATTCTACTCTACGCATCCTTCTTGTATTAAATTCAATACTCTTTCTCTTATTGAGGTTGCAATGATATATCTTTCTAGTAATGATGCATTGTTATTCATTAGCTCTCTTCCTTTTTTAATCCAAGTAGTTATCTCTGCGTGACTGCATTTTGCTAGTAGACGTAACAATAGTGGTAGATAGTATTCTTTAACGTTTTCTATTTCTCTTTCGAAATACGAGTTCAATGCATTAATAGATGGCGTTGTGTTTTCAGCCATTACATGCACCGTTGGTGAAATCGCCGTAGTTGACTTAAAAAAGGGGTTTTTGGGGAATACTTCACACTATGGATTTAACAAGTGATCTTCTGCAAGGTATTACAATTGTAATACCATATCCCAGTGTTTAAAAACGGTTTCATCTAATCATTGCGGAAGTATTCAGGAGCGAGGCCTCTTCATCACTATTTCAGAGAATCGAGTGTTCTTCATCGAGAATAAATATGTGTTTGCAGGGTATTCAGAACTATCCAAACCACTGGTTATAAACCAATGGTTTTGGGTTCAATCACGGTATTACCAAGTAGAAGAAAAACTAGATAGGTATACTATGCTTTAATGATTCTGCAACCGCGTATCCCATATCATAGGCTTTAATAGATGTATCAACGGCTTTTCTTGGTAGTACTCTCTTTATAGCTTCGTAGACTACGTTCTGGTCAAATAATCCAGCAATAGAGTTGAATGCTCCCAATAATACAATGTTGAGTGCACGTGGATTACCGGCTTCAACAGCTATTTTTCTCGCTGGTATAATCATGGCTGAGGGGAGTATGGACTTCAACCGCGCTATTAAATCATTGCGTGTTGCTTTCGGGTTTTCAAAACTCATAGTGTATGGAGGCCTGTATTCATCTGCTACAATTGCGACTCCTCTACTAGACAAGTAGTGTATATTTCTAAGTGTTTCTACGAGTTCCAAGCCGATTAAGTAGTCTGCCTCACCAGGCAGGAATTTTGGTGTATAGACTCTACTACCTATTTGCACATAGCTTACAACACTACCATACCTCTGAGCCATACCAAGTGTTTCACCAGTTCTAACCGAGAGCCCTGATAAAACAGCCACTTCAGCTATAACTCTAGCTAGTGTTAAACCACCCTGTCCGCCAACGGACGCAATGAGTATTCTTTTAACCTCCATTCTACTCCACCTCTTTTATAGCATTAAATGTACAGAATCTACTACAAAGCCCGCATCCATTACAGTCTTCGAGTATTATGTGAGCCTTACCTTCTTCAAATATTATTGCTGGACACCCCGTGGTTACAAGACATGCTTTACAACCAGTACACGCGTTGGGATCAACATAATACCTCTTTGAAACACCCTTCTTTCTTGCTTCTAGTAGAGCACAGGGATGTCTAGCAATAACTACTTTAACGCCTGGTTTATCGAGGAGTTCTTCTATGGTCTTCATGGTTTCTTCAAAGTTGTAAGGGTCTACTATAGCTAAGTAGTCGGGATTTAATGATTCAACTAGTTTATCGAGGTTTATTGGTTTTAGCAATCTTCCAGTTTCACTCGTCTGCCACGCCGGCGTCGACTGGTGTCCCGTCATAGCAACTACTTCATTGTCTACTACTAGGACAAGTAGGTCTACGCGTTTATTAATAGCTTCTATAAGCGACTGTATTCCAGCGTGGAATAGTGTTGAATCACCTATAACAGCTACAACTGGCTTGTTGAAACCAGCTATTTTCATGCCCATAGCCATTGAAATACTAGCTCCCATACTGTGCTCGGTCCACAACATATCTATTGGTTGGTAAACAGCTAGAGCATAACACCCAATATCTCCAATTACGGGGACTTCGCTTAGTTTAAACCCTTTCTTTATAATAGCGCGTTTCAATGCGAGAAATGTAAATCTATGAGGACACCCGGGACACAGTGGTGGAGGCCTCTTCGCCACGTTTTCTTGTTTAATCCATTGACGTGGTTTTTCATAGCCTAGAGCTTCCAGTACAACGCCTTTATCTAGTTCGCCTTCTAGTGGTATGTGTCCCGTGCTCTTCCCCTTCACTGGTATTGAATACCCTGATTCATATAGAAGTGTTTTCAACCTCTCTTCTATGTATGGGTCTAGTTCTTCAACAACAAGGATTTCTCTGCATTCTCTAATGTTGTTTAATAGAAATCTACGTGGGAATGGGTAGAGTAGACCTAATTTAACTATTTTTGCAGGTATATTCTTCTCAGCCACCGCCTCGGCGACATAGTTGTATACAGCGCCCTCTGTTACAATACAGAGGTCTCCACCCCCTCAACTCTATTTAACCTGTATTTCTCTGAGACTTCTTCAACCATCGATAACTGTTTATTCAACCACTTATGCCTCTCTAAATTCCACAACATACCAGCTCTTACAAATCTCTCTGGGTTTTTCTTAAACCACCGGGCCCTTCTGGGCTGTTCGATTTCCCCGAATACTACGTCTCCAACTGCATGGCTGACTCTAGTAGTAGTTCTCAGTATAACAGGGAGGTTTAATGCCTCACTTAATTCAACAGCTATTTTCACGTAGTCTTTTGCTTCTTGTGGATTAGAAGGCGATATAACTGGTAGCTTTGCGAGGTCTCCAAACCACCTGCTATCTTGTTCAGTCTGGGTTGTATGGGGGCCTGGATCGTCTGCAACGTAGACTACTAGTCCGCCATCTACACCTGAATAGGCAGCTGAGAGCAGTGGGTCGGATGCAACGTTTAATCCAGGAGCTTTCATTGTAGCCATTGCTCTAGCGCCTGTAATAGCTGCTCCAATAGCGATTTCTAGTGCAACACGCTCGTTTACAGCCCATTCAACATATATGTCTACTTCTCCCGCGTATTCTTGTAGAGTCATAATAACCTCGCTTGAAGGAGTACCAGGATAGCCTGTTACAACGCTTATCCCCGACTCTAAAACACCTCTTGCAATAGCTTCATTACCCATTAGAGGAAGCTTTGTACCTGGGGGTGAGAGCAACACCAATTCTCTAATCACCTGTTTAATATCAGAGGTGTAAAGTTAAAATATGTATTAGAGTAGAGAATGCTATCCACAAATTTCATTTAGAATGCTATCTAAAACACTAGTAGTTAACTCTATTCTCCCTACTTCAATTAAAATCCACTCTTCTACATGTACATGTATTCCTCCTGGTTTAACTAGTTTGAGAGGTGCTAGTGTTTCGAGTTCAAGGTATTTACTCGACACGTATACTTCAACACTAGATCCAAGGTCTGGGTATTCACCCTGCTCGAACACAGTCTTTTTAATAAACAAGTATTTGTCAATGTAATATGCAATAATTGGTGGATTAGCACTAGCCCCGATTTTCAGTGGATTGTAATTGCCCAGGTCTTGGTGTACGAGGATGTAGTTGTCTATAAATTTTAATCTAGGGTCGCTCAACGTTGTATATGGCCATAGAGATATAACTCTATCTGCTTGTAGACCGTGTTTATCTCTCTTCAAGGGTTTAACTGGTATAATAGCTACACCTCCTGGTTTAACAACCGTTATAGCCCAGGGAGCATACTTCACTTCCCATCTACCAATGTTTACTACTTCATGGATAACTCGTAGAGAATTACTGGTAGCGCCAGGCGTTATCTTAATTCTCTTCAATACGTTGTTTTCACGTTCTGGTTGTCCTTCAACTACTATTGAGTTTTCTTCAATCGAGATTTTTACTGGTTTATCATCTATTGAATATGTTCGAGGATATTCTTCTGGTGCAATCCATAATCTATGCCCGCCTATCAACCTCCAATATCCATCTGGTGTTTCCATTCCGGTTTCCGGGTCTACCTCGAGTATATTTTCTCCTCTACCTACTAGTCCAAGGTATAGTATTCGAGGCCCTACATCTATTGCTATACCTACCTCTAGACCGCCTAGTTTAAACAATTTTACTTTAAATCCCTTGATTGAAACTATACTTTTGTCTTCCATGTAGATTTCCTCGTTATATCTTCTCTAAGATCTTCTTGACCTTCTCCCTATATTCGTCCTCTGTGAGAACACCTTTATTTCTTAGTTCTTCTAGTTGCTTCAATAACGATTCTATTTCTAATGTTTGTAATTGGCGTTGCTGACCTATTGATCTGACGAGTAGTTCTTTTGATTTGTGTAAAATCCAGTCTTCGCCTACAACACCCTTTTTCTTTTCGAGGACTGGTGGTTCTACAGCCAGTGATTTTAATGCATTGTAAATAGCGTTTACTGCTTCTCTAGATTCTTCTCTATTCATCCATGTAAGTATTATCTTCTCGCCTTTTTCTAATTCTATTATAAACTCTGATGCCATTGCCCCTATGTGTAGGTGTATTTTTTCTACTCTCTCGTATGGAATCGCTTTCATTTCATATCTTCCAAGTATTTTCTCGTCAAAGACTATAAGTCTTCTATTTGTTACTACAAGCCATTTTGGTTTTTCAAGCCCGATTTTCTTTTTAACAGCGTATAGGATTTTCTCGTCGGGGTCTAAGTTTTCAATTAGTTTTTCAGGTAGTTTCTCTTCCATTAATACCAGCCACTATACTGATAATTATAATGTAGGATAGTGTAATTAGTTTTCTCAGTGGTTTTTAAAAGCTATCTTCTACAATATCCTCCTTTAAAACTATAAGCTTTCAATCCGTGTTCACGTAGTGTACGTGCTATTAAAAGGCTTTTTACACCTGTTTCACAGACTATGATTACGGGTTTTTCTCTTGGTAGTTCTTCGATTTTCAATTCTTCTAATCCTATTGCTCCATGAATTGGGTTTTTCACGCGGTTTTCTGGGTTTCTAGCGTCAACTACTATTGCTTCTACTGGTATAAAGTCTATTTCTAGATCACTACTTGGAATTACATCTAGTGGGTTACTAGATAGTAAGTCTAGTGTTTTTGCTTCTCTCACTGCTTTCTCCACTAGCTCCATGTTTATTTTCTCTAGTTCCCTTGTTAGTTCATCTGGTTTTGCAGCTGTAACTACTCTACTTGGAGCAATACTACATGCTTCTACAACCATAGATGACAACTCATAGAGCCCTATTCTCCTAGAGTATTCAATAATTTCTTCTTTGTCAAAGCCTACAAGAGGCCTCATAATGGGCTTTAATGGCTTTGAAACTAGCTCTATTGCTTCAAGGTTTCTAAGTGTCTGACTTGATGCTTGGCCTATTGACTCGCCAGTTACTATAACATCGTATCCCTGGTTTACAGCTATTTTAGATCCAACAATATACATTAGTGCTCTTAAAACTACTTGTCGATAACTCCACTCAACTTTCTTTGTAATCTCGTATAGTAGGTCGCGGAAGTCAACTATTATAAATACTGGTCTATAGCCATAAAGCCATTTACGAGCTAGTTCCTGGGCAACTCTAAACGCGTTGTAACTAGACTGTGTTGAACCCATTACATAGTGGAGAAAATCTACTCTCACACCCCTCTTCGCTGTAAACCATGCTGCTACTGGTGAGTCGAATCCACCGGAAAACAATACTAGTCCCCGTCCTTCAACACCTATCGGTAGGCCGCCGGGGCCTCTAGCTGTATCTAGGTATAGAAATACCCTGCTACCTCTTACTTCAAGAGAGACTTCTACCTCGGGGTTTTCCAAGTCTACGCCTTTAGAGAATGGTTTTAATAGTGCGCCTACTTCTCTAGCAACGTCGAGAGATGTAAAATCGTGTTGACCGCTCCTCTTTACTCTAACAGCAAACTTCTTTCCCTGGACATAGCCTGTTGCTTTACTTGCAACCCATTCAGCTAGGTCTTTTAAATCTCTGAATTCGTATTCCAATACTCTTCCAACTCTATACACGCCGAATACTCGTGTTAATACTTCTTCTACTTCACGGTCTACGTCGAGTAGTATTTTTGCTTCGAGTATTTCAATAGTGTTTACTCTACCTCCAACTCGCTCTACGGCGTCTCTAATATTGTCAATTAATACTTTGTAAAACCTTGGCCTTGTCCTCGAAGACCTTAATGGTATTTCACCCGTCACTGTAACCAGGTATTTGGGCAATGGAGTCGACCTCTACTAGTGTTTACCACTCATATATCTAACAATGTGTTTTGAAACCTATTGTATTTAAAAACCCTAGACGTAATTAAATTGAACCGGGCACCTTGTTAGTTTTAGCGCTTGATCCACCATTTGGATTAAAAGGAGATAAGTCAACACGAGAAATAATTGAAGAAACCAAACACGTTGTTTCAGCCTACAAGATTGGACTGCCACTCGTCCTCAAAGAAGGCGTTGGAGTTATAAGAGAAGTCAAAGAATCATCTGGTAGGAGAGTAATTGTTGATTTTAAACTCGCAGAAATTGGAGATGTAATGAAAGAAACTATTTCAATTCTAGCTAGAAACGGCGCGGATGCTGTAATAGTACATGGATTTATAGGAGTTGAAGGCGCGCTAGATGTTCTCGTCGAGGAGTCGAGAAAGCTGGGACTAGACGTTATAATAGTTGTATCAATGACTCACAAGGGAGCTACTAGATTTCTTGATATCCACTTTGAAGAATTGTTAAAGCAGGTGGTAGATCTCAACGTGCATGGTGTTGTACTACCGGCTACACGATTACACTTGATTAAAAAAGCACGTGGAGTATTAGGCGGGTCAATAAAGATATATTCACCGGGCATTGGGGTTCAAGGAGCCGAGCCGGGTAGTGCTATATGTGCTGGGGCAGACTATGAAATTATTGGTAGATTGATTACTAGGTCTGAAAACCCCCGTGTAGTGGCTGAGAGAGTATATAGTGCTCAGTTAGAGGCGTGGAGGAGATGTCGTGGCTACCAGTAGAACTCTATAAACACGGCATGGTTAAAATAGGAGAGTTTAAACTGTCTTCAGGGCTGACTAGTCCGTTCTACATCGACATTAGAAAACTATATAGCTACCCAGACCTAGCTAGGAGAGTAGTAATCGAGCTAGCATCTAGAATACCACTCGACAATATAGATGTAATAGCAGGAGTGGAAACAGCTGGTATACCACTAGCAACATATCTCTCATGTATAACTGGAAAACCACTTGTATACGTGAGAAAAGAAAAGAAGCAACATGGTACTAAATCAGCTGTAGAGGGAGATGTAAATGGTAAAAGAGTTGTAGTGGTTGACGATGTTGTAACAACTGGAGCTTCTCTTCTACGAGCAATACAAAATGTTAGAGAAGAAGGCGGTATCCCGGTTTACGCAGTAGTAGTAGTTGATAGAAACCAGGGTGCACGTGAATTATTAAAATCCAATGGTGTAGAGTTAATCTCGTTGACTACAGCACTAGATATATTTAGAGAACTATACTTAAAGGGATTCATTGACGTTGAAACCTATCTAAACATTACCAACTACATAAAGAGCTTTACCAAGGTGTAGAAATGTTTAAACCAGCATTGAAAACAAAAACCGAGCAGTTGAGTTCTACTCTATACCTAGCAGAGTTCAAACTAGTAGAGCCAGTACACTCAAAGCCACTACCACTACAATTCACTAATATCTGGATACCAGGTGTAGACGAAATACCAATGTCTATAGCTGACTATGAAGAAGAAAAACAAGTACTTAGAATAATATTTAAAGTCGTAGGAGAGGGCACTAGAAGTCTTAGAGATAGAAGTGGCTTCTTCGGGGTAAAAGGCTTTCTAGGAAACGGGTTTAAAACGAGAGGTCACGATAGAATACTGTTCGTTGCCGGCGGCTCTGGAATAGCGCCACTACCACTACTAACTAGGTATTGTACAATAGATAATTGTATAGTAGACGTTGTCTGGGGTGTTAAATCAAGTGATATGTTGTTTAATATTGAGAAAGTAGCGTTAAACCCGGGTAGTGTATACTATGCTACAGAAGACTGTTCATATGGTTTTTGTGGCATGGTTCCCCAAGTACTACAGTATATAATAGAGAAAGAAGGTGTTAAGTGGAGTACTATTATAGCTGTTGGTCCAAAACCCATGTTGAAAAGTATTTGTAGTACTATAGACCCCTCGATTGAAGTATATGTATCTCTAGAAACAATGGTTAAATGTGGTCTAGGAGCTTGTGGTAGCTGTGTATTAAAACCACTACCCAAACTCCTCTGTATCCACGGGCCAGTATTCAAGTGCAACGAGGTGAACGAGTTTCTTGAATCGACTCATGATTGAACTAAATGGATTAAAACTAGAACACCCAGTTATGAATGCTAGTGGAATACTAGGCTCAGAGCCCGAACACGTAGACATACTAGTAAACGCCGGGTTTTCAGGTATAGTAACAAAAACCTTTACTAAAAACCCGAGAAACGGGTATCCACCACCAATAATTGTGGAGTTGGATAACGGGGGGTATTTAAACGCAGTGGGACTCGCCAACCCTGGAATTAATGGAATCTGCCCCGTTGTAGAAAGAGCTAGAAGACATGGAAAACCAGTAATTGTAAGTATTGGTGGAAGCAGTCTAAGTGAATTCATTGAAGTCTCTATTAAAGCAGAAGAGTGTAGAGCAACAGCCATTGAATTAAATATGAGTTGTCCACACGTAAAAGGACATGGTTTAGACTTGGGTTCAGATCCCAGCATGGTCTATACACTAGTAAAAGAAGTAGTCTCTACTATAAACACCCCTGTCTTCGTTAAACTGGGATTATGTGATAAAATCATTGAATCAGCTGGTAAAGCACTAGAAGCTGGAGCTAGCGGGGTAGTATTAATAAATACTATTAGAGCAATGGCTATAGATGTATACACTGGTAAACCAGTATTATCAAATAAATACGGGGGTTTATCGGGGCCTCCAATAAAACCCATAGCTATTAGAGCAGTATACGAGGTATACAGAGAGTACAATGCCCCAATAATTGGTGTAGGCGGTATTAGTAGTTGGCGCGATGTCGCCGAGTTTATTCTAGCTGGTGCTAGAGCAGTACAAGTTGGTAGTGTATTCATGAAAAATAGGAGGATTGTCTATGAAATACTTGAGGGATTGGAGAAGTGGATTGAAATTCATGGTGTTTCATCAATAATGGATCTCGTGGGGTTAGCTCATAGAGTTTAATTCTAATTAAACGGTCCCCTAGGGGTGGAGTATCCGCACCGATCGGTATTGGAGTCTTCGGTCATCCCATTAAATATTATTGTATGAAGCCCCGTTATATATGAGTTAAAAGGAGAACAAGGTAAGCGTGAAAAACAATCTACGTGAATGGATTTACGGGTCTACTCTAGTATTCTACGAGGTTTACTTTCTTCATTTCTTCTAATACTATTACTAGAGGCTCTATTACTCTGTTAAACTCTACTTGAGCGTTTTCAGATATATCATTGGCTATAGATTCAACTGTGTGTTCTCCATCGCAGAGGGCCCATATATAGTAGGCTAGAGGAGACAACTCATATACTTCCTCTTCGCTTACAGCTACATAGAACTTGTCTTGTTCAGCGCCTAGAAACTCGCCTTTTCTCATTGGTTTTAAATCCTTCATTGAATTGTATTTTTCTTGTACTTCTCTACTTAGTTCTACGTGTTCGTGTTCATGTTCGTGTGGGTGTTCTTCGTTACTCATTGAATTCACCTCCTCTCCTACCTCTCCCTTTAAACCCCCTTCTCTGGGGTCTGAAAGGTCTTGAACCACTGGGTCTGCCAGTGGCTTTTGGTTCTTCTTCGGGTATTTCCTCCGGTACGCTTTCTTGTGGTGCTTCTGTTATACTGGTGTTTTTACCTATGTTTAACTGTAGTTTGCCTCTGTATTCTGTTACCCATGCTCCCTGTATGCTGACCACTTGTCCTTCTTTGAGAGCTGTTGTTTTTTCTCCCCATAGAACAGCTTCTACTCGTCCTGTTGCGTCTCCTACGACTGCGTTGCTTATTGTTCTTGTTCCCTTCTTTGTCTCAATTGTTCTTGGTGGTGTTGTGCTTATTACTCTTACTACTACATTTACGTTTTCCATTCCTGATTTCAAATCTATTATATTTGTAGGAGCTGTGCTCCCACTTTGTTTTCTACTTGATTCCATTTGACCCAACTCGAATACGGTTACGTCGTGTTTAGTCACGTTTGTAAAGGTTAATAAATCTTATTTTTCTATTCTAGATCGCTTAAATCACTGGTTTGATCACAATAATCGTGTATTAAACCAACTAGTTTTTCCACGTATTCCAAAACAAGTGTTTTACGTGCTCTTCTAGCTATTTGAGAGTATTCTGGACAATACTCGACTATTAATCTCAACGCGTTATTTAATAGTTTAACTCCCTCACTATTTAAATATCCATTACTAGTGTAGAAGTCTATATTTCTCATTAATTCATAGAGGTAATCTAGTGAACTACAACACTTTAATTGTTTTTCACGTTCTCTTTCATAGTGTTTAAAATACATTATTAACCCACCTGGTTTTCAATGTATACTACATCTTCAACGCAACTACTCTCTTCAACTATATTGAAGACTAGAGAAGTACAATCTGTATAGTCACTACTACATTTAAACAAGTGGGATATATCTCTTGGTTTATCACTCTGCCCAAACCTTGGAATTGCTTCTAAAACCATGTTTAATCTACTTGCAAGTTCTGATTCGCAATCTCCATTACTTGATTTAACTAGAATAAACCCGAGTATTTTTGATGCATTGTGAGTTGTTAAGTAGTCTATGTGCCACCACTTCTTTTTACTTTTAGATAAGTGTCTAGTAATTCTCTGTATTATTCTCTTTCTCGCTGATCCAACATAGAAGTAGATTCCAGGTTGTAATTTAAGCCTTCTACGACGTATCTCTATGTTAACCACTCTATCCAGCTCTAATACGAGTATATAAGCACTCCAGTTTTCAACGTCCACAAACCCTTACCAGGAATAAATAAGTGTGTTTTGAAATTAATAATATGTGTGATGACACCCGGTTTCAACTGATTAGATATGACGAGGAGTTGCCTCGCTGAATAATGGTGGTTTAATTGCTGGAGAGTGTTCTACAGAAATACATGGCTTTAATTAATACGTTTAAAACAGAGCTTGAAAAACCATTTATTGGTAGAGAAGAAGAAGCACTCGTTATAACACTCGCTCTAACTACAATGGAGCACGTTGTATTGATTGGAGAACCCGGTACAGCGAAGTCGGCGATGGCTAGAAGGGCTGCCGACCTACTCAAAGCAAGGTTTTTCAAATACCTTCTCACCAAGTACACCGAGCCAGATGAGCTACTGGGACCAATTGACATTGTAGCATTTAAAGAAGGCAGGTATGCAAGAGTTACAAAGGGTAAACTACCAGAAGCTGAAATAGCATTTCTAGACGAGATCTTCAATGCGAGCTCTGCAATACTAAATACACTTCTCACTCTTCTAAACGAGCGGGTTATATATGATGGATACAATGAAATAATAGCACCATTATGGACGTTGATCGCAGCGAGTAACAATGTCCCAGACGAGCCAGAATATCAAGCACTATACGACAGGTTTTTAGTAAGACACTTTGTAAAACCCGTTGGCGAAGACAAGTGGAGTAAACTACTAGATGCAGCTTGGAGAATCGAGAAAGAAGGGTATAGAGCACCACAACCAGTAATTTCTATGAGTGAATTAAAACAAATCTACAACTTTATACTAGATGTTGACTTATCAAGTATTAAACAATCACTGCTAAGAATATACGCTGTTCTCGAAGACCATGGAATACACTTAACTGATAGAAGAAAGGGTAAAACCCTCAAATTAATAGCTGCACACGCGTTTTTAAAGGGGAGAATGATAGCTGTTGAAGAAGACTTATTTGTATTAAAATACACTGTTCCATCAACAAGAGAAGAAGCAGATAAAGTATTTGCTATACTCCTCGAAGAACTAGGATCAAGAGAAAGATTAATCTATGAACTAGGCGAAATAGAATCTAATCTCGTTGAAGTGAAAAACTATCTTGCTAAGACAGCTTCATTCGACCCTAAACTACTAGAATACCTGAGGGGACTAGAGAAAACACGTGAAAGACTAGAGAGAATAGCGCGTGAAACGAGCGATGACAAAGTAGCTGGAAAAACAAGAAAACTACTAGTAGAAATAGAAGAACTAATAGAATTGATCAAAGAGAGGATTATTTCATGAACAATAACTCTATCAGTGGTGTCCTCGAGGGAGTAGACTACTCTTCACCCCTAGTTAAATATAGAGGTGAAAAAGTAGTTAGACTACTCTATGCACTGTACGGCTCAGATCTGGTTAAAATAGACCCTGCACTCGCAGTCGACATCTATTATACACTCTATCTACCAGCCCCAGTCCCGAGGGAGGATGGGCCCGAAGTAAATAAAGCCATGGTTTCTACACTATTGACTTCACCCAGTGGTATAAAACTAAGATCTAAAACAATACTAGATGGATTAATGAGTGGACTGGCCTCAGCAATACTACTTGGAAAAATACATGAAGAGCTATCTGGAGTAAAAAACCGGCAAGAAGACAATCAATTAACAAGTAGCTCTACAGATAGGAGAATACATGAAAAAATAGTTGAAGATACACTGAGAGAGGTTAGCGAAGTATATCAATTAAGAGTTTTACTAGAGGGGTCTGAACCAGGCTCATTTAGTATTGAATCAATTGAAGAATACAGTCTCGAATTAATTAGACTAGCACGACAAGCAGATATCCAATTATTGTTGAAGTCACTAAGTGGAATTTCAATTCCAGGTTATACTAGGTCTACGAGGAAAATTAGATCTAGACGTGGAGAGAAAATAGGTTTTGAAATCGGTAGAGACCTTGAGAGAATTGCAACGAGAGAACTACTAGTAGACGAAGACTTATTTCTATATAGACTACTACAAGGTCAACTACTACTATACAGTAAATACATAGAGGAATCTAGTGGCCCAGTATACGTCTTAGTTGATAAAAGCGGTAGTATGGAGGGCGAGAAGATAAAATGGGCGAAAATACTCATTTTAGCATTATTAAACAAGTCTTTAAAGGAGAAGAGAGAGTTCTATATAAGGTTTTTCGATAGCCAACCCCACGGTCTTAGATACCTCTCGAAGAAGCCTAAAATGAAGGATGTTACTAGTTTATTCGAGTATATAGCTAGAATGAAAAATGCTGGTGGAACAGATATTAGTAGAGCGCTGGTTACAGCACTACGAGATCTAATTGAAAAAAGAATCCAGCACGCATCTATAGTTTTAGTTACAGATGGTATAGATAGAATTACTGAGAGAACACTTAGAGAAGCATTGAAAAAGACTTCTTCAAGACTAATCACTGTTATGATCAAGGGTGATAACGAAAGCCTCAAGAGAATTTCAACAATATATCTCAAAGCAGTCGAGCTATCTCAAAGCGAGGTAATCAGAGTGGTTAAAGCTATAGATTAACACAATATATAATCCATAATAACAATATCACCAATTCGAAGAGAGGTTGTAAAACATGAGCTTCAACATAGTAATTACCCACGAGCAGGGACTAGACAACTATAGATTTATTATGAGTAGATTGAGGCGTACAGGCATAGACTACGTAGTAGTCGATAAGGGCCCCTCAGTGATATTGTTGAGAGTAGATGATCCATACAGTGCAATCAATCAATTCAGAGAACACGTTAAAGAAATACCTGTTATCTACAGGGTTATACCAGTAGACCTGGTCGTAGACCCCTACGTTGAAATAGTGGCTGAAAAAGCACGAGAACTAGCAGAGCAGAAAATACCAGTAGATAAAACATTTAGAGTTACACTTCATGGTAGACTCTACTGGGCTGAAACCAGACTACCGGCTCACACAATGGACGCCATTAAAGTAATAGCTAATGGAATAAATAGACAAGTATCACTAACACACCCAGACTACATTGTCTACATTAGAAGTATAAAGCTATACCATAGAAAGAGGTATGCAACAATAACTGTTACAACACCAGACAATATTATAACGTTGAAGTCTGACAAACCGTGAATTTACGAGCACAACTTGTAGAGCACTATTTTACGCCTACCTCTACTCGCCGGTTCTTCACAAACCAATCCGTCTTCAACGAGAGATTTAATTGTCTTGTAGACACCTCTCAGAGAATACTCGTTATTATACCTCCAGATTTCATATGCTGATGCCTTACCTAGTTTTTCAAGTGTTTTCAATACCTGTTCTGCTAGTTTACTCCTCCTCTTTCTTGTTCTCGGCTTGTAGCCTATAGTTAATACTGCAATAGAATTACCTAGCGATCTCGCTACTTGAAAACCTAT